>DASZTN010000111.1:0-22435 GCA_035547995.1 Bradyrhizobium sp. | reverse complement strand
GTCTATCTGCGCTCGCCGCATGCGCATGCGAAGATCCTCGGCATCGATGCCAGCGCGGCCAGGCAGGTGCGCGGCGTGATCGCAGTGGTGACCGGCAAGGAGTTGTCGGCGGTGATCACGCCATGGGTCGGCGTGCTCTCGCATATGAAAGGTCTGAAATCGGCGCCCCAGCATGCGATCGCGATCGACCATGTCTGCTGGCAGGGCGAGGCGGTCGCTGCCATCGTCGCAACCGGCCGCGCGGTGGCGGAGGACGCCGCCGAAAAGGTCGTGATCGACTATGAAGAGCTGCCGGCAGTGACCGACATGCGCACCGCCCTCGATCCGGAAACGCCCGTGATCCATGCTGCGCTCGGCGACAATCTCGCCTTCGAGCGCAAGCTCGATGCAGGTTCCGTCGATCAGGCCTTTGCCGAATCCGACGAGATAGTGGAGGCCGACTTCGTGTTCGGCCGTCACACCGGCGTGACCTTGGAGCCGCGTGCGGTGGTGGCCGACTGGAGCGCCGCCGAGCAGCGGCTGACGATCTACCAGGGCACCCAGGCGCCGCACATGGTGCAGAACATCGCCGCGCTGCATCTTGGAATTCCGGATTCGCAGGTGCGCGTGGTGTGCAAGGATGTCGGCGGCTCGTTCGGCATCAAGGTCCATGTCTACGCCGACGAGATGGCGACCTATGCGCTGTCGAAGCTGTTGCGCAGGCCGATCAAATATGTCGCCGACCGGGTCGAGAGTTTCAACACCGACATCCATGCCCGCGACCATTGCTGCAAGGGCAGGATCGGCGTCAAGCGCGACGGCACCATCATGGCGTTCGAGATCGACGATCTCACCGGCATCGGGCCCTATTCGATGTATCCGCGCACCAGCGCGATCGAGGCCAATCAGGTGGTGAACCTGGTCGGCGGCCCTTACGTCACCAAGAACTACCGGGCGCGCGCCCGCGTCGTGTTCCAGAATAAAAACGTCATGTGCCAGTACCGTGGCGTCGGTCATCCGGTGGCCTGCTCGGTGACGGAGGGGCTGGTCGATCTTGCTGCCGCCAGGATCGGCATGGACCCGGTCGAGATCCGCCGCCGCAATCTGGTGCCCGACGACGCCTATCCCTGCGCCTCGCCGTCGGGGCTGAAATTCGAATTGCTGTCGCATCACGCCGCGCTCGACAAGCTGGTTGCGATGATGAATTACGACGCGCTGCGCGCCGAACAGGCGGCATTGCGGAAGAGAAACATCCATCGCGGCATCGGCATTGCCAGCTTCATCGAGATCACCAATCCGAGCGCGGCGTTCTACGGCGTCGGTGGCGCTCGCATTTCGTCGCAGGACGGCGTCGCGGTGCGGATGGACGCCACGGGTTCGGTGATCTGCCAGACCAGCATCACCGAACAGGGGCAGGGATCGGAATCGCTCACCGCGCAGATCGTTGGTAGCGTGCTCGGCGTATCGATGGAGCGCGTCCGCGTCATTCTCGGCGATACCGACAACACGCCCTATGGCGGCGGCACCTGGGCCTCGCGCGGCGCCGGCATCGGCGGCGAGGCGGCGCTGCAGGCGGCGAAGGTGCTGCGCAGCAACATCCTCAATGTCGCGGCCGCGATCCTGCAATCCTCACCGGACGAACTGGACATCGTCAACAATGCGGTGGTCGGCGCCGGGGACGGCTCGCCGCGCATCGAGTTGAACGAGCTGGCACGGATCGTCTATTTCCGCCCCGACACGCTGCCGCCGGGCATCCAGCCCGAACTGATGGCGACGCGGCATTTCGTGCCGCGCGACTATCCGTTCGCCTTCACCAACGGTGTTCAGGCCTCATGGCTCGAGGTCGATACCGATACCGGCTTCATCAAGCTCTTGAAGCATTGGGTGGTGGAGGACTGCGGCACCATCATCAATCCGCAACTGGTCGACGAGCAGATCAGGGGCGGGGTGGTGCAGGGGCTGGGCGCGGCGCTGTTCGAGAAATGCATCTATGACGAACGCGGCCAGCTCACCAATGCCAACATGGCCGATTACCTGGTGCCGATGTCCGGCGAGATGCCGGATGTCGATGTCGGTCATGTGATATCGCCGACTTTGGAGACCGAACTCGGCGCCAAGGGGGCGGGCGAGGCCGGCACCGCGGGAGCCGCCGCGGCGGTAACCAATGCCGTGAATGATGCATTGAGCCCGTTCGGCGCTATGATCACCGAGATCCCGCTATCGCCGCAGGTCATCCTGACGGCGCTGCGGCGAATTTAGACGACGACAATACAAAAACATAAAGACCACCGGGAGGACTACATGACCAAGAGCAACACCAGATTGGGATCTATTTCCCGCCGCCGCCTGCTGACCACCGTCGGCGCGGGAGCCATGCTTGCTGCTTCGCCGTTCCGCATCAATTTGGCGCAGGCGCAGGAAGACACCATCAAGATCGGCTTTCCCGTGCCCTTGACCGGACCTTACGGCACCGAGGCGCAGGATCAGGTACGCGCCGCACAGCTTGCGATCGCCCAGTTCAATGACGCGGGCGGCCTCAACGGGCGCAAGGCGGAATTGCTGGTGCGCGACGACAAGCTCAATCCGGGCGAGGCGGCCACCCGTACGCTCGAACTGGTCGAGAAGGACAAGGTCAATTTCGTCGTCGGCAGCCTTTCGGCCGCGGTGCAGCTCGCGATCAACAACGTCACCAAGGAACGCGGCATCATCTTCAATTCGATCAGCCAGTCCGACGCCATCAACCAGGTGCCGGACTTCAGCAAATACACCTTCCATGAAGCGCTGAACCCGCATATGACCGCGGGCGCGGTGGGGCGCTATGCCTTCCCGAAATTCGGCAAGAAGGTCGCGTTCCTGACCGCGGATTACGCTTACGGCCATGAAATGGTCCGCGGCTTCCTCGAGGCCGGCAAGGCCTTCGGCATCGAGAATGTCGGCGACATCAGGCATCCGCTCGGCACCACCGATTTCTCGACCTTGCTGCCGCGGATCCAGGCGCTCAAGCCCGACATTCTCTGCATCTCCAATTTCGGGCGAGACCAGCAGATTGCGCTGAAGCAGGCGACCGATTTCGGCGTCAAGAAGACCACGCAGATCATCGCGCCGCTGCTTTCGCATGCGAGCCGCGTCGCCGCCGGCCCGCAAGCCTTCGACGGGGTGATCGGCGGCTGTTCGTTCTACTGGGGTCTCGAAGACAAGTTCGCCTCCACCAAGGCGTTCAACGACGCCTTCCGCAAGATGTATGACGGCAAGCTGCCGACCGATTACGGCGCGCTCGGATATGGCGGCGTCCGCACCGTGCTCGCGGCGGTCAAGAACGCCGGCAGCGTCGATACCGACAAGGTGATCGCGGCGCTGGAAGCGCTGAAATACGATTTCTACAAGGGACCGCAATATTATCGCAAATGCGACCACCAGTCGGTGCAGTCGGTGCTGGTCATCAAGTCGAAGTCGAAGGACATGAAGAACGCCTCCGACGTCTTCGAGATCATCGCAACCGACGAACCGAACGAGGCCAATCTGCGCAGCTGCGAAGAGCTCGGCCACAAGGCCTGACGCTTAAGAGGGGGCGCGCCATTCCGGCGCGCTGTCCGCTCCTTGGAGATAGGCATGGACGGCTTGAGCTTCGACCTCATCGCCTTGCAGCTATTCGCCGGGCTTGCGCTCGGCGCGATCTACGTGCTGTTCGCGATCGGTCTCTCCCTGATTTTCGGCATGCTGACCGTGGTCAATTTTGCCCACGGCGCATTCTACATGGTCGGCGCCTATGTCGGCGTCTACATCCTGATGCTGGGCGGCAATTTCTGGATCTGCCTGTTCGCGGTGCCGCTGGCGGTCGGCCTGATCGGCCTCCTCGTCGAGCACTTCCTGATCCGTCCGCTCTATGGCCGGGGGATCGACTATCCGCTGCTGCTGACCTTCGGCCTCTCTTACGTGATGGTCGAATTGGTGCGCATCGCGTTCGGCAAGACCGGCATCCCGTTCGATACGCCCGATATCCTGCAAGGCGCGGTAAATATCGGCGTCGGCTATTTTCCGCTGTATCGGCTGTTCGTCATCGGCGCTGCCGCGGTGGTACTGCTGGCGCTGTGGCTGTTCCTGGAGAAGACCAGCTTTGGCCTCGTGATCCGCGCCGGCGCACGCGATCCGCAGATCGTCCGCGTGCTCGGGGTCAACGTCGCACAGGTCTGGCTGATCGTGTTCGGAATCGGCACCGCGATCGCCGGCTTTGCCGGATTGCTGGCGGCGCCATTGCAGGGTGTCATTCCGGAAATGGGCGGCACCATCCTGGCTGAAGCCTTCGTGGTGACGGTCGTCGGCGGCATGGGATCGATCGGCGGCGCGGTGCTTGCCGGGCTTCTGGTCGGTGTCGTCGTCAGCATGACCTCGCTGTTCGCCCCCGAGATGGGCAAGGTGTCGATCTTTGCGCTGATGGCGATCGTGCTGATCGTGCGGCCGCAAGGCTTCTTCGGCCGCGCCGGATTGATGAGCTGACCATGGCGTCCGGAATCAACGAGATGGTGCAGCAGCTTCAGCAGCCGCAGGCCGCCCGGATCGGCTGGCTCGACCTTGCCACGCGCCACCGGGCCAGCCTCGCCAGCCTGGTCGTGCTGATCTTTCCACTGGTGATGCCGTTCACTGCGCTCGCCGCCAACATCCTGATTTATGGTCTCTACGCGCTCGGCTTCAACCTGGTCTACGGCTATCTCGGCCTGTTGTCCTTTGGGCATGCGGCGCTGTTCGGGACCGGCGCCTATATGTGCGGCATTGCCATCGTGCATTTCGGCCTGCCCTGGTATGCGGCGATCCTGTTCGGCATTTGCGGCGGCCTCGTCATGGCGGCGGCGATCGGCGTGCTGGCGATCCGCACCCGCGGCATCTACTTTGCGATGGTCACGATGGCGCTGTCGCAATGCGTCTATTATCTGTTCTATGAGGCTGTCGACTGGACCGGCGGCGAGAACGGGCTTCGCGGCATCAATGTTCGCGACATCGACCTGTTCGGCCTCAAGCTCGACTTCATCGATCCGCTGATCCGCTATTACGTGATTGCCGCCTTCGTGATCGCGGCGTTCTTCGTGCTGTCGCGGATCCTGGCCTCGCCCTTCGGCGCGGTGATCGAGGCGGTGCGCGAGAACGAGGCCCGCGCCAGGGCATCCGGCTATGATGTCACCACGACGCGGCTGATCACCTTCATCCTGTCGGGCGGTTTTTGCGGGCTGGCCGGCGCGCTGCAGGCGCTGCATTGGTCGATCGTGCCGATCGAGATCCTGCATTACGACACTTCCGGCATCGTGGTGATGATCGCGCTGCTCGGCGGCATGGGAACGTTCTTCGGACCGATGATCGGCGCCGCCGTGTTCCTGCTGCTGGAAAACCTGGTGTCGCTGTGGACCGAGCACTGGCAGCTCGTGGTCGGCGCCATCTTCATGATCTGCGTGCTGTTCTTCCCGGCCGGCATTTGGGGGACGCTGATTCAGCGGGCCAAGCATGAGCGAAACTGACAGCCAGCGCGAGGTGATCCTGCGCACCAAAGGCGTCGGCAAGGTGTTCGGCAAGTTCGTCGCGCTGAACAACATCTCCGCCGAATTTCCCAAGGGCGCGATCACCTCGATCATCGGCCCCAATGGCGCCGGCAAGAGTACCTATTTCAACCTCTTGTCCGGCGCGTTTCGCCCGTCGAGCGGCAGTGTCGAATTCGAAGGCCGCGACGTCACCGGCCTGCCGCAGCATCGCTTCGCCCATATGGGCATCGCGAAATCGTTCCAGATCACCAACGTGTTTCCGCAGCTCACCACGCGTGAGAACATCCGCGTCGGTCTGCAGGCGCTGGTGTCGCGCTATGACATGTGGCGGCCGCGTGCCCGGCTGCACGAATTGACGGAACAGGCGGACGAATTGTTGAGGCTGGTCGGCTTATGGGAATCCCGCGGCCGGACCGCGAAGACGCTGGCCCATGGCCAGCAGCGGGCGCTGGAAATCGGCATGGCGCTGGCGAGCCGTCCGCGCCTGTTGCTGCTGGACGAGCCGACCGCCGGCATGTCTCCGGAAGAGACCCGCACCATGATGGACCTGATCGTCAAGCTTGCGGGCGAGCGCACGGTGATCCTGGTCGAGCACAAGATGAAGCTGGTGCTCGGCATCAGCAACCGCATCCTGGTGCTGCATCATGGCGAGCTGTTGGCGGAAGGCACGCCGTCGGAAGTCCGCAGGAACGAGGCCGTCAAGCGAGTCTATCTTGGCCAGCGGGAGCACTGAAGCGATGCTGCAGATCAGCAATCTGAATGCCTGGTATGGCGCCAGCCACGTGCTGCAGGACATCTCGATCGAGGTTTCCAAGGGCGAGATCGTCTGCCTGATCGGGCGCAATGGCGCCGGCAAGACCACGACGCTGAAATCGGTGATGGGCCTGCTCGACAAGACCCGCGGCTCGGCAATGTTCAAGGGCAGGGAGTTGTTGGGCCAGCCGGCGCATACGCGCTTTGCCTTGGGGCTGGCCTATGTTCCCGAAGAGCGGCGCATCGTGCAGGGACTGTCGGTGCGGGAAAATCTCCGCCTCGGCCTTGTCGCATCGCCGCAAAAGAAGCGGGAGGCGGAGCTGATCGACGGCATCGCAAAAATATTCCCGCGGCTCGCCGAACGGCTCGACCAGGAGGCGGTCACCATGTCCGGCGGCGAGCAGCAGATGCTGGCGATCGCGCGCGCCGTGATCTCGAAGCCCGATCTGATCATGCTCGACGAACCGTCCGAGGGCATCATGCCGGTGCTGGTCGACGAGATGTTCGAGCTGTTCCGCGCCATGAAGGCGCAGGGCACTACGGTGCTGCTGGTGGAGCAGAATGTCGAATTGGCGCTCGACATTGCCGATCGCGCCTATGTGCTGGATCAGGGCACGGTGGTGCACCAGGCTTCGGCACGGGAATTGCTAGCTGATGACGAGATCAAGGAACGCTACTGCTCGGTGTGAGGGGCGGGGGACAGGGCGCGACTGATCCAACGCGGCAAACCAAGTCCGGTTTGCCGCGTTGTTCCATGAAGCTTGCATCCAGAAGGACTACCGCTATTGCCGAATTTGTGGGCGAAGAAATCGACCAATGAGCTGACCCGCGAAGCGGCTCTCGGCGAGGACGGCGTTCGCCTGCCGAGGCGTTCACTATCGGCGCTCAATCTGGTTGCGCTCGGCGTTGGTGCCATCGTCGGCGCGGGCATCTTCGTGCTGACCGGCCATGCGGCGGCGGCCAATGCCGGACCGGCGGTGACGCTGTCTTTCCTGTTTGGTGCCGTCGCCTGCGCTTTCGCCGGCCTGTGCTATGCCGAACTGGCCTCGACGATTCCGATCAGCGGCAGCGCCTATACCTATGCCTATGCGACGCTGGGCGAACTGATCGCCTGGATCATCGGCTGGGACCTGATCCTCGAATATGCGGTGGGCGCCATCACCGTCGCCATCGGCTGGTCCGGCTATGTCGTCAGCTTCGCCAGGGACCTCGGCGTCGTCATCCCCGAACGCTTCGCCTCGGCGCCGCTCGCCTTTGACGCCGCCCGGCATGGCTGGTCGTCGACCGGCGCCGTCCTCAACGTTCCCGCGATGGTGGTGATCGTTTTCATCACCGCGCTGCTGGCGATCGGCATCCGTGAATCGGCCAAGTTCAACGGCTTCATCGTTGCGGTAAAGCTGGTCGTCATCGCACTGTTCATTATTTGCGCGGCGCCCGCATTCAACACCGCGAACTGGGTGACCTCGAGCAATCCCGGCGGAGATTTCATTCCGCCGAATGCCGGCGTCGGCGTGTTCGGCTGGTCCGGCGTGCTGCGCGGCGCCGCCGTGGTGTTCTTTGCCTATATCGGATTTGACGCGGTCTCGACTGCCGCGCAGGAAGCCAAGGTTCCAATGCGCGACATGCCGATCGGCATTCTCGGGTCGCTGGTTCTCTGCACCATCCTTTATGTCGCCGTCGGATTCATCCTGACCGGGATCGTGCCGTTCGATCGGCTGAACGTTCCCGATCCGATCGCGGTCGGTATCGATGCGGCGGGCGTGGGATGGCTGTCGCCCCTGATCAAGCTCGGCATCGTGTTCGGCCTGACCTCGGTGATCCTGGTGATGCTGCTGGCCCAGCCCAGGATCTTTCGCGCCATGGCTTATGACGGGCTGCTGCCGCCGATGGCCGCGCAGATTCATCCGCGTTTCCGCACGCCCTTTGTCGCGACGATCTTCACCGGCATGATCGCGGCCGTGCTGGCGGGACTGTTGCCGATCGGGCTGGTGGGAGAGCTCGTCAGCATCGGGACGTTGTTCGCATTCGTAGTCGTCTCGATCGGGACGCTGGTGCTGCGGATCACCCAGCCCGAGCTGGAGCGGCCATTCAAGGCGCCCGCGATCTGGATTGTCGGGCCGGGCGGCGCGATCGTATCGCTGTTCCTGATGTTCGGCCTGCCGCCGGATACCTGGATCAGATTGGGCGTCTGGCTGCTGATCGGCCTTGCCATCTATTTTTTCTACGGCGCACGCCACAGCCGGATCGCAAGCCGGGAGATTACGCCAGGATCCTACGCCAAGACGTAGAGCGATGACTTTTAGTCGGATCGTAGAACCGTCATTGCGAGGGGCAGAGCGACGAAGCAGTCCATTGACGTCAAAAAAGCTTTCTTGGATTGCTTCGCTGCGCTCGCAATGACGTCATCGGATGGTCGACATCAATCACGCAAGATGCGACGCATCATCGATCAGTCTTCGCTTCCGATAATTTATAGACTTCGAGCGCATCGGCATCGGCGCCACGCGCCGCCTTGGCCAGCCGGAACAATTGCGCCGCCAGCGCCGACATCGGAACCGGGCTCGATGTACGGCGTGCGACTTCGACGACCGTGTCGAGATCTTTCAGCATCGTCGAGATGGTGCCGGACGGCGGAGAATGGATGTTCTGCACCATCCGCGGCACGAACAGCTGCAACGGAATGGAATCGGCAAAGCCGCCGGCCAGCGCCTCCGGCAGCCGGTTGGCGTCGATGCCGGCATTGACCGCAAGCCGGGTGGCTTCTGCCAGCACGGTCATGGCGCAACCGACGATCACCTGATTGCACAGCTTGGTGGTCTGGCCTGCGCCGGTCGGACCCATATGGGTGAGCCGCCGCGCCATCGCCATCACATAGGGCCTTGCGCGTTCGACATCGGCAGCGTCGCCGCCGGCCATCACCGCGAGTGTGCCTTCCTCGGCGCCCTTGCTGCCACCGGAGACCGGCGCATCGATCCAGGCCATGCCATTGGCCTGTTTCAGCCGCGCCGCGATCGAGCGCGCTGCATCGGGATGGATCGAGGAGAAGTCGACGACGAGCTTGCGGTGTCCGTCTGCCGAGGCAAGTCCGGCATCGCCGAACACCACGTCTTCCACCGCGGCCGCATCGGTCACACAGATGAAGATGATGCTGGCCGCAGCGGCAACGTCGCGAGGGCCATGCGCAAGCGTCGCGCCGGCCTTGACCAGCGCATCGGCCTTGGCAACGGACCTGTTCCAGATCGTGACGTCACAGCCGGCCTCGATGAGCCGTCTAGCCATCGGAAACCCCATCATTCCGAGGCCGACATAACCCAGCTTTTCCGCCGCCCCTCGGGCGTCCGATCCATCGGGCAAGGCGTTTCCTCATGATGTCTTTGTTGAATATCGGGCGTGCCCGGCTCTTATTTAGCATATCTCCCGGCGTTGCTGAACTGCGCCCCAACGAGCCAAAAATTAAGCCGGCCGCGCCGAAGTCCTATCGCGACACCGTCAAACGCAAAAAGCTGGTGACACTGCCGAGTGCTGCGAATCCGGCGCCGAGGCCGAGCGCAAGCGTGGCGCCGCTACGGTCGGCCAGGCTGAAACAGAGCGCCGCAAGTGCCGCGCCGGTGGTCTGACCAATCAGGCGGGCGGTTGCCACGATGCCGCTGGCGCTGCCGCTGCGATGTGACGGCGCGCTGGACATGATGGCTTTCATGTTGGGCGTCTGGAAGAAGCCGAAACCGATACCGCAGATCACCATGCGCCAGACGATATTGGCAATGCCCGGATTGGCCGGAAGCATGGCCAGCAGCGCCATGCCGATCGCAAGCAGCGCCAGGCCGAGACCGCCGAGAAAGCCGGCGGGGTAGCGGTCGGACAGCCGGCCGCCGATCGGCGCCATGATCGCAACCACGAGCGGCCAGGGCGTCATGAAAAAGCCGGTCTCGACCTGCGATCGCATCAGCACGTCTTCGAAATAAAACGGCAGTGACACGAAGGCGAGCCCCTGCACCGCGAATGAGCAGACGGCAGTCCCTGCCGATAGTGCAAACATGGCCCGGCGAAACAGGTCGATCGGCAGCATCGGCGCCGGATGATCGGCATGCCGCCGCGTCAATATCAGGCCAAGCACCAGCGCTGCGGCCAGCTCAGTGATCACGAGCACCGGCGAAGCCTTGTGCGCGGCGCTGCCTATACCGGTGATGAAGAAGCCAAGGCAGCCGGCTGCGATAAGGGCGCCGAGAAAATCGAAGGAATGCACCGCCCGCGGCGTCTGCGGCAAGGTCCGCGTGCCGATCAGGATCGCAATCAGACCAAACGGCAGGTTGATGGCGAACAGCCAGGGCCAATGACCGACCGCCAGAATGGCCGAGGCGATGGTCGGGCCGAAGGTGAAGGCGGTGGCGACAACAAGCGCGTTGTTGCCGAAGCCGCGGCCGTGCATCCGGCTGGGATAGACGAACCGCACCAGCGCAGTATTGACGCTCATGATGCCGCTGGCGCCCAGCCCCTGCAGGGTGCGGGCGACCAACAGGCTCGGTAGCGACCACGCCAGCGCGCAGCCGACCGAGGCCAGGGTGAAGAGGATCAGGCCGCTCAGATAGATGCGCTGATGGCCGACGATTTCGCCGAGTGCCCCGAGCGGCAGCAGCGTTGCCACCAGCGCGATCTGGTAGACATTGACCACCCAGACCACGTCGGCCGGGCTGACATGCAGATCGGTAGCGATGGCCGGGAGCGCGATATTGGCGATCGCCGTGTCCAGCGAAGCCATGGCGAGCGCGGTGAAGATCGCTGCGATCGCCCAGCGCCTGCGCTCGGTCGGCAAACCGTCCATGACCGGCGCGGCCGCCGCTGGCTGTGCCGTAATGGTATCCGTTGACATCGGTGAGAACGCTCCAGGCCGGCGCGAGGGCGCCGTCCCGGCGATGTACTACGGACAGGGGGCGATCCCCAGAGCGGCCGCTGCATGATGCGTATGCGACGGACAGGACGCAGCGGTCCTTGAAAAGGCCGGCTCGTTCGTGGGCCGGACCGGCAATCCCGCTCCGGCCCCAGGCCAGCGGCTACAACGGAACCACGATCAGGATATCGACATTGCGCGAGTCCAGCACGACGATCCGCTCTTTGAGCCTGGCAGCACCGCCCTCGAGAATGACCTCATCGAGATATTTTCCGGTGGCGAACAGATCCATCCGGCCATCCTCCATGATGCGGACGACCTGGAAATTGCAGCGTGAGCTGACTGTGGCGGGCGACTTGCCCGGACCGAGGACGACCGGCCCGATCAGGTGGTTGTAGCAGTGCGGTTCAAAGATGTTGGCGGTGTGGAATGCCTTGACGCGGTCGGCCATCATGCCCCGGCCGCTGCATCTGATGATGCCGATCGGAAGCCCCTGATCGTGATTTTCTCTCGTGGTGATGTGGTAAAGCGCCGAGTCGGTGAAAAAGCCCGGCCACAGATCGATCTGTCCATCATCCAGCGCATGAGCGTAGTTTACGATCAGATCGGTCACCATCTCATGGGACGGCACATCGACCGGAAGCGGCGTGATCTTTCGCATATTGTCGGCCATGTCTAGAACCCCATGATCTCGCGATAACCGTGCCAGAAACCGCGCACCGACGTTTCCGTGGCCCGGGAGTTCTTTTCGGACTCGACCCGGCGGCCCCCCATTTCCATGAACGAGGCGCGTTGCGGATCGGCGCGGCTGCCGCGCTGGACGAATTCGTTGATGCAGCCGTCCTCGAGGGAGACGAGGCCCGCCGCGCCGGTCAGATTGCTCTGCATGACGCGCATCTGCGATTGTTCTTCGCTGTCGCGCTCGTATCCGAGATAGATCCAGAACAATTCGGTCTTGTCGACGCCGCGCGGCGCGAAGAAGCGGATCGCCAGCGAGTTCAGCGTGAACTGAACGCACATGTTTGGAAAGATGGTCTGGATGCTGTGGGTGATGCCGTCGTCGAACTCCTCCCAGGCCTGCAGCAGTCCGGGACCCTCCAGCGCCGAGTCGTAGCTGGCGGAGTGAACGTTTGAATCCTTGTACTCGGCCGCCTCTGTCAGGTTCGCCCGTCGCGCGAAGCTGATGTGGTGCCACTTCCGGTCCGACAGGATGATGCCACCGTCCATGTCGAGGCGGTTGACCTTGAACGTCGTGTAGAAGGTGTGAAGCAGGGTCGCGTGGTAGGAATCGCGCAAGTTTTCCGCGTAGAGCTTCCAGTTGTTATGGATGGTCTGGCTGTGGGTGCCCAGAATCCGCAACGGCCGTCCCAGGTTGCGCCTGATGAAGGCCGCCATGTCGGGGCCGAGATAAGTCTCCACATCTTCCATGTCATCGGCAAAACTGCCGAAGATCATCCCGCAGAATGTCTCGACCTTGAGCGGCTGCAGCCGGTGCTTGCTGACGTCGAAGTCCTCGGGCATGCCGCCGTGGCCGCGCAGGCCGTTCCGGAATGCGACGCCCTTCAATCGGCCGTCGAGCTCGTAATTCCAGGCATGGTAGACGCAGGAGAGGCTCGGAACATTGTCTTTCTTCTTCAGGCAGACCAGCGCTCCCTTGTGTGCACACCGGTTGACCATCGCGTGGACCTTGCCGTCGCGATCGCGGGTAACGATAACGGGCGTCTCTCCCACACTCGTGGTCTTGTAGTCGCCGGGGTTGGGGATCTCGACTTCGAGGCCCAGATAATTCCAGGCACGGCCGCGGAAAATGCGCTGCTGCTCCTGCTGGTAGATCTCGGGATCGGTAAACAGGCGATAGGGCGCGCGGGTGACGCCTTCCTCAGGCCATTTGAAAGACTCTTGGTTAGCTTCGGCAGGCTGTGTCGTGGCCAGCATCTCTTGTCTCCTCGGGAGCGCCCGTCTTCCGGAACGTTGATTTTCAACGAGACTACCGAGCGCGAAACCAGCCGGGCCAATAATTTGTTCGGCCAATTAAATAAGTCGCCATTATCAGAACTCCCGCGAATGACTTCATTTCGGCTGCGTCAAGCGGATTTCGCCGAGCTGCGCATGTGCTTGAGGAAAGCCATCACCGCCGGGGCGCGCTCGGATTTGCGGAAGGCCATCGCGAGGTTTGACTGTTCGGTGATTTCGTTCAGCGGCCGGTACACGATATCTGGAATCTGCAGGTGCCGGAGCGATTCGGGGACAAAGGCGATCCCGAGTCCGCCGGCGACCAGGCCTGCGAGCGCGACGAATTGCGTGGCGCGCTGGGCAACGCGCGGCGTCAATCCGCCCTTGGCGCAGATTTCCGCAACCTGCGCGTTGAAGCCGATGCCTTCCTGAATCTGCATGGCGACGAACGGTTCGTCCTTGAGGGCCGCCAGCGTAATTCCCTTACGCTGGGCCAGCCTGTGTTTCGCCGACAGCGCCAGGATGATCGGCTCGCGGTAGAGTTCGCTGATGCCGACATCGGGCGGCAGTGATTTAACCGGCGTCCGGACGATGCCGATATCAAGCCGTCCGCTGCTGACGTCGTTCAACTGCTGCAGAATGCCGAACTCGTTCAGGCGCAGCTCGACCAGGGGGTTGGCTTCGCGAAAGCGAAAAATCGCTCCCGACAGGACGCCCGAGAAGACGGCCGAGCCGACAAAACCAATTTCAATGTGACCCAGTTGGCCGCGGCCTGCCTGCTTTGCCACGAGCGCAGTACGGTCAGCCTGCTGCAGGGTGCGAATGGCTTCCTCGAGCGTCACCCGTCCGGCAACGGTCAGCGTGACCGAACGCTTGGTCCGTTGAAACAGCTGCACGCCGAGATCGCGTTCCAGGGCCTGAATCTGCTGGGTGAGAGCAGGCTGCGCAATGCCGAGCCGTTCGGCGGCGCGCCCGAAATGCAATTCCTCCGCCAGCACCGCCATATATTTGAAGCGCCGAAGCTCCATCACTGCCTAAGTCTCCGAGAAAAGAATCGTTGCGGTCTTACAAGATGCGGGACAGCAGATTTATCGCCGTCCACCGAGGATAAAGAGCAGCCATTTCTATTCGCCGTCGAATACAACGGCTGCTGTCTTGTTCGGATTGGACGGCGGTGAGAATGGCGATAAGGGCGGCTTATTTATTCTCGGCTTCAGTTTATTGGAGCGCTTGTAAAACTCAATCTAAATTAGCGAAGCGCTGTCACGTCTGCCGAAGAGATGCAGAGAAAAAAGATGACGCGCTTTGGGAGGAGAAATCTGGATGCAGGCTCTGAGGGGCTACAAAATCTCGTTGCTCGTTCTTCTTGCTGCATCGCAAGCGCTCAGCTTCATCGATCGGGTGAATCTTTCGGTCGTCCTGCCTGAACTGATCAAGGAGCACGCCTATTCGGCCGGGGCAGCCGGGCTTTTGATGTCGATCCTGAACTGGTGCTACGTCGGAGCGATCATCTTTGCGGGGCCGTTGACCGACAGGATCGGCGCGTACCGCGCATTTCCCGGCGCCGTTGCATTCTGGTCGCTGGCGACGGCGCTGTGCGGCCTCACCATTCAGTTCTGGCCGCTCGCGGTGCTGCGTGCGATGGTCGGTATCGGCGAAGCGCCGAATATTCCTTCCGGCTCGCAGGTCATTCGACAATCCTTCGACAAGACCGAGCGCGGATTTGCGGTCAGCGTCCAGTTCTCCGGAAACAAGATCGGCCTTGCCGTCGGGATTCCGTTGTCGGCGCTGCTGCTCAGCCATTTCGGCAGGCCATCGGTGTTCTACATGACCGGCCTTCTGGGTGCGCTTTGGGTGATCGGCTGGCTGCTGGTCTATCGCAGGTCTCGCGCGGTGGCCGAAGCGGTGGCGGCGACGCCGCAGTCCGCAGTGCGTTGGCGCGAGTTGCTCAAGGTCAGGTCGGTCTGGGGCATGGTCCTGGGGCAGGCCGGCTATCTCTACGTCTATTACGTCTTCGCCAGCTGGCTGCCCGGCTATCTCGCGCTCCAGCAGAACATGTCGATCCTGCGGACCGGATTCTTCGCGATGCTGCCGTTCATATCAGGTATCGTGTTCACGCTGTTCGGCGGGTGGATCAGCGATCGCCTGGTGATGCGGGGGCGCAGCATTTCCCTCGTGCGCCGCTCCTTTGCCGTCGGCGGCATTTTCGGCGCCACGGTGTTCATCGTGGTGGCCGCGCTGTCGCACCAGGCGTGGATCGCGATCGCAGCCTTCACGCTTTCGGTCTCGCTGCTGAGTCTTGCGACCGCATCGGCGAACGCGATGCCGATCGATGTTGCGCCGGCGCATCTGGTGTCGTCATGCGCATCGATCCAGAATTTTGGCGGCAATATCGGTGGCGCACTGGCGCCGCTCGTCACCGGGCTGTTGATCTCGTGGACCGGAAACTTCGTCGTGCCGTTGTTGTTCACGGCCGCCGTCGGCCTGGTGTTCGGCTGCGGAGGTTTTGGACTGGTCGTCAAGAACCTGGATCGCGAGATCGGCGACACCGGAGACAGGCCGGAGCGATCGATCACCGGTTTTGATCGGGTAACGCCGCGGCTCAGGCAGGCCTGAACGGTGTCGAAAGCGTAGCATGGATTTCGGCTGAAGCGATGACGAACTGCGGTTTAGCTGAAAGCCGTCACGCTCCAGGGCGAGATGGGAATCAGGCTGAATCGCCATCACGCTCCAGATTCCTGTTTGAGCATGATCTTTTCCGGAAAAACCGCTTCACCCTTTTCCGGATCGCGCTTCTAGGTGCCCGGACCGAGGCCCAGGCTTGCATAGATGCGCCGCGCATAGGCGCCGAATTCGTCGGTGGTCTTGATCGGCAAGGCGCGCGGGAACGGCAGTTCGATCGGGAAATATTCCGCCATCCGCGCCGGCCCCGAGGTGAGGACCGCGCAGTGCGAGCCGAGAAAGACCGCTTCCTGAATGCTGTGGGTGACGAACAGGATGGTCTTGCCGCTTTCGCGCCAGATTCGCAGCATTTCGAGATTCATCTGTTCGCGGGTCAGCGCGTCGAGCGCGCCGAACGGCTCATCCATCAGGATCAGCTTGGGATCGTGGATGAAGGCGCGCGCGATTGCCGTGCGCTGCTGCATGCCGCCGGACAGCTGCTGCGGATATTTGTCCTCATGACCGGAAAGACCGACGAGGTTGAGCAGATCGCGCGCCCGCGATCGCGCCGCCTGCATCGGAAGCCCGACGATCTCCGCCGGCAGCAGCACGTTGTCGAGGATGGTCCGCCATTTCAACAGCAATGCCTGTTGGAATACCATGCCGATGTCGCGCGCCGGATCGAACGGCGTCCTGGCATTGCCGATCTTGACGCTGCCGCTGTCGGCATTGTGGAGGCCGGCCAGTATCTTCAGGACGGTGGTCTTGCCGCAGCCCGACGGTCCGACCAGCGCGACCAGTTCGCCTTCCTGTACGTCCATGGTCACGTCGGACACCGCCAGGAATTCCGTTCCACCGGAGCGGTAGACCTTGCGGACATTGCGCAGGCTGATGAAAGGCTCCCCTGCCGTCATGCCAGCCATTTCTGCAAATTGTCGGCAACGAAGGCATCGTCGCTGAGATCGGCATGCTCGCGGCAGACGCGATCGATCTCCTGCATCTGTCCCGGGCTCAATCCTTCACTCGGATCGAGGCACCAGATGCCTTCGAGGAGGCCCTGCCGCCTGAGGACCTCGTGACAGCCGGCGATGCAGCCATGGAAATTGTTGGCCACGTCGAAGAACGCGCTGTTGCAATCGGTGACACGGGCATCGAGCGCGAGCAGATCGGCCGGCACCGTATCCTTGTGGCGCGCCGCCTTGCAGCGTTCGAACTGCTTGATCGCGGCGGCTGTCCACACCGACCAGTGGCCGAGCAGGCCGCCGCGGAAATAGGTGCGCGTGGTCACGCCCTTGTCGCGCAGGTCGAACGGCAGCGTCAGGTCGAGCAGGATGTGATCGTCATTGCCGGTATAGAGCGCGACGCGATCGAGCGCGCCGGCGGCGCTGACGCCGCGCAGAACGTCGAGCGTGCGATAGCGGTTGAACGGCGCGATCTTGATGGCGATGACATTGTCGATCGCGGCAAAGCGCCGCCAGAAATCCGCACTGAGAATGACGCCGCCGACCGCAGGCTGCAGATAGAATCCGACCAGCGGAATTTCGCGCGCCACCGCCTGGCAATGGCCGATGATGTCGTCTTCGGAGGCCGACTTCATCGCGGCGAGGCTGAGCAGCCCGGCATGATAGCCGATCCCGAGCGCGGTCCCGGCTTCGGTCACGGCCTGCTGCGTCGGCCCGGCGAGGCCGGCGACCAGCGCCAGCGGCCGCCTAGTCCAGTTCGCCGCGGTTTCCGCAGCAAGCTCCAGCACCGGACGATACATGCCGACGTCGCGGATCGCGAACTGGGTCGTATGGACACCGACGGCAAGGCCGCCGGCGCCGGCATCGATATAATAGCGGGTCAGCGCGCGCTGGCGCCGGGCATCGAGCTTGCGGCCGGCATCGAGCGCGAGCGGGTGCGCCGGAAGCACGGTGCCCTCGGCGATCAGCCGCCGGACATCAGAGTTCATCTCGCTATGGTGCATGGCGCTGTTTCCTATCCATATTCCGGACCGGCGACGGCGAAGGCGATATCCTTGGATTGTGTCGTGGCGCGGCCGAACCGCATGCGCTGAAACGGCCGCTCGATGGTCCAGCCTGAGCCGGTCAGGCCGTCGAGAAATTCGCGCCGGGAGGCGATCGCATCGATCAGCACGGCCCGTGCGTCGTCGCGGACGATTTCACCGACCAGCGCAAGCGCGCTTTGCGCGTCATCCGCAAACAACGGGCCGATATGACGCACGGAGCGGCCGTCGCGGACCATCGCTGCTGCCTTGCCGTTCGAGACGAGGCGAGAACCGGCACGCCCGGCCAGCTCGTTCAGCAACGCGCTGCGATCGAACCCGATCGCCCTGGCGTCCAGGGTAACGAACGCGGCGAGATCGCAGGTGACCAGCCCCGTCGTCGTCTGCTCTGGCCGGTTTGGCTCGTGACGGAGCCGCCGCAATTGCAGGTCGGGCACGAAGCCAAGCGGACCATAGACCGACGCGCCGGCCGGGGTCGCATCGAGCCAGGAGGTGAGGCCAAGCTTGGTCGCCGCATCAAGACAGGCATCGACCAGTCTGGTTGCGATGCCGCGGCGGCGCCAGTTCGCGGTCACCAGCACCATGCTGATCCAGGCCTGGTTCGACGTATAAGGCAGCAGCGCCGCGGTGGCGATCAGGCGACCGTCCTTGTCGCGGACGCCGAACACGATTCCCTGGGTGAGGAAGAATCGCCAGTCCGCCTCGTTCTGGTTCCAGTGCGCTTCGGTTGAAAGCACAAGTCCCGCGAGTGCATCGCCCGCGTCAAGCCGGACGAGGACGATATCGTCAGTAGCGCCCATCACGGACCTCGTATTTGGTCGGCTTGCCGAGGCTCGGCATCGAGCGTGCCACCCAATCGGCAGTCCAGGCGATCAACTGCGCGGTGTCGACGATCGGCAGGCCGAAGAGTTTGACGGCTTGCGAGGTGTTGGTGAGCCATGCGGTCGGCTCTTCCTTGCCGACGATAACCGGCTCGCGGCCGAGAAGTTCGCCGAACCTGGCCGCGATGTCGCGCACCGCGAGGATCTCCGGCCCGCTGACATTGATCGGCGAGGTCGGAGTGTCGCAATGAGCAAGGCAACGCAGCGCCTGCGCGGATGCATCGCCCTGCCAGATGAAATTGACATGGCCGAGGCTGACATCGATCGGCTTGCCCTGTGCGACCTTGCTGGCGATGTCGTGCAGCACGCCGTAACGCATGTCGATCGCGTAGTTCAGCCGGAACAGCCGGCCGGGCGTTGCGAATTTGCGCGAGAAATATTCGAACATGCGCTCGCGGCCGACGCAGGACTGCGCATATTCGCCGGGAGGATTGGGCGCCATGTCCTCGTCGGAGCCTTTTCCGTCGACCGGCACGAACGGATAGACGCAGCCGGTCGAGAACGCGACGATCCGCGAATCCCTGAACGCCTGCGCGACCCAGGCGGGGACCAGCGCGTTCATCGCCCAGGTCAGAGACAGGTCGCCTTCGGCGCCGAACTTGCGGCCGGCCATGAACACCACATTGCGGATCTTCGGCAGCGAGTCGAGCGCGGCTTCATCGAGCAGATCGCAAGCGATGGTCTCGACGCCGCGGCGTTCCAGCGCGGCTTTGGTTTCGGGATCGCTGAAACGTGCCACGCCGACGACGCGGCGCTCCGGCAGCGCGGCCTTGGCGAGGCCGGCGAGCGTCGGGCCCATCTTGCCGGCGACGCCGAGGATCATGACATCGCCGTCGATCCCTTTCAGGTCATCGATCAGCGCCTGGCTGGGCCGGCAAAGGAGGTCGTCGAGCGCGGCGATATCGGGGATCGTCTTCGGCAACGTGTCGCGTGTGAGCAGCATGTCCGGTTCCTGATTTTCTTATTGCAGCCTGATATCCCCGACCACGAACAGCCGTTCGAGGCCGAGGACCAGGCCGTACAGAGCGACCCCGAGCAGGGTCAGAAACACCACCGCCATCACCATGGCCGGCGTATCCAGCGAGGATTGCACCTGGATCATCAGGTAGCCGAGGCCGCGATCTGAGGCGATGAATTCGCCGACGACGGCGCCGGCCACGGCCAGGATGGCACCGACCTTCATTCCGGAAAACACGTAAGGCAATGAGCCGGGCAGCTGGATCTTGCGGAACAGGGTCCAGCGCGAGCCGCGCAGCGATTTGACCAGATCGAGCAGGTCGGGCTCGACTTCGCGCAGGCCCCGTGAGGTCGTCAGCAGGATCGGAAAGAAGCAGATGCTGAAGGCGATCAGCATGTTCGGAAAGATCCCGTAGGAGAACCAGACGATGATGAGCGGCCCGAGCGCCACTTTCGGGATCATGTTCAGCGTGACGAACAGCGGCAGGATCAACAGGCTCACCAGCGGTGACCAGCTGAAGACGACGGCGAGCGCGACCCCGACCAGGGCGCCGAGAAAAAAGCCGCCGAGAATTTCCGCCGCCGTGACCAGGATATTCGGCAGCCAGGCATATTTAGCCGACGTCAATGTTGCCAGTGCGGCGAGCGGCGAGGGCAGGACGAAGTTCGGCACGTGAAATGCGTCGACCAGGATCTGCCACAGCACGATCACGGCGAGATGCACCGCCAGGATGACCGTCAGGGAGCGCGCCGATCGTCCGCTTTCACTGCTCGCCATCTGGTCCTTCCGTATCCGGATATGCCGCCGCCCCGGCCGCGGCAAACTTAGCGCGGCCATGTCAGCCTTTCAACCATCTGGTTGATTAACGGTCAGGGCCGCAGCGCCTGCAGCACGAGGTCCACCACGTGCCTGCGGCGGGCGCGCCTGGCCGCAGCGCTGCTCAGATCCTTGCCGAAGATCGCCGATAGCGTCGGCGTGTTCGAGAAGAAGAAATAGCTGAGCCCGGCGATCGAAATGTAGAGATGGACCGGGTTGACGCCCCTGCGGAAGACTCCCGCGCGCACGCCTTCGCTCAGTATCCGGGAAACCAGGCTGACCAGCGGCGAATGCATCGCCTCCAGGCGTTTCGATCCCCGGACGTGCCGGGCGCCGCCGCGGTTCTCATCATTTAGTAGCACGATGAAGTCGGGATGCGCGGCCAGGTGATCGAAGGAGGCCTCGATCAGTTTGCGGATTGCCCGTTCCGGAGGCAGGCCTTGCAGGTTGAGCTTGCGCTCCTGGCTGCGGATTTCGTCATAGACCCATTCGAGGACGGCGAGGTAGAGCGCGTCCTTGTCGCCGAAATAATGATAGACGAGCTGCTTGTTGACGCCGGCGCGGGCCGCGATCTCGTCGACCCGCGCGCCGGCGAGGCCGCTTCTGGCGAATTCGCGCCGCGCCGCGGTCAACAGCTTCTGTCGCGTGCCTGCCGGGTCGCGCCGCTGCGGCGTTGTGCCATTTGACTTTGATTTGGGCATTTCCAACCAGATGGTTGACAATCGGGACCGTCCCTTGTTGCATTGGTAGCGTCGCAGAAGTGCCGCGACAAGGCCGCGCTTGCAAACGAGGAGCTTGCCATGAGGCGTTGGGGAATGATGGGGCTGGCGCTTGCGCTTGTCGTGCCGGCCATCCCGTCGCAAGCCGCCGAGTCCGTCAACCTGGTGCTGAACTGGACGCCGACGGCGGACCACTCGCCATTCTATTACGCCAAGGCGCAGGGCTGGTACGAGAAGGCAGGCATCGATCTGACCATCGAGACCGGCAAGGGATCCGGGGTCTCGGCGCTGAAGGTCGGCTCCGGCGGCTCGCCGTTCGGCATTGCCGATCTCGCCACCATGCTGGTCGCGCGCGGCAAGGGCGCCGACGACGTGGCGGTGATGAGCATCTACGCCAATACCGGGCAGACCTTCTACTGGCTCAAGAGCTACGGCGTGAACGGCGTCAAGGATTTCCCCGGCCACAAGATCGGCAATCCGCCGGGCGATGCGTCGCGGGTGATGTGGCCCGCCTTCGCCAAGGCAGCCGGCATCGCGCCGGACTCGGTCAATTTCGTCAATATCGGGCCGACCGCGAAGATCGCCGCGCTCAAGACCCACACCGTCGATATCATCAGCGACTTCTACAACGAGCACGATCTGAAATTGCAGGAATTCGGCAGCGATCTCGGCTTCCTGAACTGGAAGGACATCGGCCTCAACCCATACGGCAATTCGCTGATCGTCAACGGTGAGTTCCTGAAAAAGAATCCGAAGCTGGTGGAGGATTTCGTCCGGATCAGCCAGAAGGCGTTCGCCGCCTGCGTCGCCGATGTCGATCCTTGCCTGAAAGCGCTGCTCGATCAGGTGTCAGGACTGGACGAGCAGGTGCAGCGGAACCAATGGGAACGCATCAAATATCTGATGACCGATCAGTTCACCACGACCAAGGCGCTTGGCTGGATCGATGGTGAACGGATGAAGAAGGACTACGACCTGGTGCAGACTTACCTCGGCATGGAAAAGCCGTTCCCGGTCGAGAATGCGTTCACGACCAGGATGCTCGACACGTCGGTCAAGATGGATGCGAGCAAGGTGAAGCAGTAGGGCGCTATTCCTGCGGAATGCCCGCAGCCTTGATCACCGTCGTCAGCTTCTCGTAATCGGCCTTCATCAGCTTGGCCAGGTCGGGAAGCTGCATCGGCTTGCCGGGAATATCGGCGATCGCGAGCTGGCGCTGCACGTCGGGATTTTCCAGCGCCTTGTTGATGCCCTGGTGGATCTTATCGACGAGACCATCCGGCGTCGACGCCGGCACATA
>DASZTN010000110.1:0-86725 GCA_035547995.1 Bradyrhizobium sp. | reverse complement strand
GGGGCCTGCCGCTGGTGGCGACCAACGAGCCTTACTTCGCCTCGACCGACGACTACGAGGCGCATGATGCGCTGCTCTGCATCGCCGGCGGCCGGCTGATCGCCGAGACCGATCGCGAGCAGCTCACGCCCGATCACCGCTTCAAGACCCGCGCCGAGATGGCGGTGCTGTTCGCCGACATTCCGGAGGCGCTGGCGTCGACGGTGGAGATCGCCGAGCGCTGCTCGTACCGTCCGCTGACGCGCAAGCCGATCCTGCCGTTCTTCACCGTCGGCGCCGCGTCGAGCTCCGATGCCGCGGCCGACGAGGCCGCCGAATTGAAGCGGCAGGCGGAGGAAGGGCTTGCCAATCGGCTGCGCGTGCATGGCCTGTCGCCCGGTACCACCGAGGAGGACTACGCCAAACGGCTCGCCTTTGAGCTCGACGTCATCATGCGGATGAAATATGCGGGCTACTTCCTGATCGTGTCCGACTTCATCAAATGGGCCAAGGCGCACGGCATTCCCGTGGGGCCCGGCCGCGGCTCCGGCGCCGGCTCGCTGGTCGCCTGGTCGCTGACCATCACCGATCTCGACCCGATCCGCTTCGGCCTGCTGTTCGAGCGCTTCCTCAATCCCGAGCGCGTCTCGATGCCGGACTTCGACATCGACTTCTGCCAGGATCGCCGCGGCGAGGTCATCAGTTACGTCCAGCAGCGCTACGGCCGCGACCAGGTCGCCCAGATCATCACTTTCGGCACGCTGCAGGCGCGCGGCGTGCTGCGCGACGTCGGGCGCGTGCTGCAGATGCCCTACGGGCAGGTCGACAAGCTGACGAAGCTGGTGCCGCAGAATCCGGCCGCGCCGGTCACGCTCGCCGCCGCGATCGAGGGCGAGCCCAAGCTGCAGGCCTTCCGCGACGAAGATCCGGTGGTGGCGCAGGCCTTCGACATCGCCCAGCGACTCGAAGGCCTGACGCGGCACGCCTCGACCCACGCGGCCGGCATCGTGATCGGCGACCGGCCCTTGAGCGAGCTCGTGCCGCTCTACCGCGATCCGAAATCCGACATGCCGGTGACCCAGTTCAACATGAAATGGGTCGAGCCCGCGGGCCTCGTCAAATTCGACTTTCTCGGCCTGAAGACGCTCACCGTGCTGGATGTCGCGGTGAAGCTGCTCAAGCAGCGCAACGTGGAAGTCGATCTGCCGACGCTGCCGATCGATGATGCCGCAAGCTACCAGATGCTGGCGCGCGGTGATGTGGTCGGCGTGTTCCAGGTTGAAAGCCAGGGCATGCGGCGGGCGCTGATCGACATGCGGCCCGACCGCTTCGAGGACATCATCGCGCTGGTGGCGCTCTATCGTCCCGGCCCGATGGCGAACATCCCGACCTATTGCGCCCGCAAGCACGGCGACGAGGAGCCGGAATATCTGCATCCGATCCTGGAGCCGATCCTGAAGGAGACGTTCGGCGTCATCATCTATCAGGAACAGGTGATGCAGATCGCGCAGCAGATGGCGGGCTACACGCTCGGCCAGGCCGACCTGCTGCGCCGCGCGATGGGCAAGAAGATCCGCGCCGAGATGGAAAAGCAGCGCGAGATCTTCGTTGCCGGCGCGGTGAAGAATGGCGTGCCGAAGGGGCAGGCGGAAACCATCTTCGAACTGCTCGCCAAGTTCGCCGATTACGGCTTCAACAAGAGCCACGCCGCGGCCTATGCGCTGGTGTCCTACCACACCGCCTACATGAAGGCGCATTATCCGGTGGAGTTCCTGGCGGCGTCGATGACGCTCGAACTCAACAACACCGACAAGCTCAGCGAATTTCGTTCCGAAGCGCAGCGGCTCGGCATCAAGGTCGAAGCACCCAACATCAACCGCTCCGGCGCGACCTTCGAAGTCGGCGAGAACACGATCTATTATGCATTGGCGGCGCTGAAGGGGGTCGGCTTACAGGCGGTGGAGCAGATCGTGGAAGAGCGGCGCAAGGGCGCCTTCACCTCGCTCGCCGATTTCGCTTCGCGGGTCAGCCCGCGCGCCGTCAATAAGCGCGTCATCGAGACCCTGGCAGCCGCCGGTGCGTTCGACTGTCTCGATGCCAATCGAGCTCGCGTGTTCGCCGGCGCGGATGCGATATTGGCGGCCTGTCAGCGCAGCCACGAGGCCGCAACCTCGGGCCAGAACGACATGTTCGGCAACGCCGCCGATGCGCCGACCATCGTGCTGCCGCAGGTCGAGCCATGGCTGCCGGCGGAACGGCTGCGGCGCGAATATGATGCAATCGGCTTCTTCCTTTCCGGCCATCCGCTCGATGATTACGCAACGGTGCTGAAACGGCTTCGGGTGCAGTCCTGGACCGAGTTCTCCCGCGCCGTGAAGACCGGTGCGACTGCCGGTCGCGTCGCCGCCACTGTCGTCTCGCGCATGGAGCGGCGCACCAAGACCGGCAACAAGATGGGCATCATGGGGTTGTCCGATCCGACCGGCCATTTCGAGGCTGTGCTGTTCTCGGAAGGGCTTGCCCAGTATCGTGAAGTGCTGGAGCCGGGCGCGGCGGTGCTGCTGCAGCTCGGCGCCGAGCTGCAGGGCGAAGACGTTCGCGCGCGGGTGCTGCATGCCGAGCCGCTCGATGACGCCGCGGCAAAGACCCAGAAGGGCCTGCGGATTTTCGTTCGCGACACCAGGCCGCTGGAATCGATCGCCAAGCGACTGGCAGGGCCGGAGGCCGCTGCCGGCAACGGGACAGGCGCTCCGGCCGCGAAGAGCCCCGGCCCGACGATTGCCCCGCGCGGCGGCGGTGACGCCGAAGTCTCCCTGATCATGATGCTCGACCTCGAGACCGAGGTGGAAATGAAGCTGCCGGGCCGCTTCAAGGTCTCGCCCCAGATCGCAGGTGCGATCAAGGCGGTGGCGGGTGTGGTCGACGTCCAGACCCTGTAGCCGGCTGGATGGCCGATTGGGTCGGCCTATGGTGCGGTCGAAGCCCGGATCGGCGGGCTCAGCGGGCGAAGGGTCTGGGCCGGAAGGGAGCGGGTGGGGCCCAAAAGCCGCCAATCCGGCCTTATTTCCTTGCTTCTGGCGAAAATCGCGCTATATAGCGCGCCATCTCACACGGAAACATGGCTCTCAAAGGCCGTCCGGTGGCAACCGGGCCGCGAAGGCTCGTCTGCTCACACGTTTCCGGAGGAACCAACCGGAGAACTGAACCATGGCGCTACCTGATTTCACCATGCGTCAGCTGCTGGAAGCTGGCGTTCACTTTGGCCACCAGGCCCACCGCTGGAACCCGAAGATGTCGGATTACATCTTCGGTACCCGCAACAACATTCACATCATCGACCTCGCTCAGACCGTGCCGATGCTGCATCGTGCCTTGCAGGCGGTCAGCGATACCGTCGCCAAGGGCGGCCGCATCCTGTTCGTCGGCACCAAGCGGCAGGCGCAGGACGGCGTCGCCGAGGCGGCGAAGCGTTCGGCGCAATATTTCGTCAATTCCCGCTGGCTCGGCGGCACGCTGACCAACTGGAAGACGGTGTCCGGCTCGATCCGGCGCCTGCGTCAGCTCGATGAGATGCTGAGCTCCGGCGAAAGCGCGCAGTACACCAAGAAGGAGCGCCTGACGCTGCAGCGCGAGCGCGACAAGCTCGACCGCTCGCTCGGCGGCATCAAGGATATGGGCGGTCTGCCCGACATGATCTTCGTGATCGACACCAACAAGGAAGACATCGCGATCCAGGAGGCCCAGCGGCTCAATATCCCGGTTGCGGCGATCGTCGATACCAATTCGGACCCGAAGGGCATCTCCTATGTGGTGCCCGGCAATGACGATGCCGGCCGCGCCATTTCGCTCTATTGTGATCTGGTGGCTCGTGCCGCCATCGACGGTATTTCGCGCGCGCAGGGCGAGGCCGGCATCGATGTCGGTGCTTCGGTGGTGCCCGACAGCGAAGAAATCCCGACCGCGCCTCAGGCGTCGGGTTTCCAGGGGCTGGCGGGCCCGCGCGGCACTGCCGACAACCTCAAGAAGCTCACCGGCGTGTCGGGGGCGATCGAGAAAAAGCTCAACGACCTCGGCATCTTCCACTATTGGCAGCTCGCCGAGCTCGATCACGATACCGCCCACAAGATCGGCGAAGAAGTCGGACTTCCGAGCCGGGCCGATGCCTGGGTTGCCCAGGCCAAGGCCCTCACGGCCGAGGCCGAATAAGGCGGTGCCAATGGCCGGATCGCTCCGGCCATTGTTTTAGATTTCCGATACAATAATTCCTGTGGCGATGGCGGTGGGTGAGGTCCCGCTGCCCGACAGGCAAGAAGGACGCTTACAATGGCTACGATCACAGCAGCGATGGTCAAGGACCTCCGCGAGTCCACCGGCGCCGGCATGATGGATTGCAAGGCTGCCCTTACCGAGACTGCCGGCGACATGCAGGCGGCGCAGGATTGGCTGCGCAAGAAGGGCCTGTCGAAGGCCGCCAAAAAGGCCGGCCGTATCGCCGCCGACGGTCTGATCGGTGCCGTGACCGCCGGCAACAAGGGCGTGGTCGTCGAGGTCAATTCCGAGACCGATTTCGTCGCCCGCAATGAGCAGTTCCAGGGTCTGGTCAAGATGATCGCCCAGGTTGCGCTCGACGTCGGCGCCGATATCGAGAAGATCAAGGCTGCGAAGGTGGGCGAGACGACCGTCGAGACCGCCATTGCGGACGCCATCGCAACGATCGGCGAGAACATGACGCTGCGGCGCGCATCCCTGCTGCAAGTCGGCAAGGGCGTGGTGTCGAGCTATGTGCACGGCGCTGTCGTCGAAGGTGCAGGCAAGATGGGCGTGATCGTGGCGCTCGAATCGGCCGGCAAGACCGAGGAGCTCGCCGTGCTCGGCAAACAGCTCGCGATGCACGTCGCCGCCGCCAACCCGCTGGCGCTGGATCCTGCCGGGCTCGATCAGTCGCTCGTTACCCGCGAAAAGGACGTGCTCGCCGACAAGTATCGCCAGCAGGGCAAGCCGGAGAACGTGATCGAGAAGATCGTCGAGTCCGGCCTGAAGACCTATTACAAGGAGGTTTGTCTCCTCGAGCAGGCGTCGATCCATGCCGAACATGGCGGCAAATCGGTCGCCCAGGCCTTGAAGGAAGCTGAGGGTAAGATCGGCGCGCCGGTGAAGATTACCGGGTTTGTGCGCTATGCTCTCGGCGAGGGAATCGAGAAGCAGGAGTCCGATTTCGCGGCCGAAGTCGCGGCTGCCAGCGGCAAGAAGTAACCTGCGGCCAATTGGCTTCCGGTCCCGATAGCGCCGGAAGCGGCCGGACGGGACAGTGCGTCCTTGCCGAGAGCGGCGCGTGAAGCAAGCAAGGCTGGAGCCAAGGTTCTGGTGTCATCAGAGCCGATCAGGCTCCAAGGAGAGCGATCGCATCATGGCAGAACCGGTCTATCGTCGCGTGGTGATCAAGCTCTCCGGTGAATATCTCGCCGGCGCCCATGCTTTTGGCATCGATCAGCCGACCATCGACCGGATCGCCGACGATCTGATCGCCGCCCGGGCACTCGGTGGCGAGGTCGCCGTCGTGGTCGGCGGCGGCAATATTGTCCGCGGCGTCGAAGTGTCGTCGCGCGGCGTGTCACGGCCGACCGGCGATACCATGGGCATGCTGGCAACCGTCATGAACTGTCTGGCGCTGGAGGCGGCGATCGAGCGCAAGGGAACGCCCGCGCGTACGCTGTCGGCCTTCGTCATGCCGCAGATCTGCGAGTTGTTTACCCGTGGCGCAGCGCACAAATATCTTGCCGAAGGACGGATCATTCTGCTCGGCGGCGGAACGGGTAACCCGTTCTTCACCACCGACACCACGGCGGTATTGCGTGCTGCCGAAATCGGCGCCCAGGCGGTGCTGAAGGCCACCAATGTCGACGGCGTTTATAGCGCCGATCCGAAAAAGGATCCGTCCGCAAAGCGCTTTGACCGCCTGACCCATTCCCAGGCCATCGAGGGCGGTTACAAGGTCATGGATGCGACAGCTTTCGCGCTTGCTCGCGAGACGTCACTGCCTATCATTGTATTTTCGATCGCCGAGCCCGGTTCGATCGGTGCGATTCTGCGCGGAACGGGGCACGGCACCATCGTTGCCGGCTGACGGGTTTGTTAATTCCGGTCCGAAATCCGGTTGACGGTGGCGTCTAGTCTGTAAGGAGGGGAGCGTTATGCCCACACCTGGTTTTGATCTCAATGAATTGAAGCGTCGCATGCAGGGCGCCACCCAGTCGCTCAAGCATGAATTGAGCGGCTTGCGGACCGGCCGCGCCGCGGCTTCGATGCTGGAGCCGATCCAGGTGGAGGCCTATGGTTCGCATATGCCTCTCAACCAGGTCGCGACCATCAGCGTGCCCGAGCCGCGGCTGCTTTCGGTGCAGGTCTGGGACAGATCGATGGTCAAGGCGGTGGAGAAGGCGATCGTCGATTCCAATCTTGGCCTGACGCCAGCCACCGAAGGCCAGGTGCTGCGGCTTCGCGTCCCCGAGCTCAACGAGGAGCGCCGCAAGGAATTGGTGAAGGTCGCGCACAAATACGCCGAGGCGGCGAAGGTTGCGGTGCGCCATGTTCGCCGCGACGGTCTCGACACCGTCAAGAAGCTCGAAAAGAATCACGAGATTTCCGAAGACGATCAGGAGCGTCTGGCTGCCGATGTGCAGAAGGCGACCGACGGCGTGATCGCGGAGATCGACCAGTTGCTTGCGGCCAAGGAAAAGGAAATCCTTACCGTCTGATCCTAATTGTTGTTGAGACGCGTTTTCTTACGCGAAGCGGCGTTCACTTCGCGCAAAGGCGCTCCGGGGATTGACCGATGTCGAATGCCGCTGCCGCAGCCCAAGGATCCGAAAATCCTTTGCATGTGGCGATCATCATGGACGGGAATGGCCGCTGGGCTGCAGCCCGCGGCTTGCCGCGCGCCGAGGGGCATCGCCGCGGAGTAGAGGCCTTGCGCCGCGTCGTGCGCGCCGCCTCCGAACTCGGCATTCTCTACCTGACGATCTTTTCCTTCAGTTCGGAAAACTGGTCGCGCCCCGCGACTGAAATCGGCGACCTGTTCGGCCTGCTGCGCCGCTTCATCCGCAACGATCTGGCCACGCTGCATCGCGACGGCGTGCGGGTGCGCGTCATTGGCCAGCGCACGGGCCTGGAGCCTGATATCTGCGCGCTGTTGAGCGAAGCCGAGGAACTGACCAAGGCCAATACCAAGCTCCATCTTGTTGTCGCCTTCAATTACGGGTCGCGCCAGGAGATCGCCAACGCGGCGCGAGAGCTGGCGCGCGAGGTTGCGGAGGGCAAGCGCGATCCGTCTTCGATCGACGCCGATACGCTCGGCCGATATCTCGACGCACCCGATATTCCAGATCCCGATCTCATCATTCGCACCAGCGGCGAGCAGCGGCTGTCGAACTTCCTGATGTGGCAGGCGGCCTATAGCGAATTTGTCTTCGTGCCGATGCACTGGCCGGATTTCGACAAGGCCGCCCTCGAAGGAGCGATTGCCGAATACGCCCGTCGCGAGCGCCGCTTCGGCGGCCTGGTAGCGAAAACCGGATCGTGACCGAGAACGAAGCCGCGCCGGCGGCCATTGCGGTAAAGGACCGGCGCAACCTTGTGATGCGTATCATCGCCGCGTTGGTGCTGGCGCCTGCCGCGATCCTGATCGCCTATCTCGGCGGCTGGATCTGGGCCGCGCTGGTGATGCTGGCTGCGATCGGTCTTTACGCCGAATGGCTCGCGATCATTGGCATGACGGGCCGATGGCAGGTCATGGCGGCCGGCATCGTCGCGTTGATCCTGATCGGCTGGTTGATCGGCCAGGGGCGGTTCGAAGCCCTGCTCATTACGCTGGCACTTGGTCTCGTCGCTGTCGGAGCACTGGCGCCGGAGCGGCGTATCTGGAGTGCAGCCGGGTTTCTCTACGCGGCGACAGCGCAGATTGCCGCGATCCTGATGCGGATGGACCCCGGCCATGGGCTGTCCGCGCTCATCGTCATCCTGTTCGTGGTGTGGGCGACGGATATTGGCGGCTATATCGCTGGCCGCAGCATCGGCGGTCCCAAGCTCTGGCCGCGGGTCAGTCCCAACAAGACCTGGGCCGGGGCGATCGGCGGCTTTGCCGCGAGCCTGGTGGTCGCTGCCGGTTTCGCCAGCCTCAAATTTGCCGGAACCGGGCCGCTCCTCACGCTGGGCGCTGTCCTGTCGATCGCCGCGCAGTTCGGCGATCTGTTTGAATCTGCTGTAAAACGCCGATTCGGCGTGAAGGATTCCGGCCGCATCATCCCGGGCCATGGCGGGCTTTGGGACCGGCTCGACGGCTTTGTTGCCGCCATCATCCTGGCGGCGATTTTCGGTCTTTTGCGCGGCGGCGTGGATGGCGTCGGCCACGGTCTTATGGTTTGGTGAAAAAATGAGCGCTGTTCCGTTGCGTAACAACAAGGCCGCGGCGTCCGCCGTGCGTGCCGTGACCGTGCTGGGTGCCACCGGTTCCATTGGCGACAGCACGATGGACCTGCTCCGCGCGTCCCCCGATCGCTATCGGGTGGAAGCCCTGACGGCCAACAACAATGTCGAAGCACTGGCGAAGCTCGCCAGGGAATTCGATGCCCGCTTTGCCGCCATTGCCGATTCCAGCCGCCTGTCGGATTTGAAGGCCGCCCTTGCCGGCACCGATATTGAATGCGGGGCAGGGGAGAGCGCGATCATCGAGGCTGCCTCCCGACCGGCCGACTGGGTCATGGCGGCGGTGAGCGGCGCGGCCGGATTGAAACCGGCACTGGCGGCGGTCGATCGCGGGGCAAGCGTGGCGCTGGCCAACAAGGAATGTCTTGTCTGCGCCGGCGATTTCTTCATGGAACGCGCGGCCAGGGCCGGGGCCTGCATCCTGCCGGCGGATTCGGAACATAATGCTCTGTTCCAGGCGCTCGGTTCCGGCAACCGCGAGGAACTGGTTCGCGTCATCATCACGGCCTCCGGCGGCCCGTTCCGTACCTGGGCCAGTGCCGATATCGAGCAGGCGACGCTGGCGCAGGCGCTGAAACATCCGAACTGGAGCATGGGGCAGAAGATCACCATCGATTCGGCCTCGATGATGAACAAGGGGCTGGAGGTGATCGAAGCCTCCTATCTGTTCGAACTGTCTCCGGATGAAATCGACGTGCTGGTGCATCCGCAGTCGATCATCCATGGCATGGTCGAATTTTCGGACCGCTCGGTCGTTGCGCAATTGGGAGCACCCGACATGCGCACGCCGATCGCCCATTGCCTGGGCTGGCCCGATCGCATCATAGGGCCCGCCGCGAAGCTCGACCTTGCCAAGATCGGGCAACTGACGTTCGAAGCGCCGGACTTCGAGCGTTTTCCGGGGTTGCGGCTTGCCTATGACGCCTTGCGGACCGGCCGCGGCGCCACCACTGTCTATAATGCCGCCAATGAGATCGCCGTGGCGGCCTTCATCGCCGGTAAGATCAAATTCGGCGCCATCGCGCGCCTGGTCGAGGCGACTTTGGAGGCCTGGATGCGTGCCGGCAATCTGGCGCCGCTGACTTCGGCTGATGATGCGATCGATCTTGACCATAGCGCGCGAAATAGGGCTGCCACCCTCTTGCCTCAAATTGCCGCAAAGGCATCCTAGAGGTCAGGCGGGGCTTTAGGCTCTGGTGAGGGGAATTGGATGTCGGGATTTTTCTTACATAGTTTCAATGAATTATCTCATCTATTCATTGGCTATGCCATTCCTTTTCTGTTTGTTCTGACCATCGTCGTCTTCTTCCATGAGCTTGGCCATTTCCTGGTCGCCCGCTGGGCTGGCGTGAAGGTATTGACCTTCTCCCTCGGCTTCGGCCCGGAGCTCGTCGGCTTCAATGACCGCCATGGCACGCGCTGGAAAATCTCGGCGATGCCGCTCGGCGGCTATGTCCGCTTTTTTGGCGATGATACCGAGGCTTCGACGCCGTCCTCCGAAGTGCTCGCCAACATGACCGAGGAAGAGCGCGCCGGAAGCTTCCACCACAAGAAAGTTGGCCCCCGTGCCGCGATCGTTGCTGCCGGCCCCCTTGCCAATTTCGTGCTGGCTATCCTGATCTTCACCGGCTTGTTCACCTTTTATGGCAAGCCGAGCACATCGGCCCGCGTCGACAAGATCGAAGCGGGGAGTGCCGCCGCTGCCGCCGGCTTCCAGGTCGGCGACGTCGTTACCGCCATTAATGGCGAGGCCATCGACAGTTTTTCGGACATGCAGCGGATCGTCGGTATGAACGCCGGAGATAAGCTGACCTTCACCGTCAAGCGCGGTGCTTCGACGGTGCAATTGCAGGGGACTCCCGAACTGAGGGATGTGAAGGACTCGTTTGGTAATTCCCACCGGATTGGGGTGCTCGGCATCACGCGGTCGACAGCGCCCGGTGACGTCACCACCGAACGGGTGAATCCGGCGACCGCGTTTTGGCTCGGCGTCAAGGAAACCTGGTTCGTCATCGAACGGACACTCTCCTATATCGGCGGCATCTTCACCGGACGGGAGGCGGCCGACCAGGTCGGCGGCCCGCTGCGGATCGCGCAGATTTCAGGTCAGGTTGCGACCATCGGGATGGCGGCGCTGATCCAGCTTTCGGCGCTGCTGTCGATTTCGATCGGCCTGCTCAACCTGTTTCCGGTGCCGTTGCTCGATGGCGGTCATCTTTTGTTCTATGCGGTGGAGGCCGTTCGCGGCCGTCCATTATCCGATCGTGCACAGGAAATGGGTTTCCGAATCGGGTTAGGTCTGGTGCTGATGCTGATGGTGTTTGCTACTTACAACGACATCCTGCATCTGGCTGGATCATAATGCCTTATTCGACCGGCGTGGCCGTTGGGCAACGTCTTGGAATGAAAATGAAAATGCACCGCAATCGGACGTTTGCCACCGGGGTGAAATTGTCTACAAGCGGTGCGACACATGGGAATCTGTCGACTCGTGGGGTGCGGGTCGACATCGGAATGACAAGGGCGCGTTGCGCATGAATCTTGGAATGCGAGTGCGGGGGGGGCTGCTTGCTGCCCTGATTCTGGTCGCCACGCCGATCGCCGCTTCTTTAGCGGCTCTTATGCCGTCATCCGCTGCTGCCCAGACCGTCTCCTCGATCGAGGTGCAGGGCAACCGGCGCGTCGAAGCCGAAACCATCCGCTCTTACTTCAGAGCCGGACCTGGCGGGCGTCTGGATCAGGCGGCCATTGATGACGGCCTGAAAGCCCTGATCGAGACCGGCCTGTTCGAGGACGTGAAGATCAATCACCAGGGCGGCCATCTGGTTGTTGTCGTGGTGGAAAATCCCGTGATCAACCGCGTTGCCTTCGAAGGCAACAAGAAGATCAAGGACGAGCAGCTCCAGGCGGAAGTGCAGTCCAAGGCGCGCGGCACGCTGTCGCGTCCGATGGTGCAGTCGGACGCGCTGCGCATTGCCGAAATCTATCGGCACGCCGGTCGCTACGACGTGCGCGTCAACCCCGAAATCATCGAGCAGCCGAACAACCGCGTCGACCTGGTTTTCGAGATTACCGAGGGCGCGAAAACCGGCGTCCGGGAGATCGACTTCGTCGGCAACCACGCCTTTTCGTCCTATCGGCTGAAGGACGTCATCAAGACGCGCGAATCGAATTGGCTGAGCTTCCTCGGCAATAACGACGTTTACGATCCGGACCGGATCGAGTCCGATCGCGACCTGATTCGCCGCTATTACCTCAAGCACGGCTTCGCCGACGTGCAGGTGGTGGCCGCGCTGACCGAATATGATCCGGAGAAGAAAGGCTTCCTGGTCACGTTCAAGATCGAGGAAGGCCAGCAATACCGGGTTGCCGCGGTCAATTTCGAATCCAGCATTCCCGGTCTGGATGGCAAGTCGCTCGCCTCCTATTCGCAGGTTTATGTCGGCTCGCTGTACAACGCCGAGGCGTTGGAGAAATCGGTTGAGCAGATGCAGATCGAGGCGTCGCGGCGAGGTTATGCCTTCGCAGTCGTGCATCCGCGCGGCGACCGCAATTTCGATGCGCATACCGTCGCCATCACCTTCGCGATCGACGAAGGTCCGCGCGTCTACATTGAACGCATCAATATCCGCGGCAATACCCGCACCCGCGACTATGTGATCCGGCGCGAATTCGATATCGCCGAAGGCGACGCCTATAACCGCGCCCTGGTCGACCGCGCCGAGCGCCGCCTGAAGAACCTCGATTTCTTCAAGACGGTGAAGATCACCACGGAACCTGGATCCTCCAGCGATCGCGTCATCCTCGATGTCGACGTGGAGGAGAAATCGACGGGCGACTTCTCGGTTTCGGGTGGTTATTCGACCACCGACGGCGCGCTTGCCGAGGTCAGTATTTCGGAACGCAACCTCCTGGGCCGCGGCCTGTTCGCCAAGGCATCGGTGACGTATGGCCAGTACGCCCGTGGCGTTTCGCTGTCGTTCGTCGAGCCCTACCTGCTTGATTATCGCGTCGCCGCCGGCCTTGACGTGTTCTACCGCGAGCAGATCGCCAACCAATATATCTCCTACGGCACCAAAACGATCGGCTTCTCACCGAGACTCGGATTCGGTCTGCGGGAGGACCTGTCGTTGCAGCTCCGCTATTCGCTGTATCAGCAGGAGATCTCGCTGCCGTGGCAACTCGACAATTGTAATAACAATGCGGGCTCGAGCTTCCTGCCGACCCCGGCCTATATCAGCCAGGTGCTGAATGGCGTCGACCCGACCGGCAACGCCCAGAACGGTTTCCTGCCGGGCTGTTTGGCGGACGGTGAATCGTCGCTGCCGGTTCGCCAGGAACTGGCGCAGGGCGCGGAGTGGGTCTCGGCGATCGGTTATTCGCTCGATTACAACACCCTCGACAACAACAAGAATCCGACCGACGGCTTGCTCATCGACTGGAAGCAGGACTTCGCCGGTGTTGGCGGTGACGTCAGCTATCTGAAGTCCGCCGTCGACGCGAAGTACTACACGCCGCTGGTTTCCGATATCGTCGCCTTGGTTCACCTGCAGGGCGGCATGCTCAACCAGGTCGGCGATAAGTCGCTGCGCATGCTCGACAACTTCCAGATGGGACCCAATCTCGTCCGCGGCTTTGCGCCGAACGGTATCGGTCCGCGCGATCTGACTTTCTATCCCTATACCCAGACCGGTGACGCGCTGGGCGGTACCAAGTACTGGGGAGCCTCGCTCGAATTCCAGATGCCGTTCTGGTTCCTGCCGAAGGAAGTGGGTCTGAAGGGCGCAGTCTATGCTGATGCCGGATCGCTGTGGGATTACCAGGGACCGACCTCATGGGCCGCCACGGGCGAAATCAACGGCATGGTCAATGGCCATTACTGTAATTGCGCCATGTCGTTCGATGACGAGAACGTCATCCGGTCGTCGGTCGGTGTCGGCTTGATCTGGGCGTCTCCGTTCGGTCCGCTGCGGTTCGACTACGCGATCCCGCTCACGAAGGGCAAATACGACGTCGTTCAGGAGTTCAGGTTCGGCGGCGGTACTTCGTTCTAAGCGCGAGTTCAGACAGGCTCCAGCGGGTGGATGTTGCCATCCGCCGGGTCTTCCATCGCCGGGCCGGGCGGCTATCGTCACTCATCCCCGCATTCGGTCTCGGGATCGGGGCCATGCGATCTCGGCAGCAAAATCGACAACCAGCTCCAGATCGGCCACAATATGACGATCTGGCTGGCATGTTGGCCTCGGCCTGATCCGGAAGGCCGGTTCCCACTTTTTGCCGATGTGCTTTCCGGGGCGGGATGTCGTGCCGGTGTCCGGGCCGGAGGTCATCCAGGCCTGATGTTTTTGGCGACAACGCCGCGCGTCCAGGCCAGAATCAATCATCTTGGCCGCGGTGCGGCCGACAGGAAGGGTAAGGAACGAAGTGATGGAGGAGGCGCCGGTCTTATTTGAGGATGTTGATATCAGCAAGATCCTCAACACTCTGCCGCATCGCTACCCGATGTTGCTGATCGATCGGGTCATCAATATCCGGAGCGACTTCAGCGGCATCGGCATCAAGAACGTCACCTTCAATGAACCCGTGTTTCCGGGCCATTTCCCCGACCGTCCGGTCTATCCGGGGGTGATGATGATCGAGGCGATGGCGCAGACCGCAGGCGTGATCGGCATCATCTCGGTCGAAGGCACCGCAAAGCCCCGCGCGGTCTATTTTCTCACCATCGATAAATGCAAATTCCGCAAACCCGTGCTGCCGGGCGATACCATCGAGTATCACATGCGCAAGATCAGCAAGCGCAGGGAGATGTGGTGGTTTCATGGGGAAGCCAAGGTCAACGGCGTCGTCGTTGCCGAGGCCGATGTCGGAGCGATGCTGACCGACTGATCGCGCCGCGCCCACCGGCGCTGTTTTCCGAAATTTCGATCGGAGTTTGAAATACAGCGTCATCAGACGTCACTGGACAGTGCCGTTGCGCCACGCTAACCAGCCGAAAGGCTTGCGACATTTCGCGAGCCGGCAATAACTGGCTGATACCGGATTCTTGATGAGCATGATCGACCCGACTGCGCGGATCGAAGATGGCGCTGTGATAGGTGAGGGTACTTCGATCGGGCCCTATTGCGTGATCGGTCCGAACGTGGTGATCGGTGCCAACTGCAAACTGATCGCCCACGTGCATGTCACAGCTCACACGACGATCGGTGATGGCTGTACGATCTATCCATTCGCCTCGCTGGGCACGCCGCCGCAGTCGCTGAGCTATCGCGGCGAACCGACGAAATTGGAGATCGGGTCGGGCTGCACCATCCGGGAATCCGTCACCATGAACGTCGGCACGGTCGGCGGTGGTGGCCTCACCCGCGTCGGTGACCGCGGTTACTTCATGAATTGCAGCCATGTCGGCCATGATTGCCAGGTCGGCAATGACGTGATCTTCGCAACCTCGGCGACCCTGGGCGGCCATTGTGAAATCGGCGATTACGTTTTCATCGGCGGATTGTCAGCGGTGCATCAGTTCACGCGGATCGGGCCGCAGGTGATGGTTGGCGGCGTTTGCGGCGTGCGCGGCGACGTGATTCCGTTCGGCCTCGTGAACGGCCAGTATGCCAGCCTCGAAGGTCTCAACATCGTCGGCATGAAGCGGCGCAAGTTCACCCGCGAACGGCTCGCCACGGTGCGCTCGTTTTACCAGAAGCTGTTTCATGGCCCGGGGATTTTTGCCGAACGGTTAGCCGCGGTACAGCCGCTGGCGGACGAAGATCCTGCGATCGCGCAGATTCTGACCTTCATCGGCGAAGCCAAGCATCGGGCGCTGTGCATGCCCGCTGACGACGGCGGCCGAACCTGACGGCGGGGTGGCCAGAGCCATGACCGACAGGGCTTTGGACATTTCATCGCCGATTGGTCTGATCGCCGGCGGCGGCGTCATGCCGTTTGCGGTCGCGGATTCTCTCGTCACACGCGGCGTCAGCCCTATTCTGTTCGCGCTGCGCGGTGCCTGCGATCCGGCAAGGGTGACGCGCTTTCGCCATCACTGGATTTCCATCGGCCAGTATGGCCGGCTGGTGAGTCTGTTGCGTGCAGAAAACTGTCGCGATCTGATTTTCATCGGCACCCTGGTGCGTCCGGCGCTGTCGGAAATCCGGCTCGATTGGGGCACGCTTCGCGTCATCCCTCGGGTGCTGGCATCGTTTCGCGGCGGCGACGATCACCTGCTGTCGGGCATCGGCGGTATTTTCGAGCGCGACGGCTTCCACATGGTCGGAATCAAGGATGTTGCGCCCGATTTGTTGGTGCCGGAGGGTTGCCTCACGCGTGCAGCGCCCGACGCCGGCACCCGTGCCGATATCGAGCGCGGACGCGAGGTTCTGACGGCTCTCGGCCCCTACGACATCGGCCAGGCCGTGGTGGTGATCGACGGCCATGTCGTCGGCGTGGAAGACATCGAAGGCACCGACGGTCTTCTGGCGCGGGTGGCGCGGCTGCGCAAGGAGGGGCGGATCCGGGCCAAGCCCGGGCGCGGCGTCCTGGTGAAGGCGCCAAAAAGCGGGCAGGACCTGCGTTTCGATCTGCCGACCATGGGGCCGCGGACCGTGGCGGGCGCCGCAGCGGCCGGACTTGCGGGGATCGCCATTGCGGCCGGCAATACCCTCATCGCCGAGCCTCAGGCGGTGATCGAGACCGCCGACGCTTCCGGCATTTTCGTGATCGGTCTGCCCGCCTGATGCCAGCCCGCGCCACCGACAGCGTTGCAAGAAAAGTCTTCCTGGTCGCAACGGAAGAATCGGGGGACCGGCTGGGCGCCAACCTGATGAAGGTGCTGCGCCAGCGCCTTGGTGACGCCGTCCAGTTCGAGGGCGTGGGTGGCCGCGCGATGGCCCGGGAAGGCCTGTCGTCGCTGTTTCCAATCGAGGAGCTTTCGATCGTCGGTTTCGCTGCGGTCGCCAAGCAGCTGCCGAAGATCCTGCGGCTCATCCGCCAAACCGCCGATGCGGTGGTGCAGGCCTCGCCGGACATCCTCGTGATCATCGACAGCCCCGATTTCACCCACCGGGTGGCCCGGCGGGTTCGCGCCCGGACCTCCTCGCTGCCGATCGTCGACTACGTCTCTCCGACAGTCTGGGCCTGGCGGCCCGGCCGTGCCCGCGCCATGCGGCGCTATGTCGACCATGTGCTCGGCCTGCTGCCGTTCGAGCCGGAAGCGTACCGGCGGCTCGGTGGGCCGCCCTGCAGCTATGTCGGACATCCCCTGATCGAACAGATCGGCGTATTGCGGCCGGGCATCGACGAGCAGAGGCGCCGTGACCAGGCTCCCCCCGTCCTCCTCGTGTTGCCCGGAAGCCGCCGCAGCGAAGTTCGGCATCATTTGCCTGTCTTCGGCGAAACGCTCGGGCGGCTCGGCAGGCCGGACGCGCCGTTCGAATTGATCCTTCCCACCACGCCGCATCTGCAGGAAAGCGTGCTCGAAGGTATCAGGAGCTGGCCGGTGCAGCCGCGCGTCATTGTCGGCGAGGAGGAGAAGCGAGCCGCCTTCCGGATCGCCCATGCCGCCCTGGTCAAGTCGGGTACGGTGACGCTTGAGCTGGCGCTCGCCGGCGTGCCGATGGTGGCCGCCTACAAGGTCGGCTCCGTCGAAGCCTGGATAGCGCGCCGGGTCATCCGCGTCAGCTCGGTCATTCTCGCCAACCTCGTGATCGGCGAGAATGTGGTGCCGGAATTCCTCCAGGAAGACTGCACGCCGGATAGGCTGGTCCCTGCCTTGCAGGACATCCTCGCGGATTCGCCATCGCGGCGGCGGCAGATCGAGGCTTTCGGAAAGCTCGATGCGATCATGTCGACCGGCAACCAGCCGCCGAGTGCGCGCGCCGCCGATATCGTCCTGGCGACCCTGCGGCAGTCCCGCCGGGCGAATTGAGCGCAAAATAAAAAGCCGCGCAAAATAAAAAGCCGGATGCGATCGCATCCGGCTTTTTAAGAAACAGGTTCGAAACGAAACTTATTTCCGCTTGTCGATCTGGACGTAATCGCGCCGGCCAACACCGGTATAGAGCTGGCGCGGACGGCCGATCTTCTGCTGCGGGTCTTCGATCATCTCGCTCCACTGGCTGATCCAGCCGACGGTGCGCGCGACCGCAAACAGCACGGTGAACATCGAAGTCGGGAAGCCCATCGCCTTCAGCGTAATGCCCGAATAGAAATCGACATTCGGATAGAGCTTGCGGTCGATGAAATACTGATCGCTGAGCGCAATCTTTTCCAGCTCCATGGCGACCTTCAGCATCGGATCGTCGCCGTGGCCGGTTTCCTTCAGCACCGCGTGACACATCTTCTGCATGATCTTGGCGCGCGGATCGTAGTTCTTGTAGACCCGATGGCCAAAGCCCATCAGGCGGACTTCGCTGTTCTTGTCCTTCACCTTGGCGATGAAGTCCGGAATGTTCTCGACCTTGCCGATCTGCGACAGCATCGCCAGCGCGGCTTCATTGGCGCCGCCATGCGCCGGTCCCCACAGGCAGGCGATGCCGGCGGCGATACAGGCAAACGGATTGGCTCCGGAGGAGCCGGCGATACGCACCGTCGAGGTCGAAGCGTTCTGTTCGTGGTCGGCGTGCAGGATGAAGATCTTTTCGAGCGCATCGGCAAGCACCGGATTGACCTTGTAGTCCTCGCACGGCACCGCAAAGCACATGTGCAGGAAGTTCTCGGCGAAGGAGAGCGAGTTCTTCGGATACATGAACGGCTGGCCGATGGTGTATTTGTAGGCCATTGCCGCCAGCGTCGGGATCTTCGCGATCATCCTGATCGAGGCGATGTTGCGCTGCTTCGGGTCGTTGATATCGGTGGAGTCGTGATAGAACGCCGCCAGGGCGCCGACCGCGGCCACCATGATCGCCATCGGGTGCGCGTCGCGGCGGAAGCCCTGGAAGAAGCGGGCCATCTGCTCGTGGACCATGGTGTGATGGATCACCAGATCATCGAAATCCCGCTTCTGGGCCGGGGTCGGGAGCTCACCGTAGAGCAGCAGATAGCAGGTTTCGAGGAAGTCGCCATGCTCGGCGAGCTGCTCGATCGGATAGCCGCGGTATTCGAGAATGCCGGCGTCACCGTCGATATAGGTAATCTTGGACTGACAGCTCGCGGTCGAGGTAAAACCGGGGTCGTAGGTAAAGAGGCCCGCCTGGCCGTAGAGCTTGGCGATGTCGACGACATCGGGCCCAACCGTGCCACTGAGGATGGGAAAATCGTAGGTCTTGTTGCCAACCGTTAAAGTTGCGGTTTTGGAGCTGGATTTTGCGTCCATCGTGCATTCCCCGATGAGATCATTGTAAGGGCTGCGCTGTCCTGTTGTTCTACAGGAAGATGGCGAGGCAGGCCCGATTGTCTAGAAGCGCCAGTCAAAATGGGTAGCGTATTGCCCTGTGCACCGCAAGATAGGCCGTCCCGGACCGGGACTGGGCCTTGGCAGGGCCTCAAGCGGCCTGATCCCCCAGCCGGGCCAGGCATTCCTCGCGCCCCAGCACGCCCAGGACGTCGAAAATGCCGGGTGATGTGGTGCGCCCGGTCAGCGCCGCCCGCAGCGGCTGGGCGACCTGGCCGAGCTTAAGGTTATTCTGCTCGGCAAAGCTGCGCACGGCGGCTTCCGTGGTCTCCGGCGCCCAGGGCGTGGCGGCTTCGAGCACCGTACGCAGCCGGCCGATCAGCTGGCGGTTTTCCGCCGTCAACAGCGCGGCTGCCTTTGGATCGACCTCAAGCGGCCGGTCGGCGAAGATGAAATAGGAGCCGTCGATCAGCTCGAGCAATGTCTTGGCGCGTTCCTTGAGGCTCGGCATCGCCTTCAGCAGTTGCGTGCGCGTGGTGTCGTTGAGCTTAGCCTTTAGTGCAGGGCCGGCCGGAATATAGTTAAGCAGGTCCTCGAACATGGTCACGAGAGATTGATCGTCGGTATGACGGATATAATAGCCGTTGAGGTTCTCGAGCTTGGCGAAGTCGAACCGCGCCGCTGACCGCCCGATCCCTGCGAGGTCGAAGGCCTCGATCATCTCCTGAGTGGAAAATATCTCCTGGTCGCCATGGCTCCAGCCAAGCCGGACCAGGTAATTGCGCAAGGCCGCCGGCAGGTATCCCATCGCCCGATAGGCATCCACGCCCAGCGCACCATGGCGTTTCGACAGCTTCGAGCCGTCGGGCCCGTGAATCAGCGGAATATGGGACATGTTCGGCACGTCCCAGCCGAGCGCATCGTAGATCTGCTTCTGGCGGGCGGCGTTGATCAGATGGTCGTCGCCGCGGATGATGTGGGTGACGCCCATGTCGTGGTCGTCGACGACCACGGCGAGCATGTAGGTCGGCGTGCCATCGCCGCGCAGCAGGACCAGATCGTCGAGGTTCTCGTTCTGCCAGACCACGCGGCCCTGCACCTGATCCTCGATCACGGTCTCGCCGGTCTGCGGCGCCTTGAGGCGGATGGTGGGCGCCATTCCGGCAGGCGCCTCCGACGGATCACGGTCGCGCCACAGCCCATCATAGAGCCGGGTGCGCCCCTCCGCGCGCGCCTTCTCGCGCATCTCGGCGAGTTCCTCCTGCGTGGCATAGCAGCGGTAGGCCCTGCCGCTGGCCAGCAATTGCTCGACCGCCTCGCGATGGCGCGCGGCGCGGCTGAACTGGTAAATGACATCGCCGTCCCAGTCGAGGCCGAGCCATTTCAACCCATCCAGGATGGCGTCGATGGCCTCCTTGGTCGAACGCTGGCGATCGGTGTCCTCGATCCGCAGCAGCATCTTGCCCTGATGCTTGCGTGCATAGAGCCAGTTGAACAGCGCGGTCCGGGCGCCTCCGATGTGGAGGAAGCCGGTCGGCGAGGGGGCAAAGCGGGTGACGACGGAATCGGTCATTACAGAAGCTGGTCGCGGACAAAAAGGGCATGCGCTGGGCGCGCTGGTGTATAGCAGGAACGCCACATAACTAAAGCCTTGGTTGACAAGCGGGCTTGGCTCTCCCCGGCGAATTTGGCAGAAGGGCCATCAGGCCCCCGCGCAGGAAACAGGAATGACGGCAGAACCGGCAGCGACAGAGACAGGCCGCGATTTCATTCGCGACATCGTTCAGGCTGATCTCGACGCCCATAAATATAAGCAGATCGTAACCCGGTTTCCGCCGGAACCGAACGGCTATCTGCATATCGGACATGCGAAGTCGATCGCACTGAATTTCGGTATCGCGCAGGAGTTTTCCGGGCGTTGCCATCTCCGTTTCGACGATACCAATCCGACCAAGGAAGAGCAGGAATATATCGATTCAATCCAGGCCGACGTGCGCTGGCTCGGCTACGATTGGGGCCCGAATCTCTTCTACGCCTCGGACTATTTCGATCGCCTTTACGAATGGGCCGAGGGCCTGATCAAGGCCGGCTTTGCCTATGTCGACGACCAGTCGCCGACCGAGATCCGCGAGCGCCGCGGCACCCTGACCGAGCCGGGCCAGAACAGCCCGTTCCGCGACCGCTCGGTGGAGGAGAACCTCGACCTGTTCCGGCGCATGAAGGCCGGCGAGTTCCCCAACGGCGCCCGCGTGCTCCGCGCCAAGATCGACATGGCTTCCGGCAACATCAATCTGCGCGACCCCGTGCTTTATCGCATCCTGCACGCTCATCATCCGCGCACCGGAAACAAATGGTCGATCTATCCGAGCTATGACTACGCCCACGGCCAGTCCGATGCGATCGAAGGCATCACCCATTCGATCTGCACGCTGGAATTCGAAGATCATCGGCCGCTCTACGAATGGCTGCTCGACAAGCTGCCGGTGCCTTCAAAGCCGCATCAGTATGAATTCGCGCGGCTGAACCTGACCTACACGCTGCTGTCGAAGCGGGTGCTGACCCAGCTTGTGCGTGACGGCCATGTCGCAGGCTGGGACGACCCGAGGATGCCGACCATCGCCGGCCTGAAGCGGCGCGGCGTGCCGCCGGCGGCGATCCGCGATTTCGTCAAGCGCATCGGCGTCGCCAAGGCCAACAGCGTGGTCGATGTCGGCATGCTGGAATTCTCGATTCGCGAATATCTCAACCGCACGGCGCAGCGGCGGATGGCGGTGCTGCGGCCGCTCAAGGTGGTGATCGAAAACTATCCGGAAGGTCAAAGCGAGGAGATCGAGGCGATCAATCACCCGGATGATCCGTCGACAGGTACGCGGCGCATCAGCTTCGGGCGCGAGATCTATATCGAGCGCGACGACTTCATGGAAAATCCGCCGAAGAAATTCTTCCGCCTTTCGCCGGGTTCGGAGGTGCGGCTGCGCTATGCCTATTTCATCAGATGCACCGGCGTCATCAAGAATGAAGCGGGCGAGGTCACCGAGCTGCGCTGCACCTATGATCCCGCGACCAGAGGCGGCAACGCGCCTGACGGACGCAAGGTCAAGGCGACCATGCACTGGCTGCCGGCGGCGGAATCGGTTGCAGCGGAGATCCGCATCTACAACCAGCTCTTCACCAGTCCGGCGCCCGATGCAGCCAATTTCGTCGCCGACCTCAACCCGCAGTCGCTCGAAATCCTTGCCGACGCACGGATTGAACTCGCGATCGCGCAGGCCAATTCACCCGAGCCCATGCAGTTCGAGCGGCAGGGTTATTTCGTGCGCGATCTGGACTCGACGCCGGAGCGGCCGGTCTTCAACCGGACCATCGGCCTGCGCGATACTTTTGCCAAGGAAGTCGGCGGCAAGAGCTAGTGTCCCGAATCCGAGGTTCGCAATCGCTGCGGCGACTACCCGAGCGAACTTCGGATTCGAAAGAACACTGGAAGATCGTGATTCTGGTGTGGTTCCGGTTCAGAAGTTCTCTTGAAGGTGGCGCGGCAAAAGCGAAGAGAACTTCTGAACCACCGCACTAGCAGGTTTCCGCTCTCGGTTTTTGTTCGGATTGACCGGGGTCCGAGTCTGTCACGATTCCCATTCTGATGAGCGTCGCGTGAAGGGAATGCCGCGCCAGCCTGTCCTTGGCTTTCTCCTCGATCAACAGATCGATGAAAGCCAGGCGCTTCGTTTCATTATCGGCTTCGGCCAGCAGCGTGCGATAGCGGTCGTAATCAAATCCCGCGTCCGAATTTTTGCTCATAGGACATGTCCCAACGCGAGTGATTCGGTGCGTTGGGAGTGTCTCGCAACGTTTGCGGTCAGGCAATCCGCGAGCAGCGCTGCGCTGCATTGAGGCGGTGGATATGTGGATAACCGCCGATGGTTGTCAGCCGAGACGGCGTCGTACCTCGTTGCGCATCTTCTCGCGGAACTCTTCGCGCCGCGCCGGTCTTTCGGCCGGCGGCACATCGTGTCGGTCGAACACGTTGAAGTTCTCAAGGATGGGATAGCGCTCGCTGGCCATCGCCAGGATGCGAAGCAATTCGGCCGCCGGCCCTGTGAGCCCCGAGACTTCCCATCTGCGGAAAGTGTCGGCTTCACCAGGCGCCAGGCCGCAGAGCCTGGCCATATCGGCGGCGGAGAGCTGTTTGCCGAGTGCGTCGCTAAGATCATTACGAAGCTGTCGAAGTTCGGGGCCGGTCACGAAATGGTCCTGGAAAAAATTGGCCTTGGGGAAATTGGCTTTGGGAATGAGCCTGCGAGAGCTGTGACGAAAGTATGGGGCAGCAACCCTAAAGCATGATTCTGCATCCGTTCTGCTACCCAGCAGAAGCTTGCAATAGCATTATGGTGCAAACAGGGGCGTAAGGCGTAGCAGGATGGCAGAGCGGGGCAGGGCTCCAGGCCGCGCGCAGGGGTATGCGGGTACTTGGCCGGAGCGCGGCGCTACGCGCGCGCAAGGCCTGGTGCCATCGGGGCTCGGCGTCGGCGCCTTCCTTATCGCCAAGCTGCGCGAATGGGCCGCCGCAGAAGCGGGCGCGGGCCGGCTGCTGCCATGGGTGCCGGTCGCATTCAGTGTCGGCATTGCCTTTTACTTCGCGGCGGGCCATGAGCCGGTGGGGTGGATCACCGCCATCGCAGCGATGGTTTTTTCGGCCGGTGCCTTCCTGTTGCGGCGGCAGAAGATCTTTCCCGTCGCGGTGATGATCGCAGCCATGGCCTGCGGGTTTGCTACCGCGACCTGGCGGACGGCCTATGTCGCCCATGGCGTGCTGACGCGGACGATCTATTCGGTACAACTGTCCGGCTTCGTCGAGACACGCGACATCCGTGAGCGCACCGATCGCTTTGTGCTGCGGGTGACGCAGATGGACGCACCGCGCTGGTCCAAAAAGCTCGAGCGCGTTCGCTTGTCGGTGCGAAAGGGCACAGCTCCTGATGTCGGCAGCTATGTCGAACTGAAAGCGCGATTGCAGCCGCCGCTGGCGCCGCTGCGGCCTGACAGCTATGACTTCGCCCGCGACATGTTTTTCCAGGGCATCGGCGCTTCCGGCTTCGTCACTGGCGCGATCAGGATCGTCCAGCCACCGGTCGGCGGCGGCTGGTCGCTGCATTATGCCGCCTTCATGCAGGACTTGCGCGATGCGATCGACGGTCGCATCAGGACCACGCTCGATGGCGACAAGCGGGCGATCGCTACCGCGCTCCTGACCGGCCGGCGCGATGCCATCACGACTCCCGTCAATGATGCGATGTTCATTTCCGGTCTTGGACATGTGCTGTCGATATCGGGCTATCACATGGCGGTCGTGGCCGGCGTGGTGTTCTTCACGGTGCGTGCGCTGCTGGCGCTGTTTCCGGCGCTGACGGCGGGTTTCCCCATCAAGAAATGGGCAGCCGGCGCGGCTTTGGCGGCGGCGGCATTTTATCTCCTGCTGTCCGGCGCCGAAGTGGCAACCCAAAGATCGTTCTTCATGACGGCAGTGGTGCTGATCGCGGTGATGGTGGACCGCCGCGCCGTGACGTTCCGGACGCTGGCGGTCGCTGCCATGATCGTGCTGGTACTCGCGCCCGAAGCCCTCGTTCATCCGAGCTTTCAGATGTCATTCGCGGCGACGCTGGGCCTGGTGGCGCTGGTGCAGATCGGCATGCCGCGCCTGTTCGCTTCGCCTGACCATTCCACGACGGCAAAAGTGGCGATGTGGGGCGGGCGCGAGCTGATCACGCTGGTGCTGGCCTCGCTGGTTGCGGGACTCGCGACCACGCCCTATGCCGCATTCCATTTCCACCGGGTCACGCCCTACGGCGTGCTGGCCAATCTGGCGGCAATGCCGGTGGTCTCGGCACTGGTGATGCCGGCTGGGCTGCTTGGGCTTCTGGCGATGCCGTTCGGGCTCGATGGCGTATTCTGGTGGTTGATGGGGCTCGGCATCGACTGGATGATTGCGGTGACCGAGTGGGTGGCGAGACTGCCCGGAGCGATCGGCCGGATGGCTGCCTTTGGGACTGGTCCGCTGATCGCGGCCAGCATCGGGCTGGTCCTGTTGGGTCTGCTGCGGACGCCGCTGCGCTGGGCGGGCGCCGTCGTGCTGCTGCTCTCGACTCTATGGGCGCTCTCGGTGCCGCAGCCGGATGTGCTGATTTCCGGTGACGGTCATCATGTTGCGGTCCGCGGTAAGGACGGTCAGTTGCACCTGATGCGAAGCGCCAAGGACGCCTTTCTCGTCAAAGAATGGCTTGCCGCCGATGCCGATGCCCGCGACGTGGCCGATCCCTCGCTCGCAGATGGCGTCTCCTGCGACGAGGTCGGCTGTGTCACTCCGCTCTCTGACGGTGGATTGGTCTCGCTGGCGCTGCGGCCGGAGGCACTGGTCGATGATTGTGATCGTGCAGTCCTGATCGTGACAGCAAGTCAGGCGCCCGCGGGATGCGCCGCCGCCGTGATCGATCTCGACCGTCTGCGGCGGCAGGGGGCGATGGCGCTGCGGCGGTCGGGAGATGGCTTTGCGGTTGAGGCTATCAGGCCAAACGGCTTTGACCGGCCATGGTCCCCGGCGGAGCGCGGCGAGCGCGAAGCCGATGCTGGCATTGTGCGTCCCGCTGCGCGGCATGCCATCGACGCAACACCGTCGGAGGCGGATCTGCAGACAGACGAATAGGAAGGCTATGCTTTAGATCGATGTTATGCCCCGAGCCATCGGCGATGGCGCTGATGCTTATTGTTACGAGGCTACTGGACGAACGGATCGGCAAAAAATTGCGACTGTGCGGCCTGGCGCATGGCCGTCTGGTCTATCTCTCGCCAAGCACGAAATTTTCCTGCAATTCGAACGCGCCGAGATGAAGTTCTCTGTCAATTGCATCCGCTTCCGGTGGTGTTGCCGACGGCTTTTTTACCAGCGTGAATGCGGCATTCGGAAACTGCTGCCAGATGGCGAGGTCTTCCGCCGTGATGGTGAGCCAACCAAATTTAAACAGATAGCGTCCCGGCTCCGCCACTCGTCCAACTTGTTGCCAAGTGACTTTATCGACGGCCAAGCCGGCTCTCCTTCTGCAATCGGCCGGCTATATCGCGCGGCCGGGCAGGGTTTGCAGGGCCGAGATTAAGCGTTGTTTCGCTCACCTGCATCTCGAACGCATCGAGATGCAAGGCGAACGTCGCCAACGCCAGTCTCAGATTGTTCAATTCCTCGATCCGCGCATCGTCCCGATGATCCACAACCGGTCCCTCCCGCCATCCGGGGCAGGTATTATCGGCAAATGGTGGCGGAGTTACGCCCGCCACCCCGGAAGACGGCGGACGCAAGAGGCGGACGTAAGACCTGTCAGCAGACTTGTCAGCCGATCGGGACTGAGCTCGGGGAGCTTGCGTTCGTAGTCGCCGGCTGCGCAGGCGATGTGGTGCGCTGCGTTACCGGCAATTGCAGAACCGTCACCCGCTGTCCTTCACAAAGCTGAGTCACCAGCACCCGGTTTCCGTCCGGAAATTCAATCGCGTCGTGATGGCGATGAGGAACGGTCGGGTCAATGACGCCGAACTTTCCCACTCTAAATTTGACTGATTTCGTCCAAATCCATCGGTTGTCATATCTGACGTCTTCGGCGAATGCCAATTCAGTTCCGGGCAGCATGCAGACCGCCACGTCGGGCTCGCGCTCGGAAGCGAACCCACGCGTCGAAGTGCCACGAAATGTCGTACTGATCAGCGTCTCTCCAACCTCGGCGGGACGCGATGCCACTGCGTGTAGACTATAGTCACACATCGGGATAGCTCCTCTTTCGAGATAGCGAACCCACGCCCCTCAGAGGCGCAGGCCTCTATCAGGTAGACACTAGCTTTTCAGCTTCGGACCGGTTGTAGGCGATTATGCGGCTGCGCCGGAAAGTCGATGATCACAATTATGTTCAGAGATCATCGGCAAATCACGGGAACAAAAATGCCTCGAATGCGTTACGGCGTCTTCGATAGGGCAGGACGGCGCGGTCACGTCAGCGGAGGGCCGAGCCCTTCCGCCTCCCTGTTTAAAGGCCGCGCCACGCTCGAAGGCCGCGCCACGCTCACGGTGCCGTCAATATTTCCGGTAGAGCCCAATCAGCCTGCCTTGGATCTTGACCCGGTTTGGCGGCAGGATGCGGACCTCGTAGGCGGTATTGGCGGGCTCCAGCGCGATTGACGCGCCACGGCGGCGGAAACGCTTCAACGTCGCTTCCTCGTCGTCGATCAGGGCAACCACGATATCGCCGGTGTCCGCGGTTTCGTTGCGCTGGATCAGCACCGTGTCACCATCGAGAATGCCGGCATCCACCATCGAGTCGCCGCGCACTTCCAGCGCGTAGTGTTCACCGCTACCCAGCATGTCCGGCGGGACGTTGATGGTGTGGCTGCGGGTCTGCAAGGCTTCGATCGGCGTACCGGCCGCGATCCGGCCCATCACCGGAACAGCCACCGGCCGTTCACCATCACTTTCGGCAGGGGGACTGCTGCGGACCTTGCCGAGGGTGCCCTCGATGACGCTGGGGGTGAAGCCGCGGCGGTTGCCGCCGTTTCCGGAGAGTTCCGGCAGCTTGATAACTTCGATCGCACGGGCGCGATTGGGCAGACGGCGGATGAAGCCGCGCTCCTCCAATGCGGTAATCAGGCGGTGGATGCCCGACTTCGAGCGCAGGTCCAGCGCATCCTTCATCTCATCGAAGGAAGGCGGTACCCCGGCCTCTTTCAGCCGTTCGTTGATGAAACGCAGAAGTTCGTACTGTTTGCGCGTAAGCATCTCAAGCAAGTCCCCCGATTGATGGTGCCGTTCGATTCCGAGACATCAGAAGCCAAAGAACCGGGAGTCCGACGAACTCCCACACAGACGTCAGTACTCGAAACAAATCATGAACGGACACTATATGTTCGATATGTGTTCCGCAACCAATTAATTTCCGGTGAACGGCGCCGCGCGCGGTCAGAACGTCGAGCTGAATTGGTCAGAGCGGAAGCCGCAGGATGTTGCAGGCCGAGCCGGCGCTGGCGGCCGGCGCGAATGGCGGACGGATCACGAGAGCCCGTGCCGCTGCGAGATTCCCGAGCAGGGAGCTGTCCTGATGGTTCACCGGCGTTGCAATCAACGCGCCGTCGCTGCGCTCTTCGAGGCGGGCACGCAGATAGTCTTCGCGTTGATCGTTGGCGACGACGTCGCGTCCCAGTAGCGCGGTTTCGGTGCGGTGATGGATGGTCGAACGCCCCGACAGGCTGCGAATCAGCGGCACCAGAAACAGGAAGCCGCAGACATAGGACGACACCGGATTGCCGGGCAGGCCGATCACCCGCATTTTGCCTAACCGCCCATGCATCATGGGTTTGCCCGGGCGCATCGCGATCCGCCAGAACGCCATTTTGACGCCCTCGGCCTCCAGCGACTGCTTGACCAGGTCATGGTCGCCGACCGAAGCGCCGCCGGTGGTGACGAGAATGTCGGCGCCGCTGTCGCAGGCGCGGCGAATGCCGCTGGTCGTCGCCTCCATCGTGTCGGCGGCGATGCCGAGATCGACGGTCTCGGCGCCTTCGGCACGGGCCAGTGCCCGCAACGCATAGCCGTTGGAATAGACGATCTGCCCAGGGCCGGGCTGCGAGCCTGGCATCACCAATTCATCGCCGGTGGCAAGCACGGCAATCCTCGGCCGCCGGCGGACCGCGAGCTCCGGATAGTTCATGCTGGCAGCGAGCGACAGGTCGCGGTCGGTAAGGCGGGAGCCGGCTCTGAGCAGGACATCGCCCTCGTTGAAGTCGACGCCGGCGGGGCGGATATGCCGGCCGCGCGTCGCCGCCTCGGTGATGGTGATGCGCGATCCGTCCACCCGGGTGTCTTCCTGGATGACGATCGCGTCGGCGCCGTCCGGGATCACGCCGCCGGTGAATATCCGCACCGCCTCGCCGGCGCGGACCGCGCGGTCGAAAGGACGGCCCGCCGCGACTTCTCCGATCACGTTGAATTGCGCGCCCGCTTCCGCCGCATCGGCCGAGCGGAGCGCATAGCCGTCCATCGCCGACATCGCCAGCGGCGGCTGGGTGCGCAGCGCCGGGAGATCACGTGCGAGGACGCGGTGGTAGGCTGCGTCCAGCGCGATCATTTCCTCGGGCAGCGGTTCGGCGCCCGCGAGGATGGCTGACAGCGCATCGGCAACCGGCATCAATGCCACGGTAACGCTCCTAATTCTCTCAAACTCAGATCCCGAGTGCCGTAAGCGCGTGCGCCACATCGTCGGATGATCTTACCTGGATGGCGTTGAGGCCGCGCGCCCGCGCACCCTCGATATTCTCGGCAAGATCGTCGAAGAACACGATGCGCCCTGCCGGCACCCCGATCGCCTTCACGACGTGATCATAGGCTGCCGCATCCGGTTTTCGAAGTCCGATCGTCGAGGAAAGGAATACCTCGCGGAAATGGCCGAGCACATCGGCAAAAGCCGTGGTGAAATGCGCGACATGAGGCCGGTTGGTGTTGGAGAAGGCGTAAAGCGGCAGGTGCTTTGCCGCGCGCGCCAATAGCGCGGTGATCCCGGGCATCTCGCCGGCGAAAATGGCATTCCAGCCTTCCAGGAACTCTTCGTCGGATATGCTGATGCCGAGCGATGTACGCAGTGCCGCAAAGAACTCGGCGTCGTCGATCTCACCGGTCTCGTGGCGCCGATAGGCCTCGTCGCGCCCGAACCGGGCGACGAGAAGGGAAGGCTCGCAGCCGGCATGCCCGGCCCAGCATGCCAGCGTCTTGTTGAAATCGACGTCGATGACCACGCGACCGAGATCGAACAGCAAGGCATCGGCAGAGCCGGGAGCAAGCACGGGCGTGGTCATCGACGAATGCGCCTCAGTAGCGATAGGGCTCGATGTCGAGCAGCGGGAAGGCGCTGAAGACGTGAGGCAGGTTGGTCGGGGCTGCCGTATGCAGGTAGGATTTGTCGAGCTCGGCAAAGTTCTTCACCCCGAGCAGGCCGAGGCAGCGGATCACCTCGTCTTCGAGCAGCTCCAGCATCCGGACCACGCCGGCTTCGCCAGCCGCAGCAAGTGCCCAGCACTGCAGGCGGCCGATGCCGACGAGATCGGCCCCCATGATCAGCGCCTTGACGATGTCGGTGCCGCGGCAGAACGAGCCGTCGACCATGATCCTGGCGCGACCGGCTACGGCCGCGACGACTTCGGGAAGGACGTGCATCGAGCCGCGTCCATGGTCGAGCTGGCGTCCGCCGTGATTGGTGACGTAGATCCAGTCGACGCCGTGATCGACGGCGATCTGCGCGTCTTCCGCCGTCGCGATCCCCTTGATGACCAGGGGTATTTTGAACTTGTCCTTGATCAGCTTCACGGTACGCCAGCTCAGGCTTTTCTGGAAGTCGCCGCCGGTCGCGCGCAGCCGGCTTTCGCGGACATAGCGCTTGGCGATATCGCGTTCGCGGCGGCTGTAATGGGCGGTGTCCACGGTCAGGCAGAACGCGCTATAGCCGTTCTTGATGGCGCGGCTGACGCAGTCTTCGACGAAAGCGTCGTCGCCGCGCACGTAAAGTTGATACATGCGCAGCGCCTGCGGTGCGGCCTCGGCGACCTTTTCCAGCCCGGGCTCGGAGACCGAGCTCAGCATATGCGCGGCGCCGAACGTGCCGGCGGCGCGCGCCACGCTGGCACCGGATCCGGGGTCGAAGATCTCCAGCGCCCCGACCGGCGCCATCATCACCGGCAGCCGCATCCTGCGCCCGAACCGTTCCACCGACGGATCGACCTTGGCGACGTCCCGGAGCACCCGGGGGCGGAACGCAATCTCGTCCAACGACATACGATTGCGGCGCAGGGTGGTCTCGGTCTCGGCGGCGCCGACAATATAGTCCCATGCATTCTGGTTCAGCCGGGCCCGGGCCTTGCGGATGAATTCGTGCAGGTTCTGGAATTCTTCGGAACTGGCGCCGAGCTCGACATTCCTCTCGGGCCGTATCGGGGTAGCATCGTTCATGGTTATCCTCCCGGAAATACTAGGCTGTTTGCATTGATCCTTTGCTGTTGGCCTATCGCGTCCGAAGGCCCGATGCCATCGCGAAAATGTTATAGCTGCCATCGGCCAATCCGGGCGAAAATCGCATGGACGCAGCGAATCGGCCTCCGCGACGGTCTTTGAAGGCCGCGAGCACCGAAGACCGGGAAGCGGGAGGCGTGGGCCCCTGCATAAATTGAGGTCAATTTCGGTCCGGTCGCGGCCGGCGGCAACAGGGAACCGGCCAATTACAAAGGTCAATTACAAATTGGACATGAAGCCGGTGACCGGCTGTGCTGCGAAGGTAGGAGCGTATATCGTGCGCGTTAATCTTGTGGAATCCGGCGGCAGATCACTATTTTGCAATAATCCCCCGTGAAGGCATTCCGGCCTCAATGCCACCAGAATGGTGGTGTGAGGCTGCTGGTAGCTCCGATAAACCGATCCCGGCCCGGTGGCCGGCAGCAACTTGAAAGCGAGAAGGTTCGCGAACAATGCGCAAGAATTCTGTCTTTTTCCTCGGCGCGCTAGCCGGCACGTGCCTTACCCTTCTCGCGAGCGGGCCGAGAAGCGATTTCTGGATCAACGCCGCCCGGGCGGCCGCCGATTCCGGCACCTACGCACAGCTGAACCTGCTAGGTGACGTGTTTGAGCGCATTCGGACCGACTATGTCGAGAAACCCGATGACGGCAAGCTCATCGAGGGCGCGATCAATGGCATGGTCAGTTCGCTCGATCCTCATTCCCGCTACATGAACGACCAGGCCTGGCATGACATGCAGGAAACCACCGAGGGCGAATTCGGCGGTCTCGGCATCGAAGTGACCATGGAAGATGGCCTGGTAAAGGTGGTCTCGCCGATGGACGGCACCCCGGCGGCGAAGGCTGGCATCCTGTCGGGTGACCTGATTACCTCCATCGATGGCGATGCGGTTCAAGGTCTGACCCTCGAGCAGGCCGTGAACAAGATGAAGGGACCGGTCCACACCAGCACCAAGCTCAAGATCGAGCGCAAGGGCGTCGACAAGCCGATCGATGTCACGCTGGAGCGTGAGATCATCCAGGTGAAGCCGGTCAGCTTCCATACCGATGGCGGCAATATCGGCTACATCCGCATCAGCTCGTTCAACGAACAGACCGAAGACGGGCTGAAGAACGCGATCACGCAGATTTCCAAGCAGATCCCGCAGGACAAGCTTGACGGCTACGTCCTCGATCTCCGCAACAACCCGGGTGGCCTGCTCGATCAGGCGGTGGATGTGTCGAGCACGTTCCTGCAGCGGGGCGAGGTGGTTTCGACGCGGGGCCGTAACCCCGACGAGACCCAGCGCTATACCGCAAAGGGCGGCGATATGACCAAGGGCAAGAAGCTGGTCGTGCTGATCAATGGCGGTTCGGCCTCGGCATCGGAGATCGTGGCGGGTGCATTGCACGACCACAAGCGGGCGACGCTGATCGGCACCCGTTCGTTCGGCAAGGGCTCGGTTCAGACCATCATTCCGCTGGGCACCGGCAATGGCGCGCTGGCGCTGACCACGGCGCGCTACTACACGCCGTCCGGCCGGTCGATCCAGGCGCAAGGCATCATGCCCGATATCCAGGTGTTGCAGGATGTGCCGGACGAGTTCAAGGGCCGCTCCGACACCAAGGGCGAGGCGTCGATGCGCGGTCACCTCGCTGCCGATGGTGCCGAGCAGACCGGCTCGCAAGCCTATGTTCCGCCGGACGAGAAGGACGACAAGGCGCTTGCGGCGGCCTACAACCTGCTGCGCGGCGTGACCGTCGTCAAAGCAGATGCGCCGGCATCGACCGCCACCAAGACCACGGTCCCGAACTGAGCCGCGGCCTTCTGCCGGGGAATCCATTCGCGAACAAGGCGGCCATGGGCCGCCTTGTTTCATTTGGATCAGGCGAGAGCCGGAGACTTCCTGCTGTATGATAAGAATAGCTGCTTGATCTCTGCTGCCGGCTTCGGCGGGCTGAACAGGTAGCCCTGCATTTCCGAACAGCCGAGCTTGCACAGCAGATCTCGCTGCTGCCTGGTTTCAACACCTTCCGCAGTCGTTGTCATCTCGCGCGCCGCCGCGATATTGACGACGGCCTGGACGATGCAGGATGAGCCCTGCGCCTCTCCGATGTCGTTGATGAAGCAGCGGTCGATCTTGATCTTGTCGAACGGAAAACGCTGCAGATAGCTCAGCGACGAATAGCCTGTGCCGAAATCATCCAGCGCGATCCGCACCCCGATATCGCGCAGCTGATGCAGAATCGCGAGCGCCGTCTCGTCGTCGCGAATGAGCACCGCCTCGGTGATCTCGAGTTCGAGCCGGCCGGGCTCGAGGCCGGAGGCTGTCAGCGCCGCGACGATTTTCAATGCCAGGGTGCCGCTCTTGAACTGCACCGGCGAGACGTTGACCGCGAGTCTGATGTGATCCGGCCATGTTGCGGCCTCGGCGCAGGCCGTCGTCAGCACCCATTCTCCGATCTGGTTGATCAGACCCGTCTCTTCGGCGATTGGAATGAATTCGGCGGGCGAAATCATGCCGCGCTGCGGATGCCGCCAGCGCAGCAGGGCTTCACAGCCGGTGATCTCGCCGCTCTGAAGATCAAGGCAAGGCTGATAGTATACCTCCAGCGCACCGCCCGATATTGCTTGCCGCAAATCCAGCTCCATCAGGCGCCGCGATTTGACCTGCGCATCCATATCCGGCTCGAAGAAGCGATAGGTGCGACGGCCGGCTGATTTGGCGGCATACATCGCGAGATCAGCGTTCTTCAGGATCTGGTGGAGATCCGCCCCATGTTGCGGCGCCAGCGCAATGCCGATGCTGGCGTCGGTTGAAACCTGGTGACCGAGACAGTGATAGGGCGTACGGATGGCTGCGAAGATGCGTATGGCAAGATCGACAACGTCGGCTTCGTTTCTGACGGCGGTCTGCACGACCGCAAATTCATCGCCGCCGAGCCGGGCGACGAAATCCTCGCCCCGGGTGCAGCCGCTTAGACTGACGGCTACCGATTTCAGCAGTTCATCGCCGACCAGGTGGCCGAGCGTATCGTTGACGCTTTTGAATTCGTCGATGTCGATATAGAGCACAGCGAGTTGTTCGCCTGCGGCAAGATGGGCAAGCTTCTGTTGCAGCCGGTCATGGAACAGGGTGCGGTTCGGCAAATCCGTCAGCGGATCGTAATGGGCCAGATGGGTGATCCGCGCCTCGGCCTGTTTGCGCTCGGTGACATCTTCGATCGTCGCGACCCAGCCGCCGGCTTGCAGCGGCTGATTGATGATCAGGATGGCTCTGCCGCCGGGCGCCTCGGTCAGCTGCTGCGTCATCTTCCCCGATGAGACGTCGCGTATGATGTTTTCGCAGAACAGCTTGACGTCCCCATCGAAGGAGCCGGTTTCCTTACGATGGTTGATCAGGTCCTGCATGGTGCAGCCGGGCCTGGCGACGTCGGCTGACAGGCCGAACATCTCGAGATAGCGCCGGTTGCAGACCGTGACCCGAGCCGAGGCGTCATAGACGACAAGTCCCTGCGGAATGTTGTTCACGGCGATGTCGAGACGTTGCTTCTCCAGTCGATGCTCATGCAGCAATTTTCGTACCACCAGAAACAGCAGGCCCGAGATCAAGAGCACGGAGAGTGATGCGATCAGGGTCAGGAATTTGGTCTGCTCTCGCCAGTCCGCGAGCGCCGCTGCCACCGTGGTCGTGGCGATGATGGAAATCGGAAATCCCTTCAGCGCGCGAGCGGAAGCCAGCCGGTCGCGGCCGTCGATCGGGCTGATCAAACGGATGGTGCCGTGATCCGTCTTCGACAATACCCGGCGATGGACCGGACCGTTCAGGAAATTTGTTCCGATCATTTCCTCGATATGCGGATAGCGCGCCAGCAGCGTACCATCGCTGTGATAGAGGGAAATCGCCATGCCTTCGGATAAAGCCATCGAGGCAAAGAAGCTCTCGAAACTGTTGGGCGTGATGGCGCGGGAAACGACACCGAGAAATTCGCCATGCGGTCCGGTGACTTCGTAGGCGATGACGGTTGCCCAGTCGCCTGCGAAGCGGCCGCGTACGAGCTCGACCAGAATTGGGGTCGAGGCCTGCCCCGATTTGAAGCTCTGAAAGAACTTGCGGTCGGCAATGTTGATGTTCGGCACCGGCCAGTGTTCCGAGGAATTCACCAGCTGACCGTCGGCATCGAAAATATTGACGCCGGCGACATCGGCATTGCCGCTGACTTTGGCCTTCAGCACTTTGTGCATGTCTGACGTCGACGTCAAAGTGCGGAATCCGGCGGGCGACGACACTCCCGTCAGGCGGATTTGCGCGACGATTTCCCGCTGAACGGCGACGAAATCCTCGAGCTGCTGGTCGAAATGGTGAGCCAGCAGCAGGACCGTATTCTCCAGCCCACGTTCGGTGTGGTGCAGGGCACGTTCACGGAACACGCCCACGATCATCGCCGTTCCAAACACGATGGCCGCGACCAGTATGATGCCGCCGACGATGAGCCAGCCGATCGGGCCGCTATGAATAGGGGTCCGCTCTTGGAGCGAGGCGTTTCCACTTGCCGTCATTGTTTTTGATCGCTGCCGTGGCCAGGCGCCAGAAGCAGTTCTCATCCCCCGGCAGGCAAATCCTTAGCGCGGCGATATGGAAGTCACGTTAGCAAGTTGAGTTAATTGCCGGTTAATCGGCAAGGCAGTCTTAAGCAAATCCGTGGAGCCGTGTTCCCGCGTGCAAAGGGCAGTCATGCGGTGATGCTGCTTTCCTGGAACTCGCGTCGTGCCATCGCCGCCACGATGGCCGCGGCGGCAATGTTCGCGGCAGCACTGGCCAGGATCGGCACGGTGTAGCTGTGGCTGAGATCAAAAATGAATCCGGCAGCGCTCGGACCGACCAGCGTGCCGAACGCCACGCTGGTATAGAGGATGCCGATCAGGCCGCTCACATTGCGGCCGCCGAAATAATCCATCACCACGGCGGGAAGCACCGCGACCCACCCGCCATAGAAGACGCCGAACACGAACGCAAACATGGTCAGAGACAAAAGGCCGGTCGAGATCGCCCAGAGCGCCAACGCAAGCGCCATGCCGACGAACATCAACAGCAATGTGAGCTGGCGGCCGGCGCGGTCGGCAAGGCCGCCGAGAAAGAAGCGCCCCGCGGTGCTGCCGACCCCGATGACGCCGAGCAGCAACACGGCGGAAGAGGGGGTGACGCCGTGATCCCTGGCGTAAGGCACCAGATGAACGAACGGCACGAACACGCCGAAGGAGCAAATCAGGCATGCCGCGTAGAGGCCGATGAATCGAGACGATCGCATCGCCGCACGGACGGAAGCGCCTTCCGGCAGGCTCCGTTGCGTCGCCGGCCGTAGCGGGTCTCCGTCGGGACCGAGATTGCGGCCGCCCGGGTCGTTTTCGATCAGCAGCGACAATCCCGCGCCGATCACGACGGCAACGGCGCCAAGCGCGAGGTAGGCGGCGCGCCATCCCAGTGCCTGGATCAGTTGCGACGCCAGCGGCGGCATCACAAGCGTGCCAACGCCGATGCCGCTTACCGCAAGGCCTGACGCAAAGCCGCGGCGGCGCACGAACCACCGCTGCACCGCGCCGATGGCGGGCACATAGGCGCAACCGACGCCAATACCGACGCCCAATCCATAGGCGGCATAAACTTCCGTCAGGCTACGCGCCAGGCTAGCCGCCGCAAGGCCGAGACCGGTCAGGATCATCCCCGTCACGGCGAGGGGGCGCGAGCCGAACCGATCGGCAAGCGGGCCGCTGATGATCCCGAGACCAAAATAAAGAAATCCGGCAAGTGAGAATACCAGCGAGACGGAACCGCGGGACGCACCGAAATCCCGCTGCAGCGGCTCGACGAAAGCGCTGAATGTGTAGGCGCAGCCGAAGCCGATGAAGGTCACGGCGAAGGCGGCCGCAACGACAAACCAGCCATAGAAGATGTGCCGACGGCGCGATGTTGCTTCCCTGCTCATGGCGGCCTCCTGCGAATTTTTGACACCAGCAAAATAAATATACCGGTGTCGATTGCAAGACACAGGTAAAAGTGATTTACTGGTTTCATGTCCAAGCAATCGAGAAAATTCAAGGTTCCAGACGAGCTGGCCAATCTCTACGATTTCGCCAATTCGCTCGATGTCAGGCACTTCATCCATCACGGCACGCAACATCGGCAGAGCGATGAGCTGAAGGATGCCGGGGAACTGGCCGCCTGGATGGCGGAGCGCGGCCTGTCGCGAAGTGGTGCGAAGATCACGCCGGAGATGCATGCGATCGCATTGCGTCTGCGAGCTGACCTTCGCGCCTATCTGCAATGTGACCCCGGCGAGCGGCGCAAAAATCGACGTGTCGCCGGCTCGCTCAATGAGACGCTGAAGTCGTTTCCGCTCGTTGCGGAAGCGGGGGGCGCTCACGGATTGACGTTGGCGGCGGTTCGCGACGACGCTCTCGCGGGCCTGTCTGTGATTGTCGCCGAGTTCTATAATGGTTCGGTCAATGGAACGCTCGATCGGCTGAAGATGTGTGCAGCCGATGAATGTCGGAGGGTGTTCTTCGACCGGTCGAAACCGGCGACGCGGCGCTGGTGCATGTCGACGCTATGTGGGAACCGGATGAAGACTCGGGCGTACCGGGAGCGCCATCGCCTCGCCGGTTAGCACCCAGCTTGTCTGTTCGGGATCGCGCTCAAGCGCCGGCCTGATAGTGCCCGGACTTGCCGCCGTGTTTCTCGACGAGATGAATGCCTTCGATGCGGACGCCGCGTTCGGCGGCCTTGATCATGTCGTAGATCGTCAGGCATGCGACCGATACCGCGGTCAGTGCTTCCATCTCGACGCCGGTCGGCCCGGTCACCTTGACGGTGGCCCGCACGATGCATCCGGGCAGCTTCCGGTCAGGTTCAATGTCGAGCGTGACCTTTGAGAGCGCCAGCGGATGGCATAGCGGGATCAGCTCGGAGGTGCGTTTGGCGGCCATGATGCCGGCGATCCGTGCCGTGCCGAGCACGTCACCTTTTTTGGCATTGCCGCTTTCGATCAATTCCAGCGTCGCCCTGCTCATGACGACGCGGCCTTCGGCGATCGCAAGGCGCTCGGTCGCGGGCTTCTCCGAGACGTCGACCATCCGCGCTTCACCCTTCGTGTCGATATGGGTGAGGGCGCTTTTTGTGCTGGCAGGTTTGCGCGCCATTTCAGCGTGAGCCGGCGTGGGAAGTGTCGTCGCGCGCCAGCAGCGCCCGGGTCGCCGCGGTGACATCCGCCTGTCGCATCAGGCTTTCGCCGACGAGGAAGGTCGAAATGCCGACCCGCGACAGCCGGGCAAGATCGGCTGGCGTGAAGATGCCGCTTTCACCGACCAGCAGGCGATCGCCGGGAACCAGCGGAGCCAGCGCTTCGCTGGTCGCCAGCGTGGTCTCGAAGGTCCGCAGGTTACGATTGTTGATTCCGATCATCGGCGAACGCAGCTTGAGGGCACGGTCGAGCTCGGCGCGGTCATGAATCTCGATCAGCACATCCATGCCGTTCGCAAGCGCCGCTTCCTCGATGTCGCGCGCCGCGCCATCGTCGAGCGCGGCCATGATGATCAGGATGCAGTCGGCGCCGTGCGCGCGGGCCTCGACCACCTGATAGGTGTCGAACATGAAATCCTTGCGCAGCACCGGCAGGCTGGTCGCATTGCGGGCCGCCACCATGAAATCGAGATGACCCTGGAACGAGGGCGTGTCCGTCAGCACCGAGAGGCAGGCTGCGCCGCCGGCCTCGTAGGCCCTGGCAAGCGCGGGCGGATCGAAATCGGCGCGAATGAGGCCCCTGGAAGGCGAGGCCTTCTTCACCTCGGCGATCAGCGCATATTCGCCGCGGCCGAGCTTGTTGCGAATGGCGCGGACAAAGCCGCGCGCCGGCGGTGCCGTTCGCGCCAGCGCTTCGAGGGTCGAGAGCGGGTGCGCGCGCTTGGCGGCGGCGATCTCCTCGCGCTTGTAAGCCTCGATCTTGGTCAGGATGTCGGACATGGCGCCTTATCCCGGGACTAGCGGTTGGAGACGGCGATCAATTGCTTGAGCCGCGCGGCGGCGGCTCCGCTGTCGAGGGCTTCGCGGCCGATCGCAACCCCTTCTTCCAAGGTCCTGGCGCGGCCGGCCACGATCAATGCTGCGGCGGCATTCAGCAGCGCGACGTCGCGAAACGCGCTCGGCTTGCCGTCCAGCACGCCCTGCAGCGCGACAGCATTGGCCGCGGCATCGCCGCCCTTCAGCGCTTCGCCAGCAACACGGGACAGGCCGGCTTGTTCCGGCGTCACCTCGAAAGTGCGGATGTTGCCGTTTTCGAGGCTGGCAACGAAAGTCGGGCCGGTGAGGGTGATCTCGTCGAGACCATCGGAGCCGTGAACCACCCACACGGATTCCGCGCCCAGATTCTTCAGCACCTGCGCCAGCGGCTGTACCCATTGCCGGGAAAACACTCCGACCATCTGTCGCGTCACGCCGGCCGGGTTTGAAAGCGGACCCAGCAGGTTGAAAATGGTGCGGGTAGCGAGCTCGACCCGGGTCGGGCCGACATTTTTCATGGCAGGGTGGTGCGCCGGCGCGAACATGAAGCCGATGCCGGCCTCGCGGATGCAGCGGCCGACGTCATCGGGAGACAGGTCGATCCTGACCCCAAGCGACGACAGCACGTCGGCGGCGCCGGAGCGCGAGGACAGCGCCCGGTTGCCATGTTTGGCGACGGGGATTCCGGCCCCGGCCACGATGAACGAGGCGCAGGTCGATACGTTGACCGATCCCGAACCGTCACCGCCGGTGCCGACGATATCGACCGCACCGGCGGGAGCGCTGACACGCAGCATCTTGGCGCGCATCGCCGCTACCGCGCCTGTGATCTCGTCCACGGTTTCGCCGCGGACGCGCAGCGCCATCAGCAGCCCGCCCATTTGCGAGGGCGTCGCCTCGCCGGACATCACGGCATCGAAGGCGGATGCGGCCTCCTCGCGTGACAGTGTCGCGCCGGTCGCGACCTTTGCGATGATAGGTTTGAGGTTGTCCATCGCGCGCCTTGCTCAGTTGTTGTTCTCGCCGCTGACCTGCGCAAAGGCGCTTTCATTGATCGAGGTACCGATATTGCTCTGAAGCTTCGAGACGTATTCGGTGATCTGCTCGTCTTCCAGGCTTCGCTGCAGCGAGTCCTTCAGCTTCTTGATTTCGTCGGACGCGAAATCGGTGGGCGGCACAGTGATATTGGTCACCCGGAACACGATCCATTGATTGACGCCGGCGGCGGTCTGGCCGGCACCATCCTTGGCCGTCCGGAAGGCCGCCGAAACCACGGTGGCAGGGAGGCCGGCCGGAGTGTCCTCGCGCTTGAAGTTGGCAGCGGTCTCGACCGGCACGCCTGCGGCGGCGGCCTCGTCGGCCAGCTTGCCGCCTGCTTCGAGCTTCTTCACGATCTCGGAGCCTTTGGCCTTCAACCGTTCGTCGATCTGGTCGGCGCGCCATTTCGCCTCGACCTGATCCTTGACCTCGTCGAGCGTGCGGTCGCGCGCGGGCGTGACGCCCAACACGTCGTACCAGACATAGCCGCCCTGATAGGAGATCGGATCGTTGTCGACGCCGACATCGCTGTTGAAGGCCTGGTTGACGACGTCGAGGCCCTGCGGAATGCTGGTCACGGGCTGGCCGTCAGGCTGCCGTCCTGAACGGTCGACGGCGTCGATGGTCGTGACCGCAAGCTTCAGCTTCTGCGCGGCCTCGGTGACGCTGGCGCCGCCGGCACGCGCGTCTTCCATCTTGTCGCGAAGGTCGGCGACCGTTTGACGGGCGCGCTCGGTGGCGATTTCCCGCTTCAGGTTCTGCGCCACGCTTTCGTAAGTTACGGTGACGCCGGGATCGATCTTGCCGACCTTGACCAGGGCAACGCCAAATCTGCCCTGCACCGGCTGGCTCACATCGCCCGAGGCGAGCTTGAAAGCCGCATCGGCGATCGCCGGGTCGATCATTTCGGACTTCGAGACCGTGCCGAGTTCGACGTCGGACGGTTTGAGGCCGCGTTCCTTGGCGATGTCGTCGAACGAAGTCCCCGAGGCGATCCGGCTGCGCGCGGCAGCGGCTTCTTCCATGGTGGGAAACATCATCTGCGAGACTTCGCGCTTCTCGGGCGTGCCGAGCTGGTCGCGGCGCTGTTCGAACAGCTTCCTGGCGTCAGCATCGGAGACATCCATCCACTTGCCGATCTCTTCCGGCGTGACCACGACAAAGGCGATCTTGCGGTATTCGGGAGCGCGGAACTGGATCTTGTGGTCGTTGAAATAGGAGGCAAGGACTTCCGGCGACGGCGGATCGATCGTTCCGGCCTGGGCCGCGCCCAGCTTGATATATTCGATCGATCGCTGCTCGTTCTGGAAGCGGCTCAGCGCCTCGATCATGGTCTTGGGCACCCCGACGCCGGCAGAGACGGTCCCGGCGAGCTGGCGGCGAAGCGAGACCTTGCGCTGATCGGCGACGTAGCGCTGCTCGGTATAACCGGCCTGCCGGAGAATCGCCTCGAAGCGCTGCGGATCGAACTTGCCATCGGCGCCCTTGAAATTGGGATCGTTGAAGATCGTGCGCCTGGTCTCCTCCGTGGACTGTCCGAGGCCGAGCCGCTGGGTCTGCTCGTCAAGCGCAGCTTCGGCGATGGTTTGCTGCAGCACCTGACGGTCGACGCCGAAAGCGCGGGCCTGTTCCGGCGTCAGCGGACGGCCGAACTGGCGGCCGATCTGCTGCAGCCGGTCGGTGTAGAGCTGGCGGAATTCGTTGAGCGAAATCTCGGTGTGGCCGACCTTGGCCACGGTCGATTGGCCGAAGCCCCGGAAGATATCGGCGATGCCCCAAATGCCGAAGCTGACGATCAGCACCCCCATCACGACGGTCATTATGCTTTTGCCGAGCCAATTTGATGAGGCTTTTCGTATTCCTCGAAGCATGGGTCCAACTTATTTGCAGGAGGGGAACCGATAGACCCAAGAGGAACTCGGACACGAATTCGGCAAAAGGGCGTCACCGGGCTGATAAAGCATCATAAAGTGGCAGTCACCCGGTCGCAACCTCGGCCGTATGGGCCCGTTGACGCGGCTCTGCCGACTGGCACGATGGGAGAGATCAGGCCTCTGGCAGTGTTTCGCGAGCTCTGCTAGCCGATGCAACGAAATATTACGGGAATTTCACATGACCGACGCCATCCGGCCGCTGATTGCCGGCAATTGGAAGATGAACGGACTGAAGGCTTCGATGGCCGAATTCGAGGCCATGCTGAATGGTGCCCAAGCGGTCGCGGCCAAGGCCGATCTGCTGGTCTGTCCGCCCGCGACATTGATTGCGGCCTTTGCCGAAAGGGCGCGCGGGGCGAAAACGCTTTTGCTCGGGGCGCAGGACTGCCACCCGAAGCCATCGGGAGCCCATACCGGCGATCTCTCCGCCGAAATGCTTGCCGATGCCGGGGCGACTGCCGTGATCGTCGGCCATTCCGAGCGTCGCACCGATCACGGTGAAACAGATGCGTTGGTCCGGCAGAAGGCGGAGGCCGCCTGGCGGGCCGGGCTGACAGCGATCGTCTGCATCGGCGAGACCCAAGCACAGCGCGACCGGGGCCGGACGCTCGAGATTTGCGGTGCCCAGCTTGCCGGATCGCTCCCGGACGGGGCGACCGCGGCCAAGCTGACCATCGCCTATGAGCCGGTCTGGGCGATCGGCACCGGCCAGACCCCGACCGTAGAGGATGTCGAGCAAGTCCATCGATTTATCCGGGATTCGCTCAACGATCGGTTCAACGGGGAGGGGACCAGAATGCGAATTCTGTATGGCGGTTCCGTCAAACCCGCCAATGCAGCTGAATTGCTCGCGATCGCCAATGTGAACGGCGCCCTGGTCGGCGGAGCCAGCCTGAAGGCGTCCGACTTTCTTGCGATCGCGGCCGGATGTCCTTAACTAAAGAGCAGGCGGTGTCAGGGGTGACATACCCCCATCCGATCGTGTAACACCGCGCCAATTCGAAAACCCCGCGATCCCCCAAGGTGCGGCCGCAACTCCGGCCTCCTTACGGTTTGCGACGGAAGGTAGAGATGCAGACTGTCGTTATCGTTATTCACCTCATGATCGTCGCGGTCCTGATCGCGGTCGTGCTGCTGCAGAAATCCGAGGGCGGTGGCCTTGGCATGGGGGGCGGCGCTGGCTTCATGTCCAGCCGCGGGACCGCCAATCTGTTGACGCGCACGACGGCCATCCTTGCCGCAGGCTTTTTCCTGACCAGTCTGCTGTTGTCCTGGCTGGCGAGCTACAACCGCACGCCGACATCGATCCTGGGCACGCCGGCCTCGCAGTCGCAGCCGGCCGGAGGCGCCACGCCGATTACGCCGCCAACCAGCGGCGGTATCCTGGACCAGCTGAAAAAGTCCGACCAGCAGCAGAATCAATCGGCGCCCGCCGGCCCGCAGGCTCCGCAGTCGCAATAACGCGGGGTAGTCATGCAGGATAGCATCTGGCATCTTGCATGAGCAGACCCCATTAGTGCGCTGAAAATACTGTAATTTTTACGTCACCCACAGCCCCGGACGGATTCGGGCCGGGCTTTCGATTCGTTTTGGCGAATCACGTCCGCAGGCTTAAAGGTAAAGTCCCATGGCGCGGTACATTTTCATCACCGGCGGCGTGGTTTCCTCGCTCGGCAAGGGTTTGGCTTCGGCAGCGCTCGGCGCATTGCTGCAGGCCAGAGGCTACAAGGTCCGCCTTCGCAAGCTCGATCCCTACCTCAATCTCGATCCCGGCACGATGTCGCCCTATCAGCACGGCGAGGTCTATGTGACCGACGACGGCGCCGAGACCGATCTCGATCTCGGCCATTATGAGCGCTTCACCGGCCGGCCGGCCACCAAGGCCGACAACATCACGACGGGGCGCATCTACCAGGACATCCTGACCAAGGAGCGGCGCGGCGATTATCTCGGCGCCACCATCCAGGTGGTTCCGCACGTCACCAATGCGATCAAGGAATTCATCCTCGACGGCAATGATGAATATGACTTCGTGCTGGTCGAGATCGGCGGCACCGTCGGCGACATCGAAGGCTTGCCGTTCTTCGAAGCCATCCGTCAGCTCAAGAACGATCTGCCGCGCGATCATGCGGTCTATATCCACCTGACGCTGCTGCCCTTCATCCCCAGCGCCGGCGAATTGAAGACCAAGCCGACGCAGCATTCGGTCAAGGAGCTGCGCTCGATCGGCATCCAGCCCGACATCCTGCTGTGCCGCACCGATCGTCCGATTCCGAAGGAAGAGCGGCGCAAGCTCGGCCTGTTCTGCAATGTGCGTGAAAGCGCCGTCATCGAGGCGCGCGACGTCGACAATATCTATGCGGTGCCGGAGGCCTATCACGAGGCCGGCCTCGACGACGAAGTGCTGGCGGCGTTCGGCATCGCGCCGAAGATTCCGCCGGCGCTGCAGAAATGGCACGAGATCAACGAGCGGATCCGCAATCCCGAGGGCGACGTCACCATTGCCATCGTCGGCAAATATACCGGCATGAAGGATGCGTATAAGTCGCTGATCGAGGCGCTCTCGCATGGCGGCATCGCCAACAAGGTGAAGGTCAATCTCGACTGGATCGAGAGCGAGGTATTCGAGAACGAAGATCCGGCACCGTTCCTCGAACACGTCGACGGCATCCTGGTGCCGGGCGGTTTCGGCCAGCGCGGCGCGGAAGGCAAGATACGCGCCGCACAGTTCGCGCGGGAGCGCAACGTACCCTATTTCGGCATCTGCTTCGGCATGCAGATGGCGGTGATCGAGGCGGCGCGCAATCTGGTCGGCATCGAGCAGGCGAACTCGACCGAATTCGGCCCGACCTCGGAGCCGGTCGTTGGCCTGATGACGGAATGGCTGCGCGGCAACGAGCTGGAGAAGCGCGCACAGAATGGCGATCTCGGCGGCACTATGCGGCTCGGCGCCTATCCCGCGGTGCTCAAGCGCGGCAGCCGGGTGTCACGGATCTATGACGGCGCGACCGAGATTTCCGAGCGCCACCGTCACCGCTATGAAGTCAACACCGCCTACAAGGATCGGCTGGAGCAGCATGGCTTGCGGTTCTCCGGCGTTTCGCCCGACGGGGTGCTGCCGGAGATTGTCGAATATGAAGACCATCCCTGGTTCATCGGCGTGCAATTCCATCCCGAATTGAAGTCACGGCCATTTGAGCCGCATCCGCTGTTTGCCTCCTTTATTCAGGCGGCCGTGGTGCAGAGCCGGCTGGTCTAGCCCTCATCTGCGGTCAGACAGACCAAGACAGCTCTCGTGCCAACGGCTATAAACGCCGCGCAAGAACAGGGAGGTTAACTACCCATGATTTACGAAATGCGCATCTACCGTTGCCTGCCCGGCCGGCTGCCGGCGCTCATGAAGCGCTTCGACACCATCACGCTGAAACTCTGGGAAAAGCACGGCATCAAGCAGGCCGGCTTCTTCACCACGCTGGTCGGCGAATCCAACCACGAATTGACTTACATGCTGGCCTGGGAGTCGCTCGCCGACCGCGACAAGAAATGGACCGCGTTCCAGAGCGATCCGGAATGGATCTCGGCCCGCGCCAAGACCGAGGAAGACGGCCAGATCGTTGCCAATATCGTCAACCAGCTTCTGGTGCCGACCTCGTTCTCGGCGGTGAAGTGATTAAGGATCCGCTGGAGTGGATTCGTTTGGATAGGCCACACGCTGGTCATGGCCGGGCATAGCCGTTCGAAGAACGGCGTCGCTTCCGCTTGCCTTCGCCCGGCCATCCACGTCTTTTGTTTTATCTGGGAAGCCAAGACGTGGATGCCCGCGACGAGCGCGGGCATGACTGTTTGATGAAATCCGCATCACAGTTGTGAAGCAGGATCGCGCCGAAAGGACGATAGCTTGAACGCCAATAGCTCAGCCGCGCCGGTGGTCGGGATCGGAGCCGTCAAATTCGGCAATGATCTGCCGATCTCGCTCATCGCAGGTCCGTGCCAGCTCGAAAGCCGTGCGCATGCGCTGGAGGTGGCCTCCGCGCTCAAGGAGATCGCAAGCCGGCTCAACATCGGACTCGTCTACAAGACCTCGTTCGACAAGGCCAACCGCACCAGCGCCGCCGCCGCGCGCGGTGTTGGCTTGAAGCAGGCGCTGCCGATCTTTGCCGAAATCCGTTCTTCGCTTGGATTACCCGTGCTCACCGACGTGCACGAGGTGTCGCAATGCGCCGAAGTCGCGCAGGCGGTGGACGTCCTGCAGATCCCGGCATTCCTGTGCCGGCAGACCGATTTGCTGCTGGCGGCGGCTGCGACCGGCAAGGTCGTCAATGTCAAGAAGGGTCAATTCCTGGCGCCATGGGACATGGCCAATGTGGTGGCGAAAATCACCGGCGCCGGTAATGCCAATGTGCTGGTGACCGAGCGCGGCGCATCGTTCGGCTACAACACGTTGGTGTCGGACATGCGGGCATTGCCGATCCTGGCGCGCACCACCGGCGCACCGGTGATTTTCGATGCGACCCATTCGGTGCAGCAGCCCGGCGGGAAGGGCACGTCATCGGGCGGTGAACGCGAATTCGTGCCGGTACTGGCGCGCGCCGCGGTCGCGGTCGGCGTCGCCGGTGTCTTCATCGAGACCCATCCCGATCCCGATCACGCGCCGTCAGACGGTCCCAACATGGTGCCGCTGCGCGAGTTCGAGGGATTGGTGCGGCGGCTGATGGCTTTCGATGCGATCGCCAAAGATTAATCGTCCAAAGATTAATCGAAGGATTGAGCTCCATGGCGTGAGAAGCGCGATGCGCTGATTTGCGATCGCAATCAGGAAAGCGCTTTGTAAGCCATGTAGACCGCCATCGCCGAGACGAAGAAGACCATCGTCGCATGGAGCGCCGGGCGACGGATGCGATTGGCCAGTCGTGCTCCGAGATCGGTTCCAGCCATGAGCCCGATGATCACGCCGGCCAGGACCGGCCACGGCGCCGACCACCCTTGCGTCCAGTAAACCCAGGCAGATGGGATCGTCGTTGGAACGAGGGAGAGGACAAGGCTGACCAGCTGAGCCTGGTGTTGTGGAACGCGCAATATCGCACTGAGCCCGACAACAGTCGCCAGTCCGCCGCCGATCCCCAGGAATCCCGAGGACAGTCCGGCGAACAGGCCGACCGCAAGCAACGGAGCCCAATGCAGGTCGGGCCGCGCCGAGGCGGAAACGGGCTCCTCTGCCTTCTGCTCCCGCCGCAGGATCAACATGACGTCGAGCAGAACGAGATAGCCGACGTACGCCCATTGCAGGACCGGACTCGAAACAAGATTCGCGGCGAACGCTCCGACGAGGCCGCCGACAATGAAACCGAACGCCAGCATGACGAGCCAGCGGAGCGGACTGCGGCTGCCCGCTTCCCGATATCTCTTTATCCCTGACAGGCTTGTCGGAGGAATCTGCGCAACCAGTGAAATTCCCTGCGCTACATGCTGCTCGGCTCCGAGCAGGAGTACTGAAAAGACCACCAATCCGCCGCCGGGGCTTACGCCGAGCAGTCCCGAGGTAAATCCGCCTGCGAGACCCGCACCTGTTCCGGCGAGCAACCCCTGAACGATCATCGTTCAGGGCCTTTTTTGTTTGCGGGGCTTGATCGGTGCTTGAGCTGTCGCAAGTGCGTCGAGCATCTGGTCGACCGTGCCGACGATGGCATCGATGTCGAGAGGCTGGTTCCAGACCTTCTGCAGCAGAAGGCCCTGAAACAGGGCGATCAGGGTCCGGGCAATGGCATCGGGATTTGTGTGTCGGGACCACAATCCCCTGGACTGCGCGGATTCGATCAGGTCCGTAATCAGGCGACGGGGCGCCTCGATGCCCTCGACGACCCCGGCACGGACGCGCTCGTTCCGCAATGCTTCGGACCAGCCGTTAACGCCGACTCTCTGAATAAGCGTTGCACCGGGATCGGTCAGCCAGCGCGCATAGGCCCGCACAAGGGCACGAAGGGCCGCAATCGGCTCCTCGACCTGATCCGTCACCGCGCTCCGGATCGCTTCCTGCCGATGACGATCGACAGCGAGCGCTTCGATGATGTCATCCTTGGATTGGAAATAGAGATAGACCGCACCGTGGCTGAGGCCGGATCGCTTCACGATGTCGGCCATGCCGGTTTGATGAAAACCATTCTCCGAAAAACAGGCGAGGGCAGCATCCAGGATCTGATGCTGGCGGGCGTCACGCTGGGCCTGGCTGATTTTCGGCATCTAAATAAAACTGACTGATCAGTCTTTTTAAATGGCCCGCCGTTCCTTGTCAATGGCACCGACGGCGCGGCAGGGTATCAAGTCAATGTGGGCGGCGGCGATGCGACCGCGCATTCGTAATCGGAGGAGAGAAGCGATGGACCTGAAGGGCATGGTTGCACTGGTGACGGGCGGCAATGGCGGGCTGGGGCAGCGCATCTGCCACGCGCTCGCGCAGGAAGGCGCACATATCGCCGTCATCTACGCTCGCAGCCGCGACCAGGCGGAAAGCGTCGCCAGCGAACTGACGTCGCGCCATCAAATCAACGCTCAAGCTTTCGCTTGTGACATAGCCGACGGCGCGGCTGTCGATCGGCTGGTCGGCGAGGTAACCCAGGCCTTCGGCCGGCTTGATATTCTGGTCAATGACGCCGCTTACAACGTCTCGATTCCCTTCGGTGATCTCGACAATCTGACGCTGGAGGTATGGGACAGGATCATGGCCATCAACCTGACGGGGCCGATGCGCCTGACCAAGGCGGTAGCTCCCATCATGAAGGCCCAGGGGCGAGGCCGCATCATCAACATTGCGTCAGTCGCAGGGCTCAGCCCAACCGGCTCTTCCATCGCCTATGCCGTGTCGAAGGCGGGGCTCATTCATCTGACGCGTTGCATGGCGGTGGCGCTGGCGCCCGAGACACTCGTCAACTGCGTGGCGCCGGGTCTCTTGGACGGCACGCGCGCGACGGCCAATCTCCGGTCCGAGCAGATCGAGCGCTCCGCATCGGGCTCGCTGCTGAAGAAGCCCGCTGACAAGGACGACTGCGCCGACATGGTGGTCGCCATGTGCCGCACCGAGACCATGACCGGCCAGACTGTCGTCATCGATTCCGGGCGCATCTTTCATTGAAACGGCGGGCTTAACCAGACAGCTTCGAAAGGCCCGTAACATGGAGCGGGGCAGGCGATTGGCTTGAGGCCTCGATGATTGTCGAGTATCTGATTTTGGCATGTCGAGCGCTTCATCGAGTTGCCGGTGAACGGGTTTGTGTTCGATGTAGCCCGGCTCTGCAGATACTGGAGGTCTAATCGATGGTTGTCTGGTCTCCTTTGCGGTTCAACAGTGGGCAAGAGATCGCAAATCGGTTCGTCATTGCTCCGCTGACGACCAACTCTTCCCACGAAGACGGGACCGCTACCGAGAGCGAACTCGAATTTGTCCGGCGACGTGCTGCCAGCGGATTCGGAGCTACCATCTCTTCCGCCACTTACGTTGCACAAGACGGCCGCTCCTGGCGGGGAGTCGGTGCGACACATGATGGACACTTGTCCAGCCTTCGCCGGCTCGCTGAAGCGATGCGTGCTGCAGGAGGTCTTGCGATCCTCCAAATATATGATGGCGGCCGCATTGCTCGACCCGAGTTGATAGGCGAGCAGTCTCTGCGTGCGCCGTCTGCGATCGCGTCGTTGCGTCCGGGATCAAAGACGCCACGGGCGATGACAACCGATGAGGTCGGAAACCTGATTGCAAGCTTTGGAGAGGCCGCTTCCCTCGCCCGAAAAGCCGGTTTCGACGGCGTTGAGGTTCACGGAGCCAACCACTACGCGGTTCATCAGTTTTTCTCCCCGCGGGCCAATCAGCGCGTCGATCATTGGGGAGGCTCGCTTTCAAAGCGCATGAACTTTCCTCTCGCTGTTGCGCAGGCCGTCCGCGATGCCCTCGGTCCAAAGCTGATCGCGGGGTTTCGCATTACGCCCTTCGAGGCCGAGTCCGACGGTTATACGCTCGATGACGCCAAATTGCTTTGTGGCGAACTTGCCAGGTTGAATCTCGACTACATCTCCGTTTCGCTCGATGATTATCGGGTGAATAGACCGACGGGAGAGGTTCGTGTCTATGACAGTGCGGCCAAGAAGACTTATACGCTGGAAGAAAGCCCCATCACGGAATTTTCCCGCATTATAGCCGGCCGCAGCGCGGTCATGGCAAGCGGCGGGATTAAAACCTGTGCGGATGCCGAGGGGGCCATCAAAGTCGGCGCTGATCTGGTTGCCGTGGGACGTGCCGTGGTCGTTGATCCGGAGTGGCTTTCCAAGGTCCGAAGCAAGAGCGAAGCATCGATCCTTGCGGGATTGCCGAAGGATGAGTTTGAGATAGCCGAAGCGCTCAGCATTCCGCCGCCGATGGTCAAATATCTGTTGAGCCGTCCGGGTTGGATTCCCCGCCTTTAGACCTCGGCTTTCCGATAAAATGCCAATCCTTGAGCAAAGGCTCGCTTCGCGAGATTGGAGGCGATCGCCGCAACCCATCTCTCTGCGGACGTCAATTTCGTGGAAGGCACCAGCGAATGTCTGTTGAGGGATTGGCAGACTAATTTTGAATGATTGTGAAGTGCCGTGCGCTGGCGTCACCTTCCGTGATGCGCCTTTTTCAACATCTGATTTGCCCGACGGGTCGTTTCGGAGCTTGCATGTCCAGCCCCGCTTTCAAAAATATCTCTCTTTCCATTTGAGCCAAATCACCGGCTTATCTCGCGCCATCCCATTCCCGATCGAGGGGCGTTTCGCGATCGTCACGGACGTAGGGTTTGGGATGCGGTGGACGCGGCAGCGTCGGCGCGTGCCAGTAGCGCGCGGACGAGCGACGAGGCTGCGGACGGCGAAGCCGTGTGGTCCTGACGCCCCGACGCTGGCGTCAAGCTCGTGATGATCGGCGCATTACGCAAGTAATGTCGCCTGCATCACACAGGTGATGGTGACAACAAAGCCCGGTCGCCAAGGAGAGCGCGGAGGAAACCGTTAAAACCATCGCGCAGGGAGTGCCGGATGACCCGGTGAACCTGTGGTGACTAACTCGCGTGTTATTTTCCCACCACGCGAGGCTGCGGGTGCAACGGGCACCCGGCACTTCCTGCGCCCTCCATTTTTTGATGGCGCAAATGGTTCATGCATGACTCGGGCGCTCGGCGCCGCGAGATCGCGGAGATCTGCTTGCGACCCAAGCTGCTCGCCCCATCTGCAAAGGTTTATTGTCGGTCAGCCGCGTCCGCGATAGGGCGCGACGCCCTGTTCGGGCACCCACACGTCTTTTGGCAGTCGGCCGGTTTGCCAGAACACGTCGATCGGGATGCCGCCGCGCGGATACCAGTAGCCGCCGATCCGCAGCCATTTCGGCTTGATCTCGGATGCGATGCGCCGGCCGATCGCAACCGTGCAGTCCTCGTGAAAAGCGCCGTGGTTGCGGAAGCTGGCGACATAAAGCTTCAGCGATTTCGATTCCAGCAGCCATTGGCCCGGCACATAATCGATGACGAGATGGGCGAAGTCGGGTTGTCCGGTGATCGGGCAGAGCGAGGTGAACTCCGGCGCGGTGAATCGCACCACATAATTCGTATCTGCTTGAGGATTGGGAACGCGATCGAGCTTGGCTTGTTCTGGTGTAGCGGGCCATTCGACCGCGCGGCCAAGCTGCAGATCAGATGGTTTCGGCGGGGTGCGGGTCTTCCTGGCCATGACAATCTCCGTTTTTGGTCTCATAGCGTTTTCGAGCGAAGTGGACACCGGTTCGCGTGAAGAAAACGCGTCAAAACAAAAAACCTAGAGCCCGGTTCTGATTTCATCAGAACCGGCAGAGGCTTACCCCAATGATGCCGTCGCCGTCACCCGGCCTTTTCCGTCTCCATCCCTTGCGGTAGAAGCACCGCCGAAAGTCCACCCCAACCGACCCAGCAAATGAGGCTCCCATGACCGCCATCGTCGATATCATCGGCCGCGAAATCCTCGACAGCCGCGGCAATCCGACCATCGAAGTCGATGTTGTGCTGGAAGACGGCTCGCTTGGCCGCGCCGCGGTGCCGTCGGGGGCTTCGACCGGCGCCCATGAGGCGGTCGAATTGCGTGACGGCGACAAGAGCCGCTATCTCGGCAAGGGCGTCCAGAAGGCGGTCGAGGCCGTCAATGGTGAAATCTTCGAGGCCCTGAGCGACATGGCGGTCGAGGAACAGGTCCAGATCGACGAGACCATGATCGAACTGGACGGCACCCCCAACAAGAGCCGGCTCGGCGCCAATGCCATTCTCGGCGTGTCGCTGGCCTGTGCCAAGGCCGCCGCGGAATCCTTCGACATGCCGCTCTACCGCTATGTCGGCGGCACCTCGGCGCGGACCCTGCCGGTGCCGATGATGAACATCATCAACGGCGGCGTGCATGCCGACAACCCGATCGACTTCCAGGAATTCATGATCCTGCCGGTGGGAGCCAAGACCTTCGCCGACGCGCTGCGCTGCGGCTCGGAAATCTTCCACACGCTACGCGGCGAACTGAAAAAGGCGGGCCACAATACCAATGTCGGCGACGAGGGAGGTTTTGCTCCGAACCTGCCGACCGCCGATGCCGCGCTCGAATTCATCATGTCGGCGATCGGCAAGGCCGGCTACAAGGCGGGCGGCGATGTGATGCTCGGGCTGGACTGCGCCGCGACCGAATTCTTCAAGGATGGCGCTTACGTCTATGGCGGCGAGAACAAGACCCGCTCGCGCTCGGAGCAGGCCAAATATCTCGCCGATCTGGTCTCGCGCTATCCGATCGTCACCGTCGAGGACGGCATGTCGGAAGACGACATGGAAGGCTGGAAGGAATTGACCGACCTGATCGGCGGCAAGTGCCAGCTGGTCGGTGACGACCTGTTCGTCACCAACGTGATCCGGCTGGCCGACGGCATCAAGAACGGCCGCGCCAATTCCATTCTGGTCAAGGTCAACCAGATCGGCACGCTGACGGAAACGCTGAGCGCGATCGAGATGGCCTACAAGGCCGGCTACACCGCCGTCATGTCGCACCGCTCCGGCGAGACAGAGGATTCCACCATTGCCGATCTCGCGGTCGCGACCAATTGCGGGCAGATCAAGACCGGTTCGCTGGCGCGGTCCGACCGTACCGCCAAGTACAATCAATTGCTGCGGATCGAGCAGGAATTGGGAAGCCAGGCGAAATATGCCGGCCGCTCGGCGTTGAAGGCGCTTGCTTAACCGGGACAGACCGTTCGATCATTGCCGTTGAACCCGACGGTCAGGAGTTGAACGCAATGACGCAGCCCGTGCTGTTCTCACCGCTCGATATTCGCGGCGTCCGGTTGAAGAACCGGGTCGTGGTGGCGCCGATGCATCAATATTCGGCGGTCGAGGGCTTCGCGACCGACTGGCATCTCGTCAATGCCGGCAAATATGCGCAAGGCGGCGCCGCGCTGGTCATCATGGAATCGACCAAGGTGGCGCGCAACGGCTGCGGCACCGTCGGCGATACCGGCCTGTGGGACGACGCCTTCATTCCAAACCTTTCGCGCTGTGCGGCGTTCATCAAGATGCACGGCGCGGTGGCCGGAATCCAGCTCGGCCACTCCGGGCGCAAGGCGCGGCTGACGCGGCCGTGGGAGGGCGGCAAGCCATTGCGTGGCGACGAGCCGGAAATCTTCGATTGGGACGGATGGGAATTGGTGGCGCCGAGCGCGGTGCCGCATAGCGAGAAATCGCCGGTGCCGCGCGCATTGTCGCATAACGAGGTACGCGATCTCGCCGTCAAATGGGGTGACGCGGCGGCCCGCGCCAACGCGGCCGGTTTCGACGTGCTGGAGATTCACGGCGCCCATGGCTACCTGATCCATCAGTTTCTCTCGCCGGCCGCCAATATCAGGACCGATGAGTATGGCGGTTCTGAACTGAACCGGATGCGGTTTGCGATCGAGGTCGCTGAATGCGTGCGCGCGGTGTGGCCGGCTGACAAGCCGCTGTTCATGCGCCTGTCCTGCGAGGACGATGCTGGATGGGGACCGGACGAAAGCGTGCGGCTTGCCCGGCTGTTGAAGCCCAAGGGCGTCGACGTCATCGACTGCTCGTCGGGCGGCACGCTGGCCTATTCGCCGATGGATAGCGTGCGCGCCAGGAAATACGGCTACCAGGTGCCCTATGCGGAGAAGATCCGCAAGGAGGCCGGCATCATGACCATGGCCGTCGGGCATATCGTGCATGCCGATCAGGCCGAGGCCATCCTGCGCGAAGGCCGTGCCGACCTTACCGCACTGGCGCGCGAGCTGATCTACAATCCGAACTGGCCGATGGATGCGGCGCAAAAACTCGGCGCCGACCCTGAATTCAAGCTGGTCCCGCCGCCTTATTCCTACTGGCTGGCCAAGCGTGCCAAATCTGCGTTCGAAGGCAGGCCCTCGACCTGGAGCAGGGGGCTCGACGATCAAGTCGTTGGCGAGCAGGCCGGGACCAAGACCTGAGATCGCAGGCGTTCGTCCGGCCGCATTCCTGATCGGTGCTAATTAGGAGCGGCTAGAACCGGTAAAAATCCGTTTGCGCCGCATCATCGCACATAAGTGTGAGCTTGCGGCAGGCTCAAGGTGACTTGCTTTCGGCTTTCGACGAGGTGACATTTCCGCCCCGCGAACGCCCGCGCAAATCAGGGCGCCTGGAGGATGGGAGAATTCGTCATGATCGAGCTCAATCGCCGTCATCTTTTGGCCGGCGCCGCTGCAGGTGTTGCAGGCGCCTTGACTTCATCCGTAACGCCGGTACGCGCTTCGGAGCCGCCGGCTGGCGCCCAGGCGCCCGGCTTTTATCGATACAAGGTCGGAAGCTACGAGTGCACCTCGATCAATGACGGTGTGCGGTCGTTTCCGATGCCTGACGCCTTCGTGACCAACGTCCCGAAGGCTGAAGCGCTTGCCGAAGCGGAAGCTTCCTACATGCCGAAAGGCATGGTGACGGTGCCGTTCAATCCGCAGCTCATCAATACCGGCAGCAAGCTGGTGCTGATCGACACCGGTAACGGCGTTGTCAATCTCGAGCCGACCAAGGGCGCAATCGGCCGTACCTTGCAAAACCTGGCGGCCGCTGGCGCCGATCCCAAGAGTGTCGACGTCGTGCTGCTGTCACATCTGCATCCCGATCATATCAACGGCATCCGCGCGGCCGACGGTTCGATGGCGTATCCGAACGCCGAGATCATGGTGCCTGCGGTCGATTGGGCGTTCTGGACCAGCGAGGAGAATGCGGCCAAGGCCAAGACCGATCTGATGAAGAATTATTTCGCCACGGTGAAAAAGATCTTCGCCGGCATCGAGTCCAAGGTGACGAAATATGACTGGGACAAGGAAGTCGCGCCCGGCATCACCTCGATCGCGACGCCGGGCCATACGCCCGGCCATACCAGCTTCGCCGTCGCCTCGGGCAATTCGAAAATCCTGATCCAGTCCGACGTCACCAACATCCCCGAATTCTTCCTGCGCAATCCGGACTGGCACGTGATGTATGACGCCGAGCCCGAACTGGCGCAGAAAACCCGTCACAAATTTTACGACATGGCGGCGGCGGAGAAGGCGACGGTGGTCGGCTTCCATTTCGGCTTCCCCTGCATCGGCCATGTCGAGAAGAACGGCACGAAGTACCGCCTGATCCCATCGGCCTGGAATCCGGTGATCTGATCATCAGCGAATGAGATTTGCCAGAACAGGCCCTCTGGATGGGCGGCCTGTTCTTTTCTGCCGGCGGTGAGTAAAGCGCCTTCAATTTCGGCATTCATGCACTTGCATCCTTTTCGGATTTGGTTAGGTTCAACCCCAGCCTTCCAGACCTCCGAAAGGGATATGTCATGAGCACCCACGATATCGCCGTCATCGTCGGCAGCCTCCGCAAAGAGAGCTTCACGCTCAAGATCGCCAATGCGCTGGCCAAGCTGGCGCCTGATACGCTGAAGCTCAACGTCATCACGCTGCATGACATCTCGTTCTTCAACCAGGACCTGGAAGCCGAGCCGCCGGCAGACTGGCTGGCCTTCCGCGACAAGATCCAGAAATCGAATGGCGTCGTGTTCGTGACGCCGGAATACAACCGCTCGATTCCGGGTGTGCTGAAGAATGCGATCGACGTCGCCTCGCGGCCCTATGGCAAGAGCTCGTTCCTCGGCAAGCCGATCGGCATCGTCAGCAACTCGCCGGGCCCGCTGGGCGGCGTCAGCGCGGCCAAGCATCTGCAGAATATCCTGCCCGGCATTTCCGGATCGATCCTGGGGCAGCCTGAAATCTACCTCAACGGCGTCGGCGACGCGTTCGACGACAAGGGTGAGTTGATCAAGGAGTCGCTGCAGGCGGTGTTGAAACAATATATCGACGCCTATGCGGCCTTCGTGGCGCGCTATCACAAATAACGCCGCCGAACGGCGCGGGAGGCTCCCAATAGCGTTTTCGAGCCCGGTTCTGATTTAATCAGGGCCGGGCTTTAGCTTTGCATTAACCAGACGGTCGCATCCTGCGATTCATGGTCTCCCGCAGCCGCCTCAAATCCTTCCTTACCGGACTCGCCCTTTACGTGATGGCGGCGGCGCTGATCGGCTATTTCTGGGTCAACGCCTATACCGGCAAGTATGGGTTGAATGCCCAGCAGGAGCTCGACCAGGAGATCATCGCCCTGACCTCCGAGCTCGCCCGGCTGAAGCAGGAGCGCGCCCACATCGAACAGCGTGTTTCGTTGCTGCGGTCGGATCGCGTCGATCCCGATATGCTCGATGAGCGGGCGCGCTATCAACTCGACTACGTCAATCCGCATGATCTGGTCCGGATCAATCCGAATTAGGATTCACACGTTGGCTTGATTTCGGCTGTATTTGTCCTGCGAGATCGGGCCAGACAGGTCGCAAAAGGCGCGCGATATCTTCAAATTTCAAAACACGGCGAATTCGATCACGAAAATTTCGTATCACGTTGCAGTGCGGCATATCCAAACTTTCAACAGCGCACGCAATCCTTTCAAGGCGGTTTGAGTTGGGCTAGAGAGGGCTCCTTCACTCTCTTATCCGGAATGACCATGGCCGCACCCAAAAAGACCGCCGTAAAAGAATCAGGGCAGGAAAAAGGGAGCGATTCTCCGCCGGAATTTACCCGTGAACAGGAGTTGGCCGCGCTGCGCGACATGCTGCTGATCCGCCGGTTCGAGGAGAAGGCCGGGCAGCTCTACGGCATGGGCGCAATCGGCGGCTTTTGCCATCTTTATATCGGCCAGGAAGCTGTCGTTGTCGGCATGCAGATGGCGCTCAAGCAGGGCGACGAGGTCATAACGGGGTATCGGGATCACGGTCACATGCTGGCGACGGGAATGGATGCCAAGGGCGTGATGGCCGAATTGACCGGTCGCCGCGGCGGCTATTCCCACGGCAAGGGCGGCTCGATGCACATGTTCAGCAAGGAGAAGAATTTCTTCGGCGGTCATGGCATCGTCGGCGCACAGGTCTCGCTCGGCACCGGTCTTGCGTTCGCCAATCGCTACCGCGGCAATGATTTCGTCAGCATCACCTATTTCGGCGACGGCGCCGCCAACCAGGGCCAGGTCTACGAGAGCTTCAACATGGCGGAGCTGTGGAAGCTCCCGGTCGTCTATGTCATCGAGAACAACCGCTACGCGATGGGCACCTCGGTGGTCCGTTCGTCGGCGCAGACCGATTTTTCCAAGCGGGGAGCTTCCTTCAACATTCCCGGCAAGCAGATCGACGGCATGGATGTGCGCGCCGTCAAGGCTGCCGGCGAAGAGGCGATCGCCTGGTGCCGCGAAGGCAAGGGCCCCTACATCCTGGAAATGCAGACCTACCGCTACCGCGGCCATTCGATGTCCGATCCGGCAAAATACCGGACTCGCGAGGAGGTCGAGAAGGTGCGCCACGAGCACGATCCGATCGAGCAGGTTCGTAACCGGCTGTTGGCCAATGGCATGAACGAGCAGGAATTGAAGGCGCTCGACGCCGAGGTGCGCGAGATCGTCAACAACGCGGCCGATTTCGCCCAGCACGATCCCGAGCCGGATCCATCCGAACTTTACACCGATGTTTATCGCTAAGAGCGCAAGCTGATCTTTCCGGAGCTGTTATGCCTATTCAAGTTTTGATGCCTGCGCTCTCGCCCACCATGGAAAAGGGCAACCTTGCCAAATGGCTGAAGAAAGAGGGCGAGCCGATCAAATCGGGCGATGTGATCGCCGAAATCGAGACCGACAAGGCGACGATGGAAGTCGAGGCCACCGATGAGGGGACACTCGGCAAGATCCTGATCCCCGAGGGCACTGCCGACGTTGCCGTCAATACGCCGATCGCCACCATTCTTGCCGATGGCGAGAGCGCGGCCGATCTTGGCAAGGCGGCGGCACCGGCAAAGCAGGAGAAGGCTGCGGAGTCGGCACCACCCGCACAAGCCAAGGCGGAGGCTCCCCAGCCCAAGGATGAGCCGAAGCCGGAGCCGAAAGCGCCTGCCGCGCCGAAGGCGGTGGCCGAGCCTGATCCGGAGGTGCCTGAAGGCACCGAGATGGTGACGATGACCGTCCGCGAAGCGCTGCGCGATGCCATGGCGGAGGAAATGCGCAGGGATCCGGACGTGTTCCTGATGGGGGAGGAAGTCGCGGAATATCAGGGCGCTTACAAGGTCAGCCAGGGCCTGTTGCAGGAATTCGGCGCGCGGCGCGTGATTGATACCCCGATCACCGAGCATGGCTTTGCCGGCATCGGCGTCGGTGCCGCGATGGCGGGCCTAAAGCCGATCGTGGAGTTCATGACTTTCAACTTCGCCATGCAGGCGATGGACCAGATCATCAATTCCGCGGCGAAGACGCTGTACATGTCGGGCGGCCAGATGGGCTGCTCGATCGTCTTCCGCGGCCCGAATGGTGCGGCCGCGCGCGTCGCTGCCCAGCACAGCCAGGACTACTCAGGCTGGTATTCGCATATCCCGGGCCTGAAGGTGGTCGCGCCGTTCTCGGCCGCCGACTACAAGGGCCTGCTGAAGGCTGCGATCCGTGATCCCAATCCGGTGATCTTCCTCGAAAACGAGGTGCTCTACGGCCATTCCGGCGAAGTGCCGAAATTGAACGATTACATCGTGCCGATCGGCAAGGCGCGCGTGGTGCGTTCGGGGCAGCACGTCACGATCATCTCGTGGTCCAACGGCATGACCTATGCGCTGAAGGCCGCCGAAGAACTCGCCGGTGAAGGCATCGAAGCCGAGGTCATCGATCTGCGCACCCTGCGCCCGATGGACACCGAGACCCTCGTCGAGTCCATCAAGAAGACCGGACGCGCCGTCACGGTGGAAGAGGGCTGGCAGCAGAGCGGTGTCGGCGCTGAAATCGCGGCGCGGCTGATGGAGCATGCCTTCGACTATCTCGATGCGCCGGTCGCACGGGTCTCAGGCAAGGATGTGCCGATGCCGTATGCGGCCAATCTCGAGAAGCTCGCATTGCCTTCGGTGGCCGAGGTGGTCGAAGCCGCCAAGGCCGTTTGCTATCGGTGAGCCATGGCTGGTCCCAGAGAACAGCCTTTACCGCCTGACGTCATCGGTCGCGACGACGCTACCGAAGTGCTCCGCGCATTTGTTCTCGACGGCGGCCTCTCGATCGCGTTCATGCGCGCCTTCGAGGAGCCGGAGATGTGGGGCCTGCTGCTCGTCGACATCGCACGACACGCCGCGCGCGCCTTTGCGCGTGAGACCGACTACACCGAAGAACAGGCGCTGAAGCAGATCATCGATATGTTCGAAGCCGAAATCGCGCGGCCGACCGATACGGGCAACACAACGCCGCGGTCGCAACAAGGTCACTGACAAATGCCAATCAATATTCTCATGCCCGCGCTTTCGCCCACGATGGAAAAGGGCAATCTGGCCAAATGGCTCAAGAAGGAAGGCGACAAGGTCAAGTCCGGCGATGTGATCGCGGAAATCGAGACCGACAAGGCGACCATGGAAGTCGAGGCAGTCGACGAAGGCACCATCGCCAAGATCGTGGTGCCCGAGGGCACGCAGGACGTTGCCGTCAATGACGTGATCGCCGTGCTTGCCGGTGATGGCGAGGACGTCAAGACAGCGGGTGCCGCTATGCCGGCTGCAAAGCCGGAAGCCAAGGCTGAAGCGAAACCAGAGCCGAAGCCGCAAGCCAAGGCGGAAGCAAAGCCAGAGGCGCCAAAACCACAGCCGGTGCCAGCAACACCTCCGGTGTCGGCTCCGCCGGTGCAGGCCAAGCAGCCGGCCGCACCGCAGGCCAACGGCCATGACCGCACCTTCTCCTCGCCATTGGCGCGTCGGCTGGCCAAGGAAGCCGGCATCGAGCTTTCGCGCATCACCGGCACCGGTCCGCATGGCCGCATCATCGCGCGCGACGTCGAGGACGCCAAATCCGGCAAGGGTCTCAAGGCTCCGGCAGCGGCTCCCGCTGGCGCGCCGGCGCTCGCGCCATCGCTGTCCGACAAGCAGATCCTGGCGCTGTTCGAGCCCGGCTCTTACGAACTCGTGCCGCATGACAACATGCGCCGTACCATCGCCCAGCGCTTGACGGCATCAGTGCAGCAGGTGCCGCATTTCTACCTCACCATCGACTGCGAGATCGGCAAGTTGCTGGCCGCGCGCGAGGAGATCAACGCGGCGGCGCCGAAGGACGGCGAAAAGAAGCCGCTCTACAAGCTTTCGGTCAATGACTTCGTCATCAAGGCAATGGCGATCGCGCTGCAGCGGATTCCGGATTGCAATGTGAGCTGGACCGAAGGCGGCATGGTCAAGCACAAGCATTCCGACATCGGCGTCGCGGTGGCGATGCCGGGCGGACTGATCACTCCGATCATCCGCAAGGCTGAGACCAAGTCGTTGTCGGTGATCTCCGCCGAGATGAAGGATTTTGCGGCGCGGGCGCGGGCACGCAAGCTGAAGCCGGAAGAGTACCAGGGCGGCACCACGGCGGTCTCCAATCTCGGCATGTACGGGATCAAGGATTTCACGGCGGTGATCAATCCGCCGCATGCCACCATCCTGGCGGTTGGCACCAGCGAGGAGCGGCCGGTGGTTCGGAGCGGCAAGATCGAGATCGCGCAGATGATGAGCGTGACGCTGTCCTGCGATCACCGCGCCATTGACGGCGCACTCGGCGCCGAACTGATCGGCGCATTCAAGCTGTTGATCGAAAACCCGGTGATGATGATGGTGTGATATTTCCCTCTTCCGTGTGCGGAAGAGGGCGGTCGTCCGGTCGATCCGGCGTCGCGAACGGTTGGATAGCGTTGCGTAACTTTTGGTTGGTTCATCGCTAGGGGCTCCATGCGGCTTGCAGGCGTATTCATCCTGGCTCTCATCGCCTCGGCCGTCGCTGGCATGATCGCCTATGCCGCGATGTCATTGCTCCCCGATTGGAATGACCCGGCCGGCCGCAGCTTTGGCGAGGCGTTTCGCTTCGTGCTAACGGCAGGCTATGTGATCTTTGGGATCATCTTCTACGGCCTGGTCGTCTGGCGAAAGGATCGCGAGCGGCGGCTAAAACGCATGCTTTACGTCCTGTTTCTGGTGCCGTTGCTGGTGGTCGTCCTCAGCGTGTTCGACAATGGGGTCCATCGCGTCAACTGGCTGCGCGAAAGCGTCGGCCTGGTGCAGATGTTCGTACCGCTATGGACGGTCGCGCTGGCACAATGGCTGATACTGCATATATTTCTGTCGCGGCAGACCGCGCTTGCCAAAGTCGCTTCCCCGTGAACATTGAGCCCCCTGAATCGGCGCGGCCGTCGCATGGCGATCGCTTGAGCTAATATGGAGCCTGAAATGGCCGACACTTCCTTCGACATCATTATCATCGGCTCCGGCCCGGGCGGTTATGTTGCGGCCATCCGCGCGGCGCAGCTCGGCCTCAAGACCGCAATCATCGAGAAATCCTATCTCGGCGGCATCTGCCTGAACTGGGGCTGCATCCCGACCAAGGCGCTGCTGCGCTCGGCCGAGATTTATCATTACATGCAGCACGCCAAGGATTACGGGCTGTCGGCCGACAACGTCTCGTTCGATCCGGCCGCCGTGGTCAAGCGCTCGCGCGGCGTGTCGAAGCGGCTCAATGACGGCGTCGGCTTTCTGATGAAGAAGAACAAGGTGACGGTGATCTGGGGCGAGGCTGTCATCGACGCGCCCGGCAAGATCACGGTCAGGAAGTCCGCCAACGAGGCGCCCAAAGGCGTCTTGGGCGAGGGGACCTATCAGGCCAAGCACATCATCCTTGCCACCGGCGCCCGGCCGCGCGTGCTGCCCGGGCTCGAGCCCGACAAGAAGCTGGTCTGGACCTATTTCGAGGCGATGGTGCCCGAGAAAATGCCGAAGTCGCTGCTGGTAGTGGGTTCGGGGGCGATCGGTATCGAGTTCGCGTCGTTCTTCCATACCATGGGTTCCGACGTGACCGTGGTCGAGGTGTTGCCGCAGATCCTCCCGGTCGAGGATGCGGAGATTGCAGGGCTGGCGCGCAAGCGCTTCGAGAAGCAGGGCATCAGGATTTTCACCGGCACCAAGGTGACCAAGCTTGAGAAAAAGGCCGACAGCGTGATCGCCACCATCGACGATGGCAAAGGCAAGCCGCAAACGGTCGAATTCGACCGGGTGATTTCGGCAGTCGGTGTGGTCGGCAATATCGAGAATCTGGGCCTGGAAAAGCTGGGCGTCAAAACCGAGCGCGGCTGCGTGGTGATCGACGGGCATGGCAGGACCAACGTGCCGGGCATCTACGCGATCGGCGACGTCGCCGGTCCGCCGATGCTGGCGCACAAGGCCGAGCACGAGGGCGTGATCTGCGTCGAAGCGATCAAGGGCCTGCACCCGCATCCGATGGACAAGCTCCTCATCCCCGGTTGCACCTACTGCAATCCGCAGATCGCTTCCGTCGGCCTTACCGAGGCAAAGGCGAAAGAGGGCGGCCGCGAAATCCGGGTTGGCCGCTTCCCGTTCGTCGGCAACGGCAAGGCCATTGCGCTCGGCGAAGACCAGGGATTGATCAAAGTGGTGTTCGACAAGAAGACCGGCCAGTTGCTCGGCGCCCACATGATCGGCGCCGAGGTCACCGAATTGATCCAGGGCTATGTTATCGCCATGAACCTGGAGACCACGGAAGAGGAGCTGATGCATACCGTGTTCCCGCACCCGACCTTGTCCGAAATGATGAAGGAAGCGGTGCTGGATGCCTATGGTCGGGTCCTGAATATTTAGGCAGGATGCCTGAAAGCACGCCTTGGGCCTCGCCTGAGGGAGGAAAACCGCACGCGGTAAAACTCCGCGGCATAACGACAAGCGAGGCTACAAGCTGTGAAAGAGAATGACAATCTGACCATCGAGCGCCCGACATTCGTCACCCATCTCGAATGCTCGCTGCAAGGCGATCACTATCCTGCCGATCAGGTCCATAATCTGTCGAAAGCCGGCAAGCCGCTGCTGGTGCGCTATGACCTTGCCGGGGTCAAGAAGGCGCTGACCAAGGACGCGCTGGCACAGCGTCCCGCCGATCTCTGGCGCTATCGCGAGCTGCTGCCGGTGCGCAAATGCGCCGACATCGTCAGCCTCGGCGAGGTCATGACGCCGCTGATCCGGCTGCCGAAGCTCGGTGCCAAGCTTGGCGGCGGCGAAATCATCGTCAAGGACGAGGGGCGCTTGCCGACCGGCTCGTTCAAGGCGCGCGGCCTGGTGATGGCCGTATCCATGGGCAAGGCGCTCGGCATCAAGCACATGGCGATGCCGACCAATGGCAATGCGGGCGCGGCACTGGCGGCCTACGCTACCGCTTGCGGCATCAAGACCACGATCTTCTGCCCCGCCGATACGCCCGAGGTGAATGTCAGCGAGATAGAGCTGCAGGGCGCGACGGTCTATCGCGTCAACGGCCTGATCGACGATTGCGGCAAGATCGTCGGCGAGGGCAAGACCAAGGCCGGCTGGTTCGACACCTCGACCCTGAAGGAGCCCTATCGGATCGAGGGCAAGAAAACGATGGGTCTCGAGCTTGCCGAACAGCTCGGCTGGGATGTGCCCGACGTGATCTTCTATCCGACCGGCGGCGGTACCGGCCTGATCGGCATGTGGAAGGCATTTGACGAACTCGAGGCCATCGGCTTCATCGGCGCCAAGCGCCCGCGCATGGTCGCGGTGCAGGCGGCCGGCTGCGCGCCGATGGTGCGTGCCTTTGAAAACGGCACCGAGCATGCGCCGCGCTGGGAAGACGCGCATACCATTGCCTCCGGCATTCGCGTGCCGCAGGCGGTCGGCGATTTCCTGATCCTGCGGGCGGTACGTGAGAGCAAGGGCTTTGCCATCGCGGTGCCGGATGAGCAGATTTCCGCCGGGCTCAACGAAGTTGCACGCCAGGAAGGCCTGTTGCTGTGCCCTGAAGGGGCCGCAACCTATGCCGCCTACAAGCAAAGCCTGGCCGATGGCCGGGTCAGCAAGAATGACCGCGTGATGCTGTTCAACTGCGCGACCGGGCTGAAATATCCGCTGCCGCCGGTCACGCGGACGCTCGATCGTCATCAACCGATCGACTACGCCAAGCTATAAACGACGCGGACCAACGCGTCGGACAAACGGCCGCAATCACGCGGTCGACAGGGAGGATGTGATGCGAAGGACGCTGTTCGCCGCGTTTGTCGCGCTGCTTGCGTTTGCGGGCATGGCGCGGGCCGATGATTATCCGTCTCGTCCCATCACCATCGTGGTGCCGTTTTCCGCAGGCGGTCCGTCGGACGCGCTGGCGCGGATCCTTGCCGACCCGATGCAGAGGGCGCTGGGCCAGACCATCACGATCGAAAATGTCACGGGCGCCGCCGGCTCGCTCGGGGTCGGCCGCGTGGTCCGGGCTGCTCCCGATGGCTATACGATCAACTTCGGCCATCTCGGCACCAATGTCTGCAACGGCGCGATCTATGATCTTGGCTATGATCTGGTGAAGGATCTTGCGCCGGTGGTGATGCTGCCGAGCAATCCGATGGTCATCGTCAGCAAGAATGCGGTGCCGGCCAAGACACTCAAGGAATTCCTGGCCTGGTTGCGGTCGAAGCCGACGCCACCGATTGCCGGCACCGCAGGGGCGGGCTCGGGAAGCCATATTGCCGGGCTCTATTTTGAGAATATGACCGGCATCAAGCTGCAATACGTGCCGTATCGCGGCACTGCGCCGGCGCTGAACGATCTTGTCGCCGGACAGCTCGACCTCATCATCGACCAGACCTCGAATTCGATCAGCCAGATCCGCGCCGGGACGATTCGCGCCTACGCAGTCACCGCGGACAAGCGGGTCGAATCGGCGCCGGATATCCCCACCACCGATGAAGCCGGTCTTCCCGGCTTCCACATGACGCTGTGGTCCGGCCTGTGGGTGCCGAAGGGCACGCCGCAAGGGATCATCACCAAGCTCAATGCCGCGGCGGTGGAGGCGCTGAACGATCCCGAGGTGAAGAAGAAGCTCGTTGCCCTGGGGCTCCAAGTTCCGTCGAAAGACCAGCTCTCGCCGGAAGCGCTCGGCGCCTGGCAGAAGGCCGAGATCGCCAAATGGTGGCCGATGATCAAGGCCGCCAATGTGAAGATCAACTAACGAACGCGAGGCCCGGCTTCGCCGACCGCCAAACCGTTCGTGGAGGTAATGGCACAGGTTTTCTTTCTGGGAAACCTATGCGCCGCCGTTCGTGTCCCTCTGGAATTCCTACGGCCAGCTGCCCATGTTCCGAGGCGGCGGGCCAGCATGTCCCGATGCGCCACCATCCTCAATGGAGGCTGCTCATGACGGTTCAGGTGGACTTCTCCAGTCAGGAATATTTCCGCAATCCTGCTGCAGCGATCGAGAGACTGCGCGCGCAGGGACCGGTCGTAGACGTGAATTTCCCGATCGTCGGCAGAGTCTGGGCGACGACAACGCAGGCGGTCGCGGATCAGGTGCTGAAGGACGATGAGACGTTCACGATCCGGACGGCAGACGGGAAGGTGACCGGACTGCGCTGGTGGATGCCGCGCATCGTGCGAACCCTGGCGAACAGCATGCTGTCGATGGACGATCCCGATCACAAGCGGTTGCGCGATATCGTCGACGAAGCCTTTCGCCGCCGCGCCGTGCTGGGGATGGAGCCGCGCATCCTGGTCCTCGGCAACGAACTTGCCGACGAATTATTTGCGGATGGAAGTCCGGCCGATCTGGTCGAACGCTATGCACGGAAGCTGCCGCTTTCGGTGATCTGCGAACTGCTTGGGCTGCCGCTCGCCGATCGGTCGAAATTCATTCGCTGGGCCGGCGGTTTCACCCGCATGACCGGGCCGCTCGGTTTCCTCAGCGTGCTGCCGAACATCCTTACGATGAGGCGCTACCTCGAAGATCACATCGAGGCTGTACGCCAGCGTGGCGGCGAAGGATTGATTGCCGACATCATCCGGGTCGAGCGTGACGGCGGACAGATCAGCCGTGATGAAATCGTCTCGATGGTGTTCCTGCTGCTGGTTGCGGGTCACGAAACCACCACGCATCTGATCAGCGGATCAGTCCACGAGCTGTTGAAAAATCCCGATCTTCGCGACTGGCTGGCGCAGGATTGGAGCCGGGTCGATCTCGCGGTGGAGGAGTTCTTGCGCTTCCTTTCGCCGGTGCAATTCACCAAGCCGCGCTATGTGCGCAAGGATATCGAGATTGGCGGCGTCAAGCTGAAGAGGGGCGACAAGGTCATGGCCATGCTGGCAGCCGCCAACATGGATCCTCAGGCCAATCCTCATCCCGAACGACTTGATCTGCAGCGCAAACCGAATCGGCACCTCGCCTTCGGGACTGGTGTTCATTTCTGTCTTGGTCATCAGCTCGCCCGGCTTGAAGGGCGGAGTGCGTTGAAATCGCTGTTTCAGCGCTGGCCGGGGCTGACGCTTGCGGCAAACGAATCAGAAATTACCTGGCGCCGCCGGGCAGGGCTGCGGGCGATCGAACGTCTCCCGGTTGCCGCCAGCCAGCAGAGCTTGCCGAAAAAGATGCCACAGGCGGCTTGAGGGCGCCGGCAGCATCAGAGATGGGCCGCCAAAAGGGTTGCTGCGGCGCCACGATTGTTGCCCGGTCGCAACAAGAGATGAAGATTTAACCCTTATTGGAGGCGGTTCTTGCATCCGCCGCTTTTTAGCCACACCCCTTCGTGAAATCATTCTTCGCAGGCTAACGGCCACAGCACTGGCGAAGGCGAAGGAAATCCTGTCCCCCTCGGGACTTGTATCTCCAAGAGCTCACAAGAGTTGGCTGGGGAAACAGGTTCGCGATGGACGCCAGGACCAACATCAAAAGCAGGCTTCCGAGTCGTCATGTAACGGAAGGGCCCGAACGGGCGCCTCATCGTTCATACCTCTATGCCATGGGGCTGACGACCCAGCAGATTCACCAGCCATTCGTGGGCGTGGCGTCGTGCTGGAACGAGGCGGCGCCCTGCAACATTGCGCTGATGCGGCAGGCCCAGGCGGTCAAGAAAGGCGTTGCCTCGGCAGGCGGCACGCCGCGTGAGTTCTGCACCATCACCGTGACCGACGGCATGGCCATGGGTCATGACGGCATGCGCTCCTCGCTGCCGTCGCGCGAATGCATCGCCGATTCAGTTGAGCTGACGGTCCGCGGCCACGCCTATGACGCGCTGGTCGGTCTTGCCGGCTGCGACAAATCCCTGCCGGGCATGATGATGGCAATGGTCCGCCTCAACGTGCCCTCGATCTTCATCTATGGCGGCTCGATCCTGCCCGGCAATTTCCGCGGCCAGCAGGTCACGGTGCAGGACATGTTCGAGGCCGTCGGCAAGCATTCGGTCGGCCAGATGTCCGACGCCGATCTCGATGAGATCGAGCGCGTCGCCTGTCCGTCTGCCGGCGCATGCGGCGCGCAATTCACTGCCAACACCATGGCGACGGTGTCCGAAGCCATCGGGCTCGCGCTGCCGTACTCGGCCGGCGCTCCGGCGCCTTACGAGATCCGCGACGCCTTCTGTGCGGCGGCGGGCGAAAAGATCATGGAACTGATCGCCTCCAACATCCGACCGCGCGACATCGTGACGCGCAAGTCGCTGGAAAACGCCGCGGCAGTGGTGGCGGCTTCCGGTGGCTCGACCAATGCCGGCCTGCATCTGCCGGCGATCGCCCACGAATGCGGCATCAAGTTCGATCTGTTCGACGTCGCCGACATCTTCAAAAAGACACCATATATCGCGGATTTGAAACCGGGTGGCCGCTATGTCGCCAAGGACATGTTCGAGGCTGGTGGCATTCCGCTGCTGATGAAGACTTTGCTCGATAATGGCTATCTGCATGGCGACTGCTTGACCGTGACCGGCCGCACGATCGCCGAAAACCTCAACAGCGTGAAATGGAACCCGCACCAGGACGTGGTCCATCCGGCGGACAAGCCGATCACCGTGACCGGTGGCGTGGTCGGCCTGAAGGGCAATCTCGCGCCGGAAGGAGCGATCGTGAAGGTCGCAGGCATGTCGAACCTGAAATTTGCCGGTCCAGCCCGCTGCTTCGACCGCGAAGAGGACGCCTTCGAGGCGGTCCAGAAGCGGACCTACAGGGAAGGCGAGGTCATCGTCATCCGCTATGAGGGGCCACGCGGCGGCCCCGGCATGCGCGAAATGCTGTCGACGACGGCGGCGCTGACGGGGCAGGGCATGGGCGGCAAGATCGCCCTGATTACCGATGGCCGTTTCTCGGGCGCAACCCGCGGCTTCTGCATCGGTCATGTCGGGCCGGAAGCGGCGGTCGGCGGCCCGATCGCGCTGTTGCAGGACGGCGACATCATCGAGATCGACGCGGTGGCGGGCACCCTTAACGTAAAATTGACCGACGCCGAGCTCGCTGACCGTAGAACCAGATGGAAGCCTCGCGAGACCAACCATACGTCAGGTGTGCTGTGGAAGTATGCCCAACAGGTTGGGCCGGCGGTGGGCGGAGCTGTCACCCATCCTGGTGGCGCGCACGAGAAACAGTGTTATGCGGACATCTAGGCGTATCATTGTTGCGTTGATTTTGGGAACCACGGCGCTGGCCGCGCCGGTGCTTGCCTTCGACGGCGCGCCGGTCAATTCGGACGCGGCAATCCCGGTCGCGGCGGCGGCTGCCCAATCCGGCACCGGGGCTGCAGCCGCACTGAAAAAAGCCATCCCGTCCGGACTGGCCGATAGTTCGCTGACGGCACTGGAATATGCCGCGGAGGGCGGGCATGCCGGCGCCCAATGGAAACTCGGGCGGATGTATGCCGACGGGAACGGCGTCGTCCAGGATGACACCCGCGCCTTCGAATATTTCAGCCGGATCGCCAATGCGCATGCCGAGGACAGCCCGTCGGAACCGCAGGCCTCGATCGTTGCCAACGCTTTTGTCGCATTGGGACGCTATTACCTGAACGGTATTCCGAACTCGACCATCAAGGCCGATCCGGAGCGGGCGCGGGAGATGTTCTCCTATGCCGCATCCTATTTCGGCAATGCCGACGCCCAATACGACCTGGCGCGGATGTATCTCCATGCCGGCTCGTCGCAGGATGATTTCCGCTACGGCGCCCGCTGGCTTGGCCTCGCCGCCCAGAAGGGCCAGCATCAGGCGCAGGCATTGCTCGGGCAGATGCTGTTCAACGGTGATCAGATGCCGCGCCAGGCCGCCCGTGGCCTGATGTGGCTGACTCTGGCCCGCGACAGTGCCGGGCCGGATGACACCTGGATCAAGGAAAGTTACAACAAGGCGATCGCGAAGGCTTCCAATGAAGATCGCGCAATGGCGCTGCAGATGCTCGAGCACTGGGTGCAGGGCCGCAAGGACTGATCATCGCGCCGCCTGCGGGCAGCGCGTGAAGAACGGGGTGGACACAGAAATCCAAAACCCGGCTCTGACGCAGTCAGGGCCGGAAAGGCCCTAAGCCGTTTCCAGATCGAAATCGGCCCAGACCGGCACGTGGTCGGACGGCTTCTCCCAGGCGCGCACGTAGCTATCCACTCCGACATCGATGAGCCGGTCGCTGGCCTGCGGCGACAGCAGCAGATGGTCGATGCGCAGTCCCTGGTTCTTTTGCCAGGCGCCGGCCTGATAATCCCAGAACGTGTACTGGTTCGGGGCATCGGTGACCGCGCGCAGCGCGTCCGTGAGGCCGAGCCCGAGCAGCGATTGAAAAGCCTCGCGCGTGGTCGGGCGGAACAGCGCGTCGTTCACCCAGGAGGCCGGATTATAGACGTCGGCGGCGGCCGGGATGACGTTGAAATCGCCGGCCAGAACAAGCGGCTCTTCCGCTTTAAGCCGCTGCTTCGAGTATTCAAGAAGCCGGGACATCCATTTGAGCTTATATGGATATTTCTCGGTCTCCGGCGGATTGCCATTGGGCAGATAGAGGCAGGCGATGCGCAGCACGCCGTGCTTGAGCGTCACCACGCCTTCCAAAAAGCGCGCATGCGCGTCTTCATCGTCGCCGGCAAGGCCGGACTTGGTCTCGTCAAAACGCAGCTTGGAGAGCAGCGCCACGCCATTGAAGGTCTTCTGGCCGTGGGCGACGACATTGTAGCCGAGCGCTTCCAATTCCAGCCGCGGAAACGCCTCGTCGGTGCATTTGGTCTCCTGCAGGCAGACGATGTCCGGCGAGCACTCCTTCAGCCAGGCCATCAGAGGCTCCAGCCGCTGGCGGATCGAATTCACATTCCAGGTCGCGACGCGCATCAAACCTCTCGCGCGTCAGATCGAAAAACTGGTGCCGCAGCCGCAGGATGCGGTGGCATTCGGATTATTCACGCGAAATGATGCCCCGATCAGGTCGTCGACGAAATCGACTTCCGAGCCGCTCAGAAACGGCGCCGAGGCCGGATCGACCAGCACCACCGCATTATCGCGCTCGATCACCAGATCATCCTCGGCCTGGTCGTGCTCGACATCGAACTTGTACTGGAAGCCCGAACAGCCGCCGCCCTCGACGCTGATCCGCAGCTTGGCGCCATCGCCCTCGCTCTTCAGGATCTGGCCAATCCGCCGGGCGGCACGCTCGGTGATGGTAACGGCTGCTGTCATCTGAAAGCTCATCTTTTTGGTTGAGCAGGTTTTTGGTTGAGCAGGATCTTTGCGGAAAACCGGTGTCCACTTTGCGCTGACACGGCCTTTCCGGTCCGGATCATGCTCCAGGTAGCTGCGTCATACCCAATTCATTTGGTATCCCGCGTTCGACATAGTTAAGTGTGTAAGCTCAGGGAATCAAATGGATAAGGACTAAAATCCACGTGTCAGTCGGAATGGCAGCCCCCCGCGAGCCCTATGCCTGCGACCCTGATCGCAGCCGTGGCCGGCTGTTCGACGAGCCGCCGAGCCGGACCCGCAGCCCATTCCGGCGCGATTGCGACCGGGTGATCCATTCCACCGCGTTTCGCCGCCTGCAATACAAGACCCAGGTCTTCGTGTTCCATGAAGGCGATCATTACCGGACCCGGCTCACCCATTCGCTGGAAGTGGCGCAGATCGCCCGCGCGCTCGCCCGCCAGCTCGGTCTCGACGAGGACCTCACCGAGACGCTGGCGCTGGCGCATGATCTCGGTCATCCGCCGTTCGGCCATGCCGGGGAGCGAGCGCTGGATGCCTGTCTGCACGAGCATGGCGGGTTCGATCACAATGCCCAGACCCTGCGCGTCGTGACCTCGCTGGAGCATCGCTATCTTGAATTCGATGGCCTCAATCTGAGCTGGGAATCGCTGGAGGGCATCGTCAAGCACAACGGCCCGTTGACTGCGCATGATGGTACGGCGCTGGGGCGCTACCGTGACCACGGTATTCCCAGCGGAATCGCCGAATTCGTCCGGGGCTATGATCTGGAGCTCTGGAGCTTTGCCTCGCTCGAGGCGCAAGTCGCCGCGATCGCCGACGATATCGCCTATGACGCCCACGATATCGACGACGGCCTGCGAGCCGGCCTCTTCAAAGTCGAGGATCTCAAGGTGATGCCGCTCACGGCCGAGATCATCGCCGAGATCGACCGGAACTATCCTGATCTCGACGAGGTCCGGCGCGGGGCCGAGATGGTGCGCGAATTGATTTCCTACCTGATCGGCGCGGTGGTTGCGGAAGCGCGCCGGCGTCTCGATGCGGCGCAGCCCCGCTCGGTAGAGGACGTTCGCCATCGCGGCGAAGCACTGATCGCGTTTTCGGCGTCCGTGGCGGAGGCCGAAGCCGGGATCAAGTCGTTTCTGAAAAAACGGATGTACCGGCACCCCTGGGTGATGCGCGTCATGGGGGATGCCGAGGCCATCGTGCGCGACCTGTTCGAGCGCTACCGGACCAGCCCGACGGATATGCCGCCGGAATGGCTGCCGCCGGCGGGGGCGCATGGCGAAACCGGGACCGATCGTATCAGGCGGATCGCCAATTTCATTGCCGGGATGACCGATCGTTTCGCGCTGACCGAGCACCAGCGGCTTTTTGACTCGACCCCGGATTTGCGTTAGGCGGCGGCTCATGGCCGAAAAAACCTCATCCCAGCATCTTTTTGCCGACGTGCTTGCACGCGTGCATGTGATTTGCGGCGCGCTCGCCAGCGAAAGCGGATGGCCGGAAGGCATCGATCTGTCGCGCGTCGTGGTCGAACCGCCGCGCGATGCCTCGCATGGCGACATGGCGACCAATGCCGCGATGGTGCTGGCCAAGGAGGCGAAGCTCAAGCCGCGCGACCTCGCCGAGCAGATTGCAGGCCGGCTGCGCAATGATGCCTTGGTCGCCTCGGTGGACGTCGCCGGACCCGGCTTCATCAATCTCACTTTGAAACCGGCGGCCTGGTGGAACGAGCTTCGCGCGGTGCTGCGCGAGGGCGCATCCTATGGCCGCAGCTCTGCCGGTTCGGCCGGCAAGATCAATGTCGAATATGTCTCGGCCAATCCGACCGGTCCGATGCATGTCGGCCATTGTCGCGGCGCGGTGTTCGGCGATGCGCTGGCGGGCCTTTTGGCATTCGCCGGTCATGACGTCGTCAGAGAATATTACATCAACGACGCCGGCGCCCAGGTCGACGTGCTCGCCCGCTCGGCGTTCCTGCGCTATCGCGAAGCGCTTGGTGAGAATATCGGCGAGATTCCCGAAGGGCTTTATCCCGGCGACTATCTAAAGCCGGTCGGGCAGGCGCTCGCAGCCGAACATGGCGACAAGCTGCTGTCGATGACTGAAGCTGCATGGCTGCCGATCGTGCGCGCCAAATCGATCGCGATGATGATGGCGATGATCAAGCAGGATCTCGCCGCGCTCAATATCAAGCATGACGTCTTCTTCTCGGAGCGCTCGCTGATCGAAGGCGGCAACAACCGAGTCGCCGAGACCATCGATTATCTCCGCGATAAGGGCGACGTCTATCAGGGCCGGCTGCCGCCGCCGAAGGGCGCGCCCGTCGACGACTATGAAGACCGTGAGCAGACGCTGTTTCGCGCGACCGCCTATGGCGACGATGTCGATCGGCCGCTGCTAAAGTCAGACGGCAGCTACACTTACTTCGCTTCCGACATCGCCTATCACAAGGACAAGTTCGACCGCGGCTTTGCCGATCTGGTCGACGTCTGGGGCGCCGACCATGGCGGCTACATCAAACGCATGCAGGCTGCGGTCAAGGCCGTCACCTTGGGTAAGGCCTCGCTCGATGTGAAGATCGTCCAGCTCGTCAAGCTGCTGCGCAATGGCGAGCCGGTGAAGATGTCGAAGCGGGCCGGGGATTTCGTCACCTTGCGCGAAGTGGTCGACGAGGTCGGTTCGGACGCCGTCCGCTTCATGATGCTGTTCCGCAAGAACGACGCGGTGCTGGATTTCGACCTCGCCAAGGTCCTGGAGCAGTCCAAGGACAACCCGGTGTTCTATGTCCAGTACGGGCACGCCCGCGGCTATTCGATTTTCCGGAATGCGCGCGAGGTCATCGCGGACCTGCCGGAGGCGGAGAGTGCCCGCGCCGCCTTCCTGGAACCGGCGGCGCTGGAACGGCTGACCGACCCGGCCGAACTGAGCCTGCTGCGGCAGCTTGCCCTTTACCCGCGGTTGATTGACGCAGCCGCGGCGGCCCATGAACCGCACCGAATCGCATTTTATCTCTATGATCTGGCCAGCGAATTCCACGCGCTATGGACGAAAGGGCGCGATTTGCCCTATTTACGCTTCATTATCAACAATGATGCAGAAATCACGAAGGCGCGACTGGCAATGGTTCAGGGCGTCGTCTCGGTTCTGGCATCGGGTTTAGCCATTCTCGGCGTCCATGCCCCGGACGAGATGCGATAGGCGGGGGGCAATGCCTCACACGAGGTGTGAGGGTATTTGACGCAGCCGGTTCGTTCGAAAGCGGGTTGGCAGCTTTCCTTTCCCGAGGGGGACGCATCATCACGATGGCTAATCGATATCAGAGCAGCAGACCTTATCCCGCCGCCGATGACTATCATCGCGGCAATGATCCCCAGTCGCCCTCGGAGGTGGAAAGCGATCCACTGGCTGAGCTGGCGCGCCTGATCGGTCAGACCGATCCTTTTGGCAACGGCGGCATGAGCCGGGCCAACTTGCAGCCGCAGCCGCGCCCGGTTGCGCGTGAGCAATATCATCCGCCCATCGAGGCCGAGGAAGAACAGCCGCTGGCTGGCCCGCCGCCATGGATGCAGCGGGCGAACCGGCGGGAAGCGCCGCAGCCGGATTATCCAGGTCAGAATTATCCTGCTCAGAACTATCCGGATCAATCCTATCCCGAGCAGGCCTACCAGGCCTATGATGGGTCCGACCAGAATTATCCGGATCAAGTCCACCCGGATCAAGCCTATCCGGATCAGCATTATCCCAGTGCCGAGCATCCGCTGCGCCGCTACATGGTGCAGCATCCGGAATCGGTGCATCAGGATTATCCGCAGGAACCGTCCTTTGAGCAGGCCGAGCAGCCGCTCGATCCGTCCCGCTATGACGAGGCTCTGTTCGGTCCGTTCGATAACGGCCAGCAGGATGTGCAATACGCACAGGCCTATTCGGACGACCCTTATGCCTATCAGGATAGCTATGAGGACGAGGTCGAAGAGGAAGCTCCGAGGCGCCGGGGTGGCCTGACCACCGTTGTCGCGGTGCTTGCCCTTGCAGTTGTAGGGACCGGGGCCGCATTCGCCTATCGGACCTATATGGGGGCGCCGCGAAACGGCGAGCCGCCGATCATCAAGGCCGATACCAGCCCGACCAAGATCATCCCGGCATCGGCTACCGACAGCAACAAGGTCCCGGACCGTCTGGCCTCCGCGGACGGCACCGAAAAGATCGTGCCCCGGGAGGAGGCTCCGGTCGATGTCAACGCCAGCGTCAATTCCGGGCCGCAGACGATCTTTCCGCCGCCGAACCAGAGTCAGAACCCCACCGCGGCCGCGAACGTGACGCCGGGCGCCCCGCAGCCGGGAAATCTCGGAAATGGCCTGATGCCGAACAGCCAGCCGCGGCCGATCAAGACGCTCACGGTTTCCGGCGATGAGGCTGACGCCACCAATACATCGGCGCCGCCGCCGACCCCGCAGCCTCCGGCGTCAAAGCCGCCGGCTGTACGCACGGTGCGAACTGCACCTGCTTCGACGGCCAATGCCTATGCCAACGCCGGCGGGCCCCTGTCGCTGGCGCCGCAGGCGATCCAGAGCGCCGCGCCGCACCAGCAGGTTGCCACCAATGCGCCCGAGCCGATCACCCCGAGCGCACCGAGCGTTGCCAGCGGCGGTTATATGGTACAGGTGTCGTCTCAGCGGAACGAGGCTGATGCCCAAGCATCCTATCGGGTGTTGCAGGGCAAGTTCCCGACTGTGCTGGGCTCACGCTCGCCAACGATCCGGCGTGCCGATCTTGGCGAGAAGGGGGTCTATTACCGCGCCATGGTCGGCCCGTTCGGTTCGGCCGAGGAGGCGTCGCAGTTCTGCGGCAACCTGAAGAGCATCGGCGGCCAGTGCGTCGTCCAAAGGAATTGACGGCCGTTTCCTTGACCCTTCGGCGGTGCGCGGGCTAATCGGCCCTATGAGCACGCGCGCCTTCATCACAGGTGTCTTGGGGCCGGAATTGAGCGCCGACGAGCGCGAATTCATCCGGTCGGAACGGCCGTGGGGATTCATCCTTTTCAAGCGCAACGTCGAGACCCCGCAACAAGTCGCTCGTCTGGTCGCGGAATTGCGAGATGCGGTGAACCGTCCGGATGCGCCGGTCCTGATCGATCAGGAAGGCGGCAGGGTGCAACGCCTGGGCCCGCCGCATTGGCCGGATTATCCCGCCGGCCGCGTTTTCAGCCGGCTCTACGACATCGATCCTGCGCTTGGGCTGTCGGCGGCGCGGCTGAGCACGAGGCTGATCGCCGCCGATCTGGCAGAACTCGGAATCACGGTCGATTGTCTGCCGCTCGCCGACGTGCCGGTCGCGGGCGCCAATGACGTGATTGGTGATCGTGCCTATGGAACCGCGCCCGGGAAGGTGTCGTTGATCGCCCGTGCGGTGACCGAAGGCCTGGAACAGGGTGGCATATTACCGGTCTTGAAGCACATCCCAGGGCATGGACGGGCCACGGCGGACAGTCACCACGGGCTTCCGATAGTCGATACGCCCAAAGCGGAGCTGGAACGGACCGATTTTGCGGCGTTTCGGCCGCTGGCCGACCTGCCGATGGCGATGACTGCACATGTTGTGTTTAGCGCGCTGGACCCCGTCCATCCGGCGACGACTTCTGCGACAATCATCGAACAGGTGATTCGCGGTAGTATCGGGTTCCAGGGTTTGTTGATGAGTGATGACGTGTCCATGAATGCGCTGGCGGGCTCGCTCGCCGAGCGGACCCGGACCATCGTCATCGCCGGTTGCGACATGGTCCTGCATTGCAACGGCAATTTCGACGAGATGCGCGCGGTTGCCAGCGAAACTCCGGAATTGGCGGGCAGGGCGCTTGAGCGGGCGAACGCAGCGCTGGCGTGGCGCAAGTCGCCGCAGCCGTTCGACCGGGCGGCCGGGCGGGCAGAGCTGGATACGTTGATCGATCAGGCGAGGATGGCGGGCGCATGAGCGCGGAAATTCTATCGTTTGAAACCGGACGGCCGGCCGAACTCGCCGAGGGCGAGCCGGCGCTGGTCGTCGATGTCGGCGGCTATGAAGGGCCGCTCGACCTGCTGTTGGCACTCGCCCGGCAACAGAAGGTCGATCTCGCCAAGATCTCGATCCTGGCGCTGGCGGACCAATATCTGGCGTTCATCGAGGCGGCCCGGAAAATCCGGCTTGAACTCGCCGCCGACTATCTGGTGATGGCGGCGTGGCTGGCGTTCCTCAAATCACGGCTGCTGCTGCCGGAGCCGGCCGCGCCGGAAGGCCCGAGCGCCGAGGAGATGGCGACCGCACTCGCCAACCGCCTGCGCCGGCTCGAAGCCATTCGCGAAGCCGCCAACCGGTTGATGAACCGCCCGCAGTTTCAGCGCGATATTTTCCCGCGCGGCAATCCCGAGACGATCGCCGAGATCAAGCATCCGAAATTCACCGCGACCCTGTTCGACCTGCTCTCGGCCTATGCCGTGCAGCGCCAGCAGAACGTGCTGACCACCGTGCATCTGGCCCGGCGCACGGTGTGGTCGCTGGCGGAGGCACGAGCCTCGCTCGAACGTCTGGTCGGCCTGGCCGAGGAGTGGAGCTGCCTCGACGAGTATTTGTTGAAATACGTTGCCGATCCCGCGCAGAAGGCCACCGTTTTTGCTTCCAGTTTCGCTGCGGCGCTGGAGCTGGTGCGCGAGGGCGAGATGGAATTGAACCAGAAAGAGGCGTTCGCGCCGCTCTATTTCCGAAAGCGTGTGGCCCAGGCCGCTGGCGCAATGCCCACGCCGGACGCCGAGTAAGTGGAAGAAGGAGACCGAGCCATGGCAAGCCTGGCGGAAAAACGCATCGAGGACGTCGAAGAGCCGCGTCCCGCCGATCCGCAAGCGCGGCCTGAGGAATTGCGGTTGCTGGAAGCGTTGCTGTTTGCCTCCGCCGAACCGCTCGATCAGGCGGCGCTGGCCAAGCGGATGCCCGAGGGCGTCGACGTCAAGGCGGCGCTGTTGCAACTGCAGCAGGACTATGCCTCGCGCGGCGTCAATCTCGTTCGTGTCGCCAACAAATGGACCTTCCGCACCGCCGGCGATCTCGCCTGGCTGATGACGCGCGAGAGCACCGAGACGCGCCGGCTGTCGCGCGCGGCGATCGAGGTGCTGGCGATCATCGCCTATCATCAGCCGGTGACCCGCGCCGAGATCGAGGAGATCCGCGGCGTGGTCACATCCAAGGGAACCCTCGACGTTTTGCTGGAGACGGGATGGATTCGTCCGCGCGGCCGGCGCAAGACACCGGGCCGACCGCTTACCTTCGGCACGACCGAGGGCTTCCTGTCCCAGTTCAGCCTGGAGGCGCTGAGCGATTTGCCCGGGCTCGAAGAGCTGAAGGGAACAGGCCTGTTGGATTCGCGTCTGCCGACCGGTTTCACGGTGCCGGCGCCGTCCGATGATCCGGCTTTGCGGGAAGACGAGGATCCGCTGGAGCCCGGCGATCTCGAACTTACCCTGGTCTCCGCCGTAGAGGCCGAACCGCCAAAGAGCGAGGAAAGCTAAAGTTCCGCCGCCAGCGGTGGTTAACAATAGCCATAGTGCCTAGGCCGGACTTACGATTTGACGCGGTCTAAGTCCTTGTTTTTGACACCTCCGGAGCCTACCTTGCGAGGAGGTGAGGCTGGGCCGGGAGGCCCAGATGTTTGGAGGATTGCAGGATGGGTTCGCTTAGCATTTGGCACTGGATCGTTGTGATCGCAGTCGTCCTGCTGTTGTTCGGCCGCGGCAAGATCTCGGATCTGATGGGCGATGTCGCGCAAGGCATCAAGGCGTTCAAGAAGGGCATGCAGGACGATGACACTGCAGAAAAGCCCGAGCCGGTGAAGTCGATCGACCACAGCGCAGCGTCCTCGGCGCCGGCGCGGTCGGATGTCGGCAGCAAGGCCGTCTGAGCCGAACAAGCGGCAAAGCGTTGGCGGCGCATGAGCGCCGCACGTGAGCGGAAATCTTCATGTTTGACATCGGGTGGAGTGAACTGGCCCTCATCGCGGTGGTCGCGTTGGTTGCCATCGGCCCGAAGGAGCTGCCCGGTGTGTTGCGCACCGTTGGGCAGTGGGTCGGCAAGCTGCGCCGGATGGCGGCAGAGTTTCAGGGCCAGTTCCAGGAAGCGATGCGCGAGGCCGAGATGGCGGACCTCAAGCAGAGTTTCGACGAGGTCCGGCAAGCCGCAAGCGGGTTCTCCAAGGGAAACCTCCTCACATCCCTGCAGAAGGACGTCACCAACGCGCTGCGGATCGACGACGCCGAAAAGCCGATGGATACGCAGGCCGCGCCGACGACCGATGCGACGGTCGTAGATCCGACCGCAGCTTCGGCCAGCGAGCAGCCGACCACGCCGGCTTCATCGAGCCCGGAAACATTCCTCGAAGCCGCGGACCATCCACCAGCAGGCGAGCCGCTCGCCATCACGCCGGACGCCGAGGCGCAACCGAAGGCGCAGAACGCCGGATCTGGCGAGTCTGACGTCCTCAAGGACGCCCCCGCGTCATGAGCTACGACGAGATCGAAGCCAGCAAAGCGCCGCTGATGGATCACCTGATCGAGCTGCGGTCGCGGCTGATCAAGGCGCTGCTCGGCTTCGGCGTGGCCTTCATTTTCTGTTTCTTCTTCGCCAAGCAGATCTACAACGTGCTGGTGTGGCCGTTCGTCTGGGTCGCGGGTCCGGAAAACTCGAAATTCATCTACACCGCGCTGCTGGAATATTTCATCACCCAGCTCAAACTCGCGCTGTTCGGCGCGGGCTTCATCTCGTTTCCGATCGTGGCGACGCAGATCTATAAATTCGTGGCGCCCGGCCTCTACAAGCACGAGCGCAGCGCCTTCCTGCCTTATCTGGTCGCCACCCCGATTTTCTTCGTGCTGGGTGCGATGCTGGTCTATTTCGTGGTCTTCCCGATGCTGATCCGCTTCTCCTTGGGGATGCAGCAGGCCGGCGGCCCGGACAGCGCGCAGATCGAATTGCTGCCCAAGGTCGGCGAGTACCTGTCGCTGATGATGTCGCTGATCTTCGCCTTCGGCATCGCCTTCCAGCTGCCGGTGATCCTGACGCTGCTGGGACGGATTGGGATCGTCACCTCGCAAATGCTGAGCAGCAAGCGGCGCTATTTCGTCGTCATCGCATTCGTCATCGCCGCCGTCCTGACGCCGCCGGATATACTCAGCCAATCTTCGCTGGCGATACCGCTGTTGCTGCTCTATGAGGGCTCGATCATCGCGGTGCGCATGGTGGAGAGGAAGGCGTCCGCCGCCAACGCCACATCGACGCCGCCGTCCGCCAGCCCGCCACCTCCGGCCGCCAATCCGGCAGAGTAGGGGCGGCAGCTTGCGGGATTGTTGCTAATATCACCGCGATTCCCGCCGTCACCGTCCGCAAAAGCGGACGATCCAGTATTCGGCACCGCCAAACTGTTCTAAACCACATCCATTCAGGTTACTGGATGCCCGCCTTCGCGGGCATGACGCTTCAGGAATTGCGACATTACAGGGCTGACCGACCATGCACGACATCAAATGGATTCGCGAGAACCCCGAGGCTTTTGACGCCGCGCTGAAGCGGCGCGGCTTGCGGCCATTGTCGGCGTCCCTGCTTTCGATCGACGAAAAACGCCGGGCCGCAATCCTGGCCTCCGAACAGGCACAGGCGCGGCGCAATGCGGCGTCGAAGGAGATCGGGGAGGCCAAGAAGGCCAAGGATGAAGCGCGCGCCGCAAAGCTGATGGCCGAGGTCGCCGACCTCAAGACATCGATGCCGGAGCTCGAACAGGCGGCGAAGACGGCCGACGAGGAGCTTGCCAAAGAGCTCGCCGCGATCCCGAACCTTCCCGCTGATGACGTTCCCGAAGGTGTTGACGAGCACGGTAATGTGCAGCGTCACATCTTTGGCGCCAAACGCAATTACGCCTTCACGCCCAAGCCGCATGACGATCTCGGCACTACGCTCGGCTATATGGATTTCGAAGCCGCGGCCAAGCTCAGCGGTGCGCGCTTCGTCGTACTGAAGAAGGGCCTGGCGCGGCTCGAGCGCGCGATCGGCCAGTTCATGCTCGACCTGCATACCAATGAGCACGGCTATACGGAAATCAATCCGCCGCTGCTGGTGCGCAATGAGGTGATGTTCGGGACCGGGCAGTTGCCGAAATTCGAGGACGACCAGTTCTGGGCGATCAAGGGAGAAGTGTTGGCTGCTCCCGATCATCGCTTACAGAGCGAACGCCTTGGCCTCATCCCAACCGCCGAGGTCTCGCTGACCAATCTCGTGCGCGAATCCATCGTCGACGAAAAAGAACTGCCGATGCGCCTGACCGCGCTCACCCCCTGCTTCCGCGCCGAGGCAGGCGCCGCGGGACGCGATACCCGCGGCATGATCCGCCAGCACCAGTTCATCAAGGTCGAGCTGGTCTCGATCACCGCGCCGGAGGCGAGCCGCGATGAGCATGAGCGCATGCTCGCCTGCGCCGAGGAAGTGCTGCGGCAACTCGATCTGCATTACCGCGTGATGACGCTATGCGCCGGCGATATGGGCTTTTCGGCACAGAAGACCTACGACATCGAAGTCTGGATGCCGGGGCAGGGGGACGGCGGCGCCTACCGCGAGATTTCGAGCTGTTCGGTCTGCGGGGACTTCCAGGCCAGGCGAATGGATGCGCGTTATCGCGGGCCTGACGGCAAGCCCCGTTTCGTGCATACGTTGAACGGTTCCGGCACCGCGGTCGGCCGCGCGCTGATCGCCGTCATGGAGACCTATCAACAGGACGACGGCTCGATCGCCGTACCGGACGTACTGCAGCCCTATCTCGGCGGCCTGAAAGTGATTGGACGCGAGGTTTAATCCAGGCGCGCCGCGGAATTCTTGAAAACCCGCCGGTGTGAACCGGCGGGTTTTTTCAGAAGTTCTATTCGCAGACTTCAACGCGACGGATGCGCCAGCCATGGCGCGTGTGCACACGGCGGCGAATGAGGTAACAGTCGTTGCCGTAATAGTCGTCGTAATAATACGGATAATAGTCGTCATAGTAGGGGCCGAAGCCGAACCCGATAAAGGCATGGCGATGGAAGCCATGGTGGAATCCACCATGAAATCCACGGAATCCACCACCGCGGAAGGCGAATCCGCCGCCGTGAAAACCTCCACCATGAAAGCCTCCGCCGCCGAAGCCGCCGTGAAAGCCTCCACCGCCGCCGTGGAATCCGCCGCCGCCGAAGCCGCCGCCATGACCACCACCACCACCGCGAGCCGACGCCGCGGTTAGCGGAACCAAGCCGACGGCCGCCGCCGTCAGCAAGGCCAATATCGATTTGCGCATCATCGTCCTCCATCTCCTGGAAGATTGCTTGCCCCAAACAAAGGACACTGGCGCCATCGGGTTATTCAGACACGCGGAAGTAAACTGGGCGTGAGACAAGCTTGCCCGCGAGGATCAGGCCAAGGCTCACCAAAGATGCCATCGCGAAACGGAATGAGGCTGTCTGTTCGGCAAAAATTGGATTCCTGCGCCGTTCGTTGTTGCGATAGCGCTGCGCTGCGCTATCCTTGGCTGTACCTGCAGTCCAAAATTTTCGCAGGAACAATGTTTTTGAAAAATGCCTTTGCACCGCGACATCTTTTGGGTCGGCCGGCAATGGGCCGTGACCGGCTATGGCATGCAGGCCGTCAACCAGAAACGGCATGGCGATTTCGATATCGAGGCGTCGCGGATCTGGGACGAGGGCGTCCTGGAAATATTGCGCGCACAAGAGTGGTTCAATGCGGAGGATTTCAGCAAAGGGCTTGCCGTAGCCAGGGCACGCTATCCGCAGCCGCCAGTTCAAGCCGAACCGCCGCCGGAGACAGCTCCATTGTCCAAGCAAGCCACGGCTGCCGCGCCGCTGCAGCCGGCATGCCAGCCCGTGCCGCCTGCACCAGGCTTCGATTTGTGCATCGAACGCTGGCCTGCACAGTTCACGTCACTTTGGCGCGTCCGCATCAAACGGTAACCGGAATCGGGTATGGTTGGGGACGGCAGCAACTCGTGCGTATTTGCCGGCGCTTTCAGGGTTTGCCTCGATGGCGCAGGGCGGATAAGACGGCGCATGACGGCAGAATTGATCAAAAGGCGCCTCCAGGATGCGAATTCTCTGCACCAATGACGACGGCATCCACGCTCCCGGCCTGAAAATCGTCGAGCAGATCGCCCGCGCGTTGTCCGATGACGTCTGGGTGGTGGCGCCGGAACTCGATCAGTCCGGCGTCTCGCATTCGCTGTCGCTGAACGATCCGTTGCGGCTGCGCGAGATCGGACCGCGGCATTTTGCAGTGCGGGGCACGCCGACCGATTGCGTGATCATGGGCGCGCGTCACATCCTGGGCGACACCAAGCCGGACCTCGTGCTGTCGGGCGTCAACAAGGGCCGCAACGTCGCGGAAGACGTGGTCTATTCCGGCACCATCGCCGGTGCGCTCGAGGGCACGATGCTGGGCCTGCCGTCGTTCGCGCTATCGCAGGAGTTCAGCGCCGAAGCCCGCAACACTCCGCCGTGGGACACTGCCCTGAAGTTCGGTCCCGAAATCCTGCGTAAGGTGCTCGCCTCCGGTGTGCCGAAGGACACCGTGGTCAACGTCAATTTCCCCTCTTGCACGCCCGAAAACGTGGCCGGAATTCGGGTGACGCGGCAGGGCAAGCGCAATCTCGGATTCCTCAACATCGACCAGCGCCGTGATGGCCGCGGCAATCCGTATTTCTGGATCGGCTTCGAGCGCCTGACCAAGGCCGAGATGCCGGCTCCGGGCACGGACCTCGCGGCGCTGGCGGAGCGCTACGTGTCGGTCACGCCGCTGCGGCTCGATCGCACCGACGAGGCGTTCTCGCAGGCGCTGGCGGCGACGCTGAAATAGGCCGGATGGCGGGATCTCTCGCGCGAAAGCCTGCCCCGGACTTGATCCGGGTGGACGCCGGTTTGCGCGAAGAAAACGCGTCAAAACAAAAAGCTGGAGCCCGGCTCCGATGCAATCAGAACCGGAAAGGTTTTAAGCATCCGGGCCGGTCAGCGCCGTATCGATCGCCTTGGCCAGCGTTTCGATCTGGAAAGGCTTTTGCAGCGCCGGCCGGTCGCGATACTCTTCGGGAAGGCCTGAGGAGCCGTAGCCGGTGGCGAAGATGAAGGGCCGCTTGCGCGCCTTGATCAGATCGGCAACGGGGGAGATCATCTTGCCGTTGACGTTGACGTCGAGGATCGCGAGGTCGAAATCGGCGGATTGGGCAAGCTTCATCGCCTCGCTGATCTCGCCGGCTTCGGCCGCAACGCTGTAACCCAATTCCTCCAGCATGTCGGCGACCATCATCCTAATCATCACCTCGTCCTCAACGAGGAAGACAGAGCCGCCGCGCGACCGTGTCGCAGTCATGGTACTATCCTTGCCCCACCCATGAGGAGAGGGTGGCAAATAACGCCGTCTTCCGCAACGGTAACGTGAGCCGGCTTGGCCTGAACCGAAGATATAGCACGGGATTTTGTTTGATGATCCGGAATGCGCTCAATCTGAGGTAAGGCCCGGGCGATGACCGGTTCCGGAACGGGAACGGTGAAGAAACGTATTCCTTAATTGGACAAGTCATACTGCATCGGCCGGCACGTGAGTCGCACCATAGCGTTTTCGAGCGAAATGAATACCGGCTCGCACAAAGAAAACGCGACAGAGCAAAAATGTAAAGCCCGGTTCTGATGCAATCAGGACTGGAAGAGTTTTAAGGCTGGTTGAGAGGCCATTTCCCAAGAGATCACCATGTCCGCTGTGCAAAATCCGCCGGAAAAGATGATGTTTCAGCTCACACTGCGGCGCCGGGGGATCAGCGACCAGGCGGTGCTGCGTACCATGGAGGAGGTCCCGCGCGAGATGTTCGTTGAGGCGCCCGATCGCGACGACGCCTACCGCGACAGCGCGCTCGGCATCGCCTGCGGGCAGACCATCAGCCAGCCCTTCGTGGTGGCTTACATGACCGAGCAGTTGCAGGTGCAACGAAGCCACCGCGTGCTGGAGATCGGCACCGGCTCCGGCTACCAGGCCGCGGTGCTGTCGCGGCTCAGCCGCGAGGTGCTGACGGTCGAGCGCTATCGAACGCTGGCCGATACTGCCCGCGCCCGGCTCAAGAAGCTCGGCTACGACAATGTCGAGGTGATGCTGGGAGACGGCTTCGAGCTTACCGGCGTTACCGGCACGTTCGACCGTATCATCGTCACGGCCGCGATGGAGGAAATCCCGGCCTCGCTCACCGACCGGCTTGAGCAGCCGGGCGGCATCCTGATTGCGCCGGTCGGCCCGCATCACGGCACCCAGACCCTGGTCCGGGTGGTGCGAACGGACCATGCCCTGGAGCGCAAGGAACTCGTGGATGTGCGCTTCGTGCCGGCGCTGCCGGGCATTGCGCGGGAGCTGTAAAGTCGGGGGATGACTGTCCCTGCAACATCTTATTCGCAGGGTTAAGCCGTTGTTTACTGCCGACGTGTTTACTCAAAACAGTACTTAGTTGCGTACGAGTGAGTAACCATGTCCCGTGTCGTCGAGTTGCTTTGCTCGCGCCGTGTCCCGCGGTTCGCGGCATTGGCGTTGATGTCGATCGGTGTTGCCGGCTGCAGCGCCGACACGACACGCTTTTCGCAGACCTCCTTTTCCAATCCGTTTGCGTCGGATACCACGGGGTCGGTGCCGCCGGCGCCGGTCCAGCCGCAATATTCCCGTCCGGTCTATCAGTCGCAGTCCCTGCCGCCGATCTCGGCGCCGCAGTCTTATCCGGCGCAGCAGCCTTATTCCTCGTCGCAAGGTGTTTCTGGAGGCGGCCGCGGAATGGCTTCTTATGAGCCGCCGGCCCGCCAGCCGATGGAGACGACCGGCACGGTCGCGCCGCGTTCGGTCGCCGCCGTCCACCGGCCGGAGCCGAGCGTCAAGATCATCGTCGGCACCAGCGATACGCTCGACGTGCTGGCGCGCCGGTACAATGTTTCGCCCGCAGCGATCCTGCAGGCCAACGGCTATCGAGGGCCGCGTGCGCTACAGCCGGGACAGCAACTGATCATTCCGCGTCCGGCGGCGGCCGTTGCCGCGGCTCCCGCGCCCGCATTGGCGCGGCCGGCTGCCGTGGCAGCTTCGGCCCCGGTCAGGGCGGTGGCCGTCGCAAATGCCGCCTCGGCCGTTCACTATGTCAACCGTGGCGACACGCTGATGAGCATCGCCCGCCGCAATCACATCTCGCTGACGGAGCTTGCCCGGGCGAATGGCCTTCCGCCTTCCGCAAAGCTCAAGCTTGGCATGAAGATCAACGTACCAAGCCGATCGGCTGCCGCCGCGCCGGCTGTCCAGCCGGCAGCCGTGGCGGCCGCCCAGCCGGTCGCAGCTCCGGCCGCCCCGGTCACCAGGGTGGCTGCGGCGGCCCCCGATATGCAGCCGAAGGCGCGGCTGGCGCAGGCGGCTCCCACGGCCGACGAGCCGGCGGCGCCATCTCCGGTCAAGGCTGCCGAAACGACCGGCGCGCTGCCGACCTTCCGCTGGCCGGCGCGCGGCAAGGTGATCTCGGCTTATGGGGCCAAGACCAACGGCAAGGTCAATGACGGCATCAACCTTGCGGTGCCCGAGGGTACGCCGATCAAGGCCGCCGACGACGGCGTCGTGGCCTATGCCGGTAATGAGCTCAAGGGTTACGGCAACCTTGTCCTGATTCGGCATGCCAACGGTTACGTCACCGCCTACGCCGATGCCAGC
>DASZTN010000109.1:0-3228 GCA_035547995.1 Bradyrhizobium sp. | reverse complement strand
CAGCTTCTGGCGGTCCTCGGGGCTCTGGATCCACTCCCTCTGCGGCTCCGGCGTCTCGGTGTGCAGCCAGGGCTCGATCGAGGCGTATTGCGCGTAAAAGTTCGTCAGATCCGGCACCAGGTCCTTCACCACGGGTTGGTGCGGCAGCGGATTGATCTTCACAGCATCGGCGGCGATGTCGTGCATCGATTTGGTGCAGGCCAGCGTATTCTGTCCGTTGATGTTCATGGCGCAGGAGCCGCACACGCCTTCTCGGCAGGAGCGGCGGAAGGTCAGTGTCGGATCGATGTGGTCCTTGATCCAGATCAGACCATCGAGCACCCTCGGGCCGCATTCGTTGACGTCGACATAAAAGGTGTCGACGCTCGGATTGTTGTCGTCATCCGGGTTCCAGCGATAGACCTTGAATTCGCGCGTTTCTGTCGCGCCTTCCGGTTTCGGCCAGGTCTTGCCGCCGGTGACCTTTGAGTTTCTCGGGAGCGCGAATTTAACCATCGGTCTGATCCCACCTTTTCGTCATTCCGGAATGCGTTCCGGGCGGCTCTAGCCGGCCGGATGCAGACACGGAATCCATGCTTTATCATCCGGTCCATGGATTCCGGGTTCGCTTGCTTCTGCTCGCGTCCGGGACTGACGGGCCGTGAAAATTCCGTCTCAAAGTCTGTCTCTCAATATACCCGCGCCTTCGGCGGAATGTACTGAACGTCGTTTGTCATCGTGTAGTCGTGAACCGGACGGTAGTCGATCGTGGTGACGCCGCGCTCGCCCAGCCGCGCCAACGAATGCTTCATCCAGTTCTGATCGTCGCGGTTGGGATAATCCTCGCGCGCATGGGCGCCGCGGCTTTCGGTCCGGTTGGCGGCGCAATCCATCGTCACCACCGCCTGGGAGATGAGATTGTCGTATTCCATCGTCTCTATCAGGTCCGTGTTCCACACCAGCGAGCGATCGGATACGGCGACATCGGTGATCCCGTCATAAACCTTGTGGATCAGCTTCTGACCTTCCGTCAGAACCTCGCGGGTGCGGAAAACGGCGCAGTTGGCCTGCATCACCCGCTGCATGCTCTCGCGCAGTCTGGCGGTCGGCGTGCCGCCCGAGGCATAACGGAACTTGTCGAGGCGGCCGAGGGCCATCTCGCTGGAATTCGCGGGCAGGTCGGGCTGCTCGGCATTTGCGGTGAGTTTCTCGGCGCAGCGCTGTGCGGCGGCGCGGCCGAACACCACGAGATCGATCAACGAGTTGGAGCCGAGGCGATTGGCGCCATGCACGGAAACGCAGGCGGCTTCGCCCACCGCCATCAGGCCGGGCACGACCGCGTTGTCGTTGCCGCTCTTCTTGGTGACCACTTCACCGTGGAAATTGGTGGGGATGCCGCCCATGTTGTAGTGCACGGTCGGCAGGATCGGGATCGGTTCGCGGGTGACGTCGACGCCGGCGAAGATCTTCACCGATTCCGAGATGCCCGGCAGCCGCTCGTGCAGCACCTTCGGGTCGAGATGGTCGAGGTGCAGGAAGATATGGTCTTTCTTCTTGCCGACGCCGCGGCCTTCGCGGATTTCGATCGTCATCGCGCGCGAGACGACGTCGCGCGAGGCAAGGTCCTTGGCGGATGGCGCATAGCGCTCCATGAATCTCTCGCCTTCGGCGTTGACGAGGTAACCGCCTTCGCCGCGCGCCCCTTCGGTGACGAGGCAGCCTGAACCGTAGATGCCGGTCGGGTGGAACTGGACGAACTCCATATCCTGCAGCGGCAGCCCTGCGCGCAGCGCCATGCCGCCGCCGTCGCCGGTGCAGATATGCGCCGAGGTGCATGAGGCATAGGCGCGGCCATAGCCGCCGGTGGCGAGAATCGTGGTCTGGGCGCGGAAGCGGTGCAGCGTGCCGTCGTCGAGCTTGAGCGCGATCACGCCGCGGCAGACGCCCTGATCGTCCATGATGAGGTCGATGGCGAAGTACTCGATGAAGAACTCCGCAGCGTGGCGCAGCGCTTGGCCGTACATCGTGTGCAGCATCGCATGGCCGGTGCGGTCGGCGGCGGCGCAAGTGCGCTGGGCCTGGCTCTTGCCGTAGTCGATGGTCATGCCGCCGAAGGGGCGCTGGTAGATCTTGCCGTCTTCGGTGCGCGAGAACGGCACGCCCCAGTGCTCGAGTTCGTAGACAGCTTCCGGCGCGTTACGCACCATGTACTCGATGCAGTCCTGATCGCCGAGCCAGTCCGATCCCTTGACGGTATCGTACATGTGCCAGCGCCAGTCGTCCTTGTGCATGTTGCCGAGCGAGGCGGAGATGCCGCCCTGCGCTGCCACGGTGTGCGAGCGGGTGGGAAAGACCTTGGTGATGCATGCAGTGCGCAGACCGGCCTGGCCGCAACCCACGACGGCCCGCAGACCGGCCCCGCCGGCGCCGACGACGACGATGTCATAAGTATGGTCTTCGATCGGGTAGGCCCTGCCGTTGGCGGCGGGTGCTGCACTGCCGTTTCCGGCCATGAACTACACTCCGGATGACAGTTTGAAGATGGCATAAGCGGCGGCCAGCGCCAGGGTGACGGAGAAGAAGTTGTTAGCCATGATCGACGCCAGTTTCGTCTTCTCGTCGTGCACGTAGTCTTCGATGATCACCTGCATTCCGATCTTCATATGCCAGATGCTGGCGACGACGAACAGCAGCATGATGATGGCGATCGGCGGCGAACCGAGAATCTGCGCCGCCCCGGCCTGGTTGCGGCCAAGCAGGATCATCATGACCACGACCATCGGCACGATCAGCAAAATCATCGCGACCGCTGTCACGCGCTGCCGCCAGAAGTCCTTGGTCCCGGTATGGGACGCGCCGAGGTTGCGAACCCGTCCCAGCGGAGTCCGCATCGACTTCGGACCGGACAGCGGCTGCATGCTCATCGTCCGCCACCGATCGCATAGGCGACGATCCACAGCAGCACCGTGAGCAGGATGCCGCCGATCAGCGCCGCCCGGGTGAGCCATTCACGCTCGGCCGGCTTGAACCCATAACCGAGGTCCCAGACGAGGTGGCGAACGCCGCTCAGCATATGGTGCATCAGCGCCCAGGTGTATCCGAATGCAATCAACCGGCCGATCCAGCTCGCGGTGAAGGACTGGACCGCGGCGTAAGCGCCCGGCCCGGACGATACCGCGATCAACCACCAGACCAGCAGCAGCGTCCCGAAATAAAGCGCCACGCCGGTCGCGCGATGGACGATGGATA
>DASZTN010000108.1:0-2142 GCA_035547995.1 Bradyrhizobium sp. | reverse complement strand
CCCGCACTGGCCTCGCGACCGACTATCTGAACCATTTCAACGAAGCCATCATGCTGCTTGAGATGATTCCGGACATGCCGGACTGCGCCGATGATTTTCTGAGCTGGCAGCCCCTGACCTATCAGGAGCATTTCACGGCGTCGAACTTCAAGGCGCGCGATCTCGCAATCGCAGCCTACGATCTGGCCGACCCGGCCATTCGGACCGAGTTCGACAATCTGACCACCACCATGACCTCCATCCTCACCGCCGTGGCCTCGGCGATGAAGGAGGCCCATCAGGACAAGACTCGCGCAGCCCTTGCGACCCAGGCGACCGGCTGGGTCAAGCCGCTGGTCACCTTGGCCGGCGGCATCATCAACGGACAGGGTGGCGAAACTGACGTCGATTATATTATGAACCACTGATGTCAGTGGATTCGCCCCTGCCTTCCCAGAGACCTCAGCTTGCTGTCAGCGCCGCGATTTTTCGCGAGGGCAAGGTGCTGCTGGTGCGCCGCGCGCGCTCGCCCGGCAGAGGATTTCATTCGTTGCCCGGTGGCCGCGTCGAGTTTGGTGAAACCCTTATCGAAGCCCTGCATCGCGAGGTGCGGGAGGAAACCGGGCTCACGATCGAGATCATCGGCCTGGCCGGATGGCGGGAGGTGCTGCCGACCCAACCCGGCCGGGGTCATTACATGGTGATGTCGTTCGCAGCCCGCTGGATTGCGGGAGAACCCGTCCTGAACGACGAACTCGACGCCTTCAATTGGGTCGCCCCGGTCCTGCCGGGCGACCTGCGGCTCACCGAGGGCCTGCAAACCATCATCGATTCGGCCCGGCAGTTGGCGGAGGCTTGAGCGGCTCTCCGAGGCGTTAACGTGAATGCCTGCCCGCGACCGCTCCGCCTTGCTTCCATCGCATTCAAAAGGCATATCACCGCGGATCTGGACCCCTTGTATGCGCAAACCGGTTCTTGCCGTTCTTCTCATAATTCTTGCGTGTGCCGCGCTTCCCGCGCGTGCGCAGGACGGGGCTGCGCCGTTCGACGGCGACCTGCAGCGGCTGGCCGAAATTCTGGGAACGTTGCACTACCTTCGCGGCATCTGTGGTTCCAACGAGGGCGCCAAGTGGCGCAATGAAATGCAGGCGCTGATCGATGCGGAAACGCCGTCGGGCGAGCGACGCGCCCGGATGATCGCAGGGTTCAACCGCGGCTATAATGGCTTCCAGCAGACCTATCGGATGTGCACGCCCGCGGCGACCGTCGCGATCCGCCGCTATATCGAGGAAGGCTCAAAGATTTCCCGCGACCTGACCGCCCGATACGCGAACTGATCGGACAAAGGCCGTTCCGAACCGCGGAACCTGCTATCCGGCCGTTGTTTTTCAGCTTCGGTTGAATATCCCGGATTCCACGTCAAATGCGCAAACGCGCATTAACCTTTCCTAAAGAACTGGCTATCCGGCCCCGATTCGCGTGCTAAACCATGCTTGTTAAGCGCTTCATTCGAAACGCCCTCAGCCGTTGCCGGAAATTGCATGAGCCAGCCGTTTGCATTCAGCCCTGCCCGCGATCCGCTACCCGATCAGGAGCAGAAACAGGCTGCGCTGAGTTACCTCAACGAGGCATGGGCGGAAGCCCGGCATGACGGCGTCGACGGCGACTGCCTTGCGCAGGCGAGCCTGTTCGCAGCCTTCGCCGAGCTCGTCAGCACCTATGGTGAGGACGCGGTGGCGAAATTCGTCGAGGGCCTTGCAGGCCGCGTCCGCAACGGCGAGTTCTCGATCGCTCTCGCGAAGCAGTAGCCGCCAAAACCCTTACGGCTTCAACGTCTCCAGGAATCGCACCGGCTCGCCGGTGGATCGCGCCGTCAATTCGCCCTGCCACATGACGCGGCGGCCACGCACGAAGGTGCCAACCGGCCAACCTGTCACCGTAACGCCATCGTAGGGCGTCCAGCCCGCACGCGATGCCACCCATTTGTTGGTGATAGTTTCGGTCCGCTTGAGATCGACCACCGTAAAATCGGCGTCGTAACCCGCCGCGATCCGCCCCTTGCAGGCGATGTTGAACAACCGCGCCGGACCGGCGCTGGAGAGGTCGACGAAACGGGCCAGCGACAGCCTCCCCGCGTTGACGTGATCCAGCATCAGCGGCACC
>DASZTN010000107.1:0-3920 GCA_035547995.1 Bradyrhizobium sp. | reverse complement strand
CAATCGCAACACGTTGCGCAAGAAGATCCGGGACCTGGATATTCAGGTCTATCGAAGCGGCAGCTGAGATTCGTATTCATTGACGCCGTGCTTCGCCGGCGCCGTCAGGAGATCTATGCCGGTATCGCTGCCGTCCTGCGGTGAAGCAGATACCGGTTCGTGTGAAGAAAACGCATCCAGCTGAGCGCATGTTGAGAGTGGTTCTTTAGCCAAAGCAAGAACTTACCGGCCAGAGTGGACGGCCCGCGTTATCTTGCGTCGCGCCGCGGATTTGTCGTAATTCGGCAACATTGTGGTATGAATGCATCAGTCTGCTGCCGGCTCAGCGCCGGCGGGCCGAATGCCCTCAAGCTCACCCTCAAGCCGGAATGGCTGTTAAGCCCGAATGACCAGCGCAGACTCTGCTGTCCCATCGCTTGATTCATCGCTCGCCGAAGCCAGGGGATGGTCGTTCTGGCGGCTGCTGGCCGCGTTCGCCGTCGTTCTGGCGCTGCTGTCGGCCTGCCTGACCTTCGTGGTGCTCACCGGCCTGACGCCGATCGAGCCGACGCCGCTGGTCGTCTACTCCTTCATGCTGATCAATGTGGCCACCATCCTGCTTTTGGTCGGCATCATCGTTCGCGAAGTCTGGCAGGTCATGCAGGCTCGGCGCCGCGGGCGGGCGGCGGCAAGGCTGCATATCCAGATCGTCAGCCTGTTCTCCATCATTGCGGTTCTGCCGGCCATCGTCGTCGCGGTCGTGGCCAACATCACCATCGATCGCGGTCTCGACCGGCTGTTTTCGGGGCCGACCCGCGAGGCGATCCAGAATTCGCTGACCATTGCCCGGGCCTATGCCTACGAGCATGCCCAGCTGATCCGCGACGATATTCTGGGAATGGCCAATGATATCGCCCACGCGAGGCCGCTATACGACCAGGATCGCGGTACATTCATGCAGCTCATGAACGCGAGCGCGGCGGCGCGCAACCTGCCGGGAGCGATGCTGCTCGACAAGGACAGCAATGTCCTGATCTCGGCGGATACTGGCTTCACTGCTCAGACCTTCGCGGCGCCGCCGGCGGATTTTCTCAAGAATGTAAAAACGGATGAGCCGGAAATTGCGGTTGAATCGAACTACGTCGCGGCCGTGATCCGGCTGCGCGCCTTCGACGACACCTTTCTCTACGTGGCGCGGCTGCTCGATCCGCGGGTGGTGGCGCAGCTCAACCAGACTCAGGCCAGCGTCGCCGAATATGCCGCGATTGAATCGCGCCGGCTTGGCATCCAGGTCAATTTTGCCCTGATGTTTGCCGTGATCGCGCTGACGATCCTGATGGCCTCGATCCTGATCGGGCTGAATTTCGCCAATTGGCTGGTGGCGCCGATCCGGCGTTTGATGAGCGCGGCGAGCCTCGTCTCCACCGGCGATCTGCACGTGCAGGTGCCGGTGCACAGATCGGAGGGCGATCTCGCCCAGCTCGGCGAAACCTTCAACAAGATGACGCAGGAATTGCTCACCCAGCGCGATGAGCTGGTCAATGCCAGCGAGCTGATCGACAGCCGGCGGCGCTTCATCGAGGCGGTGTTGTCGTCGGCCAGCGCCGGCATCATCGGGGTCGACGCTTCCGGCAGCGTCGGCATTCTCAATCGCTCGGCCGAGAAACTGATTGGCCATGCGGAGTCCGAGACGTTGGATCATCCGCTGTCGGACGTGCTGCCCGAACTCGATGACATGATGAAGACGGCGCGGGAGGGCACCCAGCGGCTGGTTCAGGGCCAGATCACCATCAGCCGCGACGGACATGAACGCAATCTGTCGGTCCGGGTCAGCGCCGAGCAGACCAGCCAGTCGCGTGACAGCTATATCATCACGCTCGACGACATCACCGAACTGGTCTCGGCGCAGCGCACCTCGGCCTGGGCCGACGTCGCCCGCCGCATCGCCCATGAGATCAAGAATCCGCTGACGCCGATTCAGCTCTCCGCCGAACGCATCCGCCGCAAGTTCGGCAAAGTCATCACCGAAGACAAGTCGGTGTTCGAGCAATGCACCGATACGATCGTGCGACAGGTTGATGATATCAGGCGGATGGTCGACGAGTTTTCGCGCTTTGCGCGGATGCCGAAGCCGGTGATGGAAGGCGAGGACGTTGCCGACACCGTGCGGCAGGCGGTATTCCTGATGCGGGTGGCGCATCCCACCATCGATATCGAAGCCGATATCAAGGAAGATCCGCTGCGGGCGCAGTTCGACCGGCGGCTGATCTCGCAAGCCCTGACCAACATCATCAAGAACGCGACCGAGGCGATCGAGGCCGTTCCGGCCGGAGAAATGCAAAAAGGCCGCATCGACGTCGTCGCAGGCCGCGAGGACGACGACATCCTCATCGACGTCATCGACAACGGCATCGGCCTGCCCAAGGTGGCGCGGGCGCGGCTGCTCGAACCCTATGTCACCACGCGTGAAAAGGGCACCGGCCTTGGTCTTGCCATCGTCGGCCGCGTTCTGGAGGACCATGGCGGGCGGATCGAGCTCAAGGATGCGTCCGACTTCCGGCCCGGCCAGCGCGGCGCGTGGATGCGGTTGCGGTTTTCGATCACCGGCAGGAAGGCGGAGGCGAAAGAGCCGGCCGCCGATGGCAAGGTGAGCGCCTCCGAAACAAACCCGGCGCAAGGTGAAACCACCGCACCGGCTGATGCGACCAACAACGAAACGAAAATCGAAGCTGCGACGGACAATTGACAGGGCAGGCGAGATCCATGGCTAATGATATTCTGATTGTCGATGACGAAGCAGACATTCGTGATCTGGTCGCCGGCATTCTCGAGGACGAGGGTTTTACCACCCGCACTGCGCGCGACAGCGATTCCGCGCTGGCGGAAATCTCCAATCGCCGCCCGCATCTGGTGTTTCTCGACATCTGGTTGCAGGGCAGCAAGCTCGACGGCTTGCAGCTTCTGGAGCAGATCAAGCGCGACCATCCCGAGATGCCGGTGGTGATGATCTCCGGTCACGGCAACATCGAAACCGCGGTCGCCGCGATCAAGCGCGGCGCCTACGACTTCATCGAAAAGCCGTTCAAATCCGACCGCCTGATCCTGGTGGCGACGCGGGCGCTGGAGAATTCGCGGCTGAAGCGCGAGGTGAAGGAGCTCAAGCAGCTTGCGCCGACCGCAAGCATCATGACCGGTCGTTCGGCCTGCATGAACCAGCTGCGCCAGACCATCGAGCGCGCCGCCAAGGCGAACAGCCGCATCCTGATCGTCGGTCCCGCCGGTTCGGGCAAGGAGCTCGCCGCGCGTACGCTGCATAACGCCTCCAGCCGCGCCGAAGGGCCGTTCGTCGTCATCAACGCCGCCGCGATCACGCCCGAGCGCATGGAAGTCGAGCTGTTCGGCGTCGAGCAGACCAATGGCGAGCATCCGCGCAAGCCGGGCGCGCTGGAAGAAGCCCATGGCGGCACGCTGTTCATCGATGAAATCGCGGATATGCCGCGCGAGACCCAGAACAAGATCCTGCGGGTGCTGGTCGACCAGACGTTCCAGCGCTCGGGCGGGACGGTCAAGGTCAATGTCGATGTCCGCATCATTTCCTCCACCGCGCGCAATCTCGAGGAGGAGATCGCCGCCGGGCGGTTCCGTGAAGATCTCTATCATCGGCTTTCGGTGGTGCCGATCCGGGTGCCTCCGCTATCGGAGCGCCGCGAGGACATTCCCGAGCTGATCGACTATTTCATGGACCAGATCTCGGCCGCGACCGGCCTGCCGAAGCGGCAGATCGGGCAGGATGCGATGGCGGTGCTGCAATCTCATGTCTGGCCTGGAAACGTCCGGCAGCTTCGCAACAACGTGGAACGCGTGATGATTCTGGCGGCCGGGGGGCCGGAGGTCATCATCACCGCGGACATGTTGCCGCAGGATGTCGGCTCGATGGTGCC
>DASZTN010000106.1:0-84068 GCA_035547995.1 Bradyrhizobium sp. | reverse complement strand
TTTACCTCCTGCCAGCTTGGAACATATGGCAGATTGGCGCCGAACGCCTGCTCCATGCATTTCGCGGGATCGGCGCCGTGCAAACGAATAGCGCAATCGCGTGCCCAGGCCGACGGATAGACGATACGGTCCGCATTTTGGTGAGCAAGATATTCCTGACGATAGCCACCCTTCACATAGCTTCGAGAGAGATTGCTGAAATTCGGATAGTAGTTCGCGATGCCGCCAAATGGCGCGTCGTTGCAGTAGATGATTTTTGCCGATGTCTCCAGATAAGTCACTATCAGCTGGCTGGGAGAAAAGACCACATCCGGCTTCTCTCGCCGGAGAAATGGCCCAACGCGCCAGGCGTATTCCTTGAGCGCGAGCCATTCTCGCTCAAGATGATGGTCGGTCTGCATTGCCGCGTGAAGAATCTTTTTCGGCGCCAGCAGCCGACGGGCGATATTGGGAACGGGAAAGTATTCGACGACGTTGAAGCGCTGCTTCAACTCCCTCCATATCGAAAATGGCCGGGTCGACTGTGTCGCGGGATTGGATGCGTCATATTCGTAGAGATAGGCGATCTTCATGGCGAGAGCTTCATTTTTCGCCAATCCGGCTGAACAGGATATCGGACTGCAGGCAAAGTGTCCCGGGCACGTACATGTTGTACATGCCGTCAATCTTGAATCCGCGTGCCGCCAGAAAGGCGATCACCTCTGCGCTGTTCGGTGCCCCTTCGTAAAATGGGATGTTTGTCAGCTCGATGATCAGGTAGTCGACCTCATCAAGCAGGTCGCCGAACCCTTGCAGCACGTTCAATTCATATCCTTGGACATCGATCTTACAGATCACGGGTCTGGTCAGGGCGGCGCGATCCAGCACATGGTCGATCCGCCGGACAGATATGCTCGCTCTGCCGACGCCCTGCGTTCCCGGAAAGAATTTACTCTGCAGCGGAGTCTGTTCCAGGATGGATGACGAATCTGCTGAAGCAGATACCTGGATTTCGGCCGTGCTATCGTCGCTCCCGAGCGCAATCGGATAGATTGTCAGTCTCGGCAGATCCTTGAGCACGCGCTCCATCAAGGCCCGCTCTGTCCCAAGCGGTTCGAACGCCAACATGGTCGCCTCTGGATGCCACTTAATCGCCTCAAGGACGAACTGCCCCTTGTTGGCGCCAATGTCCAAGATCGTTTTTGCGCGCGGAAGACTTCGTAGAACTGCGGCATGTTCCAACGAACCGGCAACCCCCTGCAGCAACGCACGGCGATCACGGCTGTATGCTAGCGCCCGAAAAGCCTTTCGCACTCGAACAGGTATCACTGAGACGACCTCAAATCCGCGAATCCGTAATATATCGAGAAAACGACTAGGTTAATTCCGAGACGTCGTATCCGGTGAGCCGAGCGAGTTCCAGCAATGCATGGCTCCGATCATCGGCTTCGGCGAGAACTCGCTCGAACTCGACAACCTTCGCTCCAACAAGAAAGCGATACCAATATCCCTGAAGGAAATGGTAAATGATACCCTCCGGGCCATCGAGAAAGCCCAACCTGACGAAATATCGGTAAATGAAGTATCCAAGCGAGCTCAGCCAGAATGGGATCCGGTTATAGATCGCTTCCTTGATAAAGCGCTTTCCGGCTGCTTGCGCCGAAGCCGATTTTGCCGAGATACGGATATCGTTGGTACGCAGCTCGTATTTCTTTAGGAGGACATCGATGGCCTCATGCGTCGCATACCGATTATGCTTGGCCGTGAACGACGTAAGGTCCTGAAGGTTATGATCGGCAAAACCGCCCTCGACTGTGATTGCTCGACCGCAGGTCAGTACCATGTGCTCATCCATCCAGCGGTCTTCGACTTGCGCTTTTCCCCGCCGCCAGACTCGCAGCATCAGAAGGGGGTAGCGACCACCGTAGCGGATCCAGCGTCCCATGAAGATATGCTTGCGGTTCAGGTTGACCCCAGTGACGTCGGAGGAGAGTGAAGGCAGCTCTGTGGCCAAGGACCGAGCCAGATCCGGCTCGATAACCTCGTCCGCGTCCAGTCGCATAACCCAGTCTGACGTGATTGGTGCGTTCTGCAGCGCCCATTTGAGCTGCTTTGAATGACTGATGAACTCGTGAGTCAGCACCTTCGCGCCGGCGGCCTCGGCAATTTCGACCGTGCGGTCCCTCGATCCGCTATCGATGACAAACACCTCCTGCGCGATCTCTCTTACCGACGCCAACGCTCTGGCGAGGTGCAATTCCTCATTATAGGTCAAAATGATCACGGCGAGTGAAGGCATCTAAAATTACCGACCGAGATCCGAAGCTGCCACATGACGAATCTGCTGTGCGTTTCCGGATCTCACAGAGCCTGAGTAGTGCTGGATCAAATTACCCGCGCGGACACGCCAGGAAAAGTTTCGCTCGAGCCAGCTACGCGTCTCGTCCGGCGTCGCCGTCGGCTGCCATTTTCGGTTCACGACGTCCAGCATTCCGGAATACAAAGCGTCCGCATTCGGCTCCACAATCATCGCCCGGCCGCTTTTTGCAAGTTCGGCATGAAGATTCATTCCAGTCGTGGTTAGAAGCGGCACGCCATAGGCCAACGCTTCGAAGGCCGCGATTCCGAAATTCTCCGAATATGTCGGCAGCACAAAGCAATCGCTATCCAGAAAAGCATCATCCTTGTCATCTCCAAGGAGAAGCCCGGTCACGGTCAGACGAACTGCGACATCTGGAGCACGCTGCGCTGCTTCGACCAGACCGCGCATGTCAGGATCAACCGGCCCGCACAACGCGAGAAATACATTTGGTGACGTTGCAACGATACGCCTGAAGGCATCAAGCAGGATATCGATGCCTTTTTTTCTCGTAATCCTGGACAGGAATGTCAATAGGATGGCTTCTTCCGGAATTCCATATTTCTTGCGAAAGCGCTCGGACCGCGAACGTCTTGGAATTCGTCCAACATCAATGCCAAGCGGTTCGATAAAAGAATTTGTCCAGATCGGCCTTTCGCAAGCAGCGCGCTCCTCCCTGCTGGTAAAATGCCAAGCATCTGCGTTGCCGATCACCCGGTCATGATAGGTGAAATCGACCATACGATTGCGAAGGCGATGCTTGTTACGAACCGCCGGATCGAGTGAGCCATGAGGCGTAAAGATATATGGAATCTTCTCGCTCCGGCAAAAACGTGCGACCGTATAAGTGGGATATTGATACGATCCATGAAGAACGTAGAGATCGAAGTCACGCCCCCGACGCCGGAGATAATCTTTGAGCTGCGGCATGTACCGAATCTTTTCCGGGCCGAGAGCCGGAAACTCCGTCAGCGAGCCTCCGGCTTTATGGAAAAGATCAAACAGATCGATAGGAGCCCCGGCCTTGCGCTCCGCAGCCGTCAGTATGGTGCAGCTGTGTCCAAGCAGACATTGCCATCGAGCAATTTCCAATACTGCAATTGTAGGACCACCGCTCTCCGGAGAGAGACCCGAAATGACGTGAGCGATCTTCAACGTCATATCTTTGCTTTATCCTGTGACATCAACAAGAGGCTTCAAACTTTGCGCATGGGCCGCCCGGCGTTTCGCACGCTGACCGATCAAAATCCTCCCTTCCGAATTGATACTTCGCCCGCAATCACGCCCCAGACCGAACGACATGAAAAGATATCGCGAAAGACGGGACAGTTTACCTTTGTAAACCTTTGTGCGCGCCGAACGGCCTTGGAGCAATACGGCAGGAAGGCACGAAATCCCCGTGCGTTCAGCAGCATCTGCACGTTCGATTCCTGACCTGGATGCTGATGAGCGACATTCCGACCCCAGCCGCGGTCCGGGCCAGTAGGCGGTCTCATGCGATTCCAACTGCCAATTCTGGTCAGAAGGGCTGAGATGGCCGCCGATCAAAGCCCGGTATTTCCACATCATCGAGCCCTTTTGACGCAAGTATTCGAGCAAACTGGCGGCGGTCCTCCCTGTTGACCATAGCCAGCCTGGCGAGAAGCTTGTCGCGGACTGCCTCACCGCTGCCGGCGAAAATGTCAGCTGCCTGTTCGTAGGCCCCGGAGCTAACCAGTCCGGCAAATTCGGTTATTGCAGCCTCCGCAAGGTCCTGAGACAACCAGCTGTAAGCGCTCAGCGCTACCGGATTTCTCCTGACGGCAATCCAGGCCTCGTTCGGTCCCAATTGATAGGACATGCGCAGGAATTTCTGACCAGAAGCCGGACTTCCCGTGCGTCCCCTTTCAAGCCAATATTGGGTCAGCCAAAGAAAAGAAGCATTTGGATTTCCGGCGAGTCCTTCAGTGACGGCGGTCTGAACGTCATCGAGAGCTGCGTGTGAAGATTGCGCATTTCCCGACTGCAACGCCGTTTCGGCAAGCCGAACTCGGATGATGGCGAGGTCTCCCAGCGAAAGTGAGTCAAGCGAAGTGGCAAAGGGCGCGGCAACTTCATGCGTAAGCAAACCAAGCTGCTCAGGAGTGAATTTATCTCCTGCCAGAATATGGAAAGCAGAATTCCGGAGTTCAGCTTCAACTCGATAGACGGGAATTACGAGCGCGGCCCATCCGATTGTGCAGATTCCAGCCGCGGCGGTGAGGATGCGCGTCAGCCGCAAACTCATTGACCGGGCCATCACACCGCCTTAGGCCGAGTGACCATATTGACCATAGTATTTTTTTCCATAGTAGCTGCCGCCATAATAATCCTCGTAACGCCCCATGACGCGGATGTCTGCCTTATTCAGCACGACTCCGAGCAGAAGATCATGGAGCTCAGGCGCTGCAGCGAGTTGCTGTTGCACAAGATTCTTGGCCGTTTTCCCCCACTCGACCACATAAATATAAGAGTCGACCACTTTAGTCGTGGCGCGAACGTCAACAACCGGCGCAAGCGGTGGAAGATCGATAATAATGTAGTCGTAGTCGCGGCGGAGATTATCGATGAAGCTCTTGAACGAGTTCGAGGCCAAGATCTCGTTGGTGTGAATCAGGTGTGACTTCAATGGCCCCGGAACAAAGCTCAATCCAGTTTGCTCATCAACGCAAATGGCATCACTGAGTGTCGTTTGATTGTTGAGCACGTCGAGCAAGCCCAGCTGACGCGCAGGCGCCAGTGAGCGGGTAAGCGTCGGGTTTCGCAGATCACCATCCAGCAAGACCACGTGTTTGCCGGAATGTGCGATCAATTCAGCCAAATTGGAGGCAACCGTCGATTTGCCTTCTCCGGGAATTGTGGAGGTAATTCCGATCACCTTATGATTTCGGCTTGCCCCATCGATATCGGCGGCGATCTTGATCGAACGGAAAGCTTCCGCGAATCCGGAAAGCGGCTCATCCACGACCTGGCGCAGGAACGGCCGGTTCGAAAAATCCAGCTTCCTGGCCCCTATTAGATGTGCCGAGGCCGTGCCGGCCACCTTCGTTGCTTCCCGGCTCAAAACGGAAGTGATCAGATCAGAAACCTTCGCCAAGCCCGCGTTTACCGCTTCAACATCCCTTTTTGCGTCAGCCGATTTCCACTCAGGGACGATCGAGACATTACCAGGCCATGCCACAGGCTTCCGGCCAAGCCAGGCCGGGGCAGCTGACGGTCCAAGGCGGGGCAATACAGCCAAACAATTGACGTTAAGAGTCTGCTCCGCCTGCCGGGCTGTGCGGAAGACCTTGTCCACCGCTTCCCGCAGAAAGCCGACACCGAAGCTCAACATAACTCCAATGAGCCCCGCGACCCCGAGTGCCGTGAGAGTCTTTGGACTGCTCTTGTGTTCCGGGGGGGCAGCCGCACTGATCACACGTGCCTCGGTGATCGGAAACGACTGTTGCTGAATTGCCTCCATATAGCGCTGCAGGAAGCTGTTATAGAGCGTGTGATAGACTTGAGCCGTACTCTCAAGGTCGCGTAAGCCCAGCCGGTCGCGATTGATGACCTGCGAATTGGCGACTAATCCTTCCAGATTATGCTCAAGGCCTTCGGCGCGCGTCTTTGCGATCTCGTAGTCGCTCTTGTAGCTTTGCGCGATGCGGTTGAGTTCGTCCTGGATCGAACGGCGCAGCTCGGTCATTTGAGTGCGGAGATTGACCGTAGCCAGGTGATTGACGCCATAGCGAGCGGACCAGATCGCTTCCTTGGCGGCAAGGTCGAGATATTGATTCCGTAGCCGGTTGATGACATCGCTGTGCAGCGAATCCGCCACCGCGGCATCGGGAATGTCCTGCTTGAGCACGTCATTGATGCGCTCCAGGCGCGCCTTGGCTTCTTCGGCCTGGGCCCGTGCCTCACCCAACTGGGTGTTCAGTTCGGTGATTTGCTGCTCGCCGAGCAGCTTGGGGTTATCCGTGGTGCCGCCGACGGAGACGATATTGTTTTTCTCTTTGTAATCGAGGACGGCCCGGTCGGCATCCGAAGCCTGCTGGCGAAGTTCCTTGATGCGATCCTGCAACCAGGCGCTCGCCCGCTTGGTGGCCTGATACTTCGACTGCAACTGGTCGACGATGTAGGCATCAGCAATCGCGTTGGCGATTTCAGCGGCACGGGCGGGATGCAACGAAGTAAAGGCGATATCGAGAACATAAGTACGTGCAACGCGCGAGATGTTGCGCTTTGCGAGAAATGACGCCAATGCCACGCGATCGAGCTTCGTCTCGGATTGCACTTTGGGAGCCGGGAAAAGGCTGCCGATCCAGCCAAACAACCCCGATCCAGACCCGACGAATTCCGGATCTTGCGTAAGCTTCAAGTCCTTCACCACTGACAGTCCGATGTTCTCGGACTTCAGAATCTCGACCTGGGTCTCGACTTGCGCCGTGTCGATTGGCACATCAGTCATTGGCGTGTCTTGCTGTTGCAGGACTCGAAGCTTGCTGGAATCGATCAGCAGCATCGCATGCGACGTGAAATTCGCAGGGGTGGTCAGCAGATAGACCAGGCCGAGCGCAAGACAACAGGAAGTAATAAAAACGAAGATTGTAAATTGCCGGCGGACAAATCCGGATAGTTCTTCGATGGCGTCAGAAACTGAAAATGAATCGTCGGACGCTTCGCGGTCAAAACGAGCGCCGCCCTTGAAATTTAAAGGCATATCCATGGCAATTACCAGTTATCTTCGGCCATCGAGAACCAGTGCCGACGAGCCGAGAACCCAAACCCACGAGATTCCCGCCTCACCGCAGCAACGGCAAGCGCAAGAAGTCTCGAATTAACGGGACGCCCTCTTCTTGAATATTGCGGCTTATTGGGGGCTTACCGAAGTTGGCGTCGTCGGGGTGAACGAGGAGAAGGCCGCTCCACCCAGCGAGCCGCCAGTCAGGAAATTCGTCGGCACATTCGCGGCAAAGGTATTCCCGGCAGGAGCAAACCCGCCATTGGCCCCGCCGGTCGGAGCGCCGGCGACGCTCGGGCCGCCGCCACCACCACCGCCGCCGCCACCGGTCGATGCCGTTCCGGTGTCTCCCGCGATCGAGGCATAGGCTTTGATCACCTCGGTCAGTCCGGTGGCCGCAACCGCCAGCTGGATCTGATTGGCGAAGGCCGGATCGTTGTTGGAAGCATAGGCCTTCGCGGCCTGCGCAAGCCCCGCGGCAATCGCCGTCTGCTGGTCCGGATTGCCCGCCTTCAACAGGCGGATCAAGGAATCCAATGAGGTCTTGTCGGAAGTCAGCTCGTCACGAACGTTGCGCGTCAATTCGCCGGTTGACTGGGCAAGGTTGGGCTGACTTGGACCTTGCGGCGCCCCCTGGGCGTTCGCGAAGCCTGCGGGCAGCACCAACGCAAAGCCCAACAGCAAACATGCCATAAACCGAATGATCATCTGAAAACTCCGTGCCCTTTCGGGGTAGTGAAAATACTGCTCGGATCGTCCGTTAAATCTTGACTAAGTATAACGGACCGGCGTGAAATAAAAAAGCATACTCTGCGTAAATCGATCCCGCGCATAAACCATTGACATAACAAATATATTTACGGCTTCTCTGAAAAGAGCAGGTTTACGGGCAAATCAAGTCAAATTAACACTAACGGCGCTCTCTTCCGCCCCCTTCCTGCTTCGAATGGCCTGAGAAAGCCCTACGCCCAGAAGGCCAAATACGACAATCGAGTAGCCCGTGATCTGGAGCGAGAAGTCGATCAACGAGTGCACCAGCGCGATCAGCGAAACCGCAAGCGACGACAGCGGCACGACCATATCGCGCCGGCGTCCCCGCACCGCCTGGGACAGCACGGCCAGGGCCGCTATCCACGCTGCGGCGACGACGATCGTGAGCGGAATCCCCATCTCGGATGCGAACTCCAGCGGCGTGTCATGCGCGATGTCCCACACGCCCGTCATGGATACCGCACTACTACGATAACGAGGAAACACCTCGGCGAACGTTCCCAATCCGGTGCCGAACCAGGGATAATCGGCAATGATCTTGAGCGTCGAGCGATAGGCCGCAAGCCGGCCGCCATCGCTTAGACCTTCAATATCTATTCGATTGCCAATATTGCCGCCGAAGATTTCCAACACGAGAAGCGCCGTGACCGCGGCTCCCGCGAGCGCGACAACCACTCCCTTTCCGCGTGGCAGGTCGCGCCGAAAATAAAGCAGGAACGACACCACCAGGACGGCCAGCGAAACCAGCGTTCCGCCGCGCGAGTTGGTCAGGAACATCGCCGACAGGCAGATGAACAGCATGACAAACCGAATCAGCACGCGGTTTCGGGTTTTGGCCACGAGACGCCCCGGCACTTTCTTCCATTCGATCGGGCCGCGGGGCAGGCTGCCGCGGATCGCTGACATCAACAGGACCAGCCAGACCGCCGCGCATGAACCGAAATAGGCTGCGGCGGTGTTGCGATTGATGAATGTCGAAGTCAGACTGCCGAGATAGGCGGTCTTCTCGCGCCACAGGATCTCGTTGGGATCGAACTGCAGCGCCAGAATGCCGTAGACGGCATAGCCCACCCCCGCCCATGCCATGATCCGAATGGCGCGCTGGGCGCGGTCCGCATCGACCCCGACCAGCAGACCCAACATCAGCGCAAGCGTATTCGCCAGCGATGGTCCGAGTGCGAACCACGGTTCGCCCCTGACCGCGGAGACCGATGGAACGAGTTGCCGTCCCAGAACCTCCGATGCTTTGGCCCAAATCGGATTGAAAGCGGCGATCCAGGGATGATCCGACAATTGTTCATGGAGCACGAAGCCGAAGCACAGCGCGACGACGGCCAGGACCGCCAACACCACCAGATGGCCTGTGAGCAGCCGGCGTACCGGCGCGAAGATCAGGCCGGCCCCGAGAATGGCACACCACCAGGCGACGAAGATCGACTCTCTCGATCCGAACAGAAACGGCGGCGCGGCCAGGGCAACGTAAAGCACGCCAGCGGAAATCCGGCCGGACAGGCTCCGTTTCCGACGCGTATCCCTCCTTATTTCAGTCATTTGCAATGAGAATGACGTCCCGAGGCGTTCAAGCGAATGGCTGCCGCCGGGAAGCGGTCATCGCTTCAGCCCAAAGTGACACCGGGATCAACAGCAACAAATCTGCGGTCGACCTCGGACAAATCTGCGCCGAGGCAGCATTGGACGAGGTCGACGTCAACCAAAACGTCGACCTCGTACGGACTCATTGCCCGGTCGTAGTAACCGAGCCCGACGTCACCACGGTCGTGGATGATGTCCCCGCTCCCTGGAGTGCCTTGATCGAGTTGTACAGCACGATGCCGTTGGTACCGAGCACGATGCCGTTGTTGGCGGTCGCCATCATCACGTTCAGGTAGTTCAGGAACTTGGTCACGTCGACCGAGGGCGAATTCGCGATGAACAGAACGTCCTGGTTCCGCATCTGGACGTTGGTCGCCAGGAAGTAGCCGCCCGGATCGCGGAAGCTGATGCTGAAGATCACAGGGATCAGCTCGCCGGTGAAGTTCTCGACGTGAACGCCGAGCTCCTGGGCGACCTCGCGAGGTTCGAGACGATAGAGATAGACCGAGGCCGGATCGGCCTGCACGTCGACGAGGCCTCCGGCCTTGCCGACCGCTTCGGCCAGATTGATGCGCCAGGCGTCGAAGGTGAACTCACCCTGCTGCCCAGAGGCGCCGAACGCCAGGAATTTCTGCTGCTCTTGGTAGACGTAGATGCGGTCACCCGGCTGCACGTAGATGTTGTTCGAGGGCTCGTAGACGAGGTTGGCGAACGGCACGGTCGCGCGGCGCTCGCCACGTTGCAGCATCACCCAGGTCGCGTAGCCCTGGTCCTTGATGCCGCCGGCGCGCGTGATCGCGTCGGTGATGCGGTCCTTGGCACCCGAAGCCGCTGCCGGATAACGCGTCGGCGTGTTGACTTCGCCGAACACGCTGACCAGCGAGGTACGCTGCTGTGACAGCGAAACGACCACCTGCGGCTCGATCGCGCGGTTCTTGATCCGGTTGACGATGTCGTTCTGGATTTCGCCGTTGGTCCGCCCGGCAGCTTTCACAAGGCCCGCATAGGGGACACTGATGTTGCCGTCATTGTCCACCGTCTGGTCGGGGATGGTGACGAAGTTACCGGGGCGAACGCCGGCTTCAGTCGGAATGAACAGACCACCCGCCGCGGCTTCGAAGATCGTGACGCTGACCACGTCGCCGATGCCGAACACCAGATTGGCCGGCTTTACGTTCTTGTCCGGGAAGGCGCCCGCAAGACCGCGAGGTTCATAATGAGCAAGGGTTGCAACCGTCTGTGGAGTCAACCTTACCAATGCATAAGGCAGTTCATGCGTGTGCCTGGCATCGATGTCGTAGCTGGCGGGGCCAGACGAAGGTACCAAGGCGCACCCCCCCGTGAAGGCCACCGCGGCGCAGATCAATATAGCTTTAGAAATCTTCTGAAACATAATATTTCCGTCCCACCCTGCCGAAAGGATTATTTGAATGGGGAGACGGGAACAAGCCGGACAGGGTCTGATTGGACTTTGTCAGCGGATTTAGTGCGATGGCTGCGGTAAAAATACCACAAATCGCCGGGGCTGCCGCGGCGCCCTTGGAACCCGCCGATGACGCCCGACCTGAAAATAAACCGCAACTATTTCAGTCATTTATATTCCAGCCCCGGATGCGATATGACCAAAATCGCTGCAGTTGTTCGATACATTTATTTGGTTGCGAGTAGCCATGGCCGGTTCCCGAATCGAATCGATATTGCAGGTTTCCGTAGTACTTACGTACCTCCTGGGCGGTATCCCCGCGGCCTTCGCGGAACCAGCCGACATCGCGGCAGGGTTCGCCAAGTGCAAGGTGATCGACGACGATCAAGCCCGCCTGGATTGTCTGAAGAAGCTGCTCGCTCCTCCCCCTCCCGCTAATCCTCCTGCGCAAGCCGCTCTCGATCTATGGCCCCTGGTTGTAACTCCGCCGCCGCCAGGCGGGGGCCACGAGGCAGTCTCGATCATGCGGACGGCCGACACTACCCAATCTGATCCCGATCTTGCTGGCCTCATGATCCGTTGCCAGGAAAAGCCCGGATTCCAGGTGCTGCTGGCGTTGTTACGCCCATTGCCGCCCCGGGCACGGCGCGATGTCGTGGTCAATCCAGCAACAACCCCTTCGGTCATCCATGCCGAGGTCTCTCCGCTTGGAACCGGGCTCATCCTGCCGGTTGAACCCACGATGTTTACAACCGGACCATGGCGGGAGTTGAAAGAGCTTGCCATCCTTATCCGGGACCCCGAGGCGGATATTCACGGCGTGATCCCGCTCGACGGACTTGCTCCGGCTCTGGCGAAATTGTCGGCTAGGTGCCCCTCCGGGTGATCTCCCTAAAATCGGATGACCTGTAAAAGCGGCGGGACGATCTTAACCCGGTATTAGCGCGGGGTGCCGGATCATCGGGAGGAAAGGTACGCTCTCGATGGCCATGATCGCACTTTGCAGCTCGCTTATCGGCGCCGTGCTTGGCACCCGCTTCAGGGTCCAGGTGCTGTTTCCTGCGATCGCATTCGGCCTCCTGATCGTGGCCATCATGGCCGTACTGAAGGGCTCAAGCGTGTGGTCGGCGATCACGGCCGAGTTCGTTTGCGCCGTCTCGCTCCAGATCGGCTATCTCGGCGGCCTGCTCGCTTCTGCCTGCATGACGGTAGCGCGCGCTCCCCTGCGCCGGCCGCTGCGCTCGACAGTGCGAAGCTGATTTTTCCGTTTCATCCTGGCAATTGATCCGGCCGGCCTCGCGCCTGCCCCTCTGGGCGAACCCCAGGCCAGGTGCGCAGTCTTCGGGCCTGCGTTACAAGCCGCGCCTGATCCTGTATCGTCAAAAACATTATTTCGAGAATTGGGTATCTGCTTGCCAATCGGTTTCGGCCTTCTGCTGGTCTGCATTGCCGCTGTGCCAGTCCTGATCCTGTTCGATGGTCCTGTGGCGCAATCGCTGCTCGAAACCCTGGCTGCCGTCGCCTTGGCCTTTGTCGCCACGAGTGCCCGTGCCACGGATGTCAGGCTTGCCGCACAAACCACCTCGCGGCTCCGGCTTGCCGCGGCCGTGCCGATCCTCTGGATGCTCTTCCAGTTGTCGCCGGTGCCGTTTTCGGGGATGACCCATTCGATCTGGGTCAATGCCAATGAGGCGCTCAACCAGCGGTCGTTCGGGCATATCAGCATCGACCTTGGCCGGACCATCGAAGCAATCGTGTTCTATCTGGCCAATATCGCTCTTATCATCGTCAGCGTGTTTGCGGTGAGAGACCGCCGCCGGGCAGAGCTGGCGCTGTTTGTGCTTGCCGCGGTCGCAACACTGGCCACCCTTGTGCTGTTGATCTCAAGATGGCTGCCGGCTGCAGAGCTGTCGCCCGGAGAGGCCAGTGGAATCCTCGCCGCGGTCAGTTCACTTGGAATCATTCTGTCGCTGGCATGCGGCACCCGCGCGATCGAACGCGCCGAAAGCAGGCGGTCCGATCCTTCCAAACCACAGCAGAATACCGGCATGGCCGTGCTGGGCGCCGGCATCGGCCTGTTGCTCTGCCTTGCCGGCCTCGCCGTCAGCGCCACCTTCAACATCTGGCTGGCGACGGCCTTCGGCATCGCCGCTTATATCTCGGTGCAAATCGTCCGCCGCCTCGGTCTTGCCGGCTGGGCCGCGGCGGTGCTCATTGCGACACTGACGATCGCAGCCGCGATGATCATCCTCTGGCGCTACAATGTGAGCGGAGCGGCTTCGCCGCTTCTGCAATTCGCAACTGCGGCATCAGCCGACGCGATTTCAGTGGCGCGCCGAATGCTGGCGGATACGAGCTGGCGCGGCACGGGAGCCGGCACCTACGCGCAGCTGCTGCCGGTCTACCAGGAGCTCGGCGCCCCGGTGATGGAGCCGCCATCGACAGCGGCTGCATTCGCGATCGAGCTTGGCTGGCCGATGATGCTGTTCGTGTTCACGCTGGGGATCGGAATGACCGTCGTCCTCTATCGTGGCGCCCTGGTTCGCGGACGGGATTCCTTTTATCCGGCCGCGGCCTCGGCCTGCGTGGTCATCCTCCTACTGCAGGCCTTTTGCGACGCGAGCCTGCTGCACACTGGAATAGCCGTGCTGGCTGACGCCATCATCGGGCTCGGGCTGGCGCAAAGCGTCAGCCGCGGCGATGGCAGCTGAAAACTACACGTTGCGGTTGCCGAGCGATGCCCAGAAGTTCGGATTCTTGGGCGTCTGGATCCGGACCCACAGATAACCGGTGCGCGACCACGGGCGGATCTGCGCGGTCAGATTGTCCAGCACGAGATCGCCGGCCGAGGTGCGGACCACCAGCACCAGATGGTGTTCACCCCAGGCGGTGACGACTTCACTGAGCAGAAGCGCCCGGGCCGGCCAGCCCCGTGCCAGCAGTTCGGAGCGCTTGCTGACGGCGTAATCGTTGCAGTCGCCATGCGCGGGATTGATCAGCCACTTCTCGCCCGCCAGCCCCTGGGCGTTGCGTTCCGGAACGATGGAGGCGTTGACGGCCTGGTTGACGTCCTTCAGATCGCCGTAGCGCTCGGTGGTCAGCCGGACCGGCCCGCCGCGGAACACGATTCGTTCCGCCTTGCACTGATCGGCATAACGCAGACAGAACTGCGTGAACGCCATCGGCGGCAATGTGTAATTGTTGAACGAGATCCGCTTCACCATCGGGCCGAGCGCCCGCGTCATCCCGATGAAGCTCGCCTGCGCGCTCTGGGACCCGGCAATGGCCGCGGTGGCGGCGATTGCAACAAGCCATTTGGAAATGATACGCATTTCTATTCGCTCCCCGTTGTTAAACGAAGCCTAGGGGCGAAGTTTTGAAATATCGCTCGAATGTGCCGGCGCGTTTGACTCAAAAGTGAATGGCGCTATCGACAAATTATTAACTATTTAATCGAACCTCCGTTGCATCACAATCGCGTGCCGACGCGATCAATCGGGAATTCTGCTTCCTATGCTGGGCTTTTTGCGATCACGGCGCAGTGCGACCCCTCCCCGCCTGCCTGATGGTGTCAGGATCTATGCCTTTGGCGATATCCATGGCCGGGCCGACTTATTAAAGAAGATGTTGACCGTGATCGACGCCGACGTTGCGCGCAGCCCGGTGGAGCGTCCGATCGAAGTCTATCTCGGCGACTATGTCGATCGCGGCCCCTATTCCAGCGAAACCCTCGACCTTCTGATCGAGCGAAGCCAGTCCCGCGAGATCGTCTGCCTGAAGGGCAATCACGAGGCCTATTATCTCGATGTGCTGCGCGACCCGGCCAAGCTCGACGAATGGCGGCAGATCGGGGGATTGCAGACCCTGATGTCCTATGGCGTCCAGCCCCTGCTCAATCCAAGTGCCGCCGAAAAGATTGAGCTGATAACGGCCCTCAAGGCTGCGATGCCGCGCGAGCATGTACGGTTCTTGCAAAGCCTGAAGCCGTCCTTCCTGTGTGGCGATTTCTTCTTCGTCCATGCCGGCGTCCGGCCGGGGATTCCGCTCGACGAGCAGCAGGAACACGATTTGCTCTGGATCCGCGACGAATTTCTCGAGAGTGAGGAAGATTTCGGCAAATTCGTCATCCACGGTCATACGCCGGTGCGTGAACCCGACATCCGTGCCAACCGTGCCAATATCGACACTGGCGCTTATGCGACAGGAAATCTGACGTTGTTAACGATTCAGGGAAGTAGCATGCTGGCGCTGTGAGCGCTAAAAGCGCCTGCGTCTCCTTGCTGATCGCTATCGGATTCCGACCGAGCTCTTTAATCTCCAATCTCCCTCAAAGCCTTTGCCGAACGAAGCAGGACCGCGATGAAACCGATCTGGAAGTTTCGGCTGCTCGGGCTCGTCATCGTGGCGCTTGTTGCGCTGTTTTCGATCACAAGCCTGGTCGCGGAGTTCATCCGGCCGGCCGGCTTGCCGCTGCCTTCAAGGGACGGCACGGCTCCCTCCGCGCAGGCCCTATCCGCTGCGGAGCTGGCTGCCACCATCGCGCCGTTCCGCACCAGCCTGAAGGCCGATTACGCCATCGCGCTCGCGGGGAAGGCTCTGCGATCCAGCGAGCCCGGCGCGCAGTCAGTCGGAAACGAGGCCGCACAGAAGGCCGCGACAAGCGCGTTGAAATTCGGCCCACACGACTCGCGAATGTGGCTGGTGCTGGCCCAGCTCCGGGCACAGAAGAACCCCGCTGATCCGCTCGCAACGGAAGCGCTGAAGATGTCGTACCTTACAGGCCCCAACCGCGCCGAACTCATTCCGATCCGCCTCGACATGGTGACGCTGAACAATGCGCTTAACGATGCCGATCTGAACGAGCTTGCACGCAGCGACGTGCGCGCCGTGCTGACGCAATACAGCGGCCAACGGCCGGCGCTGGCCAGGGACTATGTGCGCGCCTCAGCCGCCGGCAAGAAGTTTCTGGAAGACAGCACAAGGATGCTCGATCCCGCATTTGCGGATTCATTGAAAGACGCAAAGTAGCCCCGTAAGCCCACGCTCTGATGCGCTGCCTTCACGCGAACCGAAAGGCCACTTCGCTTGAAAACGCTATTAACGGCAGAGCCGTGATCAGCGCTTCCTGCATTCCGAATAGAACGAGCCGTTCACGGCCGCGATGCTTTCCAGACAGTGCTTGCTGTCCGTGATCTCGCCGGCGATCGTGAAATCATAGACTTCGTTCTTCAGGATCAGCCCATAGCGACCAGGCGTCAGCCCCTTGTCGGCGTCACCGCCGATCACCTCATACATATCGGAGTGTCCCTGGACCGGGGCCGTCTCATAGGGCAACGAGATATTCCGGATCACCCAGATATCGGCTGCCTTGGAAATCACCGGCTTGCCGTTCGGATCGAACGTCATCGCTCGCGCCACCTTGGCGATGATCCGCACTTCCGCATGATCCAGCGCGTTCACCGCCGAGTCGCGGCGGAAGACGATGAACTTGACATGCGGGTCCGGCAGTACGGCCTTGGAGGGCGTCGGAATCGGCGCCGAAATGGCCACCCGCGGATCAGGCGCCCGACCGGGCAACAATTGCAGCGGAAACAGCTTGCCGCCGCTCACCGCATAGACGCCATAGGCCTTTGGGATCAGCGGATCGTCCGGCGGCGGAGGGGCCGGTGCGGCCTGTTCGGGCGCAGGCACCATCACCGGTTTGGCAACCGCGTGCGTGACTTCACCTCCGGGCGCAACCCGTGGCCGCATCAGCGCCAGCAGACCGGAGCGCACTCCGACTGCAAGCCCAACCACCGCCACGATGGCGAGCACGGCCAGGTAACGCCAGGCGAGCGCAGATTGTCTCGGCTTGCGCCCGAACCCGCGTTCCTGATCGGGATCGCGCCGTGGCCGCCGCGGCGCATCGAACTCACGATCGAGCCGCACGGAATCGAGCGCCGCCGCGGTCTGGGCGGCCATCGCCGGGTCGACCGGCGGCCCGAGCCGCGGTGTTTGCCCGGCGGGCGGCCCCAGCGCCTGCAGATTCATGCCTTTAAAATGCGTCTCCACCCCCTGGATCGCGACTTCAAGGGCGTGCGCAAGGCGGGTCTGCTCTTCCGGATTTTCGCCGGCCGCCTGTTCCTCAAGCTTGTGACGCGCCAGTTCATAGACGGTGCTGCGCAATTGCTGCGGATCGCCGTTGATTGCATCGATCATCCGCGACAGCACCAGCGCAAAGTCGACCGCGTTCGACGTTGACGCCCCGGTGTCGGGTTCCTTGCGCGTGATGTCCCGGGCCATGAATGACGTGATGCTATCGCTCGGTTTGTCGCCTGATGCCGGCGAGCCGCTTTCGGATTGCGGCAGCCTTAACTAGCATGAATCTTTCGCCGAACGCAGCGCCGTTTGCGATTCATTCCTCAGGCTTTGGTCGGCACGTCCCCGTGAAACCACTCGACTTTAGAATCATGCCATGAAGGCCGGGCCGCGGACCTTGAGCGCAGAGCCGCGGCACAGGGCTCGTTACCGCTCATCGCGTTTGAAGCGGTAATTGAATCGATCGCCGTCCGCGGTGACGAAACCGACTGTCGGTGTCGGGAAGTGAATTGGCAGGATCAGCGTATCGGTCCCGGCAACCGACGACAGAAATTTGCGGCGCGACAGCGCCGATTGCTTCGGATCCCAATCGGGTTTTGCCGACCAGTCCGGTTCGCGGCACTGGATCACGTGGTGCATCATGTCGCCGGTGACGACCGCCCGCTCACCTCGCGAGAAGATATTGATGCAGCAATGGCACGGCGAATGGCCCGGCGTCGGCGTCAGGGTGACGGTATCATCGAGCGCATAATCGTCATCGACCAGAAGCGCCTGCCCCGCTTCTACGATCGGCAGGCAATTGTCGCGAAACACCGTGCCGGGCGGATTGGCGCCGCGCTTGTGCTCGGCCTCCCACGCCGCATATTCGCCCTTGTGAAAGATATATTTTGCATTCGGGAAGGTCGGCACCCAGCGGCCATTGCGCAGCACCGTATTCCAACCGGTGTGGTCGATGTGAAGATGGGTGCAGAAGACGTAATCGATCTGCTCGAAGGAGATGCCGAGCGCGAACAGTTCGTTGCGCCAGCGCTCCTTGCCGGGGAAGTCGAAGGGCGGAGGGTGGCCCTTGTCCTCACCGGTGCAGGTGTCGACCAGAATAGTGTAGCGCGGCGTGCGGACGACGAAGGTCTGATAGGTGATGACGATCATGCCCAGCGCCTCGTCGAACACCTCCGGCTCCATCGATGGCAAATGACGCCTGAACGTCGCTTCGTCATAGGCCGGAAAGAAATCCTGCGGCCGCCGCCATGGACCTTCCCGCTCGATCACCGCATCGACCGTGATGTCTCCCACCCTGATCTGTTTCATTCCCTCGTTCTCCGCATTTTTGCCGGCAGCCTAATGGCCACCTGACGGCGGTTCAAGCGCATCGGCGGAAACCCGCACACGAATCGTGTCGCGCTCTTCGGCATAATGATGACGCCGCGTTGACAGCCTGGACCGCCGGGAAACGCGTAAAATTTACGGTTTCGTCGCTTGGATCGAATTGTGCTAGCCTTTGTTCATAGTGGTGGTTAGAGCACAGGAAACAATGCGCCTTGCAGGAATGACGATCAGCCTGACGGCCGGCGCCGTCGCGCTCGGGACCGTTACATTGGCAACAATCGGCACGGCCGCGGCCCAGATGGGACCGCCAGGGCCGCCGGCCGTCGGAGTCATGGAGACGGTTAAGCGACCGATCACCGAATCCAACGAATTTCTCGGACGTATCGAAGCCACCAACCGCGTCAATGTGGTCGCTCGCGTCACTGCATTCCTGGAAAAGCGGGACTTCGTCGAGGGCGCCGAGGTCAAGAAAGGCGACCTGTTATACGAACTCGAGCGCGGTCCGTTCGAGGCCGATCTTCAAGCCAAGCAGGCGCAGGTCGCACAATTGCAGGCCACGCTGGTCAACGCCAAGCTGACGACCGATCGCGCGAGGACCCTGCTCGGCGGCCCGGCCGGTCAGCAATCCACCTATGACGCCGCGCTCGCCACCCAACAGAGCCTCGAGGCGCAGATCAAGGCAGCGCAGGCGCAGGTCGATTTATCCCAGATCAATCTCGACTATACCCAGATCCGTTCGCCGATCGACGGCAGGATCGGCCGCACCGCCGTCACTGAGGGCAACGTTGTCTCGCCGAGTTCAGGAGTTCTCACCACCATCGTCAGCCAGGACCCGATGTACGTCACCTTCCCGGTCTCGGTGCGCGAAGCATTGACACTGCGCGACCGCTACGCGACCCGCGGCGGTTTCAATGCGGTGGTCATCAGGATTCGGCTGCCCGACGGTCGCATGGATGACCAGGTCGGCCAATTGAACTTCGTCAACAACACGATCGCACAGAATACTGACACCATCACGCTGCGCGGCACCATTCCGAATCCGACGCTGCATTATCCCTCCAGTACCGGCGGCACCATCCGCGAACTCACTGATAACGAATTCGTCACCGTTCTCCTGGAAGGCGCGCAACCGGTCGACGTGCTGGCGATCCCGCGTTCCGCGGTACTGTCGGATCAGCAGGGCGACTATGTCTTCGTTGTCGGTGCCGACAACAAGGCCGAGCAGCGCCGGATCAAGCTTGGACAGTCCACCTCCACGATCGCATCCGTGACCGACGGGCTGTCGCTCGGCGAAAAGGTCATTGTCGAGGGCCTGCAAAAGGTGCGGCCCGGGATGCAGGTGGCGCCGGGCCCGGCGAGCGCGCTGATCCAGGACAGCATGAAACCGACGGCCGAGGACCCGCGCACGCAGAAGGACGACGGCGGGATCGGCGCCAAGCCGGCGGGTAGCAATCCATGATTTCTTCCGTTTTCGTCGATCGTCCGCGCCTTGCGATCGTCATCGCCTTCGTCATCACGATCGCGGGCGCGCTGGCGCTGCTCGAGATTCCGGTCGCGCAGTTTCCCGATATCGTGCCGCCCCAGGTCACGGTGACCGCTACCTTCCCCGGCGCTTCGGCCGAGGTGGTGGAATCCAGCGTGGCGCAGCCGCTGGAAGCCCAGGTCGTCGGCGTCGACAAGATGCTCTATATGAAGTCGACCAGCGGCAATGACGGCAGTTATACGCTGACCGTCTCCTTTGCGCTCGGCACCAATCCCGACATCAACACCGTCAACGTCAACAACCGCGTGCAGAGCGCGCTGGCGCAATTGCCGACCGAGGTGCAGGCGCAGGGCCTGGTGGTGCAGAAGAAATCCTCGGCCGTGCTGCAGTTCATCGTGCTCTACAGCAAGAGCGGCCAGCAGGACCCGCTGTTCATCACCAATTACGCCATCATCAATGTGCTCGACGCGATTTCGCGCACGCCCGGCGTCGGACAGGCCACGCTGTTCGCGAAGCTCAATTATTCGATGCGGATCTGGTTCGATACGCAGCGGCTCACCAGCCTCAATCTCGCGCCCTCGGACGTGATCGCGGCGATCCGCGCGCAAAGCGTGCAGGCGCCGGTCGGCCGCATCGGCGCGCGCCCGATCAGCAACGAGCAGCAATTCCAGTTCAATGTGCAGACGCAAGGGCGTTTGACCACGGCGAAACAGTTCGGCGATATCGTCCTGCGCGCCAACCCCGACGGCTCGGTGCTGCGGATCAGCGATGTCGCGCGCGTCGAAATCGGCGCCCAGAACATGGACAGCGAGGCGCGGATCGACGGCAATCCCGGCGTGCCGATCGGCATCTACCTCGCTCCCGGCGCCAATGCGGTGACGACGGCGAAGGCCGTGCAGGCGACGCTGGCCAAATTGTCGGAGCGGTTCCCGCCGGGCCTCACCTATCTGGTTCAATACGATTCGACGACCTTCGTCGGCGACACCATCAGGGAAGTGCTGAAGACCCTCGGCGAAGCCTTCGTGCTGGTCGTGATCGTGGTGTTCCTGTTCCTCGGCAATATGCGCGCCACCATCATTCCGGCGGTCGCCGTGCCGGTCAGCCTGATCGGCACCTTCGCCATCCTGCTCGCGATGGGATATTCGGCCAATACGGTGTCGCTGCTGGCGATGGTGCTTGCGATCGGCATCGTGGTCGACGACGCCATCGTGGTGGTGGAGAACGTCGAGCGCGTGATGGAGGAGGAGCCGGATCTTTCGCCGGCCGACGCCACCAAGAAGGCGATGGCACAGATCACGGCGCCGATCATCGCGATTTCGCTGGTGCTGTTGTCGGTGTTCGTGCCGATTGCTTTCATTCCGGGGATTTCGGGCACGCTGTTCCGCCAGTTTGCGGTGACGATCAGCGCCGCCATGGTCATCTCGGCGCTGAATGCGCTGACGCTGTCGCCGGCACTGTGCGCCGTGTTCCTGCGTCACACCGGACCGAGACACGGCATCATGGGCCGAGTGCTTGGCGGCATCGATTGGGTTCGTGACCGCTATGCCAGCGGCGTGCGACGATTATTGCGGATCGCAGTGCTGTCACTGGCCGCGGTGCTGGTGTTTGCCGGCGGCATCTTCGGCGTGTCGCGGATCACCCCGACCGGCTTCCTGCCCGAAGAGGACCAGGGAGCCTTCTTCATCAACGTGCAATTGCCCGACGGCGCCTCGGTCGCGCGAACCAGCCAGGTCGCCAAGCAGGTCGAAACGCTCCTGAAAAAGATGCCGCAGGTCGATCACGTGCTGTCGATCGTCGGCTTTTCGCTGCTCGACGGCGCCAGTGAGCCGAACTCCGCCTTCATGGTGGCGCGCATGAAGCCGTTCGCGGACCGTACGGTAGCGGCGGCATCTGTCCCGGCGACGATCCGGGCCACCTTTGCGGCCGGATCCCAGATCCGGCAAGCCAATATCCTGCCATTCAACCTGCCGCCCATCATCGGACTTTCGACTTCGGGCGGCTTCGAATACCAGCTCGATGCACTCGAAGGACAGGATCCGTCGTCGCTCGGCAGCGTGATGGGCGGCCTGATCGGCGCGGCCAACCGCGACCCGCGGCTGACGCGGGTGTTCTCCACCTTCACCGCGACCAATCCGTCGATCTATCTCGACATCGACCGTGCCAAGGCGCAGGCGCTCGGGCTGAACATGGCCGACGTCTTCACCGCGCTACAGGCGACGCTGGGCGGCATCTACGTCAACAACTTCAACCTGTTCGGCCGCACCTGGCAGGTCAATGTCGAGGGCGAGGCCGCCAATCGCGGCGACATCAGCGACATCTGGCAGATCTATGTGCGCAACAGCACCGGCCAGATGGTGCCGATCCGCTCGATCGCCAATTTGCACATCGTCACCGGCCCGCAGGTCATCACCCGGTACAACAATTATCGTTCGGTCACGATCAACGGCGGACCGGCCCCGGGCGTCTCCTCGGGTACCGCCATTGCCGCGATGGAGGAACTCTCCAAGAAGACCCTGCCTGCAGGATACTCCTATGAATGGACCGGCACGGCCTATCAGGAACAGGCAGCCCAGGGCCAGACCGGCATCATCCTTGGGCTAGCCCTGCTGTTCGCCTATCTGTTCCTGGTTGCGCTGTATGAGAGCTGGACCATCCCGATTCCGGTGCTGCTTTCGGTCACCGTCGGCGTGCTCGGCTCTTACCTCGCCATCAAGGTTGCCGGCTTGAACCTCGACCTCTACGGACAGATCGGCCTCGTGGTGCTGATCGCGCTGGCCGCCAAGAACGGCATCCTGATCGTCGAATTCGCCAAGGAGCAGCGTGAAGGCGGGCTGCCGATCCGCGAGGCCGCAGCGCTGGGAGCACAGATGCGCTTCCGCGCCGTGATGATGACGTCGATCGCCTTCATTCTCGGCCTCCTGCCACTGGTGGTGGCGACCGGCGCGGCGCAGCTCAGCCGAAGGGCGGTCGGCACCGCCGTGTTCGGCGGCATGCTGGCGGCGAGTTCGATCGGCATTTTCCTGGTGCCGATGCTCTACGTCACCTTCCAGGGCTGGCGCGAATGGGTGAAGAACCGTTTCGGCAAGTCAGGAAACGGCTCGCCAACACATCCCTGATCTCCGTGCTTCTTCGAACCGGTGCAGCACCGGGGACGGCGACTGGATCGGGATCACCCAAGCGCCGCGGATCGTCCAGTCCAGCCAGCCCCGGCAATATCTGATTTGAGCCGCTCCCGTCCGGAGCGGCTTCCGTTTTGGGCGTCGCACTCTGCCGCAAACAATGGAGAGCCAACGGACGCGCTGCGCGGGCTTTCTCTTTCTAAAGAGGCCGAAACAGGACCTCGATTCGTTCAGGCCGCTGCCGCCATTGCCCGGGCAGCGATTCGCTCATAAGCAATCTGGACCGGATCGCGCACGTCCACGACACGGGAGGCTGCCAAGCGAAGCAAGCCGCGAACCTCTCCGACAGTGGTGTACCGGCAAATTGGCGCGAACGGCGGCATCACCTCATGCTCACCATAAAGGGCCTGATAGTCGCCGAGATTATCCCAGGCGATCTGATGATCGCCAGCGTATCGAAACGTCTCGGCTGCCGTACCTTCTGCGAAGATCACCTGATGCGTGGCGAGCTCGACAGAGAAGTATTCGATGGTCTCCGACCTCTTTGCGTCCTCGTCGACGGCGATCGAACGACCATTGATGAGATATTTTAGGGGGATGAGGACCCCATCCATCAAAAGCGAATGCTCCTGCGACAGATACAAATCTCGCTGCGGCGTCTGATCATCAATTGCGAAGCGCGATACCCGGATCGGCAAAACGCTCGAATGCCAGGATGCTGACGCAATCCTTCTGAAGGTCTTCCGACCTATCCATTTGACCGGCAATGCGCCGTTGGGCGTGATGACCAAATCACCACTCGCCAGATGTTCAACGGGCACTTCCCCGTGAGCTGTAAGGATAAGTGTTCCTGGTCCAAAACAATTAGGATTGGTGCCCGGAGCCCCCCTGGGAAATATGCCCAGCGCATTTGCGTCGTTGGCTTTGCCGACGAGCATCGATGATGCAATTGCGACAGCCGACAATCTGCCTGCGCCGGCGGCCATTATACGCATGAAATGGCGGCGCGCGGGGTTGGCGCCTTGAAAGCGACCGCTAGATGTGCGGACCATGTATGGCACTCCTCAATTTTCCAGTTCAATCACTCCCGTTGAACAGGTTTAAATCTATATCATTATCAGATTAAATATAGACCCTATTTCATATTTAATCACAGAATTGTTTTATTTTAAGAGAGCCGTCGAATGAGCTGACTTTATTGGAGAATCCGCCGCCACGGAATCATCAGCGGGCGCGTATCGTTCATTGCGCAGCTGCGAGATGTGAACCGCACGGGGTTCGTGACGCCGGCTCATGCGCCTAAGACTTGAGCTCTGCGACGCTTCCGACAGTCCCTCGAGTGAAGCAACTTTCTGCTTGCATCTTTCGCCATCACATGCAGGCTGGACATTAATTATAAAATAATCTTATTTATATCGAATATTTAATTATGATATAATTACGATGCATTAATACAATTGCGACGGGCGGCGACAACCGTCTGCGCCAGCGTCTATCCGGTCACGACCGTTAATCTTGCCATCCCGCGACCTTTCAAGGCTGAACTGCCATTCCTCTCGTCCCGATTATTGTCGAACGTTTTCATAGATCGCTTGGATTTAATTCTTTTGGAGTAAATCACAGTGGCTGCAAATGTCAGCGTTGCGATCATCGGAGCCGGCCCATATGGCCTCTCCATCTCTGCTCACCTGACTTCGAGAGGCGTACCTCACCGGATTATCGGCGGCGCCATGGAATTTTGGCGCGCTCAAATGCCGAAAGGCATGTTGCTGAAGTCGGAAGGCTTCGCGTCCAGTCTCGCAGATCCGGCGGGAAACCTCACCCTCGGGCGCTATTGCGCAGAGCATAACATCGCGTATGCCGACCTCGGAATCCCGGTATCCCTCGAGACGTTTTGCGCGTATGGGCTCTCGTTCCAGCGGCAACTTGTGCCGCACCTTGAAGACCAAAAGCTCGTTCGCCTTTCATCGTCGGCAGAAGGCTTCGTGCTGCAACTCAGGAATGGCGAGGAGTTTACGGCGCGGAACGTCGTACTCGCAGTAGGCGTCAGTCATTTCCGCTACATTCCGCCCGAGCTCGCTGATTTGCCACCGGACTGCGTCACGCATAGCTCGGAGCATAGCGATCCCAAGCGCTTCAGAGGCCGCGAGGTGACGGTCATTGGTGCAGGTTCATCTGCAGTCGATCTGGCGACGTCCCTCCTTGAAAGCGGCGCCAAGGTGCAGCTGATTTCGCGCCGCCCCTCCATAGAGATTCACGGCAAAATGGCGCTGCCGCGTCCGCTGCGAGATAAGATTCGGCGGCCCATGTCCGCAATCGGACAGGGATGGCCTCTCATGGCCTTTTGCTATCTTCCATCTCTGATTCACCATCTGCCGGCCAGCTTTCGTGTGTTGTCGGTAGAGCGGATTCTTGGACCTGCGGGCGGATGGTTCATGAAAGATCGCTTTGCGCCTGTACCCATCTTGCCGGGACAAACCGTGAAAAGGGCCTGGGCCTCTGATGCCGGCGTCAACTTGCAAATCGCCGGGTGCGATGGTGTCGAGCGTTCCCTGGTGACAGAGCATGTCATCGCGGCTACGGGCTACAAGACCGACCTCAACCGCCTGCCATTTCTGAGCCCTGACATTCGTTCTCGGCTAGACATGATCGGGAGTGCCCCGGTGCTTTCCTCGAATTTCGAATCGTCCATGCGCGGGCTCTATTTTGTGGGCGCGGCGGCAGCGATCAGCTTTGGCCCGCTTATGAGGTTTGCCGCGGGCGCGAAATTTGCGGCACGCCGCGTATCAAGACATCTGGCCGCGAAGTCGGTCGTCTCGCGTGTCCCTCGGGCAAGCACAAATGTCAGTGTCTCTCTCCACCAAGGCGAAGGCGCAGGTTAGGCGTTTTGTTCAGGCGGCATGCACGCAAATGAAGGTCCTGATTGTCGCTACGGATGTATGGCCCACAGCAGCACGAATATCCATTTCACTGGCACAGGTTGGATTTCGGGTCGCCACCGTATCCCCGGCCCGTGGCCTCGTCCGCAAGATAAAGGCTGTCACCGATCACTACACGTACAGTCCTTGGGACGGGTCGGGTTCGATCGCGGCAGCGATACGAGCGTGGCGACCTGAGCTTCTGGTTTGCACCGACGACCAGGCCGTCAAACACCTCCATGATCTTCACGGCACCGCATCGAGGCTGTTGGATGTCGATAGCCGATCGCTCATGCAGTTGATTGAGACCTCACTTGGAAATCCGAAATGGTTTCACGCTGCAGAACAAAAAAGCGTGTTCATGACGATCGCCAGTCAAGCCGGTGTTCGTTGCCCAAGAACCTGGGTGATTTCAGACGATGACGATGCCTCGTTGCCGGAACGCGCGCCCTATCCAATTCTCGTGAAAGCGGACGGTACCTGTGGTGGCAAAGGCGTACGCGCGGTTGAAAACGAATGTCAGGCGCAAGACGCCATAGTTGAGCTCTCGCTTCCGATCAATTGGCCTGATCGGGTTAAGCGGAGCATAGCGAAATCAATCGCAATATCCGGAATCAGGTGGAAACGTCATCGAACAATTTGCTTGCAGCAGCAGATATCCGGCCGGCCGGCCAATCGGGCCGTAGCCTGTCACCAGGGAAATGTGCTTGCCGGTATAAGTGTCGAGGCACTTGAAACCCAGCACCGATTTGGGCCGGCGTCCATCGTCCGCGTAATAGAACATCCCGAGATGGCAGCCATCGCGAAGACCATGGTCGAGCGTCTTCAGCTATCCGGATTGGTCGGTTTCGACTTCATTCTGGATTCAAGGAATAACGCATGGCTGATCGAGATGAATCCCCGGGTAACCCCCATCTGCCATCTGCATCTGGCAGACGGAACAAACCTGCCGGCCGAGGTCTTTTCGAAGATGACGGCTCAATCGGTAGCTCCAAAGCCCCCTATCGTCAGCTCAGATACAGTCGTCCTTTTTCCGGGAGGATTGTGGCAATCGAATCGAAGTAGCGGCCTTTCCTCGCTCTATTTATCGTCGTTCCACGACGTGCCTTGGGATGAACCCGAACTCACCCGAGCCTGTATCAACTACAAGCAGCGCAAAGGTCTCCGCAGGCACGCCTCGAAGCTGTTGGGAATCCGCGAGCTTACTTCGAAACCGCTGGAAAGCTGAAACCCGGCAAGGCGGCCTCACTTCTCGGAAACTGTGACCCAACACCAGCTCATCCAAGCATCCGGCTATGCCAGGGCCGCGACGGCTGCAAATCTGCTGACGGCCCGACTGTCCCTGGCGACGTAGTTGAATTCATCGGCGTTCCGCGCGGCAGGTGATTGCAGACGCAGAGATCCCAAACGTCCGTCATAAGGATCGCAGGCTCTCCATTCGCCGGCAGATTTTCAGATTAGCCCGATAGCCAGTTAACTGCGCGGTTCCGTGCTGTCGCTGTGAGAAGCAACGCTAACGCTCGCACGGAAGACAGATCGTAAGTTCGGCGATCTGTTCGGTCCCTGTTTTGCACCTGCCTCGAGGATTGGGAGCCGTTGTATCAAAGCGAGGCGGTTTATGAAGGATGCGTCCCGTTTAAGGATATTAACCAAACGCTACGAGCAAATTCTAGTACAGATCGAAACGCTCATTTTCGACCTGCAAGCCCTGGTTCAGCAGCTTGAGGCCGATATCGAAATTGAGGAACAATGCACTGGTATCTCGGCAGGACGTCTCAGAGCTCGGCGAGACAACCTGCTGTTGGCAATTGCCCAATTGGAAGGATCACGCGCCCCGGCGATTCACTGATCTCGTAAAGTTCATACGCGATCAACGGATCAGAAAATCGGTCAATTTCTTTCCAGATCGAAGCTGCTTCGTCAGCCAGCGGGGTTGCTTACCACGTCCCGCCCACGTCTCGCTGTGGTTCTTCGGGTTGCGATACTTCGGAAAGACCTTGGGGTATGGACGTCTCTCGCGCCTCAATTCGGTGTCGGCCACACCAAGCTTACGCAACCGGAGTTCGAGAACGTCTCGTTCGGCCGCGATCTTGCGTGCCAGTTCGGCAACCACCAGCTCGTACACTTCCCAAAGTTGATCCGTCGACATCGATTCCAGGTTGGAGTTCTTCATTGTGCCTAGACTCACACGATCTTCGGATTGCGACGTAGCTGCGTCGAACGCGATGTGGAAATCCAACGATCGAACTATCGCGTCGATCAGGCGTCAATTATGAGGATTATTCCGCTAAATATAGGTGATTCGAAGGTCCGGTGGGGCAAGGCGAGAAAACCGTTGGTCCACTAACCTGGGATACGACGTTATCGAACGGTCCCGTGACGGTGCCGATTGTAGAAGGCAGCCGACAACGCACGGCGCCCCTCAACCATTCACGTCTGCGCGTGATGAATCAGGAAGTCGGACAGCCTTTTACCGGCCTGAAGCTGGATCGTAAGCCAGCGCGGTTGTCTGCCCCGCCCGGCCCACGTCTCGCTCCGATTTTTCGGATTGCAATATTTCGGAAGGACTTTCGGATAGGGGCGGCGCTCGCGCTTCACGGCGGTATCGCCAGCGGTGCCGAGCTTATGCAGCCTCATCTCAAGCTTGGTCCGCTCGGCTGCTATTTTCTCCACCAATTCGGCAACCACTTCCTCGTGCAACTCCCACAGTTCGTCGACTGACATCGATCCAAGATTGATGTTTCTCATGTCCGACTCAATCAACCTCTCGGGTGGCCGCCCCGCCTGATTAACTAAGGCCATCAATGGAGTTTCGACGGCAAAATAGTGGCCGCAACCTGAAAGCAGATCCTATCCACAAGAGCTCAAGCGCTTCGACAAGCTTGATAATTTGCACCAAGCGCCTGGCCGATACGTCAATATTGCTGCTCAAGCTACTTCTGATTTAATTTGGCGTGGCCGGTAACGGCAAACCGTAGTGGCGGCTGGTCCGGCTTATTCCTTGTCCGCACTGGCAGATCTTGCTCGGAAATCCACCGGGCGATCGCATCCTTGATCCATGGTGGTCGCGGTTGACATAACGGTCATGGCCTTTGTTTGTTCCTGAAGAACTTCGGCCGTGATTGTCCTCATCCGTCCAGACGCACCTTTCACATTCGCCACTTGAACATCTCCACAGGCTCGGCAATCGTTTATGCTGCGACATACCCCAGCCTGCCCGCAGAAGCGCATCTTTCGCCTGGGTTGTTAGCCGATATCCATACTACCTTGCTGATATGTTCTTTGAGGCGCGTCATACTAATGTCTCCTCTCGAGAGATATTCTTTTTAAAATTATCTGCGGCGCTTTCTCGGAAGACCTTGCTTCCAGAGAATTCAGCCTGCGGTTGAGTTCTGTACCTTTTGCTGTCGTCTGTCCTGTTTGAAATATTTATTTTCTTGAGGAGTTGGGTCGTGCAAATGAGTAAGAATCCGAACGTCAGATTGCGCCTGGGCGAGATCAGCCGCAGGTCCGCCAAACTCACTGCGATTTCATCGAAGCTTGAAGAGATGGCCCTGCAGCTTGATCGGCTGCGGAAGTTAAGCGGCAGGATTGAACTTCTTGGCTATCGCAATGGCGATCCGAGCCGGAAGCACGATTTTCGTACCCACAAGCGCATCGGAGACAACCGGGACAGGGCATAGATCTCTGATGCGTTTTCATTATGCCAACCGGCATCCATTTCGCTCGAAAACGCTCTTGATACATCCGGAGGGGACGACGCGGCTCGGTTTGAAGCCGAGGGCGCAATTGCGGCTGCGCCGACCGCAATTGTCCCTCTGGCGATTTCGATCGATCGGGTCGACACCACGCCTTCGACAGGAGCCTGACCTGCATGGCCATCGAGGCTTACGCTGTCGTGCAGTTGCCGTTGCCGCGAGCAGTCCAGGCCGGTGCGCTCAGCGCTCCTTGAAAGCGCGCTCGGCCTGATCCTCCAGCGGCTTGATGAGATAGGAAAGTGCGGTTCTCCCTTTCGTCTTGATGAAGACGTCGACCGGCATGCCGGGCACCAGCTTCGATCCGCCAAGTTTTTCGAGTTCCTGCGATTTGAGCGAGACACGGACTGTGTAGTAGCTCGCGCCAGTCCGCTGGTCCTGGGTGATGTCGGGAGAGACCACGCTCACTTGTCCTTCGATTTCCGGCGTCGTCTTCTGATTGAAGGCATCGAACCGCATTGTAGCCGTCTGGCCGACATAGACCTGGTCGATATCGCGCGGCCTGATCTTGACTTCGACGGCGAGTGCGTCGGCATCCGGCACGATCAGCATGATCGGCTCGCCGGGCGCGATCACGCCGCCGACCGTATGCACCGAAAGTTCGTGTACGCGGCCGGACTGCGGCGCCCGGATATCGACGCGATTGAGCTGGTCGACCGCCGCGGTCTTGCGTTCGGCGAGTTCGGACAATTTCGAGCGCGTCTCGATCAGATCCTTGCCGACTTCGGACCGCAAGTCCTGATCGACCTGAATGATCTGCAGCGCTATTTCGGCGATCTTGCCCTTTGACTGGGCGATCATGCCGTCCAACTGGCTGCGTTCTCCTTCAAGCCGTGCAGCGTCGCGCTCTAGCGAGGTCAGGCGCGTGATCGGCACAAGGTTTTTCTGCCAAAGGCTGCGCACGCCTTCGAGCTCCTGGTGTATCAGATCGACCTCCTTCTGCTTCGCCTCGACCTGACCTGAATAGCCCTTGATCTCTTCCTGCAGTTGCGCGCTGCGCTCCTTGAGCTGCGCCTTCTGACCACTCCTGGCCTGCTGACGCAACTCGAACAGCTTGGTCTCCGCGGTGATCGCGCGAGCCACATCGGATTTGCTGTCCTTGGCCCGATCAAGCAGGGCCCTTGGAAAGACGATCTGGTCGGCGCTATCGCGCTCCGCCTCGAGCCGCGCCTGGCGCGCGAGCAGTTCGTCCAGGCTATTGGTGACGATCGTCGCGTTCGCCAGGGTCTGCGTTTCGTCGAGCCGGATCAGGATGTCGCCAGCGTTGACGTGATCGCCTTCGCGGACGCGCAATTCGCCGACAATGCCGCCAGTGGGATGCTGAACCTTCTTGACGCTCGAATCGACGACGACGACGCCTTGGCCGATCACCGCGCCGGACAATTGCGACGTTGCCGCCCAGCCGCCGATGCCGAAGGTGACGACACCAAACATGATCAGGCCGATGACCATGTAGCGCTGGATCGACTGCAACGCCGGGCTCAGCTCGCGGTCCATCGTCCACCTGCCTGGTGGTCCGAGACGACACTCAGGGCGGTCGGCTTGCGCAGGACTTTCTGCAGCACCTCGCCTCTTGGCCCAAATGACTGCATTCTCCCCTCGCCGATCACGAGGACATGGTCGACGCCTTCGAGCGCCTTGGGACGATGGGCGATCACGGCGACAATGCCGCCCCGGCTGCGCACGCCAAGGATCGCCTCGGTCAGCGCGTCCTCGCCATCGGCATCGACGTTCGATGTCGGCTCATCGAGCACGACGAAAAAAGGATTACCATAGAGTGCACGCGCCAGGCCGATGCGTTGCCGCTGGCCTGCTGACAACGTCATCCCACCCTCTCCGATCTGCGTGGAATAACCGTCGGGAAAGGACAGGATGAGATCGTGCACGCCCGCGGCCCGTGCAGCCTGAAGGACGCCGTCCGGAGTTGCCTTTAGGTCAAATCGCGCGATGTTGACGGCGATGCTGCCCTCGAACAGCTCGACATCCTGCGGCAGATAACCGATGTGCCTGCCGAGCGCACCGGACGACCAGTGCTCGAGCGCCGCATTGTCAAGCTTGACCTTGCCGCGCAGCCGCGGCCACACCCCGACCAGCGCCCGCGCCAGCGTCGATTTGCCCGACCCGCTTGGGCCGATGATCCCAACAGCCTGGCCGCTTCGTAATTCGAATGAGATGTCGTTGAGGATCAACTTATCCGAATTTGGTACACCGACCTGGAGCTGCTGGACGACAAGCGACTCGGCCGGCGGCGGCAGCGCCAAAGGCTCTTGCTCGGCGGGCAGGAGCTTCAAAAGCTGGTCCAGCCGACGACCGGACTGACGCGCCGAAACGAAACTTTTCCAGTTCGCGATCGCGATTTCAACAGGTGCAAGCGCGCGTGACGTCAGGATCGAGCCGGCGATAATGATCCCTGCAGTGGATTCCTGGTTGATCACCAGGACCGCACCGACGGCGAGCACCAGAGACTGCAGGATCGAACGAAAGACCTTGGATGTACCGCCCAGGCCGCTCGCAATGTCGCTGGCGCGCTCGTGAGCAGCAAGGTATTTATTGTTGACATCGTGCCAGCGCAGCGCCGCTTGCCGCCTCATGCCCATGGCGTGCAGGACCTCGGCATTGCGACGGCCTTCAGCGGCCAGCGCACTTCGTGCAATTGCCAGGCGCGACGAGGCCTTCGCCGGTCCCTGGGTTCGCAGCTCCGTCAGGATCGTGATGGCGACCAGCACGCCCGCGCCGAGCAGCGCGGTGACACCGATCCAGAAATGGAACAGGAAGCAGATGCCGAGATAGATCGGCATCCATGGCAGGTCGAACAGCGCCGTGGGTCCGCCACCGGACAGGAATCCGCGGACCTGATCGAGATCACGCAGCGGCTGCAGGCCGTCGCCGTCGCCACGTGTCTTCAGCGGAAGACGGGCGACAGCATCAAAGATGCGAGCCCCGAGCCTCTCGTCGAAATAGCGCCCGATCCGCGAGCTGATCCGGCTTCTGACCAGGTCGAGACCGCCCTGGAACAGGTAAAGCACGGTTGCCAGCGCAATCAATGCGATGAGCGTCGGTATGCTGCGGCCGGGCAGCACGCGGTCATAGACCTGAAGCATGAAGAATGAGCCGGTGAGCATCAACAGATTGCTCAAGCCGCTGAATGCCGCCAAGCCACAGAATATTCGGCGGCAGGATACGAGAAAGGCCGAAATCTCCGATCTCGGTTCATCATATTCGTCTGCCTGTGGGATCCGATCGGAGAATATCCGCCGCCGGATGGTCTCGACGCCGTGGGCCAGCATCCGCTGTCCCCGCTCTGCCAGAAGCCATACGGCGGCTTTGAACCCCGCGAAATTGGAAACCTCGATTTCTTCGACGGCCATAGCAGGCAGGGCTTCTCCCCGCCTCCCAAAATCACTCATGGTATCGCCCCTGCACCATGCGCTGGTGTATTATTATGCCTTCAAGTACTCCATATGCGTGATCGGCCCGCTCACGAGAAATGAAAGTCGTAATTGTTGAGTGCACCGATCTTCGTATTCTTCAGGGTGAGCGTATCCGATCCAGCCGATATGACGACGTCCTGGCCAACCTGCTGTGCGTGAGACAGCACGCTCGCAAAGCTGTCGAACACGTTGTGGCTGAACTGAATCGTATCATGCGCCCTGCCTGCGGCAGCGAAGTCCTTGATGACATCATTGCCGAAGTTCGGCGCGAACACGAACGTGTCCGAATGACCGTTGCCGACGAAGAAGTCATCACCACTGCCGCTGTTCAGCGTGTTGCTTCCGTTCGAGCCGACCACCGCGTGCCCCGCGCTCGTGGCGACCACTTTGCCGCTGCTGTCGACTTCCTGGGCCGTGAACGTATGCGTACCGCAAGACAGGCCCGACGTGGTGAAACTCCAGGTCCCGTCGGTGTCGACCTTGACTGAGCCAACCGACACGTTCCCATCGTAGAGCTTGATCTGGCTGTTGGCATCGCCGGTCCCCTTGATCGTGGCGGTGTCATTCCAATGCTCATTGACATCGGTGAAGCTGACCGATGCCGTCGCCGGAGTCGATCCTGTCGGCGTGTCCACGTCCACATGCTTGGCCGTGGAGAAGACGCTGACATTACCGGCGGCATCGGCCGCGGTCGCGGAGAAGCTGTGACTGCCATCGTCAAGGTGGCCGGTATCGAAATTCCAGGCCCCCGTGCTGCTGGTGGTGGCGGTGCCGATCTGCTTGCCGCCATCGAAGATCTTGATCGTGCTGTTGGCTTCGGCCGTTCCCTTCAACATCAGGTCATCGAGCGTCGTTGTGCTGCCGACCGTCGTCCCGTCCTGCGAATAGACCGCGATCGTCGGCCTGCCAGGCGCATGGCTGTCGATGGTGACCGACAAGACTGAAGAGGCCGCGCTGGTGTGACCCGATGAGTCGGTATCGGTCGCCGTCAGCTCGTGGGTGCCGTCATTCAGCGTGGAGGTGGTCAGCGTCCAGTGGCCGCTACCGTCCGCCATGGTCATGCCGACCTGCTTGGTGCCGTCGAAAACCTTGATCAAGCTGTCGGCGACCGCAGTGCCGGTCAGCGTCAGCGTCTTGTCGCTGGTAATGTGATCTCCGGGGGTGCCAGTATCGTTCGAGAACTTGGCAATGGTCGGCGCAGCCGGCGCGGGCGTTGGGATCATCGAATCGAACGGCTGGGATTTGGCGCTGACATTGCCGGCAACGTCCGTGGCGGTCGCCTTCAGGGCGTGCGAGCCGCTGGACAACGCGCTGGTGGTGAGGCTCCAGCTTCCATTCGCGCCCGCCGTCGCAGTGCCGACAACCGTCGTTCCGTCGTAGACGGTGATGCTGCTGTTCGCTTCGGCCGTTCCAGACAGCAGCACATGATTGGTGTTCACGACGGAGTCGCTGACCAGGACCGGCGCAGCCGGCGCGTGTGTATCCACCGTCACCGACAAGGCGGTGGAGGCGGCACTGGTCTGGCCGGAGGCATTGGTTGCCGTCGCAGTGAGATTATGCGACCCGTCGCTCAGCACCGACGTGGTCACGGTCCAGTTGCCACTGCTGTCGACTTTGGCTGTGCCGACCTGCTTGGTGCCGTCAAACACCTTCACCGTGCTGTTGGCTGCAGCTGTGCCCGACAGCGTCAGCGTGTTGTCGTTGGTGATGTGGTCGCCGGCGACGCCACTGTCGGTGGAGAATTTGGCAATGGTCGGCGCCCCCGGCGCAGGCGCCAGGACGACGGCCGAAACGGCCGCCGAGGCCACGCTGCTATTGCCGGCCACATCCACCGCCTTCGCCGTCAGACTGTGAGTGCCGACGCTCAGGGACGATACCGTGTAGCTCCACGCCCCGCTGGCGTCAGCCTTGACCGTGCCGACCTGCTTGGTGCCGTCGAAGACACTGACCGTGCTGTTGGCTTCGGCCGTCCCCTTCAGCAGATATGCGCCGCTGCCCTCCGCCGTCGCTGTCGAGATCACAGGCGCATTCACCGTGGTATCGATGGTGACGGATAATGCGGAGGAGGCTGCGCTGGTCTGACCCGAGGCATCGGTCGCCGTCGCGGTCAGATTATGCGACCCATCGCTCAGCACCGACGTGGTGACGGTCCAGTTGCCACTGCCGTCAGCCTTGGCCGTGCCGACCTGCTTGGTGCCGTCGAACACCGTCACCGTGCTGTTCGCCACTGCGATGCCCGTCAGCGTCAGCGTGTTGTCGTTGGTGATGTGGTCGCCCACCGTGCCGCTGTCGGCCGAGAACGCGGCAATGGTCGGCGCAGCCGGCGGTGTCGGCCCGGGAATCACCGGATCCAATGACGGTGAGAGGACGCTGACATTGCCGGCAACGTCCGTGGCGGTCGCGGTCAGTTCGTGCGAGCCGCTCGACAGAGCGCTCGTCGTGACGCTCCACGTACCATTGGCGGCCGTGGTTGCGGTGCCGATCGCCGTCGTTCCGTCATAGACCGTTATCGTGCTGTTCGCTTCGGCCGTTCCGGACAGCAACACGTGATTTGTATTGACGATGGAATCGCTGACCAGAACCGGGGCGGCTGGCGGCGCCGTATCCACCGTTACGGTCAGTGGCGACGATGTTGCACTGGTGAGGCCTGAAACCGTATCTGTCGCCTTCAGCGTGTGTATCGCGTCCGTCAGGACGGAGGTGATGTAGCTCCACGACCCGCTCGAATCGGCGGTCGTCGTGCCGAGCTTGGTCGAGCCGTCGAAAACGGTCACGGTGCTGTTCGCCACCGCGGTACCCGTCAGCGTCAGCGTATTGTCGTTGGTGATGTGATCGCCGACTGTGCCGCTGTCATTGGAGAACGAGACGATCGTCGGCGCGGCCGGGGCAGTCGGCGCCGAAGGGATGGTCACCGCTTGCGCTGCAGAGGATGCGCTTGTATTGCCAGCCGCATCCGTTGCCTTCGCGGTGAAGCTATGATTGCCGCTGGCGAGATTCCCGGTGGTCAGGCTCCAGGCCCCGCTGCCGTTGGCAGTCACCGTCCCGATCTGGCTTGTTCCATCGAATACCGTCACCGTGCTGTTCGCCTCGGCCGTCCCGGTCAGGTGAACTTCGGTGGTTCCACTGACGATTGAAGCCGAGGTCTCGACCGGCGCATTCGGCGCAATCGTGTCGATCGTCACGCTCAGGGCCGATGAGGCGGCACTGGTATGGGCCGCAGCGTCGGTCGCCGTCGCCGTCAGGCTGTGAGTGCCGTTCGTCAATGCCGCAGTCGTATATGTCCAGGCTCCGCTGCTGCTCGCCACCGCACTGCCCAACAGCGTCGTGCCGTCATAAACCTTGACCGTGCTGTTGGCCTGCGCCGTTCCCGTCAATGTCAGCGTGCTGTCATTGGTGATGTGGTCCCCGACCGTACCGCTGTCGTTCGAGAACGAGGCAATGGTCGGTGCCGGGGGTGGATTTCCCGATGTGCCACCTCCGGAAGTGCCTGCCGTCAACGAGACATTGTCGAGAAGAAACTCGCTCGGATCATTCTTCGCGGAGAATTGGAGCGTCGATGTGCTCCCGGTGGCAGTCACCGTATAGGTATATTCGGTGTAACCGAACGGCGCCGCGTTGGTGAGGGAAACCAGCTTCTGCCCGTTCCATATGGCTGCGAAGTCGTTGGTCCCCGATGAATCGTTCTGCAGCCAGAAGGTCAGCGTGTAGGTCTGGCCCGGCGTCGTCGCGATGGTCTGGGTCAGGGTGCCATCCGAGCCCATGGAGCCCATGCTCACGGCATTGGTGCTGCCGCCTGTGCCGTGGTTGACGATAAAGATCTCCTGGCCGACCGCCGAAGACTTGTAATTGCCGCCAAGGGTCCAGCCGCTAAGATCGCCGGTCGAAAAATTGCCATTGGTGACGAGGTTGACCGGGACGTTCAGGTTCACGACCAGGGCAGACGACAATGAACTCGAATGGCCCGCGCTATCGGTCGCGGTAGCGGTGAAGCTCTGGCTGCCATTCGCCAGCGGCGCGGTGGTGAACGTCCAGTTCCCATTGGCATCCGCGACGGCGGTGCCGAGATTTGTTGAATTATCGAAAACCGTGACCGTGCTGAAGGCTTGCGCCGAGCCTTTCAGGGTGATCGTGGCCGGCGAGTATCCATTGACGGTATCGCTCGAGATCACAGGGGCAGACGGCGGCGCAGCGTCGGGGGCAGTCGTGGTGTTACCAGTCACCGTGTCGTTGGACTGGTTTATGAAAATCTCCGAATTACCCGCCGCCTGAACATGCTGCGTGTTGTTGCCGTATACGGTATTGCCGCTGATGGTAGCGCCGTTCGTCAGGTATGACTCGATCCCGGGACCGCCATTGTTATAGGTCGTGTTGTTCTGGACCAGGATTTGTCCGGTGTAGCCGGGATTGGTGTCCAGAATGATGCCTTCGCCATCGGTGATCGTGTTGGAGCCGTCGGTCGGAACCAGCTGCGCATTATTGAATGCGGTGTTGCCGCTTACGATGATATGGGGACCGGCATTGTTATCCAGGTTTTTCGAAGTCGAGACGGAAATGCCGCTATTGCCGAAGGCCGACCAGTGCGCGTTGTTGTACACGACGTTGTTCAGGATCTGAACGTAGTCGGCTCCCTCCGTGTAGATGCCACCGCCGGGTTCGTTATAGACCGTATTATTCTCGATGGTGATGTGGTTGGGCAGCGGGACGCTGCTGCTCGGATTGATGGCGATACCGTTGCCGTCGAGATTGGCATTTCCCGAGCTATATCCGGCCAGCGCCTGGCTCAGGGTATAGTTGGCGGCATCGCCCACGACGGTGAAGCCCTTGACGACGATATAGGATGCCTGGATGTCGATGGCGTTCCAGCAGCCGGAGCTGTCGATGATCGGCGTCTGCCCCGGGGCGGCTTCGAAAGTGATGGGAGCGCTTGCCGTACCGCTGGTGGTGATGTTCAGCACATTGCCGTAACTCGGCCCCGTGTAAGTACCGTTCATGACCAGGACGGTGTCACCGGGCTTAACCAGGTCTGCAGCCTCCTGCAGGGTAGCCAAGGGAGCATCCGCGGAGGTGCCCGCATTGCCGGAATTGCCAATCTCGGAGCTCACATAGTACGTGGTCATAAATCGTGCCTCCCACCGCGCGCGCCCAGTTCGTCAACATTATTAATGCGGCCGCCCGCCGGCGCCTGAATTGCACCACCCACTCGATTTAAATCAGCTGCTGAACTGTCCCACTCACTTGAGACTGAATTGGCCTCGGGCCAAGTCTTTTTTAAGACGATTTGTGGACTCGCCGAGAATAGTTTTTGAGTCTTGCCGCCAAGCTTGGCGCCGGGACTATTCTTCGCGTCAACAGCCTGACTAATGCCCACAAATAAAATAAAAGCCCGGCCGCACATCGTCTGCCTCGACCCCGATTTTAAGCCGCAAGAAGCCCCTTACTTTCGCAGATAACGCAGACGCTTTTTATAATTGAAATATTATTGTTTTTATCCACAAAGCCTCGCACGATTAATGGCACTCTTGCTTCGACTTCCGAAAAATCGTCTTGAAGCACAACACCATCCGCTCGCAGCGCCAAACCTGCGAGGCGGCACTCAAATAAATAGCCGAAAATAATAACCCCGATTAAGAATGGGGACGCCGCCGCCCCGTTTCTAACCTGCCCCGATTAGAATCACCTGTGGATAATACGCCATCACATGCAGAGAAAGAAACCGCAATCGGTCCTGCCGTCCGAATTGCACATTCAATCGTTGCTGAGTGGACAGTCGCGTCGCGCCCGCGCCTGCCGCAGGCCCGGCATCGACGAGCCTGAGACAATCTTGCCATAATCTGCCACCGCACTGCTCGGCCGGAGGACAGAGTCGTGTAGCCAGATCGGCCGTCAGCGAGATCCTGGCTACGTCGAGGCCGCAGCTAATACGGCAGAAATAACAGCGAAATGAATATAATACCGACGCCGCATGGGTAACTGCGATTGACCGGATCAGGTTGCGAGATCATGCCCCGCCGTATCGCCCCGGGGACAACCGATGCCTTCCGTTCCCGTGAGATGCCTCAGGCAGGTCGTTTATCACATACCCCCAGGCGATAAGCGCCTCGACCGCCAGACAGGCTTCGCCCGCCCGAAATTGTCCTGGCTCTCGAGGGAACGAACCTGGTGATGCCTGGCCTACCCGCCTTACGCGCGAAGCCCAACTCCTTCTCACAGATGAACCCGGTCATGAAAAACAGGCTCGTCCAGATTTGTTGAGCTGAAAGAACCACCTCTTCACTTATCCCGATCACCAAAATCGTTATGAGAACAAGCGCCGCGGTAAGCCCGAACTGTTGTGCCGGACCATTCATGCACTTCAGGGCCATGACGAAGTACCGTATCCATAAAAACAGGAAAAGCGACGTCCCGAGCACCCCGATATCCAGCAAGAATTCCAGCAAGCCGTTGTGAGCGTTGGGTGACGTCCAATTGATTGCTTCCGCGATTTGCGCAGCCGCGGGATTGGCCGGCACCCAAAATGCAGCATATCCCCAGCCGATCAACGGCTTCTCGTATATGTTATCGATGGCATAGGACCATATCAGGGTTCGTCCCGTCAGGGTCGCGTCCTTGCCGAGCAGCTCCAAGATCAACGCATCGTTCATCGAGAAAAAGATGAGGGCCAGAAGGCAGACGATCAGGAAGAAGATGCTTATCGCCCGGTACGAGCCCCCCCTGAAATAAAGCCTTCCAAGGAAGTCGAAGCATAAAAGCGCTGCGATTGCCACCACGGACGTGGATGATTTGCTCAGAAAGGCGACGGTGGCGCACAAGGCGATGATGCAGATGTATCGAAGCCGTCCCTTCTCCCGAATCCGTACGCTATGAAGTGCGGCGAGCACCCCTCCCACCATGACCAGCCCAAGCACATTTTTCTGCGAAAATATTCCGGCGAAGTCCGGCTCCACTCCATTGAAGGCAGGCGCCGGGAACAGGACGAACTGCCAAAGAAGGGATGCGACGGCAGATAAAGCGCAGGTCCAGCTGAGCAAATCCATGAGTTCATCGCCGTCCAAGGACAGTGCGATTCCAATCGCGCCAATGACAACAAAAAAGTACGCCGTACCTTGAGACAAACTCAGCCTGGGATCGACAGACCAGAAAGCCGAGACGAGAAGGAAGCTCGCAGCCAGCAGCGGAATGAATTTATTGAACCGCGCGTTGCCGGTCTTGCGCATGCCCGACAGAAAAAGAACAACACTGACGAATATGCCGAGCAAATTCACCGCGACGGTGATCTTGTCCCCGCTCTTTCCGAGCCACGCCGGCCCATAGACGAGCGTGTCGATGATCCCCAGTGAACCCATGGTATGCAGCAGGAAGTAAATCGACGCCGCATAGACCACATTGTCCGTCGAGCGCGAACTGACAAGATTTGCGGAACGAAAGACGTCTCCGGATCGGCCCGCTTGAACTGGATTGCGCTGCTTCACGTCTGAAATCCCTCTCCTTGGACGGGCTCATTGATCCGTATATTTGCAGCTATGCGCGTCGAGCTCCAACCCAGGCCTCATCGGCACATAGCAGGGTCCGGACCGCCACGACGATGGACATAATAAATAACGGATTTAATAATAATATGATATATTCGGATGTAAATGACCCCATGGGGACCCGGCGGAGCGACACCGCATTAATATTATTATATATGCGCTGTTGCCGGAAAAATCGCCCGGCTATTTTATAATTCAAGCTCGACGCCTTTGGAGCTCAAGGCTCGAACGTCTGGAGAGTCTGCCGATGTCTCTGGTTTCCGTCGTGATTCCGACACGGCATCGGCCGCAACTGGTGTTGCGTGCGATCCATAGCGTGCTCAACCAAACCTATAGCGAAATCGAACTCATCGTGGTCATCGACGGACCGGACGCGACCACGACTGCCGCCATGGGGTCGATCGAGGATCCGCGGCTGCAATACATCGTCAACCCCCGCTCATTGACCGCGGCGGGCGCGCGCAATGTCGGTGCCGCTCGCGCAACGGGTGACTGGATTGCGTTCCTTGACGACGACGACGAGTGGCTACCGAACAAGCTGGAGAGGCAGATGGCATTTGCCAGCGCGACGACACTCGTGAGCTGCCTCAGCCGGGTCGTGACGCCGCTTGCAACCTATGTCTGGCCTCGGACAGTCTATGACAATTCCATGCCCCTTGATGAGTACCTGTTCGATCGTCGCTCACTATTTCTGGGATCTGGATTCATTCAAACGTCCAGCTATCTGCTTCCGCGCCGGCTGTTCGACCAGGTGCGTTTCAACGTCGAAAGCCCGCACGATGATTGGGAACTGGTTTTACGGCTGTGCAAGGAAACGGGAGCCAAGATAAGGACGGTGCCCGAGGTGCTGGTGACGCTTTATTTCGAGGAGGAGCGTTCTTCGCTTTCCAACAGCGGCGCGTGGTCGGCTTCTCTCCGCTGGATCGAGAGCATACGGCCGATCATTACTCCACGGGCCTATAGCGGTTTCTGCCTCGGTGTCGTGGGATCGCGGGCAGCGAAAGAGGGAGCTTACGCGGCATTTCCCGACCTGCTCCAAGCAGCATTCCGGCACGGCTCGCCGACATTATGGCATGTCACGTTCTATCTCGCATTTTGGATCGCACCGCAGGGGATTCGACGCCGCCTGCGCGCTTTGTTTCGTGGGCAGCCGGGATGACATTGCAAGCCGCCTCGCGAACGTGGTCTCTCTCCTGGCATGATGCACCATCTGCATTTCAGACCTGCGAGCCTGAAGCCATCCGCGGAACCTGCTAATCGGCAGTTCATCCGATGACTGCGCCCCTTGCGATTGCCCTCCGCCTGCAGGCCTCGATAGCCACGTGACGGCGCTTACCGTCCATCCACTCCGCAGACATCCCACCGGCCAGGCAAGCGCCCTTTGGAAGCGGCCGCGCTTCACTCTGGTCCGGACCGGATGGCCCAGGATCGGATGGACCACAGGTAGGCCCTTTCAATAACATGAATATTAATTATTGCCTTATTTAAATTCCGCCTTATTAAATATTTGACTTTTTATTTCTATATGTTTATTTTTGCATTATTTGGATTATCAACCTGATAATGAGGTTGGATTATGAAATTTGCTTTGGTCTGCGGAGCCGGTGGTTTCATTGGCGGCCATCTTGTCAAACGGCTCAAGGAGGACGGATTTTGGGTTCGCGGAGTCGACCTAAAATTCCATGAGTTCTCGGAGACTCATGCCGACGATTTCGTCGTGGGCGACTTACGGGACCAGGGATTTTGTCGCGCCGTCGTGGATCGCCGGTTTGACGAGGTGTATCAGCTCGCCGCCGACATGGGAGGCGCCGGTTATATCTTCACCGGCGAGCACGACGCCGACGTGATGCACAACTCGGCTACCATCAATTTGAACGTACTCGACGCCTGCCACAAGCGAGGCGTCAAAAAGATCTTCTATTCATCTTCGGCTTGCATATACCCGGCCTATAACCAGGAAGATCCGCACAATCCAAAATGCTCTGAGGACTCGGCCTATCCGGCGGCGCCCGACAGCGAGTACGGCTGGGAAAAGCTGTTCAGCGAGCGCCTCTATATGGCGTACCGGCGAAACTACGGGATGCAAACCCACATCGCCCGCTACCATAACATCTTTGGGCCGGAAGGAACCTGGACCGGAGGCCGTGAAAAGGCCCCAGCCGCGGTCTGTCGCAAGGTCGCCATGGCGCGCAACGGAGAGGAAATCGAAGTCTGGGGTGACGGCCAGCAAACCCGCTCCTTCCTCTATATCGACGAGTGTATCGAAGGCACCGTGCGGCTGTTGCGGTCGAACTTCGCTGGGCCCGTCAATATCGGTTCGGAGGAGATGGTCACGATCAACCAGCTTGTGGATCTGGTGGCGGATATCGCCGGCAAGAGGATCGGCAAAAAGCACGTACCGGGGCCGCAAGGCGTGCGAGGTCGCAACTCTGATAACAGGTTCATCAGCGAGAAGTTGGCCTGGCAGCCGAGCCGATCGCTCCGCGCGGGGCTTGAGCCCACCTACCAGTGGATAGCGGCTCAAGCTGCAAGCATGGCCCTTCCCACCAAGCGGGTCGCGTAGGGGACGACCGCAATGGCGCGTCGAGTCCGTTTGAATTGAGGTTCTGTGTCAGGTCGCGCCGCCTGTTGTGAAGGGCGGCGAACTCCTCTGGACGGGGCTTCGACGGCATCGCGAGCGAGATTACTCGGTCGGAATGAAAGCCATCCACCAGCGCCGTATCGCGGTGGAGTGCGCGGCAATGACGAACTGTATGAAACGCATCGAGCGGGCGGGAGCGCGTAAGTGAATCATGCATCGGATTTTGTAGATCGAGCTGATGTGGACACTCGTACACCTGCGGTGCAGACCGTCCTTATAGTCGCGCCGGGCGGACTGGAGCACGGCGGCGGCATCGGTCGCCAGATGGGTTATTTTCTCCGGGCCCGCCAAGACGCCGAACAAAGATTGCGCTACCGGATCATCGACTCGCGTGGGCCATGGTACCTGGGATCCTCACCGCTGCATATCATCGGTGCGATCGCTTATTTTGGCCGCGCCATTCTCACCCTCTCTCGCGCGTGCCTTGCGTCGCCCTGCGTGGCACACGTCAATATCACAGGCCGCGGCAGCACCATTCGAAAGGTTATCCTTCTGATGATCGGCCGGGCGCTCGGATTGCGCTACGTCCTGCATCTCCATGACTACAATTACGCTGAGTATTACCGCAACCAGAGGACGTTTCTTAAAAAGCTGATCGAAACGATGTTTCGCCGCGCGGAGGCGGTCATCGTGCTTGGGCGGCGGGACCTCGAACAGGTTTCCCAATCGCTGCAGTTGAGCAAGGACCGCATGACCGTCCTTCACAACGCCGTCCCGGATCCCGTCCCGAACCTGGATAGACGGGCAATTCCCGGACAGCCGTGTCAGCTGCTCTTTCTCGGACACCTCAGCGCTCGCAAGGGCGTTCCAGATTTGTTGAAGGCGCTCGCAAGCCCGGCCGTAAGGCAGCTGCACTGGCGAGCGACGCTGGCTGGAGGCGGCCCGATCGACGAGTACCGCAAGCTGGCAAAAGACCTCGGCATCCTGGATTCGATGAGCTTTCCAGGCTGGCTCGATGAGAGACGCGCGAGCGAATTGTGCGCCAGTGCCGACGTCCTCGTTCTTCCCTCCTACGCCGAGGGACTGGCGATGTCGGTGCTGGAGGGTCTGTCGCATGGCCTTGCCGTGGTCACAACCCCGGTCGGCGCACATTCGGAAGTGATCGAGCCGGAGGTGTCGGGAATACTGGTATCGCCCGGAGACATCGCGGCGCTCGCCGCCGCATTGGCCCGCGTCATCAAAGACGAAAGCCTTCGCGGCCGATTGGCGCGCGGCGCGCGCGCCCGCTTCCTCGAGAAATTCGACGTGCGTCGCTATGCGGCCCGACTGGAGCAGCTTCACGCTGACCTGTTCGGGCCTCAACTTGACCATCCCAAGCCAGTGGAGAAAGGGCTGATACCATGACCTACGTGGCCGACCTACGCGAAAGCAGCTACCGCCAGCCTGCGAGCATTCCGAGCTTGATTCCCAGGGTGAACATTCTTGGAGTCGGCGTCACGCCGGTGAATCTCCCGCAGACCATCAACATACTGGAAAAGTGGCGAGCTGAAGGACGTCGCGAATACGTTCTCTGCACTTCGGTTCACGGTCTGGTGGAAGCTCAGCGAGATCCCGAGATCCGAACCGCGCTGAACCGCTCGGGCCTGACGACGGAGGACGGCATGCCTCTTGTCTGGTGGTGCCAACGCTCCGGCTATTTCAATGCAGGCCGCGTCTCCGGGACCGATCTGCTCCTGGCGATGTGCGAAAGAGCAGCTCAAAATGGCCATCGGCACTATTTCTACGGCGGCAGCCCTCGTGTCGTCGAAGCCATGGTCTCACGTCTCGTGCAGCGCTTCCCGGGCATAACCATAGCCGGCTATCATTCTCCACCATTCCGTCCCCTGACCCCCGAGGAAGATGCCGCCGATATCCGAGCGATCAACGAGACGCGTCCCGATTATGTCTGGGTGGGGCTTGGAATGCCAAAACAGGACAAGTGGATCGTGCAACATGTCGGCAAGATTCAGGCCGCTGCGTTGCTCGGCGTGGGAGCGGCTTTCGATTTCGTCGCCGAGACAAAGCCCCGGGCGCCGCTATGGATGCAGCGGTCCGGTTTCGAGTGGCTGTTTCGTCTGATGACGGAGCCCCGGCGGCTGGCTCACCGCTATCTCGTCTACAACACCATTTTTGTGATGCGGGCGTTGCAGCAGATTGGCGGATGGAAATCCTATGCACGGGACTGGTGAACCCCGCACCGTCAGAGGTCTGGCCCGTCTGATGTGAGCACCCATGGCTCCCATCGTATTTGCCATCATTACCAATGAGCGACTGTCGGCGTTGATCCCAGCAACAGCGCCGACAGAGTTCCTCCTAGCCGGATGACAGATGAAGTTATTGATCTCGGCCTATGCTTGCACACCCAATCGTGGTTCCGAACACGGCATCGGGTGGAATTGGACGACGGAAGCCCGCCGCCTGGGTCATGAAGTTTGGGCACTGGTATCGCCGGCGCACCGTGATGCGATCGAGACCGCTTCCCGAAATGACGAAATTTGCGCCGGAATCCATTGGGTCTTTCCGGAGGTCAAGGGATGGCCTCTCAAACCCGCGACCGAGCCCAAATGGGAACGTACCTACAATCTGGTCTGGCAAAGGGCGGCGCTCCGCATAGCCAGAACATTGCAGGATAGAGTTCGGTTTGACGCGATCCACCATCTCACCTGGGGTGGCGTTCGAGCTCCGACATTTTTGGGCTCACTCGGACCGCCCCTGATCGTCGGACCGACGGGCGGCGGAGAGACATCGCCCGCGTCACTACGCGATCGCTTCAGTCTTAGAGGAAGGGTTCTTGAAGCCCTGCGCGATCTGTCAAACTCCACCCTTTCCATAAATCCGGTCGTCCGTGGCGGTTTTGACGATGCTGCGGTCATATTTGCAAAAACGTCCGATACCAAGGATTTGCTGAGCAGCCATTTGCAGGACAAGACAATCGTCTTCGGAGAACTCGGTATCCGCAAGGAGCAAATAGCCTCGCCGCGAATCCGGCGTCAAACATCACCGAAGCTGCTCTATGCCGGGCGGCTTCTTTATTGGAAAGGAGTTCACATCGCCGTAGAGGCCTTTGCGGAGCTTCTGGCGAAAATGCCAAATGCGCGGTTCACAATAGTCGGTAGTGGACCAGAGGAAGCGAGGCTCAAGGCTGACGCTCAGGCACGGAAGATCATTGACAATATCGATTTCATCCCGTGGCTTCCGCAGAACAAGTTGTTCGAGCTTTACGACAGCCACGACCTTCTTCTGTTTCCGAGCCTCCACGATAGCAGTGGCGGAGTCGTGCTGGAGGCGCTTTGCCATGGCATGCCGGTAGTGTGCCTGGATCTCGGAGGTCCCAAGGATATCGTGACACCAGACTCGGGCATAATCATTACAACAACTGCACTGAACACGACTCAGGTCGCATCAAGCATCGCCGATGAAATACACAAGGCTTTATCCTGTCCCACGACGCTAGCAGATCTCTCTCGCGGCGCCGTATCCAGGGCTGCCGATTTCATTCTGTCCAACCGGGTTGCAAAATTTTATCAGGAAGCTTCGAGATTTATCGAAGAGAGCAGCGAAATCCGTTCGCGACTTCCCAGGGTCAAAGGGCGTGCGTCGATTTCCGTCTCCTAACCGCAGCATTGTCGTCGAGCCGTCCGGGTTGTCTGTCACGTCCGGATTCTGCAGCGCGCCCGCCTTTGGTATGACTATCGAGTCATGAGTAGCTGCTAGTAGGGCATTCGGATGATGAAGAATTTTTTGTTCTGGAAACTCGCGCTCAGTCTATCCCTGCTTGCAGCAGCGGCATTTGCGCAGAATTCTCCGCCGGTCAAGGCGGGTACCGCATCGCGACCGTTCGCGCCGTTGCACGTCTATTATATTTCCCCGAACGGCATCGATTCTAACGATGGCTTGACGCCGGCGACAGCCTGGGCGACGCCCAAGCATAGAGTCGTCTGCGGGGATGTGCTGATTGCCGCCGCCGGAAATTATGATCGCGGTCAGTTTGGTCATGCATCCTTTGGAAATGACCGTGGCAATTTCGGCCCGGTATCGAACTGTCCGTCGACCAGCGGCGTCATTGATAACAGCGGCGGCATCTATTTTGCGATCTTGCTCTGTGGAGGCCCCGACCTGATGAGCTGTCGGGTCAATGGCCGCTCCGGACCGGCGTTTGATATTGGCCGTGGCAACTGGGCAGTCGAAGGCTTTTGGGCGACACAAAACAAGAATGCCGAACGCGCCTGCTTCGGCTCGCTAGGAACTGTTGCTGGAACGACATGGCACCATGTGGCTTTTATCAACAACATTGCGAGTACCTGCGATCTTGCCGGATTTAGCACCGGCAACGTCGGTATTGCCACTGCCGGGGCCGATCAGACCGCCGTCGTAGGGGGACTCGTTTTCGACGGAGCAAGCAGCCTTGGTCCCTATCGGATCTGTGGCAGCGCCGTCTCAATCATCCCTGCGCCCAGCGCGGACACCAGCGCCGGACCGCACGTTTACCTCTCGCAGAACTTCATTTACGGAAGCATCAATTCGACCGGGGCGACGGAATGCACAGTCACTGGCGATGCCAATTATCCGCATTCCGATGGCAACGGCATCATCTTCGATACCTGGGCAGCCAGCTCTTATCCCTATCAAGGCGTGGTCACCAACAACGTGATCTGGGGAAACGGGAATGCCTGCCTCCAGGTGTTTCCACAGGCCCGCGCCGGCTGGAACGACAGGGCAGCCATCGATATCTTCAATAACACCTGCTACAGCAACAACCAGGATTTGCGGGCGCATTGTGCAGCCGAACTATATCTGCACGGCATATACCCGACGGAAGCCGGCATCTACAGCGTTAAGAACAACATCTTCCTTGCAACACTGAGTACCTGTGGTCGCGGCGAGTACGGTCCCGTTGTCGGTGCGTGGGTGGAGAACGCAAATGGCGTCGCCTTGACCGGTTCAAATACGTCGATTGCCGGAAACTACATCTGGAACAGCCATCCGCCGGCAACGACCACAACAGGCGGCGGCAACACCGCCGTCCATAACGGACACTTCTTCGAGAGCGCTCGATGGGTGTTCGGCACCAATACCTATGATGACCCGAGACTGACCAATCCTGGTGGCCTGCCGGCCGGGCCGCCCGATTGCGCTGGTTATGCGACGACCGTGTCCTGCATGAACGGCAAATACCACGTCTACGATCTCATCAAGCCGACGGTGGCTGCGACGAGGCTGGGCTATCAACCGCCGGGGAACTGCACCGCAGACCCCTCCTATCCGACATGGCTGAAGGGAGTCGTGTACCTGCACCTGGACGGTACGCGCCTCATGGAAGTCGACGGGCTGGTTACCAAACCCTGCGGTCTGTGAACATCATCCGAAGGCGTCGGCTGGCACGAGCGGGAGCAAGGCCGGAACGATTTGAAACCAGACGGCTCGTGTCGAGCGGGAATGCTGACTCCCATTGCCCTCGGCCGAGGCTTCTCCGCGCCGGGGTCACCTCGTCCGCGGTTTCGCCACGCGAATGGTAACGATCTCCAGGGCAGGAGTTTATTTGGCAGAACGCCCAAAACGCATCTTCAACTGCTCAGTGGAATGCTGCGGCTGGGTGCCTCGACCACACGCGAAAGCTTAAGCAGCCGCTATCGATTTCTCAGTAAAAGAAGCGCGGTCGAGTAGGCAAGCCTGATTGGCTCAACGAGCCGAAACAGTCCAACGACGACAGCGAGATAAACACCGGTACAGAAACCGCCCGACAGCAGGATGCGTACGAGGTCGGAATATCCGGCCAAAGCCGCCGTTTGCAGCAACCAGCCCGCAGCTGCTGCGCCGATCGCACCGATCAGTTGCGGACCCACGGCCCGGATAACGAGTGCAGCGCCGATGCCGATGGGGCGACCAGCATAGGTGATCGAAGGTACGGCAATGAGCAGGCTGGCCATGACCATTGCGATGGCGACTCCCCTTGCGCCAAAAGGCAGGCCCGCGAGAACCGCCGCGACCTGAACAGCAGCCGTGATAATTCCCCAGTTACGCCAGCGGTCCGCTCGCCCGATCGAAAGATGCAGCCAGCCCTGCGACCCCTCAACAACCTGGAAAATGCCCCGCAGCGCCAGGATACCCAGCAGCGATCCGGTCATCCGCCACTTCTCTCCCAATAGCAGGACCACCAGGTCTTCCGCCACGACTGACAAGATTGCCGCCGCCGGCATGAAGAAGAAGGCCAGCATGGATAATGCCGCCTCGTATTTTTGCCGAAGGGCTGCCGCATCGGATTGAAGTTTGCTGAGCGCTGCGCTGGCCACGATGTGGAGCTGAATAAGCGCCTGGAAGATGGAGTTGTCATACAGCGCGGTGGCGTTTTGATAATAGCCGACCTGATCCGGCCGATAGAGCAGGCCCAGCGCAATCCGGTCCACTGCCTTGGCCATGGTGGCGACGACGGAAAAGCCTATCACATGCAGCCCGAACCGGACCATCGGCTTCACGTCTGCATCAAAGGCAGGAAATCCAGGCCGCCATGGGCATACAAACCACGCTCCGGCGGCAACGCATAACGTGTTCACGATCGGACGCAGCACCAGCGCCCAATAACCAAATCCGTAGATTGCGGTAACGATCGCAACGACAATTCCCGCCAGGGTGCTGAGAACCTGTATATTGGCGATCCTGCCGAACTGCATCGAACGTCGTAAAAGCGCCAGGTGCTGATTTGACATTCCACCCAGCACGAAACTGATCGCCGTACACAATGCGATCGGCTCCAATCGTGGTTCGTTGTATGCCCATGCAATCAGCGGACTGCAGCCGGCGACGACCACCGCAACAGCCAATCCAATGCCGCTGCTGAGCCAAAAAAGGCTGTTGACCTGACGTTCGGTTATCCTGCTTCTTTGGACTGTGGCGTCTCCGAGGCCAAAATCGACGAGCAGCGGCGCAAAGCTCGTCAGAACCGTGACGATGGCGACCAATCCAAAATCCTCCGGCGCCAGGAGGCGCGCCAGGACGACCGCGGCGAGGATCTGAAAGGCCCCGTTACCGTATTGCATCGCAAGTGAAACAAGACCGCCACGCAAGGCGCGACGGCCCAGATCCTTTGAATCGCTGTGATCCTCGAAATAAACCGCGACGCCCTGGGCCATGCTCGATTAATCGCTTTATTTAATGATGAAAATATCTATATAATAATTTTATTATATGCATTATCTCTTTCGCACATCTGACGGACCAAATGCAAATATGTCGGCAAGGTCCGGTTAATTGCTCAGGAACGCCCTATGAAGGCTAGCGAACCGGTCGATGCGTTCCCTTCGCTTGCGGCGAAGGCGGCCAGGCTGCGACTATTCGGAAAGTCCCCGGCCGGAGCTTATTTGCGACTGAACAGGCAGATCTGGGACATTATTCCGTCTTCCCTGCGCGGCTTCTATCCCGTCCGGGCGTATGGAGCCTGGCTGCAGAGCCTGGTTCGTCTCAGCGCCACGCGTGAACAATATTTCGGAACGTTCTTTCTCCGAAACCGTCCGATGCTGGAGTTGATGCGCCGTCTTGCCGAGCAGAAAGCCACAGGATCGCCCCTGAGAATTGCCGTACTCGCATGCAGCGCCGGCGCCGAGGTTTATTCGATCCTTTGGACAATCCGTTCGGCGCGACCGGACCTGAACGTCGTCGTGCACGCGATGGACATTTCGCAGCAGATTTTGAGTTTTGCCGAGAATGGCGTTTATGCTCCCAGCACTTCCGGATTGGTCGGTTCCTCGATTTTCGAACGCCTGACTGCGCGCGAAATGGAGCATATGTTCGATTGGGAAGGCGACGTCGCCAGCGTTAAACCTTGGCTGCGGGAGGGGATCACATGGCAGCTTGGCGATGCCTCCTCGCCCGATCTCATCCGCATTCTTGGAACTCAGGACATCGTCGTGGCCAACAACTTTCTTTGCCACATGGAGCCATCGGCTGCAGAAGCTTGCCTGCGGAATATCGCGGGCCTAGTGGATCAGGAAGGATGCCTGTTTGTTTCCGGCGTTGACCTTGAGGTCCGAACAAGGGTGGCGCGTGAGCTTGGCTGGCGGCCGATTCCGGAATTGATCGAGCAAATTCACGATGGAGACCCTTCCGTGCGAAGCGACTGGCCCTGGAAGTGGTGGGGCCTCGAGCCGCTAGACCGCAACAGGCCCGATTGGCGGATTCGATACGCGACGGCATTCCAGGTCAAAGACCGCGATGCATAGATGCTGCGGCGGCGGTTTTTCCTCCGGCTTCATGCTTCTTCAACGCTGCGATGGCGGGATCTTTTGTGAAGCTCCTAGCCGGTACTCCCCGCCCCATCGATCGCACACCGACCCGGGGCAGCGCCATGTGAAGACAATCCCCGGGACGCGGCGCTGAACCCGTCAACCGAGTGCGAGTTTGCGCGCGATAAACGCCTCTGCGTAGCGGTCTGGAGCCCGGCACTCCATCCCCCTCAGTCGCGCCAGGCCCAAAAAGGTCTCCTCGTCGAACCAGTGCTTCGAGCGCTGGCTACCAAAATGCGCCATGAGCAAATTTACCTTGCGCTGAATTACGGATTCCGAAATGGGCAGGTAGATATTCGGTCTGCCCATATCGCCATCCCACTTCGGAATCTCATATTCGAGGATCAGATGGTCTCGGAAGGTATTCCACGTGAGGCGGCTGACCTGGCGATGGTCCTGATGCGCATCGTCGCGCCGGTGGGTGAGAATCACATCGGGATTGACGCTCCCCTTCAACGATTCGAACCACGACTTGATCTGCTCGCCTTGCTCCGGAAAGAACCCGTCTCGAAAGTCCATGATCTCGATCGTGCGGCCTGCAGCTCCTTGCAGAAATTCGGCCGCGGACGCCCTTGCTTCCCTTCCTCGTTCGTTGACGCCGCCGAGCACGCACCAATGAACGTCGAGGCGAATGCCCTGCTCCAGCCACTCCAGAAGCGTGCCGCCTGCCCCGATTTCGATGTCATCGGAATGTGCACCCAGGCACAGCACCGACAGCCGATCTCCACGCCCGGCGAGCCGAAGGGGCTTCATGCACTTACCGCGATGGGAACATTCTGGTTCGGATACCATGGCGTATCGCCACGCTCGATCATCTCCTCAAGGACCTGCCTGTCCCTCAGAGTATCCATGGCGCGCCAAAATCCTTCGTACCGGTATGCCATGAGCTCGCCACGATCGATCAGGCGCTTGAACGGCTGCACGACCAACTCGTCGCCTTCCTGGATGTAGTCGAATATCTCCTTCCGGAAGATGAAGTATCCGCCATTGATCCAGATTCCGGAATCCTGGCTCGCGCTCATTCCTCGCACGACGCCGCTCTCGTCAAGGTCCGCCAGATGAAACGTGATCGGCGGGTGTACGGCAATGAAGCAGGCGACCTTGCCGCTGCTCTTGAAGCGGCTGACCATCTCCGGCAGCGAAGCGTCGGTCAGACCGTCGCTGTAATTGGCTAGAAACATTTCCTCATGCTCGACGAGATGGCGCACCGCCAACAGGCGCTGACCGATGTTGCGCCAGATTCCCGTGTCCACGAGCGAGACCCGCCAGTCCGGAGGAGCCTCACCCAGCAGCTCGATCTTCTTGCCGAAATGCGAGACCGTGCAATCGCTGTTTGCCGCCTGCCGGTTATTGAGAAAATAGTCCTTCACGACATTGGCCTTGTAGCCAAGACACAGGACAAAGTCCCGATGCCCGTGTCGGCTGTAATATTGCATCACGTGCCAGAGGATGGGCTGATGGCCGATTGGGATCATCGGCTTTGGAATTGCCTCGGAATACTCGCGTATCCTCGTACCAAGTCCTCCACAGAACAGAACAACCTTCATGGCTCACAGCCTCGCAAATTTAGAGGTTCGATATCCGGAGTCCGAGTCACCGTCCCTAGCCCGCACTGCGGGAATTATCAGACGACCTCGGCTTGAAGCTTCCATGGCAATATTTAATAGTTAATCCAGATCGACTTCATCGCGAATTTCCGACGCAAGCTATTTTTTCATATTTTACAATAAGATATCCGAGATCACCTGTTTCCGCTTTATATCTATAATCGAAACCTGGATTATAATCAATATTCCGCTTTATAATCCGATTCAATGCTGATATTGGTATCGGCGTTTAAATTAATCCGAATTAAAGTACGCATTAATTATTCAGGCAGGACGGCATCCGTATTTGGGGCCCAGGCGGCGATGCATTTTACAAATACCCAGGTGGAAGGCGCATGGATCGTCGATCCCGATCCCCGTCACGATGAACGTGGCCGCTTCATGCGGGCGTGGTGCGGGCGGGAATTCGAAGAACACGGAATCCATTTTTTGCCCGTCCAGGCCAACATGCAGTTCAACCCTCGCAAGGGGACACTTCGCGGACTGCATCTGCAAACAGCCCCGGCGCTTGAGGCAAAACTGGTGCGCTGCACAAGGGGCGCAGTCTTTGACGTGGTGGTCGACCTCCGACCGGATTCGGCCTCCTTCGGGCGATGGTGCGGGGTGGAGCTGACTCCGGAGAACGGGCGCATGCTGTACATTCCGGAGCAATGCGCACATGGATTTCAGAGCATCGAAGATAACTCCGAGGTGATGTACCTGACCTCCGCGTTCTATGCCCCCGAATCCTGCAGGGGCGCGCGATTTGACGATCCGGCCTTTGGCATTCGATGGCCGATGCCGGTCTCAGCGATTTCAGAGCAGGATCGCAGCTGGCCCTTGATGGAAGGCCTCGCTCACGCGCCGCGAGAAAGCATCTTCACGAAAGAGAGACCGCTATGAATGTTGATACCGCTCTTCTACAGCGCGAGGCTGGCGGCAATCCCATCCGCGTGGGCATGATCGGAGCCGGCGCCACCGGCCGCGCCATTGCCTTGCAATTGGGAACGCCGGTGTCGGGCATGCGCCTGGTGGCGATCGCAAATCGGACTCTCGAACACGGCGAAAGGGCCTTCCGCGAGGCCGGCTTTCAGGAATGGCGGCACGTCACGTCGGCGCAGGCGGCAGAAGCGGCGATCAACTGCGGCATTCCAATATTGACCAACGATCCCTCGGTACTCACCACCTGCCCGGCTGTCGACATCATCGTCGAGGTCACGGGAACGATCGAGACTGCAGCAGGCGTGGTCTTGCAGGCCTTCGACCACGGCAAGCATGTCGTGCTGGTCAACGCCGAACTCGACTCCCTTGTAGGACCCATTCTCAAGGAACGGGCAGATCGCGCCGGCGTGGTGGTCACGCATACGGATGGCGATGAACCTGGCGTTGCCATGACCCTTCTGCGCTATCTGCGCCAAGTCGGGCTCCGACCGGTGGCCGCCGGCAACATCAAGGGAATGGTCGATCATTACCGGACCCCGGAAACTCAACGCGGGTTCGCCGAGAAGCATGACCAGGACGTGCGCAAGGTCACCTCCTTTGCCGATTCCACCAAGCTGTCGATGGAAACCACCGTGCTCGCCAATGCCACCGGATTTCATGTTGGTCGCCGTGGCATGTACGGGCCGTCCTGCTCCTATGTAAGAGAGCTGACAAACCTACTGCCGGCCGAACAGATGCTCGAAACCGGTCTGGTGGATTATTCCGTGGGCGCGATGCCGATGACCGGCGCCTGGGTGATCGTTCACGAAGCCTCGCCCCTCAAGCAAACCCAACTCAGCTACTACAAGCTCGGTGACGGGCCGTTTTTCCTCTTCTACACCCCCTTCCATCTGCCACATGTGCAAATCCCCTCCACCATCGGCCGCGCCGTCATTCATCGGGACGCAACGGTGGCGCCGCTTGCGGGACCGGTCTGCGAAGTGGTCGCCGTCGCCAAGCGCGACCTCAAAGCCGGCGAGCGTCTGGATGGCGTCGGGGGATTTTGCTGTTACGGCTTGATCGACAATCGGGCAGCGGCCCGAGCAATGGACGCCGTGCCTATCGGCCTGTCCGAAGATTGCGTGCTGCGCCGGGATGTCGCCAAGGACAGCGTCATTTCATTCGATGATGTGATCTCGCCCCGTGGCCGCTTGGCGGAGAGGCTCTGGCGCGAGCAGAACGAGCGCTGGCCATTACTGAAGGCTTTCACGCGCCCACCATTGGAGCAAACGCGCCAAGGTTCGGAGCGGCAGGATTCGACGCAACTCTCTCCCATTTGATCCCAACGCAAGAGCGCTAGAGACCGACAGCCAAGGAAAGGGTTCGACGTATGCCAAACATTGCGATTCTGGGAAGCGGGATGGGAGGATTCGGAGCGGCCTATCGATTCCACGCTGAGGGCATCAAGCCGGTGATGTACGACAAGAACGCCTATCATGGCGGTCACACGGCGTCTTTCCGCGACGGCGGTTTCATCTTCGATCAGGGCCCGCACATCTCCTTTACCAAGGATGCCCGCATCCAGGACCTGTTTGCCGACAGCGTCGGCCAGATGTACGAAACCATGCAGGTCAAGCTCAACAATTACTGGCGCGGCTACTGGCCGCAGCACCCCGTGCAGTTACACATGCATGGATTGCCAGAGGACGTGATCGTCAAGGTCATCAACGAGTTCGTGCAAGAGAGCCAGACTCCCGAACGTCCCATCCGAAATTACGCCGACTGGCTGCTGGCGAGTTTCGGGCGGACCTTCGCCGAACTTTTTCCGATGCAGTACACGCGGAAATACCACCTGACGACAGCTGAAAACATGAGCACGGATTGGCTTGGGCCGCGCATCTACCGGCCGAGTCTTGAAGAAATGTTGCGAGGCGCGATCTCGCCTTCCGCGCCGACCATCCATTACATCACCCATTTCCGCTATCCCACAGAAGGCGGATTTATGTCGTATCTGAAGAAGTTCGTTCCGATGGGCAATTTGAAGCTCAACCACGAACTGACGGCAATTGAGCCGCGCTTGCGGCAACTGCGCTTCTCGAACGGAGTCGTGGCCAGCTATGACACGCTGGTATCGTCATTGCCGCTGCCCGAGCTGATCCAAATGATCCACGGCGCGCCGCAGGACGTGCGCGATGCAGCGCGACGCCTGGCCTGCTCGACTTGCGTGCTGGTGAATGTCGGGATCAATCGCGATGATATCTCCAGGTCCCACATGACCTACGTTTATGACGAGGACCTTTGCTTCACCCGCCTGAACTTCCCGCATATGTTTGCGCCCGACAATGCTCCCAAGGGATTTGGCAGCATTCAGGCCGAAGTCTATTTTTCCGATAAGTACAAGCCCCTGACCGGCGCTCCCGAGGACTGGATTGAGCCGGTGATTCGGGATTTGCGTCGCATCGGGCTGATACGGGAAGAAGATCAGGTTGTGTTCCGCAACGCCCGGCTGTTGCGATATGCCAATATCATATTCGACCTGGAGCGAGCAGACGCTCTCAAGACCGTCCACGGCTACCTCGACGATATCGGAATCGCCTACTGCGGACGCTATGGCGATTGGGGCTACATGTGGACGGACGAGAGCTTCAAGAGCGGAGAGCAGGCTGCGGAAAAAGCCCTGGCGGCATGCATGGTCTAGCGGCGACGGTGTGGTGGATCGATGAGCGCCCGGATGGCGCGCGCGATGGCGACGTACCGAGCATCGGGCGCGGGCGGCGCGAAAGTCCCGGACGCTCGTGTTGAAAAATCAATACCGCGGCACCGTCTCGCCAATGCCGGCGTACCTTGGCTGATGTAATTGCGCAAACACCCCGCGCGATCAAATTGAATTGCAGATGATCTAAGACGGGCGGAATAACATGGCGAACGTGAACCCTGCTTTCTGGCAAGGCAAGCGAGTCTTTCTCACCGGCCACACCGGCTTCAAGGGATCCTGGATGGGTGCCTGGCTGACGCGGCTGGGCGCGCAGGTGACCGGCTTTTCGCTTGCGCCAGAAACAACGCCGAGCCACTTCGCATTACTGCCGAAGGAATACGAGAGCATCGAAGGCGACATTCGCGATCTTGGAACGTTGAGCACCGCCCTGCGCCGTGCCAAGCCCGACATCGTGTTACATTTGGCGGCACAATCGCTGGTGCGCGCGTCATACGCCGATCCCGTTGGCACCTACTCCACCAACGTGATGGGAACGCTGCACGTGCTCGAGGCGATCCGGAGAGTGCCGTCGGTGCGCGCAGGGCTGATCGTCACATCCGACAAGTGTTACGAAAACCGCGAGACGATGACGCCTTACGTCGAAACCGATCCGCTCGGCGGTCATGATCCGTACAGTTCATCGAAAGGCTGCACCGAAATTCTGACCTCAAGCATGCGGCGCAGCTTCTTCAAGGATTCGTCATGCCTCATCGCCACGGTCCGTGCCGGTAATGTGATCGGCGGCGGCGACTGGGCAACGGATCGGCTGATCCCCGACTGCATCCGCGCCTGGGTCAGGCGAGACCTGGTCAAGATTCGTAATCCGCACGCTATTCGGCCCTGGCAGCACGTGCTCGATCCGCTTTCGGGCTATCTCAGATTGGCCGAAGCGCTATTTTCCGGTCGACGCGCATTCGCGGACGGCTGGAATTTCGGACCGAGCCTGGACTCGGCGTGGCCGGTGGAAAAGGTCGTCGGCGCCGTGAAGGCGCGCCTGCCGACGTTTGATTTCATCGTCGAGCCGTCGAAGCAACACGAGGCCGGCCTGCTCACCCTGGATTCCGGACGGGCCCAGCGCGAGCTCGGCTGGAAACCACTCTGGGGAATTGAGACGGCACTCGGCAAGACCCTCGACTGGTACATCAGCTACCGAGAATCCGGCGGCCTGCTGACCGACAAACAAATTCGGGAGTATGTAATAGAATGAGGGCTACGCTCGGCTTTGTTCAACGCGCCTTTCAAAAGCGTCGGCTATGAAGACCGACCGGCGCGGAGCAGCCGTCCCCGCGACGGCCGTCAGGCATACGACTGCCCGATTGCTATCGAGCGGCAAGCATTCGTCGCGGCTGCCTGATATCAGCACAGCGGATCGGCTGAAGAAGGTTACTTTCTTCGCCGATGCGGATCGTTGCTCGTCGTACCACTCATCAGATCTGGGATGGCTGACGTGATGCGGGAAGATGGAAGAATTGGTCTTCTGGATCACGTCGGCGGTGGAAATCTCGGCGACGAGGCCACCTTGGAGACCGTCGCGCACAACATAAAGCGGCGATTGCCGAAAGCGGCACTCGTCGCGTTCTCGATGAATCCGGACGATACCGAAGCAAGGCATGGGATCAGGTCCTACCCTTTGCGGCGAAAGCGCTGGAGCATCGGTTATCAGCCAGAGAAAACCGAGACAACGTTCACGGAGAACATAAAGGCGCTGGCCCGCAGAAACAGGGCGATCTTCTACCTGCTTGCAATGGTTCGCCTACCGGGCGAGGCGCTTCGCGAACTTTCCTTTTTGATGGCATCCCGCCGCCGGTTGAAGTCCCTTGATCTACTGGTCATCAGTGGCGGAGGACAGCTCACCGGGAAGTATGGTCCATGGGGGTTCCCCTACACGATCTTCAAGTGGATGGTGCTGGCAAGATCCGCCAGCGTGAGGTGCATCTTCTTGAACGTCGGCGCCGGGCCGTTAGCCCATCCCATGAGCAAGTTCTTTGCGAGGCGGTCTCTGTTCGGCGCAGATTACGTGTCCTTTCGGGACAGCAAGTCTCAGGCTCTTGCCCGTGAGATAGGGTTTACGGGCGAGAGCCAGGTGTTTCCCGACAACGTCTACAGCCTGGAGCTTGCGGCAACGATCGAAAACCCACCGGCCCGCGGGTGTCGGCCCATCGTGGGATTTGCACCCATGCCGTATCCCGATCGAGGCGGCCCCCCGACGAAAGAGGGCGAGATGCTCTACGGCGCATATATCGGCAAGCTTGCCGATTTCGCGTCATGGCTCGGGTCTCGATCCTATGCGCTGAGGCTTTTCGGCACCGACATTGGCGTTGACCCGCAGGCGATCAAGGATCTCCAGCAGGCTTTGCAGTGCAAGGACGTAATTCTATCGGCACAAGGCGGGACGAATCCCGCCGGATCGGTCTCAGACCTGTTGGCAACGATGTCAGGCGTGGATTACGTCGTGACCTGCCGATTTCACGGGGTCATATTTGCGCATCTGCTCAACAAGCCCGTTCTCGCAATAGCGCATCATCCGAAGGTCACCGATTTGATGTCCGATCTCGGACTGTCGGCTTATTGTGTCGATATACGGGACTTTGATCCGAATTCATTGGCCGAGCGGTTTGCATCGATGGTCGCTCGGAAGGAGGAGATCAAGGCGAGCATGGCTGCAAATCTGACGAAAAACCGACAGATGTTGGAAAGCCAATTTGATGAATTGTTTCGAACCTGAGGACGAGAAGATGACTACTTATTCGTCTCGAAGACTCATATCAGAAACTTTCAACCTTCGATCGATCTCACGCAATTAGCTTGGTAACGGCGAGTCTGGCAGTCATGAGCACGGAAGTGGATAAACCGCGGGTACTCATTTTCTCACTTAGAAATATTTACGGAAAGGCTCATTTCAGGTGCCCTCACTTCGAGTTCGAAGACATCATCTGTGAAATTGATTCTGCCGACCTGTTGGCGCCCAAGGTCGATCCTACAAGTGCGCGCGCCAGCTTCGCGACACGACTTGCTTTCCGTGCTCCTGTCGCCTTGAATCCGGGACTTCCAAAAATATCCGTAAAAAAGCGCTACGATATTCTCTTCACGGTATGCGGACATCCGCAGGATCTCATAATGTTCAATGCCGTCAGCAACGTGAAAGACAATTGCGCGATCTCCGTATGCCTGTTGGACGAACTCTGGATTAGAGAGATACCGCTTCGCACCCATTTTTTGAAGATTCTCGCCAAGTTTGATGTGGTCATGCTGTACTACAGCCAAACAGCAAAGCCTCTCAGCGAGACAATTGGTCGACGATGCGTTTTCATGCCGCCAGGCGTAGACGCCATTTCGTTCTGTCCTTATCCAACTCCCCCGCAGAGAGTCATTGACGTTCTAAGCATCGGGCGCAGATCGGAGATAACACATCAGAGGCTTCTCGATATGGTCCGAAAGGACGGCCTATTTTATCTTCATGACAGTATCGCCGGCATTCAGACCATCAACTCCAGGGAACACCGGGCCCTGTTCGCGAATTGCGCCAAGAGGACCCGCTACTTCATTGTCAATCCGGGTATAATCGACCAGCCGGAAAGGCGCGGCAATCAAATCGAGATCGGCAACAGGTACTTCGAAGGAGCGGCATCCGGAACCATCATGGTTGGGGAGCGGCCAAACAATGAGGCGTTTCAAACGCTCTTCGACTGGCCTGACGCCGTGACTCAGCTGCCTTACAACTCGACCGATATAGACCTGGTGATAAAAGATCTGGATCGCGATCCGGAACGTCAGGAGAGAATACGTCGCACCGGAGTATTGGAAGCCTTGAAGAAGCACGACTGGGCATATCGGTGGGAAAAGATTCTCGAAACGGTCGGTTTGCAGCCGAAACAGCAATTGCAGGAAAGGAAGGAACGTCTTAGGAGGCTCGCAGAAGTCGTGTCACAACATTGACACGACGACGAATGCTACGAAGATAATGCGTCAAGCGATACCCTATTATTCGCTCGATGCCGGCTTCGCTCGCTACGTTCGGATTCTTCCTGGTCTTCCGCTCATTTCCCTCGAACCAACGCGGGTGTGACACCAGGAATACCTTCATCCGTCCGGAATACGAATATTCGACACCCGGCGGCACCTCGACGACCAGGCCCGGCGACACCTCGTAGTTCTGGTTATTGATCGTGAACACTCCTGTTCCCTCGACGATGTAGTAGATCCGGGTGAGCGCCTTGCTGACGATGAAGGTGTCATGTCCCGCGTGGACGTCGAGGATATGGACGGCAAAATCCGGATCCTTCAGAGGCTGGAATTCATATCCTGCCATGCCGTGCAGCGAGAAAGATGGCGACGAGGAAGCTTTCATTACGTACGACATGTCACCCTCTCACAGAATTTGCACCGGTGAACCCGCAGCTCATGGGCCCCTGAAACGTCGGAAAATCTTCAGCCCCTTGTCGCCGGCTAAATACTACTCGGCCTGAATAAAGCCTGCAGATCTGCAATATTTCCATTATCAAGCAAATCGGAAGCGGATGGTGGCCCGTTCCTTCCAGGCGCGGACGGAGTTTCAAAATCGGCGCCGGGAGCGGGAGACATCCTGTGCCGCGGCATTCACCGTTCAGTGCTCAAGACGATGCGGCGCATGACATCGAGGTTGCCTCCAATCAGTTCGAAGCCTCCTTCCACAGCAAATCTGCGGAACAGATGCCAGAGGACCTAGGCGGAGTCTTTGAGGCCGTAACGGGCATAGTGAGTGTCGCTATAATAGTCGCTCCGTTGAGAGTCATAGCGCGACATTGACTTGATGTCGGTCTTGTTCAGCACGACGCCAATCAGGTTCTCGTGGATGGTTGGCGCCGTGCCCAACGCGTGTTGGGCAACGCCGATCTTCGTTCGCCCCCATTCCACGACCATAATGAAGCAGTCGACCAGCGGCGAGGTCACGCGAACGTCGACCAGAGGGGCCAACGGCGGAAGATCAACGATGACGTAGTCATATGCGGCCCGCAATCGGTTGAACAGACTACGCGTCGCCTCGGCGGAAAGAATCTCGCTGGTGTGGAATAGCGGCTCTCGCCGGGCAGCCGGCAGGAATACCAGATCGGTCTTCGGATCTCGCCACACCACTTCCTCGAGCGAGCCTTTGCCGTTGATGACTTCGACGATACCGCTGGTAGCGTTCGGGGCAAGAGAAGCAGTGAGCGACGGGTTCCTCAGGTCGCAGTCGACAATAATGACCTTTTTGCCCGCATGTGCGATGAGCTGCGCCAGCGAGGCTGCGATCGTGGTTTTTCCCTCGTTGGGCAAAGCTGATGTGATGCCGATGACCTGATTGGAGGTCTTACCGGGACTGAGGTCGATCGCGAGCTTGATCGAGCGGACGGCCTCGGTAAAGCGTGACAGCGGCATATTGACGACGGTGTCATGAACAGCAGAACTCGTTGAAACGATTTGGCGCGAATCAGCCTGGTTTGACGCGGCGGCCTGCTCCGGCGGTTTTGGCTCGCTTAGCCGGGGCACCATCGACACGCATGGCAGTTCCAGTACGCCTTCGATCTGTGCGGACGTGCGAAAGACCCGATCCATGAGATCCCTCAGCACCCCCAGGCCGATGCCAAACGCCAAGCCGCCGAGAGTGCCGAGTGCCAATACCAGTACTGTCTTCGGCTTGCTTTTGTTTTGCGGGGGCGAGGCCGGAGCGATCACCCGCGTCTCCGAAATCGGAAAGTCCTGCTGCTGCACCGAGCCCATATAGCGCTGCAGGAAGGAATCATACAGGCCGCGCAATTCCTTTGCCCGGCTTTCCAGCTCCCGTATCGTCAGCTCCGCCGAATGGGTTGAACGCGACTGGGAAACGGCCTCGCTCAGCTGCGCCTCGATCTCCTGCTGCCGCTGCTTGGCGACCTCGAGTTCGCTTCGGCTCGCCTCTGCGAGCCGTCTGACCTCCTCCAGAATAGAGGCGCGGAGATCACGCATCTTCGTTCGCAGATTGACGACTGCCTGGTGATTGTTGCCGAACTTGGCCGACCACTCGCTTTCGCGTCTAGCCACCTCGAGATACTGCTGACGAAGGCTGTTGATGATGGGGCTGTTCAGCGAATCTGGACCAGCGTCCAGCGCATTAATCGAGGACGAATTGTCCGAGTTGGCGCGAAGCACCATTTCATAGCGGCTTGACCTGGCCGACGCCTCGGCAGTTTTCGCGCGGGCGGCAGCCAAGAGGCTGTTGAGCTCGGTGATCTGCAACTCGTCGATCGGCTTTCCGTCCGATGAAACGATGTTGTTTTGCGACTTGTAGGCGCTTACCGCACGTTCGGCTGCGAGGGCCTGCTCGCCGAGATCATGCACCCTGTCCTGTAACCAGTCCGACGCGCTGCGATTGGCTTCGGACTTCGCTTTGTGTTGATCGGCGATGTAGGCATTGGCGATTGCGTTGGCGACTTCCGCAGCCCGGGTCGGGCTGCTCGAACTGTAGCCGATCTCGATGACGTTGCTGAAGCTGGCCCGGGTCGCAGTAAGCCGATCCTCAAATGCCGCAATCACGCCATCCGACGGCTGGCCTGCGGGGCCGAATTCCGGATCTTTGGGCGCAGAGAAAGCCCACGATCGAAGCCGCCACCATAGCGAGGGCCTGGACCCGTTCAGGTCCGGATCGTCGGCGAGCTTGAGTCCCTCGATGACGTTGATGGCAGTTGCTCTTGATTTGACGATCTGCAGCTGGGTCTCGATCTGGCTGACATCGACTGCCGGCTCCGTGAGCAGTGACTGCTGCTGGAGAAACTGCGCGCGTGGATTGCCGAACAGAATCTGGACGTGCGCCGTGTAGGTCGGCGGCGTGACCCGCAGATAGACCACGCTGGCCGCCATCAGGAGTATGGCGGTAGGAACGATCACCAGATACTGCCGCCGCAAGAGGGCGACTGCGGAATGGACTATCTCGCCGAAACCGTCTCCTTCGGCCCGGTTGCCTTGCGCTGCACCAAGCGGCCCGTGGGTTTCGTCGATCCGTAGCATATTTCTCTGAAGCATCAGGTGCTCGCTCGCGCCGCCTGTTGATCTTGCCGGGCATTCGCCCGCACCGGCAACCGGCGGGGGCCTTCAGGAGCCCAGCCAAAGCGGTTGCATTTTATTGAATATATCTTATAAAAATGACCTTGTCCAAATTAAATGTGGATTAGTTAATTACAGCGCCGCCAGATTTGAATTGCGGACACGGAAAAGCGATAAAAGCGCTTGTAAAATTATGACAACGCGGGCGACAGCCTGGCAGCACGTTCTGATCGCGCCATGTATCGCTCCGCCGGCTCCTCGAAGGAGTCTTCTTCACCCGAACCTCTCCTTCCCGCACGCTCAATCGACCGCCACCGCGCGGTTTCGCGCGACTATCCGACGCATGATAGCCGCATATGGCAGAGGTTTCCTGCCGAGGAAGCGATCCCGCAAGCTCGGCATAGATATCGAAACCGCATCGCTAACCCACTGAGGCAATGGTGCATTTGAGCGAGGATCGGCAGTGTCGAAGGAAAGGCCAATCACCCCCGCGGAGGCAACGAATAAAATAAGCCGCAGGACAGCTCTCATTTAAGTTGCCAATTAATTTGTATTTAAATATGAAAATATCTCATATAAATAATTATCACGCGCTCCGGATGGCAGGATAAGCCCAACGACGGCTCGGCTTGGAATTATCTGATTTTATGTTGCTTTCGGCTCCGAGGCCTCCCGCAAGATCAAGGAATAATTGATGAGCACCGAGATCGAGACATCCGGATCCACTCGCCTCGTTCAAGAAGGGAGCTTCTATTTTCTTTATTCAGCTGACGGGGTGCCAGTTGAGGTGATGTATGACGGAGCGCCGGTTACCGCAGGTCAATTCGGCCAGATGACACCGATTGGGGCCGAGCAGACGGCGAGCGGGTACGAGATTGCCTGGAAGATATCGGGGGCGGATCAGTATTCGATCTGGATCACCGACGATGAAGGCAACTACCTGCAATCGAAGGAAATAAGCTTCGAGCAAGACTTCAATGGCGACGGCACGATCGGCCCTGTCGACTCCGCCTCGTCCGATACGCCGCCCGACCCAAATGCCACACCATCCGACTCGACCGTCGTTGCGGGCTCTGGATCGATCACCCCCACCCCGGCCGTGGTCGGCCTTCACTTTGATTCCTATGGCAGCGACGACAGTGCCCCATCATTCAAATATCTGGGCACGGGTTATTTCGACGGGCAATTCGAGCAAACGGCGAGCGACGAGGCCTCGTCGAAAGCGTCCGGCACCGATCAGCTTTCGATAGGGTTCAGCGAATCCAACAGCAACCATCTCTCGAACCTTTTTATCAAGGTTCCGGGAGCGAGCACCGCGCTTCACTCGACGGAGACCAGCGCTCATCAGAGCCTCGCAGCCCCAACCACTACTGAAACGGCAACATCCACCACCGGAGCTACAACATCCGTCCCAACGGTCATCGAGAGCTTCGGATCGACCAGCCTCACCGAGGCAGGCGGCCACTTTTATCTTGACGGAAGCGACGGCACCGGCCCTTCGCTCAAATACCAGGGCGCAGACTATGTGGCCGGGCAATTCGGCCCGATCACCCCGATTGCTGCCGAACAGACCGCAAGCGGCTACGAGGTCGCCTGGAAGGTGCCGGGCGCCGACCAATATTCAGTATGGATCACTGACCAGAACGGTAATTATATCGCCAATGCTGTTAGCAACGTGTCGGGAACGAACACCACGTTGCAATCGATGGAGGCCAGCTTCCATCAGGATATCAATGGCGACGGCACGATCAGTGGACCCAGCCAGGGATCTTCACCGCAGTTCGTTTATGAAGGCGTCGATGCCGAAGGCGCGCAACTATATTCGGTCACGTGGGGCGCTTCGGGCTTGCAGCCGTTCGCGATTCGCGTGCTGACCCCCGAGCATCCGGCAGCAAATGTCGAACACAGCTTCCTCTATGCGCTCCCGGTAGAAGGCGGGCTCGCTCAGTCAACTTGGGGCGACGGTCTGGATCAACTCCAACAACTCGACGTGGAAGATCAATACAATGCGACGATCATCGAGCCGATCTTCCCTATCGAGTCCTGGTATGCGGACAGTGCCACCGACCCGACCATCAATTACGAAACCTTCATGGCGACGATATTGCCCGCCTGGGTCGAAAGCAATTTTGCCACCAGCGGCACCGAGGACAGCCTGCTGATAGGCTTCTCGAAATCTGGTTACGGTGCTCTTGATCTGCTTTTCAAACATCCCGACGTATTCGAGGCTGCCGCCGCGTGGGATTTCCCTGCAGACATGTCGAGTTACAACGACTATGCAGCGAGCGAAAATTACGGCACCGACGCGAACTTTCAGGACAACTATCGGCTGACTGGCTCGTTCATCGATAGCTGGAAAGCGCCATTTACGACCGAGGATCGGATCTGGATTTCCGGCTATGGCGTGTTTCAGGGTGACGTCTCGGACTTCGATGCCCTGCTGACGTCACATGGCGTCCTGCACACCCTTTCGCCCCAGACGTTCGACGCGCATGATTGGTCGAGCGGCTGGCTTTCCGGCGCTGTAGCGGGGCTTTATGGACTGGTGGATGGCAACGGCACCGGCGATCCTCCGCCCCCACCCCCGCCCTCTACGACTGTAGTCGAGAGCTTCGGATCGACCAGCCTGACCGAGGTCGGCACTCATTTCTATCTTTACGGCAGCGACGGCACCGGCCCGTCGCTCAAGTATCAGGGCGCCGATTATGTCGACGGTCAATTCGGCTCGATCACGCCGATCGGTGCCGAGCAGACCGCGAGCGGCTACGAGGTTGCCTGGAAGCTGCCGGGCGCCGATGAGTATTCGGTATGGATCACCGACGCAAACGGCAACTACCTCTCGAACACTCTTACCAACGTATCGGGAACCAGTGCCACGCTGGAATCGATCGAGACCAGCTTCCACCAGGATCTCAACGGCGACGGTACCATCGGCCCTTCCGCACCGTCCGGCCCGATAGTTGTCGAGAACTTCGGATCGACCAGCCTCACCGAGGTCGGCACCCTGTTTTATCTTGACGGCAGTGACGGTACCGGCCCAACGCTGAAATACCAGGGCGCCGATTATGTCGACGGTCAATTCGGCTCGATCACGCCGATCGGTGCCGAGCAGACCGCGAGCGGCTACGAGGTCGCCTGGAAGCTGCCGGGCGCCGACGAGTACTCGGTATGGCTCACCGACAGCAATGGCAATTATCTCTCGAGCGCTCTTACCAGCGTATCGGGCACGAGTGCCGCGCTGGAATCGATCGAGACCAGCTTCCATCAGGATCTCAACGGCGACGGCGCTATCGGCGCTCCCGTACAGTCCGGCCCGACAGTGATCGAGAGCTTCGGCTCCACCAGCCTGACCGAGACCGACGCCCATTTCTATCTTGACGGAAGTGACGGCACCGGCCCGTCGCTCAAATACCAGGGCGCGGACTTTGTCGACGGTCAATTCGGCTCGATCACGCCGATCGGCGCCGAACAGACCGCGAGCGGCTACGAGATCGCCTGGAAGGTACCGGGCGCCGATGAGTATTCGGTGTGGACCACTGACGCGAATGGCAACTACCTGTCGAACACCGTTAGCAACGTGTCGGGAACGAGTGCCGCGCTGGAATCGATCGAGACCAGCTTCCATCAGGATCTCAACGGCGACGGCACCATTGGCCCTGCTGCACCGCCTCCGTCCACAGTGGTCGAAAGCTTCGGATCGACCAGCCTGACCGAGGTCGGCTCTCTGTTTTATCTTGACGGAACTGACGGCACGGGCCCCACGCTCAAATACCAGGGCGCGGATTACGTCGACGGTCAATTCGGCTCGATTACGCCGATTGCGGCCGAGCAGACGTCAAACGGGTATGAGGTCGCCTGGAAGGTGCCGGGTGCGGATCAATTTTCGGTATGGTTCACCGACAACAACGGCAACTACCTTTCGAACGCTCTTACCAACGTGTCAGGAACGAACGCGGCATTGCAGTTGATGGAGACCAGCTTCCACCAGGATCTCAACGGCGACGGCTATCAGGGCCTCGTGCTGGATGGAAGCTCGGGCGGTCAGACGCTCACAGCTGGAAGCAATCCTACCACGCTGATCGGCGGGCCTAACGATGTCCTCAACGGCGGCAGCAGCGCCGACACGTTTGTGTTCTCGGCAAGCTTCGGTGCGAACACCGTCAACAATTTCGCGCCGGGTACGGACGAACTACAATTCAGTCACTCGATCTTTGCCGACGGCAACGCAGCTCTCAACGCCGCCCAGCAGGTGGGATCAGACGTCGTGATTGCGCATGATGGATCGAACGTGGTGACGCTGCACGACCAGCAATTGATCAACCTTCACGCCGCTGATTTCTACATCGTCTGAGTTTTCACCGCGCGGCAGACGCGCGGCCTCGCCCGGACACTCTATGCGGCATCGGAAAGAACGGATGTCGGCGAAGAGGCGCGACCAACATCAAGTATTTGTGAATCAGGCGCGCTGCCGACTCCGGGCACTACCGCCCTCGCTGATCCGAAACTCTTCCATTTTGCGTCCCGACTTCATCGCGGCCACCAACCATCGGGGAAGTTTGCCGCGGCCGGACCAAGTCTCGGAGGTTTGTGGATTGCGATATTTCGGCAGCACGCGCGGATATTTGCGGCGCCGTTTCGCACCGGTCATCTGGAGCTCGTCCGGCTCAATGATAGCGCCCATGCCACGATCAAGGACGGCCAAACGCTTCTCTAATTCCTGCTTTTCGGCCTTGATCCTGGCGGATAAGATCGCGCTGATCTTTTCATGGAGCGACCAGAGGTCGTCCAACGACATAGATTCGAGTTCGACCCGTTTCGATGACATTCTGATGCCCCGCACATCCGCTTCTTAACGAAGGTGTCATATTGCCACACCCGGAGATAATCAAGAGGGGCACTAAATTGTTTCCAACAAAATCTACATTTAACCGCAACTCGCGGCGCAATCAATCTAACAGCTATACGGCCATAATATATCCTAAAGCGAATTGTGGGCGGAGGTTGGGCCTTTCAGCTATATCGCTGACGGGCGCAGCCAATGCGCGATCGGGTCCTGCGCCGTCCTTGGCTCGTCCGGTGTCGCCGAGGGCCCTCGCAACCTATTAATGGCCGCAACCGCCAACGAATGACCTCGATATCCGTCAGGACCCTCTGCCGGAGTTCTATCTGGGCCTTGAGAGCAGACACCTCCCAGAGCGCAGTCGACGGAACAACAAAACGACGTACATTCTCCTTAAGCCGATACAGAGAGGACTCAATAAAATCCATTTTATCCCCCTACGCAACAAACACAAAATAATTAATAATAAACGCGCTTGGCAGTCTGAACTATTTTTCTATTGAATAAAAGAGAATTTGACAAGAATTGATTGAAAAAAATTATCCCATTAACCAAAATGAAACATATAATAGTTCCGAGAATTTTTAATCGGGGTATTTGCCCCTCCATTTGAACGCGCATCGCCATTGATGGCAGGTCCAACCAAATATCTCACCATGAACAGTGACGAGATGCGTAAATTAGACTTGGAGACCATGGATTTTGATGAGCTCTGGCTTCTGCACGAGCAGCTCACGCAGATCCTCTCGGAGAAAATCAGCGCGGAGAAACTCGAACTGGAGAAACGTCTCGCGCAACTCAACCGGGCCGAGCCAATCGCCGAGGCCAGAAACAGCCCTTCCGAGAAACAAACCGACCGGCCGCCACGGCGCAAATATCCGAAGGTCCTGCCAAAATTCTGCAATCCGTCTGCGCCTGAGGAAACATGGTCGGGCCGCGGTAAACAACCACGCTGGCTCGTGGCGGCGCTCCAATCCGGGCACCGGCTGGAGGAGTTCCGGATATCTGAACCCGAACGGTCGCCAACCGACGACACCGGCCGCGGACAATCCTGAAGCGCGCGACACCACGAGGACTGCTCCGGCATTAGTTCAACGCCGGTGGGCGCTCACGGGTGCGCTGGATGTCCTTGGCAAGACTGCTGCGAACACCTGAAATTGCGAGAAGGAGAGCGTCGCAGAGTTCAATTCGTGACGCAAGGACAGCCGCGGTTGTTGTGATGCCTGTCAGGACATGCAGCTGGACATGCGTCTGCCTGATGACGCTGAGGGATTCTGTGAGAGAACAGTCGGGTGGCGCCCTCAAATCACTGGTTTTGGTCATGTAAAACCCAATTACTCAACAGAATGGCGGTTCAAGACAAAAGCAATTGTCGTTCCAAAGCCGGCTTGGACCAGAAGAATCTCTTGGTCCCAATAGCTGTGTAGGAGTTCCTCAAATTTGGTTCAAATCGGTCGATTCAATTTTGTCATTGAGCGGTGTAAGGCCGGGAAAGCTGGATGGCCCGGCACTTCCCCGCTGACGCGTCCTCAGAAGGGGCGACGCCGCTGCGCACAGGCCGCCCGCATGTCCCTTGCCGCCCAGCAGCGGGTGTGACGTTATCGCTTCGCGCCGCCCGACGAGAGATGGACTTTATATTTAAACCATATTAGCCTATCATTTAATAATTCAATTGATTTCATTTGCGCGCAGACAAAGTCTATTCAGCCGAGCAAGACGCCGTTCGGGAAAATCATTTCGACGATTTCAGTCGGCCCGAGTGGCAGGTACTTTTCGGTCTGCTCATTTCGGAGCCGCCCTATATGAAGGAAATCATTGAACACGTGATGCGATCTACCAGGACAACGGAGATAGCCAACCTCTCGCCGACGGAGTTGCGCAGCAAAGTCGGCGGCTATGTGGAACTGCTCTCCTCCACCGGCAAGCGCGACCCAGAGGAATTGATTCATCTCGGCATTGCCTATCTTGATGTCATCATCAACGGGCCGGACTCCCGATACACCGGTTGCTAGTGCCCCCCGAAACCGAAGCTCGCAATCTGTGAGCCAACCACCGGAGCGAACTTCGGATTCGAAAGAACACTGAAGACTATGATTCGAGTGTGGTTTGGTTCGGAAGTTCTCTTGAAGGGCTCGGGGCAAAGGTGAAGAGAACTTCTGAACCACCACGCCAGATGCGCGGCTGATCTTCGCACGTCATGATTGGGCACCGAACCACATCGACCCGGCAGCAGGAACATCAACTCGCAGCGAGTCGCCCGAGAATAGCCGCTCAGTGGCAAGGCTTCGCGGTGGTGGCAAGGCTTCGCAGTAATAGTCAGTTCAGTCGCCTGCGGGCGCGCCTGCAGCGGGTGATACAGGTCCGTGCGATGCAACGGGATCCGGTCTCGATACGAATTTGCTTAACCCAGAATGCTTCACTCCGGCGATGGCGTCCCCGACCTTCAATGCAAGCGCTGCAATCGTCAGGCCGGTGTTCACGGCTCCCGCCGATGGCAATACCGATGCATCCACGACGAAAAGCCTGTCGATGTCGTGCACTTTGCAGTTACGGTCAAGGACCGAGGATCGAGGATCGGTGCCAAATCGAACCGTTCCAGTCGGATGCCACAGTGACTGACGACGGGGCGCCAGGACTCTGTAGCCGGCTCGCCTGAACGCATCAATCGCGAGCAGCCGCAGTTTTTCAAAAGTCGCGGTATTCTGCACCGGAGGTCGCATCCCGACCACGCGGCCTTCACTGAATTGAAATCCGGACTCCCTCGTCGGAAGAGCCTCCGTCATGTAAAAGCAATACACGCTACGCTCCCCCACCAATTTTGCCGCGGATCTTTTCCACCAGGGAATCATCTCGCGGTCCCAGAACGGCATCTGGCCCGCGGATTGAATCACTCCCAGCGGATAGGGCCAGTCCGGCGCACCATCGTAATAGGCGTTTATGGAGAAGGTCTTGGTGTGCATTTCCGGCAGCTTCTTTGTCAAGCTGAGTATGGGAAACAGCATGCCTGTCGTATGTCCGCCGTAATAAAGGCCGACACATCGGTTGGAGTTGCCGATCCCGTGCGGATGTTTCGCAGTTCGCGATTCCAGCAGGAGGCGGGCGGAGGATTCAACGCCTGCGCAGAGCGCAACCACGTCCGCATGTAACGTCTGCGGCTCTCCATCGCGCTCAATCAGCACACCCGTAGCCTTACTTCCATCTTCGCTCGTCAGAATGCGGAGACACTGAGCGCGCGTCATCAACTCGACATAACCTGAACCCAGGGCGGGACGAAGGGCCGCGGTCTCGGCATCCATCTTGGCATCAAGTCGACAGTAGTAGGCGTCACATGTCGAACAAAGGACACATTTCCCGCCTGGCCCATAATCAAGGGCGCGCGGGGTGCTTGATACGGGAGTGCCGGATTGCTGTAGCCGATCCACCAAGCTTGTCACCAGCGGCGTGTGCGGCAAAGGGGGGTGTGGAAAAGGTAACCTGCGTGGAGGCTCGGTAGGGTCGCCTTCGCTCGCGCCGTGCACGCGGTAAATTCGCTCTGCCTCGCAATAATATGGTTCAAGGTCGTCATAAGTGATGGGCCAGGCCGGTGATTCACCGGCTTCATGCCGGATCGCGCGGAAATCACTCTCCCGCATGCGATACATGGCAGCGCCGTAGAACTTCGTTGGTCCGCCAACGAAGTTCGGCTCTGATGGAAAGCTCTTGAGGTATATGCCGACTGGCTCGTGAGGTTGGCGAGGAGGAAGCTTTAGGAAGTCGCCTTTCTCCAGAACCAGTACGTGCATGCCGTGGCGGGCCAGGCGATAGGCCAGGGTGCTTCCACCCAGCCCTGCTCCAATGACCACGGCATCATATCCCCGAGCCTTTTGTGAAGGCTTGCCTGTCATGAACCGTCCGTTCGTAGCTTGTTCGCGGGACGATGCCGGGCCACCGGTTGCCCGGCCAACGAGGATCTTAAAACTATTATCTGAAATCTAATTCGGTTAAGCGGGATATTTAATATATTTATATCGGCGGCGGATTATAATAATTAATATTAAAATGTCAATTTAAGTATTTATTCCCCCCTCAATGGACTTAATCGACGGGCTGCGCCGCGGAAAAACGCGCGCTGTTCCCACCCGAGATCTCATCACCCGCGCGCAATGCTCTACGTCAGCTTCCGGGGCGGACACGAAATGGGGGAAGAACGGTTCGGGAGGTAAGGCAACGGCTGACGCCACCCGAGTCCGGCGCCGGCAACCACCTGAAGCGGCTCTGTATCGAGCGGGCATACAAGGCAGGAAAGTCACATGGGCAAAAAGCGGCCGGGCTCGATAGAACCCGGCCGCCGGACTGGCGTACAGCGCTATCGCTTGACGAGCGGGCAAGCGCTATCGGCCAGCTTACCGAAAGCCTCTTCGCCACTCATCGTCTGAATGAGACGATAATAATCCCAGGGATATTTCGACTCTTCGGGCTTCTTCACCTGCATGATATACATTTCGTGCTCCATCAGGCCGTCGGGACGAATGATACCGTTGCTGGTGAACATGTCGTCGATCTTGGTCTTGCGCAGCTCGGCCATCACCTTGTCGGGATCGGTGCTGCCGACGGCCTTGACTGCGTTGAGATAGGTCAGCGTCGCGGAATAATAGGCGGCCTGATTCATCGTCGGTTCACGCTGCGTCTTCGCAAAATAGCGCTTCGCGAAGGCGCGCGTCTTGTCGTTGAGATCCCAATACCAGCCGGTCGTCAGGTAAAGCCCCTGAGCGGTCCTCAGCCCCAGTGCATGAATGTCGCTGAGAAAGGCCAGCAGGGCCGCCGGCTTCATTGTCTTGCTGATGCCGAACTCATCCGCCGCCTTCAGCGAATTCGTGAAATCATTGCCCGCATTCGCAAGACCGAGCACCTGCGCACCCGAATTCTGCGCTTGCAGCAGATAGCTCGAGAAGTCCGAGGTCGACAGCGGCACGCGCACTGCGCCAACCACCTTGCCGCCGTTCTTCTTCACGACGTTTTCGGCTGCCTGCTGCAATTGCGTACCAAAGGCATAGTCGGCGGTCAGGAAGAACCAGCTCTTTCCGCCCTGCTTGACCATCGTCGTTGCCGTGCCGTTGCCCAGCGAGGTGGTGTCATAGGCGTAATGCACCGTGTATGGCGTGCAGTCCTTTCCCGTGAGCGACGACCCGGCCGCTCCGATGGCGAAAAATGGCGTCTTCTTTTCTTTTGCAACCGTCGCCATGGCGATGCTGACGCCGGTGTTGGAGCCGCCGAGAACCATGGTCAGGCCGTCGCGATCGGCCCACTCGCGAAATTTCTGCGCGCCAAGATCCGGCTTGTTCTGGTGATCGGAGGTTAGAAGCTCGATCTTGTTTCCAAGAACGCTGCCGCCGAAATCCTCGATCGCCATCTTGGCGGCTTCAATTCCGCCCTGCCCGATCACATCAGCATAGACGCCCGACATGTCGTCGATGTCACCGATGACAACCTTATTCCCGGCAGCCTGCGCGCCGGTGATCGCGCAAGAGGTCAATAAAAGACCTGCAAGCATCGTCGATTTAATGCCATTCACTGTCTGAATCCTCCCAACAAAATCCGACTTGAGATCGATCTGTATCGCACTTTCTGCGATGCGATCAGGGTAGTTAGCGGACCCGGGACTTGGAAGCGGGGAATACGCCAGGAAATCTAGCTCTTTAGTCTCAACGCAATGGTAAACGGGTTATGCCGGCGGTACCGCCGAAAGCGCGCTATTCGGCCGGCAAACCGGCGATCGCTTGACGGTCCCACCCTTGCTAGGTGAACCGGCAACCATCGGCTGCACCAGTCGGGAACGCGCAGGGCGATCGCTTTTAAAAGGAAACGGCTACTCCACCGCTATATCGGCGCTTTTAATTACACCGCGCCACTTGTCGCGCTCGGTGCCAAAGAATTTTGCGGTTTCGGCAGTAGTGCCGCCAACCGGCTGAACCGCGATCTTGGCGAATTCCTGCTTGACCTCGGGCATCGCCAGCACCGCGTTGATCTCGCGATTGAGGAACTCGACGATTTGAGGCGGCGTTTGCGGTGGCGCTACAACGGCGAACCAGGTGGAGGATTCGAACGAAGGCACACCCGCTTCTTCCAAGGTCGGAACGCCAGGCAGCGCCGGATCGCGATTCTTGCCGCCGGTTGCCAGGATCCGCAGCTTGCCGCTCTGCTGCAACGACAGCGATGAGCCAAGATTGTCGAAGAAGATGTCGACCTGGCTGGCCATGATGTCCTGCAACGCCGGCGCCGTTCCGCGATAAGGAACGTGCACCATCTGCGTGCCCGTCAGCTTCTGGAACAGGATGCCGGTCAGATGCGAAGTGGAGCCGTTGCCCTGCGAGGCAAAGCTGACTTTGCCCGGATTGGCCTTGGCATAAGCGATCAGTTCCTGTGCGGTCTTGGCCGGAAAGCCGGGCCTGACGTCGAGCACGTTGGGCACCGCGCCGAGCACCGTGATCGGCACCAGGTCCGGCGGACGGTAGCCGAGCGAGGAGGGCTTGTAGAGCGACTGGTTGATCGCCAGCGGACCGGGCGGGCTCGCCAAGAGCGTGTAACCGTCGGCCGGCGAGGTCGCCACATAGGCCGCGCCGATATTACCACCGGCGCCCGACTTGTTCTCGACCACGACCGGCTGGTTCCAGCGCTTGCTGAGATATTGGCCGACGATCCGCGGCAGCGTATCGGCGGTGCCACCGGCCGGGAACGGCACGATGATGCGCACGGTGTGGTCGGGATAGCCCTGCGGCGCATCGGCAGCACCAGCGCGATTGATCGGGCCATGGGCGAGAACAAGCCCGAGTCCGAGACTCAGCATCGGCGCCAGCAGCCTGCGATATGAGATCATTGTGATTTCCTACCCTGCAATGGTGTTTGTGATTGTTGTCGCCAATTCCGAAGTCCCCGACGATACGAACGGATCGGCAAAGAATTGCCCGTCCGGCAGACCGGCCCGGGCTTCGAAATCGCGCTGAGCGTTACGTATCATCAATGGATTGCCGCAGGCATAGACCTGCCAGCCGGAAAGATCGGGAATGTCGCGCAGCACCGTCTCGTGAACAAGGCCGGTTGCACCGTGCCAGCCGGCGTCGGGCTCGGAGAGCACCGGCACGAATTGCAGCCAGGGAAGACGCGCCTGCCATTTCTCGGCGAGGCTCGAAAGATAGAGATCGCGCTGATGGCGGCCGCCCCAATAGAGCCGCACCTGGCGGGTGTTGCCGCGTGCGATCAGATCCTCGATGATGGATTTGATCGGCGCAAAGCCGGTGCCGGTGGCAAGACAGACTATCGGCTTGTCGGTCCCGGTGCGCAGGTAAAACTCGCCAAAAGGAATCTCGACCTCGAGCTTGTCGCCCTTCGTTAGCCGCGCCAGCACGCCATCGGAAAACTGCCCGCCGGGAATGCGCCGGATATGCAATTGCACACCGTCGCTTTCGCGCGGCGCATTGGCCATCGAGAAATTGCGGGTATCGCCATCCGGCATCGCAATGCGCAGATATTGCCCTGCCCTGAATCGCGCCCGGATGCCGGCGGGAAAACGCAGCAGCAGCGTATAGACATCATCGGCCGGCCTGCCGACGCGATAGACATTCGCGGTGATCTTCTTTCGCGCCGCCGGATCATGGCGGTTGATCCGCTTGGGATGGATGACAATGTCGGTTTGCGGCGTGGCGCGGCACAGCAGCACGCCGCTCGCCGGCCCTTCCGCCTGCTTGCCGCCGGAGATGATGCTGCCGCGGCAAAGCTCGGCTTCGCAGGTCGAGCAGATGCCTTTCCGGCAGGAATAGGGCAAAGAATAGCCGGCCCGTTCCGCGGCATCGAGCACGGTTTCGCCTGCCTCGCAAGGAAACGCGATATCGCTTTGGTCGACAGAGATCGAAAAAGTCATGACGCTGCCTTGACTGCAAGATCGGTCGCACCGGACAGGAGCTTGAGCGAGCGCAGCACCGCATCCGGCTCGGCTATGCCTTTACCGGCGATGTCAAACGCGCTGCCGTGACCGACGCTGGCGAACAGCACGCCGGCGCCGATCGACATCGCGGCCGAATTGCGCCCGGCAATCAGCTTCACAGGGATATGGCCCTGGTCATGATACATCGCGACGAAGGCATCGAAACCGTCGCGCCCCAGCATCAGATCGGCGCCGAGCGGGCCTTCGATATCGAAGCCCGCCGCGCGCAGGCTGTTCGCCGCTGGAACGGTGATCCTGTCGTCATCGTCGCCGAACAGGCCGCTCTCGCCGGCATGCGGATTGATCCCGAACAGGCCGATACGGGGCGTTCCGATGCCGAGCTGACGCAGCGCGTCTGCTGCCGTGCGGGCGGCGCGATCGATCAGCCCGGGCGTCAGGCGCGCGAGCGCGGTTTGCAGCCGCTCATGCAAGGTGACGTGAACGATGCGCAGGCCGCCACCGACCAGCATGAGGAACACGTGATCCTCCGGCGTGCCGGTGAGGCGCGCGAGCAGGCTGGGATAACCCGAAAACGGAATGCCGGCGGCATTCACATTGGTTTCCGAATGCGGACAGGCCACGATCGCGGAAGCCCGGCCCTCCTTCACCAGCCGGATCGCGGCCGACACATAGTCCACCGTTGCGCGCCCACCTTCTGCGACCGGCGTGCCCGGATTGAAGGCTTTACGATCCAGCGCATCGACATGCTGGAATGACAACACGCTCCCTCGCGGGGCCGAGCCGTTCAAGGGCGCAAGCGTGACATCGGCGGCATGCCGCTCGGCGTAGAAGCGCAGGACAAATTCGTCGCCGACCAGCACGATCGACGCCCCGTTCTCGCGCGCCATCTGTGCGGCAGCCTTGATCGCTATTTCCGGCCCGATCCCGTTGGGATCGCCGATCGTCAGCGCAACGGTCGAAGTGCTCACAGCGGCAGCGCCAGCAGAGTGTCAACCCGCGAACTGTCGCAGACCACGACGCGCTCATTCAACCGCACCTTGCCGCCCTCGATCCTGTAGAGATCGAGATAGCGGCCGGTTGCGAAGATATCGGTGTCGCCATCCTGCATGATCCGCGCAACCAGGAACGGCGTCTCGCTCCGCACTTCGCTGGCGCTTTCCTGCAGGATCGACGGCTGGCCGAGGATGTGCCGGTAGGATTGCCGCTCATAGATATTGGCCTCGCGCAGCGCCGAGACCCGATCCTTCAGCATGCCTTTGGAATTGGCAAAGATGATCGCGCCCTCCAGCCCCTCGCGATGGTTCGCGGCGGTGGTGATCTTGTAGAGGCAGGAACCGTGAAAATGATCGGGCCATTCCTCCAACCGGTCATCATCGATGCACCGCGCGTAGTCGGCCTGGGCGCGGGCGATCTGTTGATACATGCTGTCCGTCATTACGCGCCTCACATGCCCATATTGCTGCGATAGGCTTTCCAGAAGCCGCGCACCGAGGCTTCGGTGACCCGGCTCTCGCTGCTCTGGGCCTGGCTGCCGCCCATTTCCAGAACGGCTTCTTCTTCCGACGCGCCGGCGATGCCACGCTGGACGAAGCCGCCGACGCAGCCGTCTTCCATCGAGATGTAGCCGGCCGGCCCGACCAGATTGTTCTGCTTGATGCGGACCAGCCGCTGCTCGGGCGTATCATCGGCGAAGCCGAGATAGGTCCAGTTCAGATCGGTCTTGTCGACTGCGCGCGGCACGATCTGCCGTACTGCGACCGCGTTCTGGATCTGCTGCAGCACGAAGGTCGGGAACACCGACAGGATCTGCAGCGTCACGCCGTCATGATATTCGTCGAATCCCTGCAGCAGCGAAGGATCGGCGAGCTTGTATTCGCTCTCCGAGCGAAGCTGCTGCCTGGAATATTCGGCATCCTTATGCGCGGCGGTGTCGATCGCGGAATAGCTGACATGATGGCCACCGCTCTCGTCGACGATGATGCCGCCCTTCAGCGAAAGCCGGTTCAATTCGAAGGTGGTGAAAAACAGGTGCAGGATGCTCGCATGATAGGAGTCCTTGACGTTCTCCATATAGAGCTTCCAGTTGTTCGGCAGCGCCTGCGTCACCCGGCCCAGCACCACCGGCTTGCGGCCGCCGAGCACGCGCTCGATGCGCGAGCAGATCTCCTCGCCGAGATATTCCTCGATCGGCGGCACTTCCTCCGAGAATGATCCAAAGATCAGGCCGTGCAGGATCGCAATGCGGAGCTTGCGCGGGCCGTGCTGTTCCATGCGAAAGCTCTCGGGCATGCCGCCTTTGCCCTTGATACCGTCCTTGAAGGCGACGCCGCGCAGATTGCCCTGCCGATCATAGGTCCAGGCATGATAGACGCAGCTGAAATCCTTTTTGCCCTTGCCGTAATTGTCGAGACAGATCAGCGCACCGCGATGGGCGCAGCGGTTTTCGAATGCATAGATCTCGCCGTCATCGTCGCGGGTGACGACCACAGGCGTCTCGCCGATCCTGGTGGTGCGGAAATCGCCGGGCTCGGGCAATTCCACCTCGAGCGCGAGATAGTGCCAGGACGGCCCCTGAAAGATGCGCTCCTGCTCCTGCCGATAGGTCTCTGCGGTCTGGAAGACCCAATACGGCACGCGGGTCAGCGTTTCCGTTCGCGCGGCTTGGTGCGTTTCGTGCAGCATCACTGATGTCCTGTCGGATTGACGGCCTGGATAGGTTCTATTTGACAGTTGTTCGTCCAGATGTTCGGATACCGAACGGCGTTTCCTATAGCGAACAGCCTGAACCCGACCCAACCTCCTGTCAAGGCGAGCCATGCCGGCACCGAATGCGACTTCAGGCGAACGATCCAGCGAAGGCATGGGCGGTCTCGCCAAGGGCCTTGCCATCATCGAGGCGTTGGCGATCCGCGGCTCATTAAGCGTGTCGGATGCTGCGCGCGCCTCCAACATCACGCGCGCCTCGGCGCGGCGCTGTCTGATCACGCTCACCGAGCTCGGCTATGTCGAACAGTCGGGCCGCGAATTCCGTCCGCTGCCCCGGTTGCGGCGGCTGGGCGGTGCGACCACTCAACGTGATCGGATCGCGCAGCTCGCCACGCCGTTGCTGGCGCGCGCACGCGACGAGCTTTCCGAATCCGTTTCGCTTGCGGTTCTCGACCACGACAAGCCGCTGTTCATCGCCCGCGCCGAAGCCGAGCACATCCTTTCCACCGGCGTCCGTGTCGGCGCCCATCTGCCGGCCTATTGCTCGGCGACCGGGCGCGTCCTGCTCAGCCAGTTTTCCGATGAAGAGATCGCCGAGCAGCTCGGCCCAAAGCCGTTTCATCAGCGCACCCCTCACACCATCACCAGGCTGAGCCTGCTGCTGGCCGAGATCCGCGCCGTGCACAAGCGCGGTTATGCGATGAGCGACGAAGAGCTGGAGCTGGGCATGCGGGCGCTCGCAGTGCCAGCCTTCGACGAGAGCGGCGCGATCATCGCGGCGATCAGCGTCAGCGCGGCATCGGCACGCGTGCGCGCCGCCGATCTGCGGCAGCAGTTCTTGCCGGTGCTGCAATCCTGCGCCAGGGCGCTGCGAAATGCGATCGCCACTTCCACGGCAGGTTAAGCGCAGTTCTGATTTCTTCACGAACCGGCATTCACTTCGCCGAAAATGCGTTAGTAGCTTACCCGCCAGATCGTGCCGTTGGCATCTTCCGAGATCAGCAGCGTGCCGTCATGGGCGACGGTGACGCCGACCGGCCGGCCCCAGACGTCGGTGTCATTGACGACGAAGCCGGTGACGAAGTCTTCATATTGTCCGGTCGGCACCCCGTCCTTCAGACGGATACGCACCACCTTGTAGCCGGTTCGCTTCGACCTGTTCCATGAGCCGTGCTCGGCGGCGAATGCATCGCCGCGATATTCTGCCGGAAAGTTACTTCCTTCGTAGAAGGCAAGTCCGAGCGACGCCGAATGCGCCTGCAGCAGCACATCGGGGATCGTGATCTTTCCCTTCAGATCCGGCCGCTCGCCGGCATGCCTTGGGTCCTGATGGTCGCCGATATAGTACCACGGCCAGCCATAGAATGCGTTTTCGCGCACGCGCGTAACATAGTCCGGCACCAGATTGTCGCCGAGGCCATCGCGCTCATTGGTCGAGCACCATGGCGTGCTGGTCTCCGGCTGGATTGCAAGTCCGACGCAATTGCGGATGCCGGTGGCGAACGGCTTCTGATTCTTGCCGTCGGGATCGAATGACAGCACTGTGGCGCGATTGGTCTCGGATCCCCAGCTGGCGCCGAGAACGTGCTGGCTCGCCCATGCCTCAACGCCGCCGGGAGGATCACCGGTTCCCTCGCCCACATTGCTGCCGGATCCGACCGAGACCAGCATGCGCTTGTTATCCGGCGTGAACACGATATCGCGGGTCGAGTGTCCGCGTCCGTGCGGCAGCTCCGCCACGACCGTCTCCGGCTCGCCGGACGCCTTAAGATCGCCGGAGTGGTACGGAAAGCGCACGACGCTATCGGTGTTGGCGACATACAGCCACTGCGGATTGTCGCCGCTCGGGAAGAAAGCGACACCGAATGGACGATCGAGGCCGCTGGCGTAGATCTCGTTCGTATCGGGCTTTGCTGCGCCATCCGCCGCCCGCAACACGCGAATGCGGCCGGCTCTGGTTTCGATCACGAAGATATCGCCGTTCGGCGCCGTGCGGATGGTGCGCGGGCCGCTCAATCCCTCCGCGAACAGGCTGATCTTGAATCCGTCAGGAACCTGCAGCTTCGCCGAAGCGGGCTTCGGCACGATATGAGACATGTTCGCCCTGGAGGGGGTAGCGCCCGGCGGTGGCAAGTCCTGCGGCCTGATCAGCCGCATCGTGCCGGGCTTGTCGTCCTGCCAGTCGCCAAATGCCGTCTTGCCCTCGAGCGGCGCCGGCTGCGCGGCGACCATGGGAAGATGCATCCAAAACGAAACGGCAATCACCGCAACCAGCGGACCAAACGACCTCAGCGCCATGAAATTCTCTCGCAATCCGCAAGCGACGTCATCACGTGATATAATAGCGGGGCGATTATAGCAGCGCTTCCGTCACGGCATTGATGCGCTTACCATTGCATCGATCACATTCGTTTTCACGGAACGTGATCAAGGCATCGAAATGGATCGGAACAATTTGGCGGGCCGACAACGGAAGCCGGAGCCAGTTTCCGGCTGTAAGCCGCGCTCAGCCCGGCACGCAAGAGAGTACGAAGCCGTATCTCGCAGTCGGCTGGGGACTCCCATATCATAGGTTAACGACAGGCAGCCGCACCCGGCCTAGCATTTGATTTTTCCGAGTATTGGCGTGGAGGATTAAAATGTTGATTGATGGGGCATTTGACTCTCGTACGCTCGCCAACATGAATGTCGCGCTGGATCAGGTTTGCAAGGCGGCTGCCCGTGGCGAGGAATATCCAGTTCGCAAGCGCATCGCACGACGGATCATCAAGTGCGCCCGCAGCGGCAAGACCACCCTCAGCGAACTCACAATAGCCGGCGAACGCGCTCTCCCCATCGTGGCATCTGCAAGGAAATAGCCAGCCACAGCCTAGCGATGCGGATCGCTCCAGCCACTGTCGTCGATGCGACGAACAGCTCCGGCATTTGGCGCTGGTTCAAACAGGGCGCAGCGCAGTAGCGGCGGCATCGCCGCTTTGATGTCAGCTCCTGCTGCTGCGCGACCACCGGCCGCCGAAGCAGCGCTGCGAAGGCGATCACGACGGTCAGAGTTCCTCGCAAAGACCTACCTCGACCAACCTCCTTCAAGAAGCCGTCCCAAGCCTGGAACCGTCCCGATCCTGGAGCCGTCCCGGAACGGGGCGGTGGTCGTCAGCCCACGCTCAAGGAGCCTGCTCTGGCATCGCGAAACATGCCTCGGCTGCCCCGCCGGGTATCGATGTTCGGCTCCAATTGGACTAGAAGGTCTGCCAATTCCGATGGCACAGGCTCCGATCCCGGCGCATGCCGTCCGTCAGTCCCCGAGGGCTTCCTCAGAGGCATTCGCCAAGGAAAGCCCCCCTCTCCAAGAGTAAAGCGATGGCTTACGAACAAATCGAAACCCAGCTTCGTGAGCTCGAAGGCAGGGACCGGCTGCGAACGCTGCGCCCGCGCGCCGGCGTGGATTTCACCTCGAACGACTATCTCGGCCTTGCCGAATCCGACGAACTACGGCAGGCGGCGGCGGATGCCATTGTCCGCGGCGTGCCGGTCGGCGCCGGCGGCTCCCGCCTGCTGCGCGGCAATCACGCCGAGCACGAGGCGCTCGAGACCGAGGCCGCGGCCTATTTCGGCGCGGAAACCGCGCTCTATTTCGGCGCGGGCTATACCGCCAATTTCGCGATCTTTTCGACGCTGCCGCAATCTGGTGACATGGTGTTCCATGATGAGCTGGTGCATGCCAGCGTTCACGAGGGCATGCGGCGCGGCCGCGCCGAACGGCAAAGCGTGCCGCACAACGACGCCACTGCGTTCGACGACCGGCTCCGGCAATGGCGCAAGGCCGGCGGACGCGGACGGGCGTGGATTGCCATCGAGAGCGTCTACAGCATGGATGGCGACAGCCCGGATCTCGCCGCTCTCCTGGCCGTCGCTGATCGGCACGACGCCACTATCGTGATCGACGAGGCGCATGCGAGCGGCGTGCTCGGCCCGGAAGGCCGCGGCCTCGCCGCTGCGTTTGAAGGCCGCGACAACGTGATTACGCTGCACACCTGCGGCAAGGCGCTGGGCACCGTCGGCGGCTTCATGCTGGCGCCGAAACTCTTGCGCGACTTCATGGTCAACCGGGCGCGTCCCTTCATCTTTGCGACCGCGCCCTCCCCGCTGATCGCCGCGATCACCCGCGCCGCGCTTGAGATCTCCCGCACCAAGCCGCAGCGCCGCGACAGGCTCGCCCAGCTCGTCGCCTATGCCGACCGCCAATTGCAGGCGCGATGCGGCATCGTTTCCTCGCACTCGCATATCGTCCCCGTAATCGTCGGCGCCGACGGAAAGGCCGTGGCGCTTGCCGCATCGCTGCAACGCCGCGGCTTCGACGTGCGCGCGATCCGGCCGCCCACGGTGCCCGAGGGCACTGCGCGTCTGCGCATCGCATTGATCGCCGCCCTCGACGAAACCATTATCGCGGGCTTGTTCGACGCGATTGCCGAAGAGATGGGAAAGTTCGCGTGACAGCTGCAATCGTCGTCACCGGCACCGATACCGGCATCGGCAAGACCGTGTTCTCGGCAGCGCTCGTCCGCGCGCTCGACGGCTGTTACTGGAAGCCGGTGCAGTCGGGTCTCGAAGAAGAGACCGATTCCGCCATCGTGCATCGCCTGTCCGGCCTCGCCGCCGAGCGGATCCTGCCCGAGCGCTACCGGCTGAAAACACCGGCCTCGCCGCATCTTGCCGCCACGCTCGACGGCATCAGCATCGATCCGGCACAACTGCAATTGCCGGATGTATCACGCCCGTTGGTGGTCGAAGGCGCCGGCGGATTGCTGGTGCCGCTGACGCGCGAGCTCACCTATATCGACATGTTCGTGCGATGGCGCGCGCCGGTCGTGCTATGCGCGCGGACCACGCTCGGCACCATCAACCA
>DASZTN010000105.1:0-17521 GCA_035547995.1 Bradyrhizobium sp. | reverse complement strand
ATCCGCCCTCCGCTTGCTGCGCTTGCTGATCGCCGACCGATCGGAAATACGCGCAATTTGTGAAGCGCAATCTGAACAAATCGTCGCGGGGTCCGCAATGCGCCGTTCACCGTGCTTGACGGTTGTGAGACATCGCCGCGCATGGCGCCTTGCACGAAGGGAATACTTTTCTTGAGACGGAATTAAGAATTCCCCCCTACACAGACCGGTAATTCAGGAAGAGGGCCTATGCGCGTCCGTGTGCTTTTCATGCTGTGCGTGTCTGCGATGGCAGTCGTCATCGCGGTGGCGGGAATGGTGTTCGTCGTTCAGGAATGGCGCAACTACAACAGTGCGCGCGAAGCCGCGCAGCTTGCCGTGGCCACCACGAAGCTGCTCGAGACCACCGCATTGTTCGGTGTCGGCCGCGCGCCACAAAACGCCGCGCTGGTTGCGGAAGCCCCGGCCGGCGCCGCCGCCCTAGGTGAAGTCGCCAAGGCACGCAAGGCGCTGGACGATCATCTCGCCGAGACCGTGGCGGCCATCAGCGCCAGTACCTACCCTGAACGCGAACACGCATTGGCCGGACTCGACGCGCTCAAGCAGGAGGTCGGCAGTTTCTATACCCGCCTCGACCGCGCCTATCAGCAGCCGCGCGCCGAGCGCGATCCGGATCTGGTGAAGCAATATGTGCCGCGGATGCTGGCGCTGACCGCCTCGCTCAGCGAGATGGCCGGTGGATTGCAACGCGCCGCATCGCTCGCCCATGAGGGTGTCGGCAGCTTCATCGAAGTCGCGCGTCTGGCCTGCGACATGCGCGATGCCGCCGGCCGGCGCGCCACCTATTTCACGCTTCCCGTGGCCAATAGCCGTCCGCTGAGCGTCGCCGAGGTCGAGAAGGCGTCGGAACTGACCGGCGAGATCCGTTATGCCTGGCAGCAGCTGCAGGCGCGGGCATCGCGGATCGCCGATGGCGCGGCACTGCAGGCGGCCGTTGTCGATGTGCGAGAAAAATTCTTCGGCGCGCCCGATGCATTCATCGCCGACGTCACCGCGAAGGGCCTTACTGGCGCCCCCTATGGCGTCACCTTCCAGGACGTGATCAAGCGTCTGGTCGGCCCGGCGCAGACCGCGCTCGGCGTGCGAGACGTCGCCATGGCCCAGGCGGTCGCCATGGCCCAGGCGGCGCAGTCCAGCGCCTTGATGAGCCTGGCGGCGGTCGCCGTCGGCCTGCTCATCGTCGGCGGTCTGGTAGTCGCGGTCGTGCTGGTGTTCGATCGCCGAGTGGTCAATCCTCTGGTCGGCATCACGGCCGCGATTACCCGGCTTGCCAGCGGTGATCGCGATGTCGAGGTGCCTGCCCGCGGCCGCCATGATGAAATCGGCGAGATGGCCGATGCACTCGAAACCCTGCGCCTCAATGCCATCGAGGCCGCGCGCCTCGAGAGCGAACACCGCGCCGAGCAGGAAGCCCGCGAAGCCCGCGCCGCGCGCATCGAGGCGATGACGCTCGAATTCGACGAGGCCTGCCATGTGGTCATCGACGGCGTCGGCCAGGCCGGGCATGCGGTGCGCCGCGATGCTGAGACCACCTCGCGGCTCGCCAGCGGTTCGTCGGAGCGCGCCACCAATGTCGCTGCCGGCGCCGAGGAAGCCTCGGTGAGCGTCAGCACCATCGCCAGCGCCGCCGAGGAAATGAGCGTCGCAGTGACCTCCATCGCCGAGCGTCTCGTCACCTGCGCCGGGATCGCGGCCGATGCCGTGCGCGAAGTCGGCGATGCCGATAAGCGCATCGTTGGCCTCGATCACGCCGTCGCCCGCATAGGCGACATCATCAAATTCATCCAGGACATCGCCAGTCAAACCAATCTGCTCGCGCTCAACGCCACCATCGAAGCGGCGCGTGCCGGCGATGCGGGCAGGGGCTTTGCGGTGGTCGCCGGCGAGGTCAAGGCGCTCGCCACCCAGACCGCCAAGGCCACCGACGAGATCACCGCGCAAATCGCCAGCATCGAGGCCGAAACCGCGGCCGTGGTGCAGGCCATCAAGGGCGTGGCGCAGACCATCAGCCGCGTCGATGCGGTGACCGCCGACATCTCTGCGTCGGTCACCCAGCAGCGCACTGCCACTTCCGAGATCGCCGCCAACGCCCAGCAGGCGGCGAGCGGCACCAAGGACGTCTCATCGCATGTCGGCGCGGTGAGCACGGCGATGTCCGAGGCCGAAGCCGCCGCCTTGCGCATGATCGCCAAGGCGGATGATCTATCGACCCGGTCCGACGATCTCGCCCAACGGATCTCGCGTTTCCTCAGCGCCGTTCGCGCGGCGTGAAGGCAGCCGCAGATGGAGCAGCGAAATCCGGGAACCGGCGTTTTCACCACGCACGACGTCTCCGGATTGCTCTGCGCTCCCTGCGGGCTACAGACTTTCGTCTCCCAACCTAAGGACTCCCCATGACCATCGATCGTCGCACCCTCCTCAAACTCACCGCAATGGGTGCCATCGCCGGCGCGACGACGATGCCGGCCTTCGCGCAGCAACCCGCGGCATCCACGCCCAAGCGCAAGACGCGCTGGATCTGCCTTGGCACCAAAGGCGGGCCGCGCGTCGGCCTCGGCCGCTCCAATCCAGCCAATGTGCTGATCGTCGACGACGTGCCTTATGTCGTTGATTGCGGCGCCGGCGTGTCGCATCGCCTGATCGAAGCCAAGGTGCCGCTGCAGAGCGTGCGCTATGTGTTCGTGACGCATCTGCATTCGGACCACGTGCTGGAATATGGCAACATGGTCAATGGTGGCTGGTCGGCCGGTCTCAATCATCCCGTCGAGTCGTTCGGCCCGGTCGGCATGGAAGCGCTCACCAAAGCCTATTGGGAAAGCAACAAGTTCGACATCGAAACGCGCATCGAGGACGAGGGTAAGCCGGATCCGCGCATGCTGCTGGTCGCCAAGGACATCAAGGACTCCGGCCCGGTGATGAGCAACGACAAGGTCAAGGTCACCGCGTTCCGCACCCCGCATCCGCCGATCGTGGACAATTTCGCATTCCGCTTCGAGACGCCGGACGGCGTCTTCGTCTATGCCTGCGACACCGAGTTCAATCCGGCGCTGGCGAAGTTCGCTGAAGGCGCCGACGTGCTGCTGCATGAATCGCTCTACGTGCCGGGCGTCGATAAACTGGCAGCCAGCATCAAGAATGCGGAAACGTTGAAGAAGCACCTGATGGCGTCGCACACCACGACGGAAGACGTCGGCAAGATCGCCGCCATGGCCAAGGTCAAGAAGCTGGTGATGACCCATTTAGTGCCCGGCGACGATCCAACCATCACCGACGAAATGTGGATGGAAGACGCCAAGAAGCACTATAGCGGCCCGATCGTGGTCGCGAAGGATCTGATGGAAATCCAGCTTTAAGCAGGAGGCCGTAGCCCGGATGGAGCGCGGCGTAATCCGGGACCTGAACGTCCTCCGCACGCGTGATGGCGACCAGCCGTCCGCCTTCCGGAAGACGGGCCAGCGCCGAGCCGACGTGCCGCAATGACGCATCCGCCGTCCTGCGATCGACGTGGACCGCGGCTGAGAACGGCGGGTTCATCAGCACGACACTCGGCACGATGCGCGCATCAAGATGGTCGTTGATGTGCGCGGCATCAAACCGCGTGATGATGACGGCAGGAAAGATCTGCCCGAGAATGCCGGCGCGGCGCTCGGCGACCTCGTTGAGAACGAGGGAGGCGCCAGCGAGTTCTACGAAGAGATGGCGGTGCCGGTTGATGGCTCCAGCACGACATCGGCCGGCGTCATCGCGGCGGCAACGCTCGCGACGTAGGCCAATCCGATCGGTATCGAAAACTGCTGGAGCGATTGGCTTTCCTCGGACCAGCGCGTCTGGTCGGAAGGAGACTAGCGATCTTCATCAGCATCGACAGCATGGCCGCCGGCGACGCCGCCTTGGCGCGCATGGCGGCGCCATGGCGTTGCAGGAAAAGCACGGTCGCCGCCTCGCTGGCGTTCCTACATTTACCGGCGCGCTATCGCCGGTGCGTCAGATCATCTCGGCGACTTTTTCCAGCCCGATCTGGCGGGCGAGCAAGCGCACTTCGCGCTTCTGGTCCTCGCGCATTCCGAACAGCAGCGGCATCGCGGCCGACTTGAGCTCTTGAACTTCCGGCGAGTCGGGATCGATCGCCGCACCGGTCGCATGCGGATCGGCGCGGCGATTGGCCTGGATCCGGTGCGCCACGGCACGCAGGGCGGATTCCACCGACGGCCAGTAATATTCCTGGTCCGGCGACAGCTTGAGCCGTTCCTTGATGCCGGCGATCTGTGCGTCGCTCAGCACCGGGCTGGGCCTGGGCGGCGCCGGCCTCTCGACCAGCTTCGGCCTGGGCGGCGGCTCAGAAGCGGCCGCCGCGGGCGCGGTCACCTCGCGGGGAATGTCGATCGCATCGCTCGGTTCGGTAGCAGCATAGGCCTGCCGCAACGGCTCGGTCGAACGTTCGGCCGGTCGCAATGCCGCGGCAGATTGCGATGGCTCGATCGAAGCAGCGGGCACGGCGACCGCCGGCGGCTGCGACGGCTCCAGCGAGGCCATCGCCAGGCGCACGACCTTGAGCTTGTCCGCCTTGGCCTGCCGGTTGGCGATGATCTTTTCGGTGATCGAGGCCACCACCTGCTGCGGCCCGGCCTCCGGCATGGCGTTGCGGTTGAGAATGCTGGCACAGGCAGCGCCAGCGACAAGAAAACAGCACAGCGCGCTGATCGTGATCCCCCGCGTCAACTCGTTACTCCCTTCGCGGTCCTTGCCGACCCCGTCAGTCATGATCCGATCAAGCTGGATCGGATCGCGATCTCAATCTCTGTTTGAGCATGGTCCTCGTCGAGAAACCGGCGCCCACCTTTTCGGACCATGCGACATTCTCGGCAAAAACTGAGCATTAATTAAGGCTTAACCGTGCCATCGCCGCGGCGCCGGCGGCAGCTTTGCGGCTGGCTGAGCCGCCCATCTCAGGCCGCGAGCTCGTAGGCGGCCTGAATATCCGCGACGATGTCGGAGGCCTCCCACAGCGCATCAGGTTCGACGGAGTGGATGCTGACGGTCCAGTTGCCGCCCCTGCGGCTGCGCGGCATCCTGATGATGTCGAACTGTACGTTGCGGCACAGCGGATGCCGGTCGAGGGCATGCCCGACGCGAATCCGGATCTCGTCGACAGTCGCGAGCGTCCGGGCCTGAAGCGTCTCGAAATCCATCGCGCATCTCCTTGGCGGCAAAGCTCTGGAGATGATTGTTGAAGCGAATGTGGTTAATGGCGGGTTAAGGCAGGGGACGGATTGCCGTGCCGCCCTCGTCGTCGCCGGACCGGCGTCGTGACTCCAACGCCGCGTCCGTCATTGCGGGACCCGAGCGCAGCAGGAAAGCCGGAATGAAAGGGGCGAATCAAGCCTCAGAAAGGCACCCCCAGCCGGGCCTCACAACGGCGGATCGACCGCTTCGTCATATTCCCGCTTGAGCCGCGCGATCAGCTCGGCCGCCGGCACGATCTTGCTGACGCTGCCGACGCCCTGGCCGCTGCCCCAGATGTCCTTCCAGGCTTTCGGCCGGTTGCGCTCGCCGGAGGCATCGGTGCCAAAGCTCATCTTCGACGCATCGGATTCGGGCAGATTGTCCGGGTCCATCCCGGCGGCGATGATCGAGGGCTTCAGGTAATTACCGTGCACCCCGGTGAACAGGTTGGAATAGACGATGTCTTCGGCCGCCGAGGTGACGATCATCTTCTTGTAGGCGTCGACCGCGTTGGCCTCTTCGGTGGCGATGAAGGCCGAGCCGATATAGGCGAAATCGGCGCCGAGCAGCCGCGCCGCGCGGATGGCGCGACCGGTTGCGATCGCCCCCGACAGCGCGATCGGGCCGTCGAACCATTGCCGCGTCTCGGCAACGAAGGCGAAGGGCGACAGCCGGCCGGCATGACCGCCGGCGCCGGCGGCAACCAGGATCAGACCGTCGGCGCCCTTCTCGACCGCCTTGTGTGCAAACACCTGATTGATGACGTCGTGAAAGACGATGGCGCCCCAGCCATGCGCCGCCTGGTTCACTTCCTCGCGGGCACCGAGCGAGGTGATCAGCATCGGCACCTTGTGCTTCTCGCACACCGCAAGATCTCGCTCGAGCCGGTTGTTCGAGCGATGCACGATCTGGTTCACCGCGAACGGCGCCGACGGCCGCTCGGGATGCGCCCTGTCATGGGCGGCGAGTTCTTCCTTGATCCGGAACAGCCATTCGTCGAGCAGTTCAGGCGGCCGCGCATTCAGCGCCGGAAACGCACCGACCACGCCCGCCTTGCATTGCGCGATCACCAGATCCGGCACCGAGATGATGAACAGCGGCGCACCGATCACCGGGATCGACAGGCGGCCCTTGAACAAGGCAGGCATGGACATCAGCAGCAATCCTTCTCGTTATCCGCGGCGGAAACGGCGCGCTCGCGCCGAAGGATGCCAGACATCATACCAAGGAGGCAATCCGCCAGAGTCCGTTGTTTTGACGCGTTTTCTTCGCGAAGCGGAATCCACTCCGGATCGGGTCCGGGGCAGGCTTGCGCGCGAAAACGCTCCAAGCACTTACTGGCAGAGCGCTGCGGTGACGTAATTATCGGTGCGGCAGTCGTCGGGTTTTCGCGTCCGCCCCGGGATCAGCACCTTGGCCGAGCATTTCTCCGCCGAATCCATGGTAAGGCTCTTGCCTTCCTTGTAGCCCTTGTCCTGGCATAATTTGTCGGCCGCCGCCTTGCAGTCGGGCGCGCCGTTGCCCGACACTGGGCAGAGCGCGCGGCCGCTCACCATTGAGGAGGGCCTGGCAAGGTTGGTCAGCGTTTCGGTCGCGCCCCGGGTCGCATCCTTGGCGCGCTCGTTCAGATCATCCAGCGTCTCACTCGGGCTTTTGATCGACGGGAGCTTGTGGAACAGCTTGCCGATTTCATCGATCAGGCCGGGATTTTCGGGCTTCGCCGGCGCACCGGGCGCGGTCTGGCCCGGCGCTGACTGGCCGGAAGCCGATTGGTTCGCGGTCTGGCCAGCTGCCGCCTGCGGTGCTGTTGCCTGCGATGGCGGCAGGGGCGGCTGCGACCATGCCGTCCCCGCTGTCAGCAGAGGGATCGTCGACAGCAGCATCGACACGAGCGCCGAAATTGCGAAGGGATGGAATGATTGGCGTGTCCGACCAGGCATGACGCGCCAGCGTATCCTAAAAGGATGGCAATCGGCAAAGGCGATCGGCCGCTTTTAGAACAATCGAAATGCGATGATGAAGCCGAGCACCAGCACGGCAACGCCGAGCAGGACCCACAGCGCCAGGTGCCGCTCGATCCGGACGCGAATCCATTCGCCATAACGGTTGAGCAGCAGCGCGGCAATGAAGAAGCGCAGGCCGCGGGCGATGATCGAGCACAGCACGAACAGCCAGATATTATAGCCGGCAAAACCGGAAGCGATCGTCACCAGCTTGTAGGGGATCGGCGTCAGGCCCTTGCCGATGATGATCAAGGCGCCCCACTGCGCGTAGGCGGCGCGGAAGCCATCGACCTTGTCGGCAAGGCCGTAGAAATTGATCAGCCAGTGCCCGAGCGAATCATAGAGCAGCGCCCCGATGGCATAGCCGAGCATGCCGCCCACCACCGAGGCCACGGTGCAGACCAGCGCATAGAGCCAGGCCCGCTGCGGCCGCGCCAGCGACATCGGGATCAGCATCACATCCGGCGGCACCGGGAAAAAGGAGCTTTCCGCGAACGCCACCGCTCCCATGATCCAGAGCGCGTAGGGCTTGTGCGCGGCGTCGATACACCAGTCGTAGATCCGTTTCAGCATGATGGCGCGATCAACCATCCCGCGACGGATTTGTCCATGGCGCGATGAGTGTAAGTGGACAGGAGAAGCCTAGATTCTTTGTCTGCGCGGGATCTTTCCGGAAAACCGCTGCACGCTTTTCCGGATCCTGCTGCTAATGCCGCTTGCGAAGGGCGCGCCCCTCGACCGCCACAATCGGCCGACGCGCCACCCGGGCCGGCGGCCGTGGCAGCTTGACCGCCGATTTCGGCAGCTTCTCGGCGATTCCGAGCATATCCTCGCGCCGTTCCATCTCCCGCCAGACGTCATCGGGCGTGATGCCGCAGGCGGCCCAGAGAACGGTAAGGTTGTAGAGCAGATCGGCGCTCTCGCGGATCACCGCGTCGGGCTTGCCGCTGACAGCGTCGATCACGACCTCGACGGCCTCTTCGGCCAGCTTCTTGGCCATCTTGGATGGACCGCGCTGGAACAGTCGTGCCGTCCGCGACACCGCCGGATCGAGATCCTTGGCCGCGAGCACTGCCAGATAAAGCCGTTCGATCGAATCGCTCATTTTTAAAAGGTTAGTCCAAAGCCATCGCCAGCGCGTTAACGGGGGACACATAAAGACCTTTGTCACAAAAAATTCGTCGACCGTGCGAGCCGCTCGGCCGACGAATGATCGATGCCAAGGTTAATGACTACCAGCCCCGGAAATAAGGACCTCGATAGCCACCATAGCCGCCGTAGTAATAGGGCGCACCACCGTAGTAACCCGGTCCACCGTAATAGCCGCCATCATAATCGTCGTAATAGTCGCGACGGCTCCTCGCCGCGGCAATCGCGATCCCGGTGCCGACGATGCCCGCAAACGCCGCCGCTGCGGCGGCCGCGCCCGCGCCGCCATGGCGGCGATGCCGGACAACTTTGCGTCTGGCACTGACGTCGGTCAGGCCATGACCCGCCGCGACAGCGGCGGCCTTTCCTGCGGCCGCGGGTGCGGCGAACGCCATCGAAGGCTCGACCGCGGTCAGCACCAACGCGGTAGCGGTAGCGACGGCGGTGGCACGGCCGAGCGAAGAAAACACGGATTGCCGGGCAAACATTGCGATGTCCTCCAGAAATTACGGCCTTAGGCCCCCTTAAGGTAATCATCTGGTTGATGCCGGGTTCCGCCTCCGGAACGCGGGTGCGACGTATGGCGCAGGGTGGATCACCGCGCTCATCCATTGTTCAGACTTCGCTGGCCAGAGTCGCCGGGCATGACGAGCGCAGCACCGGGCGCGAGATCCGACGGGGTGCCGCATTTGCGATCCCGGACTGTCCCGGATCCGACGTTCGCCGCCTCCGCGGCGGCTACCGGAGCGAACTCCGGATCGATAAGGCCACTGGAAAACTATGATTCGAGTGTGCTTTGGTTCAGAACTTCTCTTGAAGGTCTCGCGGCAAAAATGAAGAGAACTTCTGAACCACCACATTAGAATGGGCCTTGGACCATTCTGTCCGGCCGGATCTTTGAGCATCACCGCATGTCGCTGCTCCGTCTTTACGCCCGCGTTCTTGAACTGCTCGGCAGGGAGACCCGGCTCGCCTGGATCCTCGCCGTTGCCAATCTGGCGCTGGCCGGCGCGCAATTCGCCGAACCCGTGCTGTTCGGCCGCATCGTCGATGTGCTTTCCGGCAATGCAGGGACCGGCGGGACTTCGTCCGAAACCTCACCTTGGCCGCTGCTGCTGGCCTGGGTCGCATTCGGCCTGTTCACCATCGCCTGCAGCGCCTGGGTCGCGCTCGAGGCCGACCGGCTTTCGCACCGCCAGCGCCAGGCGGTGCTGACCAATTATTTCGAACACATCATGCAGCTGCCGATGACCTTTCACACCGGCACCCATTCGGGCCGGCTGATGAAGGTGATGCTGAACGGCACCGACTCGCTGTGGCGGCTATGGCTCGGCTTCTTCCGCGAGCACTTCGCCGCGATCCTGTCGCTGGTCGTGCTGCTGCCGCTGGCGTTCTACATCAACTGGCGGCTGGCGATCCTGCTGTTCATTCTCTGCATCGTCTTTACCGTGCTGACCACGATGGTGGTACGCAAGACCTACGGCATGCAAAGCGAGGTCGAGGCGCATTACACCGACCTCTCGGCGCGCGCTTCCGACGCGCTCGGCAATGTCGCGCTGGTGCAGAGCTTCGTGCGCATCGATGCCGAAGTGCAGGGCCTGCGTTTCGTCGCCGACAAGCTGCTCGCGGTGCAGATGCCGGTACTGTCATGGTGGGCGCTGGTCACCGTCATCACCAGGGCCTCGACCACGATCACCGTGCTTGCGATCTTCACGGTCGGCATCCTGCTGCACCAAAGGGGCCAGACCTCGGTCGGCGAGATCGTGATGTTCGTGAGCTTCGCCACCATGCTGATCCAGAAGCTCGACCAAGTGGTGAGCTTCATCAACAGCGTGTTCATGGAGGCCCCGAGGCTGCAGGAATTCTTCAATGTGCTCGATGCGGTGCCCGCGGTGCGCGACCGCCCGGATGCAATCGATGCCGGCCGGCTCTCGGGCCTCATCGAATTCAAGGATGTGTCGTTTTCCTATGACGGCAAACGTCCCGCGGTCGAAGACCTCACCTTCACCGCCCTGCCCGGCCAGACCATCGCCCTGGTCGGCCCGACCGGCGCCGGCAAATCGACCGCGATCGCGCTCTTGCACCGCGCCTTCGATCCGCAATCCGGCATCATCGAGATCGACGGCATGGACATCCGCGCGCTGAAATTGACGGCGCTGCGACGGAATATCGGCGTGGTGTTTCAGGAAGCGCTGTTGTTCAACCGCTCGATCGCGGAGAACCTGCGCGTCGGCAAGCCCGATGCGACCGAACAGGAGATGCGCGTTGCCGCAGCGCGGGCCCAGGCGCTGGAATTCATCGAGCGCTCCGATCTGAAATTCGACACCAATGTCGGCGAGCGCGGCCGGATGCTGTCCGGCGGCGAGCGCCAGCGGCTGTCGATCGCCCGCGCCCTGCTCAAGGACCCGCCGATCCTGATCCTCGACGAGGCGACCAGCGCGCTCGATGCCGTGACCGAAGCCAAGGTCAACGCCGCACTCGATGAGGTGATGAAAGGGCGTACGACTTTCGTCATCGCCCACCGGCTTTCGACCATCCGCAATGCGACGCGCATCCTGCTGTTCGACAATGGACGCGTGATCGAAAGCGGAACTTTTGATGAACTGGTCGCGAAAGGCGGACGGTTTGCGGAGCTGGCCCGCGCGCAGTTCATGGTTCAGGAGCAGATCGGCAGCACGCATGAGCCGAAGGCCAGCGGCGCTGTCACGATTTAGTGTCGTCGAAATTCAGCCCATTTCGTCCACGATTTAATCGCAAAGCCTCTGTTCTGGACTGGCGGCCCGGTATAGGTTTGCACTTGCCGCAAGCGACGGCGTCGGGTGCGCTCGACAGCGAACGTCATCCGAACCCGATGCGATCAGCCAAGAATTTGGCCAGAGACTTGGAATGCATCTTGGAACCCGTGATGCGCCCAGGAATTTGACCACGACCCCGCCTCCTCTGGGACTTCAAAGACCGGAAACGGATAGTGCCATTGCTTCGCCCGTTGCTTCGTAAATCATCGTTGAGTTGGATCGTGCTTGCCGCGGCGCTCGCCGTGGTGGCGCCGCGCGCCGCACAGGCCGAAGCGCTGCTGCTGGTAGATGCCGACAGCGGCAAGGTGCTGAAGGCCGAGAATGCAACGATGCCGTGGCATCCGGCCTCGCTGAGCAAGCTGATGACGGCCTATGTCACCCTCACTGCCGTGAAAGAGGGACGCATCACGCTCGATACCCTGTTCACGGTATCGCCGACCGCGGCCTCGCAAGCGCCCTCCAAAATGGGCTTCCGGCCCGGCACGCAGGTCACGGTCGACAACGCGCTGAAGATGATGCTGGTGAAGTCGGCCAACGACATGGCCGTGGTGCTGGCCGAAGGCGTCGGCGGATCGATCGATAATTTCTCGGCGATGGAGAATGCGACCGCGCAACAGCTCGGCATGACGCAGACCAGCTATGTCAATCCGAACGGCCTGCCGGCAGATGGCCAGATCACTTCGGCGCGCGACATGGCGATCCTGGCCCGCGCTTTCATTCACAACCTGCCGGAATACGAATATTTCGTCCACATTCCCTCGATCCGCTACGGCCGCAGGATCACGCAGAACTACAACAAGCTGATCGGACGCTATCCCGGCGCCGACGGTTTCAAGACCGGCTTCATCTGCGCATCAGGCTATAACCTGATGGCTTCGGCGACCCGTGATGGCCGGCGGCTGATCGCGGTGGTGCTTGGCGCATCCTCGGGGCAGATGCGCGCGGTCCGCGCTGCACAATTGCTCGATAGCGGCTTTGCCAGCAGCAAGCTGGCCTGGCTGCAGCCCTCGCTTGGCACCGTCGACAAGCTGGCGCCGGTCGATGCGCCGCCAGCAGACCTGCATGAGGAAATGTGCGGTCCCAAGCACCATCACCCGAGCGATGAGGACGAAGAGGCCCTTGCCGGGGCTCCTGTTGGCGCGACCTTCTTTGCCGCCGGGCAGCAGCAGGAAACCGCTGATATCATGGAAATGCTGGCGCAGCCGCAGGCGCCGTCGGAGCCGATCCAGGTTTATACCGGCCCGACCAAGACCGGCGCCGCGCTGATCGCCGCCGCCGCGGCCGATTCCGAGAAACAGACGGCGACGGTACGGCCGAAGGGCAAGAGAAAGCGCATTGCGATCCAGAAATCCGATGCGACGGCAGCCGCGACAGCGGAGACCAAGAAAGACGCCAAGCCGGTCCGGCATGCGAACGCCAAGCCGGAAGGGACCAACACCGCAGCGGCCGATCCGCCTGCTACCAGACCTGCCAAACCCAAGGGCAATGGAAAGACCGGCAAAAAGGCCGATGCAAAGCCCGGCGCAAGAACCATGGCAAAGACGACCAGGCCGTCTGCCAAGCCCAGGAATTCCTCGGGCGACGCCGGCAAGCCAGCGGGCTAGTCGCATCAGCCTGCCGCACGAGCGAGCTCCCTGTCATCCCGGGGGCATCGCGATAGCGACGAATCTGCAAATCCATCACTCGACAGAACACGGCCGTCATGGATCCCGGGCTCGCGCCCTGCAGCGCGTCCCGGAATGACCGCGAATGACGAAATTCCCACCTGCGGCAACCCACGTTGCGGCATGCAGCCGCTTGCCATCAACCGGCGCTTTGCCCAATATCGCTGGAACCGAATGATGTTTAAAAAGGAATCTGCCCGGGACTTTTCGGGAGATTGACGGGAGACGAATGACCATGGAGCGGATCTGGCTCAAGCACTACCCGGCCGGCGTGCCTGCCGATATCGATCCGACGCAATACGCTTCGCTGGTCGAACTGCTCGAAGAGAGCTTTGCCAAGTTTCGCGACCGCAAGGCGTTCATCTGCATGGACAAGTCGATTCTTTACCGCGATCTCGACGAGATGTCGCTGGCGCTTGCCGCTTACTTGCAGAGCAAGGGACTGCAAAAGGGCGCCCGCGTCGCGCTGATGATGCCGAACGTGCTGCAATATCCGGTCGCTACCGCCGCCGTGCTGCGCGCGGGCTATGCCGTCGTCAACGTCAACCCGCTCTATACGCCGCGCGAGCTCGAATACCAGCTCAAGGATTCCGGCGCCGAAGTGATCATCGTGCTGGAGAATTTCGCCACCACGGTGCAGAAGGCCATCGCCGGCACCGCGGTGAAGCACGTCATCGTCTGCAGCATGGGCGATCTGCTCGGCTTCAAGGGCGTGATCGTCAACCTGGTGGTTCGCCGGGTGAAGAAAATGGTGCCGCCGTTCTCGCTGCCTGGCGCCGTGCCCTTCAACGAGGCGCTCGCGGCCGGCCGCAACATGCAGTTCAACAGGCCGCAGATCGCACCCGACGACGTCGCCTTCCTGCAATATACCGGCGGCACCACCGGCGTTTCCAAGGGCGCGACGCTGATCCACCGCAACATCGTCGCCAACATGCTGCAAAACGACGTCTGGCTGCAGCCGGTGCTGCAAAGGCCGCCGCATGTCGATCAGCTGTTCATCGTCTGCGCGCTGCCGCTCTACCACATCTTCGCGCTGACGGCCTGTTTCCTGCTCGGAATGCGCGCCGGCGGTGTCAATCTGCTGATTCCCAATCCGCGCGACATCCCGGGCCTGATCAAGGAATTGATGAAATACCAGATCAACGACTTCCCGGCGGTCAACACCCTCTACAACGCGCTGCTGCATGCGCCGGGCTTCGACAAGATCGACTTCTCCAAATTGAAGGTGTGCAACGGCGGCGGCATGGCGGTGCAGCGTCCGGTCGCCGAGCAGTGGAAGAAGCGGACCGGCTGCGCCATCGCCGAAGGCTACGGCCTGTCCGAGACCGCGCCGACGCTGACCTGCAATCCGGCGACCGCGACCGAATTCAACGGCACCATCGGCATTCCCGTGCCCTCGACCTTCATTTCGATCCGCGACGACGACGGCAATGAAGTGCCGCTCGGCCAGGCCGGCGAGATCTGCGCCAAGGGGCCGCAGGTGATGGCCGGCTACTGGAACAGGCCCGACGAGACCGCGAAGGTGATGACGGCGGACGGCTATTTCCGTACCGGCGACATCGGCGTGATGACGGCGGACGGCTATACGAGGATCGTCGACCGCAAGAAGGACATGATCCTGGTCTCCGGCTTCAACGTCTACCCGAACGAGATCGAGGAAGTGATCGCCTCTCATCCCGGCGTATTGGAATGCGCCGTGGTCGGCGTCCCCGATGCGCGGACCGGCGAGGCGGTGAAGGCCTTCATCGTCAAGAAGGACCCGAAGGTCACCGCCGAGGACATCATCAAGTTCTGCGGCAAGGAGCTCACCAATTACAAGGTGCCGAAGCAGATCGAATTTCGCACCACCCTGCCGAAAACCAATGTCGGCAAGATCCTGCGCCGCCAGTTGCGCGACGAACAGAAAGCCGCTGCGGCGTGAGGGACCATTCCCGAAAGCCGCCTGATGACGGAATGGTGAAAGGGCGTTACGGTTGCCGTCTGAACAACTCTGAATATTGTGCCGATCATCGGCCCGGTCTAAGAACCTGCCCTGCTCTAAAGCCTGATCGGCTCTGATTGAATCCGAACCGGGCGTTAGATTCTCGTCTTGAGGCGTTTTCTTCGCGACCACTGTCCACTTCGCTTGAAAACGCTATAAGAAGCTTCCGCGCATTGAATGGAGAACCGACGATGACGATCAAAGTTGGCGACAAGCTGCCCGAAGCCAAGTTTCGCGTGATGACGGCGGAAGGCCCGCAGGTCAAAACCACCGATGACATCTTCAAGGGCAAGAAGGTCGCGCTGTTCGCAGTGCCCGGCGCCTATACCGGCACCTGCCACAAGATGCACCTGCCGAGCATTTTCCTGAACGCCTATGCGATCAAGAACAAGGGCGTCGACACCATCGCCATCGTCTCGGTCAACGACGCCTTCGTGATGAATGCCTGGAAGCGCGACACCGACCAGCGCGATGAGGCGGTGTTCCTCGCCGACGGCAATGCCGACTTCACCAAGGCGATCGGCATGGAGCTCGACGCCTCCGGCAACGGGCTCGGCATCCGCTCCAAGCGCTACTCGATGCTGGTCGAGGACGGCGTGGTCAAGAAGCTGAACCTCGAGCCGGCGCCCGGCAAGGTCGAGGTCTCCGGCGGCGACACGCTGCTGGGGCAGCTCTGAGTTTTCTTCGTCATTCCGGGATGGCGCGTTAGCGCCGGACCTCAGATGCGCAATTGCGCATCGGGGAATCTCGAGATTCCGGGTTCACGCTTCGCGTGCCCCGGAATGACGGCGTCGAATAATTTCCGCCCCTACCCCTTCAGCCGCGCCATGGCGATGCCTTCGCGCGCCAATTGATCGGCGCGCTCGTTCTCGGCGTGACCGGCATGGCCCTTGATCCAGTGCCAGCGCACCTCATGCGGCTTCAGCGCCGCATCCAGCCGCTGCCAGAGATCGACGTTCTTGACCGGCTTCTTGTCGGCGGTGCGCCAGCCATTCTTCTTCCAGCCGAAAATCCACCCGGTGATGCCCTGGCGCACATACTGGCTGTCGGTGGTGAGATCGACCACGCACGGCTTTTTCAGCGCCTCCAGCGCCGAGATCGCCGCCATCAGCTCCATGCGGTTGTTGGTGGTGTGCGCCTCGCCGCCCTTCAATTCCTTTTCGGCGTCGCCGAATTTGAGGATCGCGCCCCAGCCGCCCGGCCCCGGATTACCGGAGCAGGCTCCATCGGTATAGATCGCGACAGCGGGAAGCGGACTCACGCAACCAGCCCCGAAGCCTCGACGCCATAATCGCGCAGGTTCGTCACGCTCTGCTGGAAGCGCAGCTTCCTCGCGTATTCCAGCGGGTCCTTCGGTCGCACCAGGGCGCCCGGCGGCACGTTGAGGAAATCGACCAGCCGCGTCAGCAGGAAGCGCAGCGCGGCGCCGCGCGCCAGCAGCGGCAGCGCCTGCCGATCGGCCTCATCAAGCTCGCGCTCGCGGCCATAGGCGTTGAGGAAGGCGCGGGCCTTGGTGACGTTGAACGAGCAATCGTTCTCGAAGCACCAGGCGTTGAGGCAGATCGCGACGTCGTAAGCCAGCGTATCGTTGCAGGCAAAGGTGAAGTCGATGATGCCGGACAGTTCGTCGCCGATGAAGAACACATTGTCCGGAAACAGGTCGGCGTGAATCAGCCCCTGCGGCAGGTTGTCCGGCCAGACGCCGCTTTCCAGATAACTCAGCTCGGTCTCGATGAAGCCGCGCAATCCGTGGCTTACCTCGTCGGCGCGCGCGGCCGCCTGCTCGAACAGCGGGCGCCAGCCCGACACCGACAGCGCATTGGCCCGCGTCATCGCAAAGCCGCGGCCGGCGAGGTGCATCTTCGCCAGCACCTGGCCGACGCCGGCGCAATGCATGGCGTTCGGCTTGCGCGGCCAGACCCCTTCGAGAAAGGTGATGATCGCCGCCGGCCGGCCGGCCAGCGTGCTCAGCGCTGCTCCGCTGCGATCCTTGACCGGTTGCGGACAATTGATGCCGTGCGCGGCCAGATGGGTCATCAGGCCGAGAAAGAACGGCAGATCGCCCTTGGCGACCCGCTTCTCATACAGCGTCAGGATGAAATGCCCGGCGGTGGTGTGCAGCAGGAAGTTGGAGTTCTCGACGCCCTCGGCGATGCCCTTGTAGGAGAGCAGGTCGCCGATCTCGTAGTTCTTCAAAAATTCCGCAAGCTCGTCGGCGGCAACGTCGGTGTAAACCGCCATCTGCTCTATTCCGCCGCAGCTTCCGGCCGCAGCGAGCGCGGCAACGGGAAGAACTCGTTCTCTTCCGCCGCCGACACCGTCTCCACATGCAACTCATAGCGCTCGGCAAACGCGCCCATGATCTCCTCGACGATCACCTCAGGCGCAGAGGCGCCGGCGGTGATGCCGAGGCTCTGGATGCCCTCGAAGCGCGACCAGTCGATGTCGCTGGCACGTTGAGCCAGGACGGCAATGGGGCAGCCCTCGCGCTCGGCCACTTCGCGCAGCCGCTGCGAGTTCGACGAGTTCGGCGCACCGACCACGATCAGGGCATCGACCACCGGCGCCACCTTCTTCACCGCAAGCTGCCGGTTGGTGGTGGCGTAGCAGATGTCTTCCTTGTGCGGCCCGGAGATGTTCGGGAACCGCCCCTTCAGCATCGCCACG
>DASZTN010000104.1:0-23745 GCA_035547995.1 Bradyrhizobium sp. | reverse complement strand
TGAAACGCCGTACTGATCTGTCCAACCACCTTTGCTGGCTTCGTCATGCCCGGCCCTGTGCTGGGCATCCACGTCTTGCTAAGATCGACTAAGAAAGACGTGGATGGCCGGGACGAGCCCGGCCATGACAGGCAATTTGTCTTCAAGCTGGAAAGTGGCGCTCACGCGGCCGGCTGCTCGGCCGCATCGCCATTCGCGAGCAGATGCACCAGCGCACGCTTGATCGCCGCCTGCCGCGTCGGCGCGGTGATCTGCGCGCCGAGCAGGTCGGTGACATAGAACACGTCGCGCGCACGCTCGCCGAAGGTCGCCACATGCGCGGATGCGATGTTGAGGTTGAGTTTCGAGATCGCCGCGGTGAGCTGGAACAACAGGCCCGGACGGTCGAGGCCGGAGACCTCGATCACGGTGTAACGGTCCGACCACTGATTGTTGATGATCACTTCCGGTTCGACCACGAACGGCCGCAGCTTGGTCTTGCCGGCGGCGCGGCGCGCGACCACTTCGGGCAGGCGCAGCCGTCCTTCGAGCACCTGCTCGATCATCTCGCCGATGCGGGTGGCACGCCGTCCCTCGTCCTCATCGCGGTCGTATTCGCGCGAGATCGCGATGGTGTCGAGCGCCTGTCCGTCGGTGGTCGTATAGATCTGCGCATCGACGATGTTGGCGCCGGCCGACGCGCAGGCGCCGGCGATGATCGACAGCAACCATGGATGGTCGGCGGCGAGGATCGTCAGCTCGGTGACGCCGCGCGCCTCGTCAAAACCGACATTGATGTTGAGTTTCTGGCCGCTCTGCTCGCTGGCGCGCAGGAACCGCGCATGCCGGATCTTGTGCGCGAGATCGACCTTGAGCCAGTAGGCCGGATAATGCCGCGCGATGTAGGCGTTGAGTTCGGCTTCCGGCCATTCGGTGAAGGCAGCGCGGAATTCGGCCTGTGCGGCCGCGATCCGCTGCGCGCGATTCACTTCCGAGAAGCCGCCGGTCAGCACGGGCTCGGTCTCGTAATAAAGCGTGCGCAGGAGTTGCGCCTTCCAGCCATTCCACACACCGGGACCGACGCCGCGGATGTCGGCGGTGGTCAGGATGGTCAAGAGCTTCATCTGCTCGACCGACTGCACTACGGCGGCAAAATTTTCGATGGTCTTGCGGTCGGAGAGGTCGCGCGACTGCGCCACGGTGGACATGGTCAGATGCTGCTCGATCAGCCATGCGACCAGTTCGGTGTCGGTGGCGTTGAAGCCGAGGCGCGGACAGAGCCGCCGCGCCACCTTGGCGCCGGCGATCGAATGATCCTCGGGGCGGCCCTTGGCGATGTCGTGCAACAGCGTCGTGATGTAGATGACGGCCCGATGCTCGGGGCGAATCTTGCGCATCAGATCGCTGGCGACGACGAACTCGTCGTTGCCGCCACGCTCGATCTCCTGAAGGATGCCGATGCAGCGGAGCAGATGCTCGTCCACCGTGTAGTGGTGGTACATGTTGAACTGCATCATCGAGACGATCTTGCCGAAGGCGCGGATGAAGTGACCGAGCACGCCGGTCTCGTTCATCCGCCGCAGCACGACTTCGGCGTCGTTCGAGGTCAGGATCTCCATGAACAGCCGGTTGGCTTCCGGATTTTCGCGGAGCTCGCCGTTGATCAGCCGCAGCGAGCGCGTCACGTCGCGCATGGCGTCGGGATGGAACGCGAGGTTGTTCTTCTGCGCGAGGCGGAACACGCGGATCAGGTTGACCGGGTCCTGCCGGAAGACGTCGGGCGCGGCGAGATTGATGCGGTTGTTGTCGATGATGAAGTCGTCGCTGCCGGGGACGCGCCGCCGCTTCGAGCTCGGCCGCAGCCGCGCCATCATGCGGCTCAGCACCGGAATCGGCTTGGCCTGCTGGTCCTCCAGCTTCGCGCAGAGGATCGCGGTGAGGTTGCCGACTTCCTTGGCGACCAGGAAGTAATGCTTCATGAAGCGTTCGACATCCTGCATGCCGGGATGCGAGGTGTAGCCGAGCCGCACCGCGACCTCGCGCTGCATGTCGAACGACAGCCGCTCCTCGGCGCGGCCGGCGATGAAGTGCAGGTTACAGCGTACCGACCACAGGAAGTCGGCGCAGCGGCGGAAGGTGCGGTATTCCTGGGCATCGAATACGCCGCGCTCCAGCAGCTCTTCGGTCTCGCGCACGCGGTAGACGTATTTGGCGATCCAGAACAGCGTATGCAGGTCGCGCAGGCCGCCCTTGCCGTCCTTGACGTTGGGCTCGACCAGATAGCGCGACTGTCCGGCGCGGCGGTGGCGCTCCTCGCGTTCGGCAAGCTTGGCGGTGACGAATTCGGCCGCCGTGCCCTGCACGACCTCCTTGTCGAAACGTGCCACCAGTTCGTCATAGAGCGGCTGGTCGCCGGCGAGAAAGCGGGTCTCCAGGATCGCCGTGCGGATGGTCATGTCGCCGCGGGCCTGACGGATCGATTCATCGACCGAGCGCGTGGCATGGCCGACCTTCAGCCCCATGTCCCACAGGCAATAGAGGATGGCTTCGGCGACCTGTTCGCCCCAGGCGGTTTGCTTGTAGGGCAGGATGAACAACAGGTCGATGTCGGATTCCGGCGCCATCAGCCCGCGACCGTAACCACCGGTGGCAACTACGGCCATGCGCTCGGCGCCGGAGGGCAGCGGCGAACGGTAGAGATGGCGCGTGGCCGCCGAAAACAGGATGCGGATGATCTCGTCCTGGATGAAGCACAGCCGCTCGGCGCAACGCCTGCCGTGACGGTCCTTGAGCAGGATCGCCTGCGCGATCTTGCGCGCTTCGATCAGCTCGGCCTTGAGAAGCTGCGCCATGGCGGCGCGAAAACTATCCTCGCGCCCGGAATGCTGCTCGGCGAGCGCATCGATCGCGGCAGTGATCCGCGCTGTGTCGAAACGCTCGTCCGCGGCGCCTTGAGCTCCGGTGCCTTGAGCTTCGGTGCCCTGGGCTTTGCTTTGGACTTCTGTGGCGATGCTATCCATGCTCCATCCCGATAACGGACCGCGCCGATGCTGTCACGGGACAATCGCAACTGGCGGTCGCACCGTGCTGCATGGGGCCGTCATTTTCGCAAAGCCGCGTTGCCGCGGGGCGTCGGCAGGTCCCGCCGCCTTGCCCGACAAACAATTAAGATATGGAAATAATGGGCGTTTTCACAAGGGAAGGACGCCGCCAAGCATGCCTGCCGGTTCCGGCATCCGTGGTGACACCAGCCCCCCGGCAGGTTACACCCGCTCAACGATAAAATCCGGGAGAACAGCAATGGATGCAGCCGAACTGCGCGCCACCCAGGCCCCGATCAAGGAGCGCTACAAGGCCGATCCGAAGACGGCGATGATCACGCTCACGGCCAAAGGTTCGATCGACAATGAAGGCATCGCCTGCAAGGTCGAAACCGGCCGGGCGCTGGCGGTGGCCGGCCTGCATCCTGCTACCGGAGGTTCCGGGCTTGAATTGTGCTCGGGCGACATGCTGTTGGAGGCGCTGGTCGCCTGCGCCGGCGTGACGTTGAAATCGGTCGCGACCGCGATCGAGGCCAACCTGAAGAGCGGCATTGTTTCCGCCGAAGGCGATCTCGATTTCCGCGGCACGCTCGGCGTCGACAAGGAGACGCCGGTCGGCTTTGCCGAAATCCGCCTGCGCTTCGACGTCGACACCGACGCGCCGCAGGACAAGCTCGATCTGCTGCTCAAGCTCACCGAGCGTTATTGCGTGGTTTACCAGACCATCAAGAACGGCCCGAAGGTCTCGGTCAGCCTGCGAAAAGTCTGAGATTTGCGCCTGCCCCCTCCCGCCTGCAGACAGGGGGGCTTGATCTCGATGTCAGCGGGGGCGCATTCGCACGACCGGTTGGCTCTTAGGTCGCGGCTCTACTGCTTCGGCAGCTTCGCCTTCAGCGCATAGAGCGCCTCCAGCGCCTCGCGCGGCGTCATCTCGTCCGGATGCAGCGCCTTTAGCGCCTCGATCAACTGCTCGGCCTCGCTCGGAGGTGCGGCTTCAGCGGCCGCAAGCGACGTCACCGCGAACAGCGGCAGATCATCGGCAAGCGCGCGGGCGGCCTGGCCGCGGTCCTGCGCCTCGAGCTTGGCCAGCACCGATTTGGCCCGCGCGATCACAGGCAGAGGCAGGCCGGCAAGCTTGGCGACCTGTATGCCGTAGGAACGATCGGCCGAGCCGGGCAGCACCTCGTGCAGGAATACGACGTCGCCCTGCCATTCCTTGACGCGGACGGTGGCGTTGAACAGCCGCGGCAGCTTGGCCGAGAGCGCGGTCAGCTCATGATAATGCGTGGCGAACAGCGCCCGGCAGCGATTGTGGTCATGCAGATGCTCGATCGCCGCCCAGGCGATCGACAGGCCATCGAAGGTCGCCGTGCCGCGGCCGATCTCGTCCAGGATCACCAGCGAACGTTCGCCGGCCTGGTTCAGAATCACGGAGGTCTCCACCATCTCCACCATGAAGGTGGAACGGCCGCGGGCGAGATCATCGGCGGCGCCGACGCGCGAGAACAGCCGGTCGACGACACCGATCCGCGCCCGGCTCGCCGGCACGAAGCTGCCGATCTGCGCCATCAGCGCGATCAACGCGTTCTGGCGCAGAAAGGTCGATTTGCCGGCCATGTTCGGGCCGGTGATCAGCCAGATCTGGCCCGACTTCTGTCCCGGTCCCGGGGAGAGATCGCTGCTGTTGGAGATGAAGGGCTGGCCGTCGCGCTTCAGCGCCTGCTCGACCACCGGATGGCGGCCGCCCTCGATCGCAAAACTAAGCGAGCCGTCGACTTCCGGCCGGACGTAATTGTCATCGACCGCAAGCCTGGCCAACGCGGTTGCGACGTCGAGCATGGCGAAAGCATGCGCCGCGGCGTGCAGATCTTCGCCGGCCTCTGCGGTCATGGCGCAGAGCTGGTCAAAGATCTCCAGCTCCAGTCCGAGCGCGCGGTCGCCGGCATTGGCGATCCGGGCTTCGATCTCGCCGAGCTCGGAAGTGGTGAAGCGCACCTGGCCGGCCAGCGTCTGGCGGTGGATGAAGGTCGCATTCAATGGCGCCGTCATCAGCTTGTCGCCATGCTGCGCCGTGACCTCAACGAAATAGCCGAGCACATTGTTGTGCCGGATCTTGAGCCCCTTGATGCCGGTATCATCGGCATAGCGCGCCTGCATCGAGGCGACGACCAGCCGGGAGGCGTCGCGCAGGTTGCGGGTCTCGTCGAGCGTAGCGTCATAGCTTTCGCGCACGAAGCCGCCGTCGCGCTTGATCAGCGGCAATTGCTCGGCCAGCGCACTGGCCAATTCGCGCGCCAGTTCGCGCGACGGACGGCGCAAGGCGTCGATAATGGCGGCGATCTCGGCGGGCGGGGCCTCGATCTGTGCGAGCCGCGCCAGCGCCTGGTCGGCGGCGAGAATGCCGTCGCGCAGGGCCGCGAGATCGCGCGGGCCGCCGCGTCCGAGCGACAGCCGCGCCTGCGCGCGAGACATGTCGGGGGCGGCGCGCAGCACGGTTCGGATATCTTCGCGCAAGGGCCCATCGGCCACGAAGACGCTGACGGCGTCCAGCCGCCGCATAATTGCAGCGCTGTCGGTCAGCGGCGCCGCCAGCCGCTGCGCCAACAGCCGCGAGCCGGCCGAGGTGACGGTGCAGTCGATCGCATCGAGCAGCGAGCCGCGCCGTTCGCCGGCCAGCGTCCGGGTCAGTTCGAGATTGCCGCGGGTGGCGGGATCGATCGCCATCGTAGTGCCGATGGCCTCGCGCGCCGGCGGCGACAGCGGCGGCCGCTTCCCAACTTGCGTGCGATCGATATAGGTGACGGCGGCGGCGGCCGCGGTCGCTTCCAGCCGCGACATCGCGGAGAGGCCGTCCATGGTGGCGACCGCGAAATAGTCGCACAGTCGCCGCTCGGCGGTCGCGCTGTCAAAGAAGTCCCGGGTCAGCGGCGTCACCGCCGGCAATTCACGCAGTAGCGGCCCCAGCTCAGCATCGCCATAGAGCGCATCGGCGACGATCGCCTCATTGGGATTGATCCGAGCCAGCGTTGCCGCCAGCTCGCCACCTGTGCATTCGGTGACCATGAATTCGGACGTCGATATGTCGATCCAGGCGAGTCCGAAACGGTCGCCGCCGCTGGAGGCGCGGGCGCGTACCATCGCCAGCAGATAATTATTGGCCCGCGCATCGAGCAGCGTGTCTTCGGTCAGCGTGCCCGGCGTTACCAGCCGCACCACGTCGCGGCGCACCACGCTCTTGTTGCCGCGGGCGCGCGCTGCGGATGGATCTTCCATCTGCTCGCAAACGGCAACGCGAAAACCCTTCGCGATCAGGCGATGCAGATAGTCCTCGGAGCGTTCCACCGGCACGCCGCACATCGGAATGTCGGCGCCCTGATGCTTGCCGCGCTTGGTCAGCGCGATGCCGAGCGCTTTCGAGGCGACCTCCGCATCCTCAAAAAACAGCTCGTAGAAATCGCCCATCCGGTAGAACAGGAGCAGCCCGGGGTTGGCCGCCTTTATTTCCAAATATTGTTCCATCATCGGCGTGACGCGCGACGATGTCTCGGAAGCCGGTGCAGCATCGGGCGGCGAGGAATCGGACAAGGAAATCGAGGATTGGATTGTCATTCAGGGCGTTTCGGCTGAAGGCGGCACCGGTTTGCATACGCGCTCAAACGGAGAATTCCGGGGCGGGTTCTGATCGGGACCTGCTCCAGGGGGCGCAAACTACAAAATTCCGCCGCCCGGTCCTATCGCTTTGCCACGACAAGAGCGGTTTTCCACCCTTCTCGGCCGGCGCTATCCGCAGCCCTGGGCTATCCCGGCATGGCGGACCGGCCGCGAAAACAGGCCGCAGCGAATTGACCTGCCGCGGGCGCACTCCTACAACTCGCAACCAATCGATAGTTGGCTGGCCAAAACGCGGCATTCAGGGAGAGATTCGATGGGTGATGTCTATGTCTGCGATGCCGTGAGAACCCCGATCGGCCGTTTTGGCGGCGCACTCGCCAAGGTGCGCACCGATGATCTGGCGGCGACGCCGATCAAGGCCCTGATGGCGAGGCATCCCAAGCTCGACTGGTCGCAGATCGACGAGGTCTATTTCGGCTGCGCCAATCAGGCTGGTGAAGACAACCGCAACGTCGCGCGAATGGCGCTGTTGCTTGCCGGCATGCCAGACTCGATTCCTGGCCAGACCTTGAATCGCCTGTGCGCTTCCGGACTCGATGCGGTCGGCGCCGCGGGGCGGGCAATCCGCGCCGGCGAAATCGATTTTGCGATTGCCGGCGGCGTCGAATCGATGACCCGCGCGCCGTTCGTGATGGGCAAGGCGGCGGAGGCGTTTTCGCGCTCGGCCGAGATTTTCGATACTACGATCGGCTGGCGCTTCATCAATCCGGTGATGAAGGCGCAATATGGCGTCGACTCGATGCCGGAGACCGGCGAGAACGTGGCCGAGGAATTCCAGGTATCGCGCGCCGACCAGGACGCCTTTGCGATCCGTTCGCAGCAGCGCGCCGGCCAGGCGATCGCATCGGGCTATTTCGCCGAGGAAATTACCCCGGTCATGGTATCAGGCGGCAAGGCCGGCCCGATCACCGTCGACAAGGACGAGCATCCGCGGCCGGAGACCACGCTCGAAGGGCTCGCCAAGCTGAGGCCGATCGTGCGCAATCCCGGCACCGTGACTGCCGGCAATGCTTCCGGCGTCAATGACGGCGCCGCAGCGATGATCCTCGCCTCCGAAGCCGCGGTAAAGAAGCACGGGCTGACGCCGCGGGCGCGGATTCTCGGCCTTGCCTCGGCCGCGGTGCCGCCACGCATCATGGGTATCGGCCCGGTGCCAGCGACGCGCAAGCTGATGGAACGGCTCGGCCTGAAGATCAGCGATTTCGATTTGATCGAGCTCAATGAAGCCTTCGCTTCGCAGGGCATCGCCTGCCTGCGCCAGCTCGGCGTCAAGGAAGATGCCGATTTCGTCAATCCGCATGGCGGTGCAATTGCGCTCGGCCATCCGCTGGGCATGAGCGGGGCGCGGCTGGCGTTGACGGCGGTCCACGGCATGGAGAAGCGCGGCGGCAAGCGTGCGCTCGCCACCATGTGCGTCGGCGTCGGCCAGGGCGTGGCAATGGCGATCGAGAAGCTGAATTAAAGCATGATCCGGAAAAGTGGAAACCGGTTTTCTGAAAAGATCATGCTCAGAGATGGGATCAGGATCCGTTTCCGTCTGATCGGATCATGATCTGGAGGCCAAATGCTGGATTCGTCATTGCGGGCGCAGCGAAGCGATCCAAGACCGAGCGTGGAAGCTGGATTGCTTCGGAGATCACACTCCTCGCAATGACGGGCAATTACCGGAGGATTTGTCCATGACCCTCATCTATCCCGTTGAAAGCAATGCCGCGCATCCGAACCGGCTGTCGCCGGACTATCGCAGCACGATCAAGCGGGTCCCGCAAAAGCCGCTGATCCCGATGCGCCACACGCTGTCGGAATTGACCGGACCGGTTTACGGCCATGAGACGGTGCGCGAGAACGATCACGACCTCACCATCCAGCACAAGGGCGAGCCGCTCGGCGAACGCATCATCGTGCATGGCCATGTGCTCGATGAAGACGGCCGTGGCGTGCCGAATACGCTGGTGGAACTCTGGCAGGCCAACGCCTGCGGCCGCTACATCCATGTCGTCGACCAGCACCCGGCGCCGCTCGATCCGAATTTCACCGGCGCCGGTCGCGCGCAGACCGATGCCGAAGGCTATTACAAGTTCATCACCGTCAAGCCGGGGGCCTATCCCTGGGGCAATCACCATAATGCCTGGCGCCCCGCGCATATCCATTTCTCGGTGTTCGGCCATTCCTTCATCTCGCGCCTGGTGACGCAGATGTATTTTCCGGGCGATCCGCTGTTTGCGTTCGACCCGATCTTCAATTCGGTGCCGGACGAAAAGGCGCGGATGCGGATGGTCTCCTCGTTCGATCTGGAGAACACCGAGCCGAACTGGGCGCTGTGCTATCGCTTCAACATTGTGCTGCGCGGGCGCAATGCCACTCCGATGGAGACGAAATAGTGCAAGGAAACGTTCAAGGCAAAGTTGAAGAGAAAGTCGAGGGGCTGACGCCGTCGCAGACGGTCGGTCCGTTCTTCAAATACGGGCTGACGCCGGGCGGCCAGTACGACTGGAACGACGCCTTCACCAATAATCTGGTCACGCCGGATACCTCGGGCGACCGCATCCGCGTCCAGGGCCGGGTGTTCGATGGCGACGGCCAGCCGGTGCCCGACTGCATGCTGGAGATCTGGCAAGCCGACGCGCAGGGGCGCTTCTCCGATCCGCAGGACAAGCGCGCATTGCCCAATTCCAGCTTCAAGGGTTTCGGCCGCTGCGGCACCGATGCCAATGGCGGCTATTTCTTCGATACCATCCGTCCCGGTCCGGTGCCCGATCCCGATGGCAAGCCGCAGGCGCCGCATCTGCTGCTCGCGATCTTTGCGCGCGGCATGCTGCTGCACCTTTATACGCGGATCTATTTCGACGGTGAGACCGGCAATGCCGCCGATTCCGTGCTGGCGCTGGTGCCGGCTGAGCGGCGCGCGACACTGATCGCAGCTCGCGAGCCGGGCAGCGGCAGCGCCGTTTATAACCTCGACATCCATCTGCAGGGCGAGAACGAGACGGTGTTCTTCGACCTGTGATAGCCGGCGATGGCTATTTCCGTATCATGCCCGGCCTTGCGCCGGGCATTCGCGTCTTTGGAGGTCGGGAAGACGTGAGATCGCCGGGGCAGGTCCGGGCATGAATAGGAAAAACCTTTTTATTCCATCACCGCCGCATGCTCGGCCGCTTCGGCGGCATTGGCTGACTGCGCACGCAGCGCGTGCTTGGTCGAGCCGATCATGATTGCGAGCGGAATCGAGCCCAGGATGAAGAACATCACCAGCTGATAGTCGCGCGCAAAAGCGATGATCTGTGCCTGCGTGGTCAACAGAAAATCGGCCAGGGCCCGGCCGGTGTCGGTATTCAGGTCGATCAGCCGGTGCACATCCGGCATCTGGAGCGCCTGATTGAACGGATTGATGTGCTCCGACAGGATCGCATAGATCCGGCGACCACCTTCGGTGAGCTGTGCGATAACGATGGAAATGCCGATCGAGCTGGCGACGTTGCGCAGCAAGGTCAGCATCGAGGTGCCGTCGGTGCGCAGATGCCCCGGCAAGGTCAGGAACGCCACCGTCGAGAGCGGCACGAACACCAGCCCGAAACCGAAGCCCTGGATGATGCTGATCGTCACGATCTCGGTTGCGCCGGTCTGGTCGGTCCAGAACGTCATGTAGAACAGCGAGATCGCGGTCAGGCTGAGGCCGCTGATGATCAGCGAACGCGCCTCGAAATAGCGCATCAGCCGGCCGACCAGCATCATCGCGACGAAGGTGCCGCAGCCGCGGCTGGCCAGCAGCACGCCGGCGGTGATGATGGGATAGCCGATCACGTTCTGTAAGTACGGCGAGGCCAGCGCCATGGTCGAATACAGTACGAGGCCCATCACCGTCATGAACACGCAGCCGCCGACGAAGTTCTTATCCTTGAAGATCGCGAACTGGATGAACGGTTTTTCGGTCGTGAAGGAGTGGGCGAAGAAGTAATAGAAACCGACCGCGGCGACGATGAATTCGATGACGATCTCGTTGGATTCGAGCCAGCCCTGCTGCTCGCCGCGGTCCAGTGCGATCTGCAGCGCGCCGATGCCGACGGCGAGCGCGGCGAAGCCGAACCAGTCGAACCGCAAATTGTGGTTCGGCGTGGTTTCGTCCATGAACGCAGCAAGTCCAAGCACCGTGACAATGCCGAACGGCAGGTTGACGAAGAACACCCAGTGCCAGGAATAGGTCTCCGTCAGCCAGGCGCCGAGCGAGGGGCCCATGATCGGGCCCATCATCACGCCCATGCCCCAGATCGACATCGCCTTGGCGCGCTCGTGCAGCGCGTAGGAGTCGAGCATCACCGCCTGCGACAGCGGCACCAGCGCCGCGCCGAACACGCCCTGCAGCAGCCGGAACAGCACCATCTGGTTGATGTCCTGCGCCAGCCCGCAGAGCACGGAGGCGATCGTGAAACCGGCCGAGCAGATGATGAAGGTGCGTTTGCGGCCGAAGCGGTTGGCAATCCAGCCGACCGGCGCCGTCATGATCGCGGCGGCGACGATGTAGGAAGTCAGCACCCAGTTGATCTGGTCCTGCGAGGCCGAGAGCGTGCCCTGCATATAGGGCAGCGCTACATTGGCGATGGTGGTGTCGAGCGCCTGCATGATCGTCGCCGTCATGGCGCAGATCGTCACCATGTTGCGGCGCAGGCCGGGAACGGCAGTCGACGGTGCGTTCATCGCCTAGTCCTGGCTCGGGGAAGCCTTGGCGAAACCGAGCAGTTCGGCCAGCGAACGGTGATGACCGGTGTCGATCGTGGTGTAGGCGCTCATGCCGGCCTTCAACTTGCGGACGAATTTGTCGTGGCTGTCGAAGTAGATGCGCACCGGGATCCGCTGCACCACCTTGACGAAATTGCCGGTCGCATTCTGCGGCGGCAGGATCGAGAATTGTGCGCCGGTGCCTGGGCTCAGCGAGCCGACGGTGCCCTTGAAATCATGATCGGGAAACGCATCGACCTCGATGTCAACCGGCTGGCCCTCGGCGACATGGGTGAAGTCGGACTCCTTCAAATTGGCATCGACCCAGGGCTTGTCGATGTCGATGATGCTGAACACCGGCGTGCCGGCGGGGATGAAGCGGCCGAGCTGGATCTGATCGACCTGGGTCGCGATGCCGTCCATCGGCGCGCGCATCTCGGTGTGATCGAGATTGCGCTGGGCCTGCGCCAGCGCCGCCTGAGCCTGAAAATAGGGCGGGAAATCATCCAGCGGCAGATCGGCCTTACCGAGCAGCTGGGTCCTCGCATTGGAAAGCTGCTGCTGCACGAAGGCATATTCCGCCCGTGCCGTAACCAGTGCGGTCGAAGCATTGTCGAGGTCGAGCTGCGAGCCGAAATTGCTCTTGGCGAGCGTCGATTTGCGATCGACATCGCGCTGCTTCAGCTCGATGGCCTGCTGCATCAGGTCGGCCATGTCCTGATAGATTTTGATGTTGGCCTTGAGGTTGTTGTAGCTGGTCCTGGCCTGGTCGAGCGTAGCCTTGGCCTGATCCACGGCGAGCCGGAACGGCACCGGATCGAACTCGAACAACACGTCGCCCTGTTTGACGAACTGGCCTTCCTTGACCACGATCTTCTCGATCTTGGCGGAGATATCAGGCGTGATCAAAACCTTCTGCGCGCCGACATAGGCGTCGTCGGTGCCGACATAGCGGCCGCCACTGAGATAAAAGGCGATGCCTCCGATCACCGCTACGACCGGCAGCACCACGAGGAGCAGCGGGCGCCGGTATCGCCGGAGCCCGCCCATCAGCCGGCGGCGCGGCGCGGCCTCACTGCCCTTGCCGGAATCGGGCGGATTGCCCTTCGGCTCGGGCTTAAATTTGAGGACAGGTTCAGCCATAACGTTGTTCTTTCTTTACGGACCCGTCGACCGGATCCTGGATCGCGTGACGGACATTTTCCTTGATCAATTCCAGTTGGGTGAGCAGCCGGTGCGCATCGGCCGGATTGATGCCGTTCAGCGCAGCCGCCGTGATTTCCGAGCGCAGCCCGCTCAGCTTTCCAAGCAGTGGACGTGCGGCTTTGCGAAGATAGAGTCGGTTGACGCGACGGTCGGTCTCGTCCCCGCGGCGCTCGATCCAGCCGTTGTCGCACAGCTTGTCGATCAGCCGCGTCAGCGTGATCGGTTGCATTTCCATCTGTTCGGCGAGTTCGGTCTGCTTCAGGCCCTCGCTGCGTTCTACCTTGGCGAGCACCGCCCATTGTGCGCGGGTGATGCCGTATCGCGCGGCCTGCTTGTCGGCGTAAAGCCGCATCAGCCGCGCCAATTCGCCCAAGGTAAACAGAAAGTTCATGTCCACGGAACCAGAGGGCATGGTTCTCCATCTCCATAAGCTTGGCTATAATAAGCAAGCTTATGAATTAAATCATGGCGGGTTAATGGAATGCTGATGCGCCGCTAGCACATGGCTGCGTGCCCAGGCGCGCACCGGAAAATTACCGGCAAGGATTTGGGATTATGCGCCGAAATGCTACATCAGTGAGCATGACCGCCGCCAAACCGGCATTTCCGGCCCCTGATCACGACCACGGTCGCTGCACCGCGGACGCCCTGTCGCATGCCGAGCGGGTCTGCGAGCAACGGGGGCAGAAATTCACCCCGATCCGCCGTCAGGTACTCCAGGCGCTGCTCTCCAGCCACCGTCCGCTCGGCGCCTATGAGGTGATCGACGAGCTTGCCAAATCGATGCCGCGGCCGGCGCCGATCACGGTCTATCGCGCGCTCGATTTCCTGATGAGCAACGGTCTGGTGCACCGCATCGAAAGCCGCAACGCCTATCTGGCCTGTGCGCACGACCATGATGCTGCGACCATGATCGCGTTCCTGATCTGCGAGCGCTGCGGCTCGGTCGGCGAGATTCCGGCCGCGCCGGTGGCGCAAGGCCTCAATGCCGCGGCGCGCGCCACCGGCTTCACGCCGAGCCTGTCGGTGGTGGAAATCACCGGCACTTGCGCACACTGCCAGAAGACATCGTAAATAGCCGATAACGAAATAGCACAACGCGGTGCCAAGCCGGGGCTGCGGAGGAAATGTCGTCAAATCGAATTATGCCATCATCGGCCGTGCGGCCGCTCACCCCGGTCGCCATCGCGCTGGTGGTGATGCTGTGCCTGAGCTGGGGCTTCAACCAGATCGCGGTCAAGCTGGCGCTGCCTGATATTCCGCCGATGCTGCAGGGGGCGCTTCGCTCCGCACTGGCCTTGCCGGTGTTGCTGCTGATCGCCTGGCTGCGCGGGGTAAAACTGTTCGAGCGCGACGGCACGCTGGGTGCTGGGCTGCTTTGTGGCGTGCTGTTCGGATGTGAGTTCGTCCTGATCTATGCCGGTCTGCGGCTTACAACGGCGACCCGCGCCGTGGTGTTTCTCTACACTGCGCCATTCTTTGTCGCGCTCGGTTCCTACCAGTTTCTCGGCGAACGGCTGCAGCCCTCGCAATGGGGCGGACTGGCGCTCAGCTTTGTCGGCGTGGCGGTCGCGATCGGGGTTCCGCAGCCCGACGTCGACGCTCACGTGCTGGTCGGCGATCTCCTGATCGTCGGCGGCGGCGCGCTGTGGGCAGCGACCACAGTCCTCGCGAAGGCTACCAAATTGCGGTTCGTCGCGCCGGAAAAGACGCTGGGCTACCAAGTGGTGCTGTCGATCCCGATTCTAGTGCTGTCGGCCTGGCTCTCGGGCGAATCCTTAACGCGGGTTCCCGGGCTGCTGGCGGCGTCGACATTGGCCTGGCAGGCGATCTGGGTGGTCGGGCTAACCTACACGATCTGGTTTGGCCTGGTTCGGACCTATTCGGCCAGCAAATTGTCGGCTTTTACCTTCATCACCCCTTTGTTTGGCGTCGTGGCTAGTTATTTCATCATGCACGATGTCTTGACCTTGGCGTTCGGCATCGCCGCAGTGCTTGTGATTGCTGGACTTTTTCTGGTCAATCGGCCAAGCCCAACGGTTCCAGTTCGCGCTGATCCATTGCTGAATGTCACAAAAACCTGATAGTTGTGCCCCCATGAATAAGCTCGAAAAACCGCTGCAGAACGACGTCGCCGGCCCCGCGCCGCGGCATAACACCACCCAGGTCATGGTCGGCAATGTTGTCGTCGGCGGCGGCGCGCCGATCGTGGTGCAGTCGATGACCAACACCGATACCGCCGATGTCGCGGCTACCGTCGAGCAGGTGGCGGCGCTGGCGCGGGCCGGCTCCGAAATGGTCCGGATCACGGTCGACCGTGAGGAGGCCGCGGCCGCGGTTCCGCATATCCGCGACGGCTTGCGCAAGCGCGGCATCACCACGCCGCTGATCGGCGACTTCCACTATATCGGTCACAAGCTTCTGGCTGAATATCCCGCCTGTGCCGAGGCGCTCGACAAATACCGCATCAATCCCGGCAATGTCGGTTTCAAGAACAAGCGCGACACCCAGTTCGCCGACATCATCGAGATCGCGAACAGGAATGGCAAGCCGGTCCGGATCGGCGCCAATTGGGGCTCGCTCGACCAGGAACTGCTGACCAAGCTGATGGACGAGAACACCGCCTCACCCAATCCGCGCGATGCGCGTGCGGTGACGCGCGAAGCCATGGTGCAGTCGGCCCTGCTGTCGGCGGCACGGGCCGAAGAACTCGGCATGTCCAAGAACAAGATCATCCTGTCGGCCAAGGTGTCGGCGGTGCAGGACCTGATCGCAGTCTATCAGGACCTGGCGCGCCGCTCCGATTACGCCATCCATCTCGGCCTGACCGAAGCCGGCATGGGCTCCAAGGGCATCGTCGCCTCCTCTGCCGCGCTCGGCATCCTGCTGCAGCAGGGCATTGGCGACACCATCCGTATCTCGCTCACCCCGGAGCCCGGCGGCGACCGCACGCTGGAAGTGCAAGTGGCGCAGGAACTGCTGCAGACCATGGGCTTCCGCACCTTCGTTCCGCTGGTCGCGGCGTGCCCGGGCTGCGGCCGCACCACTTCGACCACATTCCAGGAGCTGGCGCGCTCGATCCAGGATTTCATCCGCGACGAGATGCCGACCTGGAAGACCAGATATCCCGGCGTCGAGCAGCTCAACGTCGCGGTAATGGGCTGTATCGTCAACGGGCCCGGCGAATCCAAGCACGCCAATATCGGCATCTCGCTGCCCGGCACCGGCGAAGCGCCGGCCGCGCCGGTGTTCGTCGACGGCAAGAAGTTCCGTACGCTGCGCGGCCCGACCATTGCCGCCGACTTCAGGGCGCTGGTGATCGACTATATCGACCAGCGCTATGGCAATGGCGCCAAGCTGCCGGAGCAGGCCGGCGCTGCCGAATAGGGCTGCTGGCGCCGGATTGCGCTTGGCGCGATCCGGGATACGATGCCTTCCAATCAAGAATGATTGGAAGGGAACACCCATGAGCTCGCTGTCCGGCAAGGAAGGGCCCCGCTATCGGCATCTCGCCGACCAGGCCGAGCCTTACGAGACCATCGCTGTCGAGAAGCTGACGCCGATCATCGGCGCGGAGATCACCGGCGTCGACATCGGCAAGCTGGTCGATGGGGATGCACAGTCCAACCGGCAGATCGACGAGATCCATCGCGCGCTGGCGGAAAATCTCGTGATCTTCTTCCGCGATCAGCACATCACGCCGCAGCAGCATCTCGCCTTCGGCCGCCAGTTCGGCGAATTGCACATCCATCCCGCCGCCCCGCATGACGGCGACGATCCGGCGCTGATGAAGATCTATGCCGACAAGAATTCGCCGCGCGCCAATGGCGAGGGCTGGCACACCGACGTCTCCTGCGACCTCGAGCCGCCGATGGGTTCGATCCTCTATATCAAGCAGTGTCCGCCGCGCGGTGGCGATACCCTGTTCGCCAACATGTATGCCGCCTATGACGCGCTGTCGGACCGGATGAAGACCTATCTCGACGGGCTTACCGCGCTGCACGACGGCGAGCCGATCTATCGCGGGCTCTATGCCAATTATGGCGTCTCCGACAAGCCGGCCTATCCGAGCGCCGAACATCCGATCGTGCGCACCCATCCGGTCACGGGCAAGAAGGCGCTCTATGTCAATCGCGGCTTCACCCACCACATCATCGGCATTCCGCGCGACGAGAGCGATGCCATGCTCGCCTACCTCTACCAGCACGCGGAAAACCCGCTGTTCCAGTGCCGCTTCCGCTGGACCGAGAACGCGATCGCGTTCTGGGACAATCGCTGCGCCCAGCACCGCGCGATGTGGGATTACTGGCCCCACACCCGCGCCGGCACCCGCGTCACCATCAAGGGCGAGCGGCCGGTGTGATTGCTTGTCATCGGGGCCGGCGCTGATGGGTGGCGACCCCGTCACATCTCGCGGTATTCGCGGTTGGCGAGGCTGGCTTCCTCGAGATCGAGATCGCGCTCGATGTGGCGTCTGGTCTCGTCGGTGATCTTGCCGTCGCGCAGCAGGACGTGGATGAATTTCCGTTCCGAGGCGATCAATTCGCGCGTCAGGTCGATCCCGGCCGCCGAAACATCGTCGGCTTCAGGATCGAGCGAATCCGGAAGCTGGTTGACCCGGGTCTCGTGGCGCGCCCGCAGCAGTTTGACCACCTCGTCGGACAGGTCGCGACCATCGGTGATGTCATCGAGCGATTTGAGCGCCGCGCCGAGTGCTTCGCGCCGGGCGGCAATCTCGGCCTGCAGCTCGGCGATGTGTTCGGCATGTCCGGCATCGGTAAGGCCGAGCCATCGCGTAATCAGCGGCAAGGTGAGGCCGAGACCGACCAGGGTGATGAAGATGACGCCGAAGCTGCAGAACAGGATCAGGTCGCGATAGGGAAACGCCTCCCCATTGGGCAATGCGAATGGCAGTGCCAGCGCGGTTGCCAGTGAGACCGTGCCGCGGACGCCGGTAAAGGCGACGACGAATGTTCCCTGCCAGCTCGGCAGCCGATCGCGCTCGCCCCTGCGCTTGTCCCACTGCCGCTGCAGGTAGCTCACCGAAAATACCCAGACAAAGCGGGCAATGATGACGACAGCGACGACGATTGCGATCGATATCAGGATGTCATCAAGCGGAAAGGCTTTCGATCTCTCGATCAGCGAGCGCATCTGGAAGCCGGTCAGCAGGAACAGCAATCCCTCGACCAGATAGACCACCAAGTCCCAGAAGAAGATGCCCTGCAGCCGTGTCGTCGCCGAGATCAGGAGCGGCCCGTTCCAGCTCATATAGAGCCCGCAGGCGACGGTCGCGATGACGCCGGAGCCGCCGAAATGCTCGGGTATCCAATAGGCGATATAAGGCGTGATCAGCGACAGCGTGATCTCGATCTGCGGATCGCGGGCAAAACGGCGTGCCCGCAAGGAGAGCCAGCCGATGGCGATGCCGAACAGCACCTCGCCGACATTGATGGCGATGAAGGTGCCGCTCGCCTTGATCAGGGAGAAGATGCCGGTCGAGATCGCCGCTACCGAGAAGCGGTACAGGATCAGCGCAGTAGCGTCGTTGGCGAGCCCTTCGCCTTCCAGTATCACCAGGACTCGCCGCGGCAGACCGAGCCTGCGGGCAATCGCCAGCGGTGCCACCACGTCCGGCGGGGCGACGATGGCGCCGAGCAGAAAGCCGACATTCCAGGGCAGTCCGATCAGGTAATGGGTGCCGGCGGCAACCGCAAAGGCCGTGAAGATCACCGAGCCGACCGCGAGCAGCATGATCGGGCGCAGATTGAACTTGAACTCGCGCCAGCTCATGGCGACGCTGGCCGAATAGATCAGCGGCGGCAGCACCACCAGCAGCACCAGTTCGGGCGGCAATTCCAGCGACGGCATGCCCGGCACGAAGGCCAGTGCAACGCCGGCGAGCATCAACAGGATCGCGGGCGCCACGTTGAGCCGGCGCGCCAGCAACGCAGTTCCTGACAGCACTGCAAGCAGAACCAGGAAAATCTGGAATTTGGCTTCCATGACGCCCGCCAATTTGCCCAAGGGGCCGGCGAGGTCAATGCGGCAGCGACGTCACTCGCGCGGATCGTGACGACAGGACTGAACGGTCTGAGGCCGAATCAGAAGAATCAGAACCAAGGATGGTGCCCAGGAAAGGACTCGAACCTTCACGGCCGTTAAGCCACTGGCACCTGAAGCCAGCGCGTCTACCAATTCCGCCACCTGGGCATTGGGGGGCGTTAGTACGGATCGCCGGCCCGCTTGTCAAATTGGCGATCCCCAACCCAAATATGCTACAGCGCGGGACATGACGGCGCGGCGCGAAGGCGCTAGATATCATTCATCAATCCCCTCGGTTTGGCTGGCAGGAATACCCCCATGGCATCGAATCTGGACACCCTGGTTACGGTTTTCGGAGGATCCGGCTTTCTGGGGCGCCATGTGGTTCGCGCGCTCTGCAAGCGCGATTACCGGATCCGGGTCGCGGTGCGGCGGCCGGAGCTGGCCGGATATCTGCAGCCTATCGGCAAGGTCGGCCAGATCCACGCGGTCCAGGCCAATATCCGCCATCCCGCCTCGATCGAGGCCGCGCTGCGCGATTCCCACGTCGCCATCAATCTGGTCGGTATCCTCGCCGAGAGCGGCGCCCAGCGCTTCGACGCGGTGCAGGCCAAGGGCGCGGAAACCGTTGCCAAGGCCGCCAGCGCCGCCGGCGCCCGGATGGTGCATGTGTCTGCGATCGGTGCCGATGAGAATTCGGCCTCGCGCTATGCCCGCAGCAAGGCCGCCGGCGAAAAGGCGGTGCTTGCCGCCGTCCCATCAGCCACCATCCTGCGGCCGTCGGTGGTATTCGGCCCCGAAGACCAGTTCACCAACCGTTTTGCCGCGCTCGCCCGGATGGCACCCGCCCTGCCGCTGATCGGCGGCGGTGTAACCAAGATGCAGCCGGTCTATGTCGGCGACGTCGCAAGCGCGGTTGCCGATGCCGTCGATGGCACCACCAGGCCGGGAGCCACCTACGAACTGGGCGGTCCCGAGGTGCTGACGTTGCGCGAGATCATCGAAATCATTCTCGCCATCACCGAGCGCAAGCGGATGCTGGTGCCGCTGCCGTTCGGACTGGCCAAGCTCAAGGCGGCGTTCCTGCAATTTGCTCCTGGCGATCTGAAGCTGACGCCGGACCAGGTGGAACTGCTGCGGACCGACAATGTGGTCTCGGAGGCGGCAAAATCCGCCGGCCTGACCCTCCAGGGCCTCGGCATCACGCCGGATTCGCTCGAAGGGGTTGCCCCGCAATATCTCTGGCGTTTCCGCGCCACCGGGCAGTTCCAGAAGAAGAGCGCGTAAACCCTCACCGCCGCCGTTCCGGACAGCGCAAAGCGGTGATCCGAATCTCGCGATTCCCGGTGTGGTGATTTCCGGGTCTGGTGCTGACGCACCATCCCGGAATGACGACAACAAACTTCGGCTCGCCCCTAGCGGCCCAGCGCCAGCGCGATCAGGCCGAGCGTGCCGACGATGACGCGCCACCAGGCGAACAGCTGAAAGCCGTTACGCGTCACATATTCCAGGAACGTCTTCACCACGATGATCGCGGTAACGAATGAGATTATGAAGCCGATCGCGATGATACCGAGATGATCGGTCGTCATGTCGGCGCGGTTCTTATAGAAATCATAGGCGAAGGCGCCGACCATGGTCGGGATCGCCAGGAAGAACGAGAACTCTGCGGCCGCGCGCTTGTCGGCACCGAGCAGCATCGCCGCCACGATGCTGGCGCCGGAGCGCGAGACCCCGGGAATCATCGCAAAGCACTGCGCGACGCCGATCTTTAGGTAGGTCAGCATCGGAAACTTCATTGCATCATGCTCGTGCGGATTGTGATCGAGCTGATCGACCCATAGCAGGATCGCACCGCCGACGATCAGCGAGAAGCATACCACCCATGGATTGAACAACTGTTCCTTGATGAACTTGCCGGCGATCAGGCCAATGACGACCGCAGGCAGGAACGCGACCAACAGGCCGATCACGAAGCGCCGGTCATCGGGATTGGTGAACATGCCGAGCGCGACCTTCCACAGCCTGGCGAAATAGAGCACGACGATCGCCAGAATCGCGCCAAGCTGAATCAGGATATCGAAACTCTTCCAGAAGTTGTCCTCGCCAAGGTCGAAGAAGCGCCCCGCCAGCAGGAGATGGCCGGTGGAGGAAACCGGCAGAAATTCGGTGACGCCCTCAATAATGCCGAGAATCACCGCTCTCAATGTGTCAGACATCATACTGGCGCCCTGCTCCAGAGTTCGTGCCGTTGCTCGCTTGGATGTCCCTGCTACGTGTTGTCGTAACGATGTGGGAACTCCAAACCGGTGGACCGTCCGCCGTTATGATCTAAATGCGTCAAAAAAGCCGCGTTCTTCTCGCTTATTCGCCCCGTCGTCGCAATCGCAAAATGCAAAAACGCGGGTTGCCTCATCTCACTTCTTGGGTAGTTTGACGCGCTTCTCGGACGGCCCCGCGCAACCCTGCGCTGCGGTGAGAGATTCTTAAGCATCGTAAATTTATTAGGGACTGCATGTTTACGCTGTTTCACCACCCGTTCTGTCCGCATTCGCGCTTCGTCCGACTGATGCTCGGCGAATACGGCCTCGACCTGCAACTGGTGGAAGAGCGGGTCTGGGAACGGCGCGAGGCTTTTCTGCTGCTCAATCCCGCCGGTACCACACCGCTGCTGACGTCCGATGGCATCCCGCCGGTGCCTGGGGCCGGCATCATCGCCGAATATCTCGATGAAACCTACGGTGCCAAGATGAATGGCCGCCGGCTGCTGCCGACGACGTTGGCGGAACGCATCGAAGTGCGGCGGCTGATGGCATGGTTCAACGAAAAATTCTTCGAAGAGGCCTCCAACCCGCTGGTCACCGAGCGCATCTACAAGCGTTTCATGAGCGAGGAGAATGGCGGGGGCGCCCCGGCCACGGACGTGATCCGCGCCGCGAAGGCCAATGTGCGCTATCATCTGGCCTATATCGGCTGGCTGGCGCAGACCCGGAACTATCTCGCCGGGGACAACCTGACCTATGCGGATCTCGCCGCCGCGGCGCACCTTTCGGCGATCGATTATCTGGGCGACGTGCCATGGATCGAAGACGAGGCAGCAAAAGCGTGGTACGCGCGGGTGAAGTCCCGCCCGTCGTTCCGACCGCTATTGAGCGAATGGCTGGCCGGGGTGCCGGCGTCACGCACCTATGTGGACCTCGACTTCTGAACAAAGGCGCCGAACGCTCACCGGCTGAGCTCAAGGCTGCACTCACAAGCGAGGCCCGCGCACTCGGATTCGACTGCATCGGCGTGACCGATCCAGGGGTGCTCACGGATGCCGCGCGGCATTTCCAGACTTTCCTCGAAGCCGGCGCTTATGGCGATATGGGCTGGCTTGCGGCACAGCCGCAGCGGCGGATGGACCCGCGGGTGCTATGGCCGGAGGTGCGCGCGGTAATCATGCTCGGCGTCAATTATGGACCGGATGAAAACCCGCTTGCCATTCTGCAGCAGCGTCTGCGCGGCGCGATCTCGGTCTATGCGCGAGGAGACGACTATCACGACGTCGTCAAGAAGCGGCTGAAGGCGCTGGCGCGCTGGTTCGCCGCAACATCTGGCGCGGAAGTGAAGGTCTTCGTCGATACCGCAGCCGTGATGGAGAAGCCGCTCGCGCGAGCCGCCGGGCTGGGCTGGCAGGGCAAGCACACCAATCTGGTCTCGCGTGAATTCGGCTCATGGCTGTTTCTCGGCGCGATCTTTAGCGCGGTCGAATTGCCGAGCGATGAGCCGACTGTCGATCATTGCGGTTCGTGCCATGCCTGTCTCGACATCTGCCCGACCGCAGCCTTTCCGGCGCCATACAAGCTGGATGCGCGGCGTTGCATTTCCTATCTCACCATCGAGAACAAGGGACCGATCCCGGTTGAATTCCGAAAAGCGATCGGCAATCGTATTTATGGTTGCGATGATTGCCTCGCCGTCTGTCCCTGGAACAAATTCGCGCAAGTGGGATGTGAAGCCAGGCTGGCGGCGCGCGAGGCATTGCGGGCGCCGCCGCTCGCCGAACTGGCGCGGCTGGATGATGCCGCGTTTCGCGCACTGTTCGCGAAATCGCCGGTCAAGCGGATCGGCCGCGACCGCTTCATCCGCATCGTGCTGATCGCGATCGGCAATTCCGGCGACGCCGCGCTGACCAACGAGGCCCAACGCCTGCTCGACGATGAAAGCCCGCTGGTCCGCGGCGCGGCCGTATGGGCGCTGTCGCAATTGATGGACCATGAAACGTTTACGGCACTCGCCTCCGATGCGTTGGCGATGGAGACGGATGCAAGCGTGCGAGCGGAATGGCGTCCGCCGGCACCATTGGCCGCCCTTCACTGCTCTTGATTCCGCATCAAAGTCCGTCATGGTTGCGCGCGATGACCAATCAGCCTTTCTTTACCCGCAACGGCGACGCTTTTGTTCCGACGCCTGCCGCCAGCGGCTGGTGGGACCCGAAATCGCTGCACGGACGCGCTGTCATCGGGCTCTTCGCTGCGCTCATTGAACAGCGCCACGGCGGCGGCGATTTCATGCCGACACGGCTGACAGTGGACATGTTTCGGCTGCCGAATATCGATACGCCGGTCGAGGTCAAGACGAGGCTGATCCGCGACGGGCTTCGCATCCGGGTCGTCGAAGCTGAATTCCTCAGCGGAGGTATCGGCATGGCACGCGCCTCCTGCCAGCTCTTGCGCAAAACACAGAATGCGGAAGGCACGGTCTGGTCGCCGCCGAACTGGAACGCGCCCGCGCCCGCCGACATTCCAGCGCCCGCCGATCCGCGGCTCGGCATGAACGGCAAATGGGCCGTCCGTCCGATCGTGGGCGCGATGGGAACGATCGGGCCACGACGGCTATGGATGAGCGAGGTGCGCGATCTCATCGAGGGCACGCCGTGGACGCCATTCGCGCGGGCCGCAGTAGCGGCAGACTTCGCCAGCCCGTTCGCCAATGCCGGCGATCATGTGCTCGGTTACATCAACAGCGATGTCACACTGTATCTGCATCGGCTGCAGGTAACGCCATGGATCGGATTCGAGGTCGTGAATCATCACGCCAGAGACTG
>DASZTN010000103.1:0-4452 GCA_035547995.1 Bradyrhizobium sp. | reverse complement strand
CGCGGGATCGGCCCGCTGCGGCTGACGCAGGGGAAGGCCGAGTACGGCGTGCAGTTTTCCGGGAAGATGGACGGATGGAAGTCGGTGAAGAAATATTCCAGTTCCCACCCGGTCTTGCCCAGCGAGATGCCGCCGCGGATGCCGTCATTGCCGATACGTTCGTCGGCGACTTCCTCGCCGAGCACGTCGAGGAAGAAGTGCCGGCGCAGGTCGAGGCCGTCAATGACGTCGGTGGTGTTCAGGAGCAGCGCCTCGGCCCAGGCGATCTGCTGCTTGCCGAGGCGAACCCAGAACGGTCCCGGCCGCCAGTCGATATAGACCTGCGGGATGTCGACCATCCAGTTGTTGCCGGTCTTGGTCAGGTTGAACAACCCGGCGCCGCGATTGCCGTTCTGCGTGTCCAAGTGATTGGGATAGGCGTCGTCGACCTTGTTGGCCCAATCGGTCCAGGCGCGGAGTTTCATGAAGCCGGTCAGCTGCGGATTGTAGCGCCAGTAGATCGACGCCTCCGCGCGCACCGCCAACAGGTTGATATCGCGCTTGTTCTTGAGGTCGCCCGCATTGGTGCCGGCGTATTCGTCGTGGTTCGACGTCGAGATTGACGTCTCGTTCCGGATCAGGCCGCGGACGTTGAACGATCCAAACGGTGAATTTCCGGCGCCGGACGGCGGAGCCCCGGCATCTTGCGCATACGCCCCGCCGCCCAGCAGCAAAGCTGCCCCCACGGCGATAGCGGATGCCACCCCTCGCATTCTCATAATTGCCCCTCCATTTTCCGGATTCGCCGTCCCGCGACAGCAAAATCCGCTCGCAATCGTGTCCGGCGAGGCGTCACACCCCGCCAGACACGCCTTCTCCTCTGTTATTCGCCGGCAGCCGCGCTGTGCGCCACACCGACCTCCAGTTTCTCACCAAGCAGCTGATCTTCGCGGCGCACAAAAGCGGGCTTGATCAGGTAGACCAGCAACGGCACGAAGATCAGCGCCAGCGCGGCGTTGATCAACATGATCAGCACCAGGAGCAAGCCCATATCCGCAAGGAACTTCAGGTTCGACATGAAGTACCAGGGGAGGATGCCGACGACGACGATCGTCGCGGTGAAGAAGATGGCCTTGCCAGTCGTGGTCACCGCAGCGTCGATCGCCGCCCCGTAGTCATGATGGGTCTGGTACTCCTCGCAGATACGGCTCAGCAGATAGATGCCGTAGTCGATGCCGACGCCGATGCCGATCGCCGCGACCGGCATCGTGTTCACGTCGAGACCGATGCCAAGGAAGACCATCGCGACCAGCAGCAGCAGGTTCGCGACGTTCACCGACAGCAGCAGGATGAAGCCGCCGACCAGCGACCGATACGCCAGGCTGACCGTGATGAAGATCGTCGTGACCAAAAGACCGAGGATCAGCCAGTGATAAACGTGGACCGTGTCGTTGACCGACTTCTGCAGCGCGATCGTGCCAGACGCCATGCGGATCCGGAAATCCTTGTGGTCGGCCCCGACCACCTTGATGGCCTCGTCGGCTTGCTTCAGCGCCCGCTCGATCGTGCCTTGGGCCTTGTCCTTGTACCACAGCGATACCGTGCCGTTGCTCAAGGTGAAGTCGGCGACGTTCGAGAAGTTTTTCGGGTTGTTGCCGATCAATAGCGCCCCAACAGCCGCATTGACGGCACGATCCGTGTTGTCGAGCGGCAGCCACTTCGGATTGCCACCCGAGAACAGCCGGTTGGCCTCCGGCGGATAATCGGCGAATGACAGGGTCGCCGACGGCGGATTCGGATCGGATTCGATCCGTCGCTGAATCCGCTGCATCGCGATCTCGGCGTCTCCGCTCCGCATCGCTTGCGGATGCTTGCCTTCGAACACGATTTCCAGGGTGTTGAGGCCCGGGAAGTACTTGTTCAAATTCATGACCGCGCTGTTGTATTCGGAATCCGGCCATAGCAGCGAGCTGCCGGAAGCCGCATTGCCGAGTTCCAGCCGGGTGACGACCACGAAGACCGAAGCCAGAATGACCAGCACCGAGACCGCGGCGGTGTATTTCGCCGCCGAACCATGCGCGCAAGCGGCGGCGCGGCCCAGCAGCCAGAAGATGCTGCGGTGCAGCGGGGTCCGCTTGGTGGGCGAAACGATCGATTCGACGTTGTGCGGAACCGGCAGATAGGACAGCACCACCGGCGTCAGGAACGCGTCGCCAGGGATCAGCGCCACCGCCCACCAGCCGCAGAAGATCGCGAACTTCTGCAACATCGGGATCGGTGCGATCGCGATCAGGTACAGGCCGAGAATGTCCGTGATGATGCCGACGACGCCCGGCGCCACCATGACGCGCAATGCATGGAACGCAGCGAAGCGCTTGTCGGCCAGCTTGCCGGTGCTCGGGTCGCCGAGCTCGAACAACAGCTCGTAATAGCGCTCGGTCTGCTGCACCGCGTGGCTGATGGAGCGCGCGACCAGCAGCAGCGGCACGATCAGGATCAGCGGTTCGACGTTGTGGCCAAGCCATCCGGCAAGGCCGAAGCCCCAGATGGCGCAGACGACGCTGACCACGATCGGCGTCACGACGCCGGCCAGATTGCGTGTGTACAGGACGAGCAGCAGCAGCATCAGACCGATGGTGATGCCGAAGATGTACATCATCTCCGACTCATAGCGGTACACCCAGCCAGTCAGCATCGGCTGGCCCGCTGCATGAACCTCATGATGTGTGTCGAGCTTGCCGGCCGGGCACGAGCCGTCCTTGTTGACCTTGACGGTGCAGCGCGCCTGTTCGACCAGATGCTGCGTGAACTCGAACGTCTTGCCGTAATCCAGCAGGCGCTCGATGAAGGTCGCGCGGATCAGTGTTGCGGTGCCGTCGGGCGAGATCAGGAATCGCGAGATGCCCGGCGCCTTGGCCAAGCGTTCCTGGAATTCCTTGACCTCGGCCGCGTTAGCCGGCGCATGGTCGCCCATCAACGGCTTTGATTCGATGCCGAAAGGCGTCGCCTCCGCGTATCGGGCCTTTTCGGTGGAGATCGACAGGATCTGGTCGTGGTCGATCGCCGGCGCGAGGTCGATGTCGCGCGTCAAATCCCAAACTTTACCCAAAGTTTCAGGATTATAGATGTTCCCGTCCGTCCGCCGCACCATGATCTGGATGGTCAGCGGATTGCCGAAGTTCGGATGATCCAGAAACGTCTTAACGAAGCGATGATTCGAAGGCAGCAGTTCGGTGAAGACCGTGGCAACCTTCACGTCCTTCGCACCCCATGCGAAGAACGCGGTGATGACCGCCATAATCGCGAGAAAGATGCCGCGCTTGTAGATGATCCATCGAGCTAGCGTCTCACGCACTGCTGTAGCCTTCCCTGGGTTTTCTATCTCGGCCCATTAAGCACGTTTCGTCCGGCCTGCCAAGGCCGGTCTGAATGCGCCGGAGCAATCTACACCGCCGTTGCCGAATTGCCACTCGGATTCTCGGAATCGCCTATTTTGCACTTGCGAAATGAGCGCTCGTATTGTTTTGCATTTGCGAACACACGCCGTGCGGGCCGCGCTTAATCGACGAATGCATGGATCCCGATGCCGAAGAATTGCAGGTCGCGGGTGATGAACTGGCCATTCGGATTATGTCCGTGGAAATATTCGCCGGCGATCATGATCCGCCGGCTGAGGATGTCGACGTTCTCCAGCTCCACCCCCGCGCGCAGGGACAGGTTCGGTTCCCACGAATGCTGCTGCCAGAACTGCATGTCGAGCGCCGCGACCGGCCGCACGGCGTCCCACCACACCGCCGTGCTGCGATATTCCGCGCCGACCTGACCCATCCAGCGATCGAGATTGCCGGGGTCGACATCGAACAGCCAGCCGGCGCCGCCATAGACGCGATAGGACGGCCCGAAATCGTAGGACGCGATCGCGTTCAGCACCTCGTAGCTCAGGTTGACGCGCTGGGCCTTGGTGATGCCCTTGCGCAGGATGTACTCGTCCCCGAGATGCGAACTCTGGTGATACGGGCGGAACATGAAGGAGAAATTCCCCTGTCGATATGACAGGGGCAGCCCAACGAAGTAGTCCGCATTGATGAGGTCGGCGCTTTCGCCTGCCAGGTCGAACACCGCGAACACGCCGCCCTGAATGCCGACCTCCCATTGGCCCCCCAGACCGGAATCGCGGACGAGCGGGATGGTCTCGCCGAAGCTGGCGACGCCGGCCTCCTTCACGTCGCGGTCGTCGGTCCAGTGCTGGTACGTCGCCGAGAAATGCGGCCAGCGGGGATCGGCGCGGAGCGGCTTGAACAAGACCGAGCGCGGCAGAATCTGCAGGCCCTGGGCAACCTGGGTCTCGGCCGGCCCTGGCGGCGGCGGGGGCGTGGTCGTGGCGACGGCCCCGGCGGGGCGCGGCACGGGCGCCGCGGGGCCGGCAAAGCGCGCGAACGCCGCGGCGTCGAGGACCGTGACCGCGCGGACGCC
>DASZTN010000102.1:0-2320 GCA_035547995.1 Bradyrhizobium sp. | reverse complement strand
CAGACCATCCAGCTCGATTCGGTTTCCTCGGTTGTCACGGCGCTGGCCTCCGGTCAGGTCGACGTCGCCGGAGGGGCGCCGAGTGCGGCGATCTACAATGCGACACGCCAGGACATCGGCATCAAGGTGGTTGCGGATAAGGGCAGCATGCCTCCGGGCGCGGGCTATCTCGGCTTCGTGGTCCGGAACGCGGTCGCCGATCAGGTCAAGAGCCCTGCGGACCTGAAAGGCCGCAACGTGGCGCTGGCCGGATTCGGCGTCGGGACCACCAACGAGATCGCCATGAGCGAGCTGCTCAAGAATATCGGCCTCAAGGAGGGCGATCTCAATCTGCAGAATTTGAGCTTTGGCGACAGCATGGCGGCGCTGGCATCGGGAAGCGTCGACGCCGCCTATCTGATCGAGCCGCTGATGCAGTCGGCCGAGCAGAAGGGGATCGGCAAGCTGCTCATCACCGGGGACAAGATGTATCCGAACCAGCAGGTCGCCGTGCTGCTCTATGGCCCCGATTTTGCCGCCAAGCGCAAGGCCGTTGCCCAGCGCTTTATGGTCGCCTACCTGAAAGGCGTACGCGATTACAACAACGCCTTCCGCAAGAACATCGACCGTGCTGCGATCGTGTCGATCCTCAGCAAGAACACCTCGGTGCGGGCGCCGGGGCTGTATGAGAAGATGATCATGCCGGGCCTCGATCCGAACGGCAAAGTCAACGCGGCCGGCATGGCCAACGACATGCGCTGGTTTCTCGCCAAGGGCTATCTGAAGCAAGAGGTCGACGTGTCCAAGGCAATCGACACCTCATTTGCCGAGGATGCGGTTCATACCTTGGGTAGTTACCAATAGGGATGGCTGCGAGCCGCCGAAATTCCGGCGTCGGCCCCGGTCGAAAGGAAGCTGGCCGGGAGTTACCCGGCCACGGAGGATCGCTTCAGAAATACCGATTCGGGCGGACCGGATGGTGGGCGCGACAGGGATCGAACCTGTGACCCCTACCATGTCAAGGTAGTGCTCTCCCGCTGAGCTACGCGCCCTAGGACCAGTCGTGTCGGGATGGGGTGTCGTATATCGGCTCCGGGCCGGACAGGCAACCCATAGCCCTTCTTAAAAGCAGTGGGTCCCTAAGACAGTTCGTCGCCGGTCGCAGGCAGCCGAATCAGGCTGCCAGCATCTTGTTTACCTCGCTGACCAGTTCGCGAAGGTGGACCGGCTTGGCCAAGACCTTGGCGTTCTTCGGCGCCTCGGAGTCCGAATTCAGCGCCACCGCGGCAAAGCCGGTGATGAACATGATCTTGATGTCAGGATCGAGTTCCGAGGCGCGGCGGGCGAGCTCGATCCCGTCCATCTCCGGCATTACGATATCGGTGAGCAGCATCTCGAACGGCTCCTCACGCAACCGCTGATAGGCCGACATGCCATTGTCGTGCGACGACACCTGAAAACCGGCATTTTCCAGCGCCTTGACCAGGAAGCGGCGCATGTCGTTGTCGTCTTCGGCGAGGAGAATCTTGTGCATGGCGATGGATCGTCGAATCCGAATGAGAGGAAAGAGCGTTCGTTTACTAAGCCGGCAGAGAGTAAATTTCGGGTGAAGGGGTAAGGTGCGCCGCCAGCCTGCCCGCACCATATCTGTGGACCGGAATGCCGCGCAATGCAATCAAGGCAAGCTTTTAGGCATCTCGGAGACATTCCAGGCGGTTTTGGATTTTTTTCGCTTGGCAGAACCGCTGCGATTACCGACAATAGATTCCCATAAAACTTCCGTTTTCTGGCAGAATTGACGTTTGCAGGACAGACGTTTGCGAGGTAACGGATGACAGGGACGGCGCCCGAGGATGACCCAATTGGAAGGTGAACTGTCGCCCCCGTTCGAGATCGTAGAGCCGGCCGAGTGGCGGGCACCGATCATCTTCAATTCCCCCCATTCGGGCTCGGTCTACCCGCACGACTTTCTGAACGCCTCGCGCATTGACCTTGCGGCGCTGCGCCGCTCCGAGGACTCGTTCATGGACGAACTGATCGGGGGCCTCAGCGCGCGCGGTTTTCCCACCGTCCGGGTCAATTTCCCCCGCTCCTATGTTGATGTTAACCGCGAGCCTTACGAGCTCGATCCGCGGATGTTCATCGGGCGGCTGCCGAGTTTCGCCAATACCCGCTCGATGCGGGTCGCCGGCGGCCTCGGTACCATCCCACGCGTGGTCGGCGACGGCCAGGAGATCTATCGCGAGCGCATCAGCGTCGACGACGCGCTGGCGCGGATCGAAGCGCTCTACAAGCCCTATCACCGGGCGCTGCGGCGGCTGATCAACAAGTCGCATCAGCC
>DASZTN010000101.1:0-27492 GCA_035547995.1 Bradyrhizobium sp. | reverse complement strand
CAGGGTATAAATGCTGCAGGGCGCGAGGGATCGCCGGACTAAGATTATGGTCCACCAGCAGCTTCACGCTGCCAATTGTTGCTCGAATTCGAGAGCCGAACGCACCTCCGCTTTCGATACTTCGTAGAGCCGAACAACAGAGTCGATCGAGCCCTCAATCTTCACAGCTGCCGCCAAAGTCTCTGTTGGTATACCTTGCTGGACGATCGGTCGACCAAAAGATCGTCCTGGATCGATGACAACGGCTCGATGCCGCATTCCCATAGGGTACCATCGAGACACTGTGGACGCATCAAATTCTAGATCACGGAGGCTGGGTTCGATGATTGAACGAAACACCTGTTGTCGTTTTCGGAGATCAATCATCCGACCATCATGATCTTTCTCAGTTATTTCCAAAAAGATTGTTTTCCCATCCGTTCGGAAGCGTTGAGTAGAAAAAGGGCGTATGTCTCGGACTTCATCAACGGCTCGCCTATAGCAATCACGAATGGTCTTCAGGCCGACTCCAAGATCACGAAATGTCTTCACGAAACGTAGCTCGATGAGATCACGAAAGCTCAGCTCGATCTGATCGTCATCGTTTTGATAATCCGGCGTCCACAACGGTTCGGAATGACCCACTTCGCCATGGTCATACCCCCGGAGCCAGCGAGCAATGGTTTGGCGGGAAACTGGACGGACTGGGGGAAGTCCCGGACGATTGAAGTTAAGGAGCCGCAAGGCTTCCACGGCGCTGTAAGCGCCGCGTCCAAGAGCATCAGGTTCGGCTGGTGAGTTCCTCAGCATACGGAATAGATACCCCTTGATTCGAATAAGCGAAAGCCGGTCAGTCCGACCTTGCTTTCAGCCTCAACTCGGCGAGGCGGCGGAATGGCTTCTGAAAGCCCATGCAGCTACCGAGAGAATCACTCCCAAGCCCGGTTCGCTAGAGACTTCTTCAACAGACCGCTAGGCCAGCCGACGAGGCCTAAATCGATCTGATCGCCAGGCGCGGGGCGAATGGCTGCCGCGGGCCAATGGTCGGATCGGCCGGCTTTCGTTGTCCAGTTCTGGCCGACGGCGGGTCCTGAACACGAATGAGCGTTGCGTGAAACGGCAGTTCCGGGGCGTGCCTGGCGTATCCGGAACAGGAGAGGGTCTTGCCGTTCGATTTTCCTTCCAGCTCCAGTTCGATGTCATCGATGCCGAACAAGGAGGACTGTCCTAGGCTATGCCGCCTGGTGAAGACGACTGCCGAGAAACGATCGCCGTCGACTTCATAGGTGCCGGAATAGACCAGCACGCTGTCGCTCCCGGTGATCTTGCCATTTGCAAGAACGAGGATAGCAGTGCCTTCGCCCTTGGGCGTCTTGTACCAGGCAGCATATTCGCCATTTTCGAGCATGTAAGGAGCCTCGCGCGGAAACGCCTAATAAGTGGTGATAACGTGGAGAAAATACATCCTTCGGTTGCGGCTTTTCGCGGCTGAGGTTAACGCGCGGTTATGAGGGGCATCGGCCTTTGATCGATCGTTCCACCGGACAGCGCCTGTCAACGATGAGCAATCCCGACATGGCATCGACGCGTCGTGCCGACGTCATCGATTTGGCGCGCGAGGGTTCTATCTTCGCCTCGATGTTCGCAAGGATTTCCGTCATGCGCCATCTCAAGACGATCAGCCTCGTCGCAATGGTCGCAGCACTCGGCGCTGCGCCCCAAGCCGTCGCCGGTGCCAACGACTTTCCGACTTATCCCAATCTCGGACGCTACCGGAATTTCTTTTCGTCGCTCTGCGGCAAGAACGGAGTCGACGTGAATCCGGCGGCGATCCCCGAGATCGGCTGCTTCGCCATCAAGGCCGGCGGCTCGCTTGACGGCAAGATCGAGGGCCGCACTGTCTCCATTCGCCTCGATGCGAGCAGCAATGAAACGTTCTATGTCGATGGTGCAGAGATCAAGCGGACCGGCGCATCCGCAACCAACGATCCGCTGGTGAAGCCGAGCGCTGCCGGCCTGGCGTTTTGCACCAAGGAGACGCCGAACGACTGCCCTGTCCACATCGATACGATAATGCGCCAGGCCGGCGAATTCGCCTCCTTCGATGTCGCTCGCGAATTCAAGCCGAGAATATTCGTGAGCAATCGGGAGAGTTGGGATCAGGTGCGAGGAAAGATGCAGCATTAGGCCAGGGTGCAGCAAAGCCCGTCACGCTGGAGGAGCAGGTTGCAGATCAAGATGATGAAATTGGTGCGGGCGGTGGGACTCGAACCCACACGACGTTGCCATCGAGGGATTTTAAGTCCCTTGCGTCTACCAGTTCCGCCACGTCCGCTTTGGCCACGGGATCAGGGAGTTAGCGTGTTTTCTGACCACGGGGAAATAGGATAGTCTGATCCCGCATTCCTTTCCACAGTGCGGCCCAAGGTGCAAGGCAAAGCCTCAATGCCGACACCTGCGACTGCTTTACGCAACGGCAAGATTGTCCCATTACCAAGGCCGCATGACCGCTTCCATTGTCCGTTACATCCCGTCCCGCCGGACCGCTGCCGCGCTGGCGCTGTTTCTCTCCGGCATCACCTTGTCCGGTTGCGCCAATATGGGCGACGGGCCGCTGTCCGGCGCGTTCGTCGATCCCGCCGTCTATGATTATTACGACTGCAAGCAGCTGGAGGCCGAACGCAAGCGGCTTTCGTCGCGCTCAGCGGAGCTGCAGGGATTGATCGCAAAGGCCAACACCGGCACTGGCGGCGCGGTCGTCGGCGAACTCGCCTACCGAAACGATTACATCACCGCTCGTGCGCGGCTCAAGCTGGCCGAAGAGAACTGGCGGCGCAACAAATGCCAGGAATCGCCACCGACTGCCGCGGCGACTCCGGCGCCGGATCAGCCGCCCCTAAAACAGAAGGGTGGGCATTCCGCCGCGCGATCCCTTGGCGCGGTGCATTGATCGCGGGCCATCGGTGATCTTTTCGCAAAACCGGTATTAGCTTTTCCGGATCGTGCTCTAAGGCCGCCAGTCGTAGATCCAGTCCTGCCGCGCCAGCACGCGCTCGCCACCCATGGTCTTGATGGTGAGGTCGCGCGCGGCGGCGAGGGGGCCCGAGAGATGATAAATCGACCCGGCCTGCCGCGCCGCGCGCTGCACCCGCGCCACCCGCTTCTGGCGCAGGCCGGCGTAGCGCTGCATCGCCGCCGCAATCGCCGAAGCCTCGTCGCGGTCGGACTCAGCAAGGCACTTGGCCAGCACCGCAGCATCCTCGATTGCCATTCCTGCGCCTTGCGCAGCAAACGGCAGCATCGCATGCGCAGCGTCGCCGAGCAGGGCGATCGCGCCGCTGGTCCATTCGCCAAGGCCGGTGACCGTGAACAAGGCCCATCTTCGCCATTCATCGACGGCGCCGATCAGCATCCGCGCGGCCGGCGGCCATTGCGAGGGGGCAAATGCATGCTTGATTTCGGCGGCCTCGCCAGGCGCGCTCCAGCCCGGCCGGTTCCAGGTTCCCGGCACGATGGCGACGACATTGATCCTGCGCCCGTTCGAGATCGGATAGGCGACCAGATGCGCATCCGGTCCCATCCAGAGTTGCACGCGGAGCGGAGTCAGTTCGCGGGGAAGTTGTGTGGATTCCAGCGTCCCGCGCCAGGCAATCAGGCCTGAGAATTGCGGCTGCACTTTTGGAAACAGCTGGCCGCGGACCGTCGACCAGATGCCATCGGCACCGACCAGCGCCAGCGCGACGTCCTGGCGGCGGGTCATGCCGCTGCGCTGGACCACGGTCAGCCCCTTGGCATGGGGAGCTGAGTCCTCGAATTGGCAGCCGAGCCTGAGCTCGATGTCGGGATGGTCGTTGACGGCGGCCAGCAGGGCCGCCTGCAGGTCGGCACGATGGATCACCCAGTAAGGCGCGCCGGCGCGGGAGGAGGCGGCTTCCCCGAGCGGCAGCCGCGCAATCTCGCCGCCGGCGCGGGCGCTGAAGATCGAGATCGCCTCGGGAGTAACGGCCCGCGTAGCGAGCCGCGCCTGCAGTCCGAGATCGATCAGCACGCGGCTGGCATTGGGTGAAAGCTGCAGGCCGGCACCGGCTTCCTCGAGCCGTTCGGCCTTATCGAGTAGGACGACGCGAAAGCCGGATTTTGCCAGTGCCAGTGCTGCCGTTAATCCCCCGATCCCGGCGCCTGCGACAAAAATCGTGCGTGCGGCGGCCACCGGCCGATCAGGCGACTTTATCCTTCAGCACACATTCGGGCGGGCGCGCCTCGCCGGCCTTGAGATCGGCGGCGTAGCGATACAGCGTCGAGCAATAGGGGCAGATGATCTCGTTGTCGTTGCCGAGATCGAGGAAGACATGGGGATGGTCGAAGGGCGGATTGGCGCCCACGCACATGAACTCTTTCGATCCGATTTCGATCACCGAAACGCCGGCGTCATTGTGAAAGTGCGGAACGACATGGTCGGACATAATATATTCACCTTGGATAGCAATGCTGGCGAACGCGTCAACGCACGTAGCAGCATTGAAATGCCGCGCACCATACTGACGGGTGGAGTTGATTCCTAGGCCCCAGCCGCTCATTTGCTCATGCAAATTCGACACAATCTTGTCGTCTCAGAGAAGCCCTTCTTTCGTCGGGGCCGTTGTGTCTTAAAGGCGGCACACCATCTAGGCAGAGTCGAAATATCAGGGTTTCCTGAATGAAACTGTTGCGGCTGAGTTCGGCCATTGCTGGCATGACGGTATGCGCGGTGGCGTGCGTGCTGCTGTGGCCGCATGCGCGCAATGCAGCCGCGGTGCTTGCAGCCCAGGACGATCCGGCTCAGCTTTCCGATCTTCAAGTCAACTCGGTTCTGCAGCATGACAGCTCTGTCATAAGCGCAAATATCGAGGCCGCGCTTGCTGCCAACGATGCTGATCTTGCCAATAGTTTCGTCGATCTGGCCAAAGCGAAGAATATTTCTCTCAATGATGAATTATTGCACCGGGTCAGCGACGCCGTTGCCGAGCAGAATTCGACTTCGCATTTCGCCAAGGGCTTTGCCAGCGGTCTTCTGACCGGCAATGCCGATGATGTCGCGAGCATGTCCGGGACCGTAGCCGGCGACCTCTTTGTCTTTGGCGATATCAGGGATGTGGTGCGCGAAGGCAAGCACCTCGTCATGGGAGAGCCGACCGATCGACTGGTGCTGGGCCTCGCTGCGGCCGGGCTTGCGATCACCGCGGCCACCTATGTTTCCGTCGGCGGCGCCGCGCCGGTGCGTGCCGGCCTCACATTGGTCAAGGATGCGCGCAAGGTCGACCGGCTCGGCGAAGGGCTGACGCTGTGGGCCGGCCGTTCTGCGCGGGACATCGTCGACACGCCGATGCTGGAAGAGGCGGTCGAATCCGCCTCGATCCTGCGGCCCGGCCAGACCGTCTCGGCAATCAAGGCGGCGTTTCGTCCCGAACAGGCGGCGGGCCTGGTCCGTCTCGGCAAGGATGTCGGACGCGTCGGTGAAAAGGCCGGCATGCGGGGCGCGCTCGATACGCTGAAAATTGCCGAAGGTCCGAAAGACGTAGCACGCGCGGCGCGGCTTGCGGAATCCAAGGGCAACCAGACGCGCGCGATCCTGAAGATACTCGGCCGCGGCGCGTTGCTGTTGGCAACAGGCGCGTTCAATCTGACGCTTTGGCTGTTCAGCGCGCTGCTTGCGGTGTTCGGTTTCCTGTCGTCGATCAAGGCCACGACCGAGCGGCTGACATGGTCGTGGCTGCATCACCGGAAGGCACAGCGGCTGCGAAAACAGATGGCAGCCGTGGCATCAGCGCCTAGCATGCCACTGGCAGGCGCCGCCGCCCAAGGCTAATTTGCCGGCTTCCAACCCTCCCTCAAAACATGGAATGACCGATGCCGAGCTTCCATAACGGCGATGTTGAAATTGCTTATCTCGACGAAGGTGAGGGCGATCCGATCGTGCTTGTCCATGGCTTTGCCTCGAACAAGACCGTGAACTGGGTCTATCCGACCTGGGTTTCGGAATTGAGGAAGCACGGCTACCGCGTCATTGCGCTCGACAATCGCGGCCACGGCGATTCCGAGAAGCTCTACGATCCGGAAAATTATCATATCGGCATCATGGCCGGCGACATCACCGCGCTGATGGATCATCTCGACATCGAGCGCGCCGACATCATGGGCTATTCGCTTGGCGGCCGGATGACCGCCTGGCTCGCCAACCGGGTGCCGCAGCGGTTGCGTTCGGCCATTTTCGGCGGCATTGCGATGGGACTGATCGAGGGCGGCGGTCCCGGCGAAAACGTCGCCAAGGCGCTGGAAGCGGACTCGCTGGAAGACGTGACCGATCCGATCGGCCGCACCTTCCGCGCTTTCGCCGATCAGACCCGCTCCGACCGCAGGGCGCTCGCGGCCTGCCTGCGCGGCTCGCGCCGGCTGATGACGCGGGAAGAGGCTGCCAGCATCACCGTGCCGGTCTTGATCGCGGTCGGCACCGCCGACGAGATCGCGGGATCAGCTTCCGAACTCGGCAGGATCATTCCGGGCTCGAAGGTGCTCGATATCCCGGGCCGCGACCACATGCGCGCGGTCGGCGACAAGGTCTACAAGACCGGCGTGCTGGAATTCCTCTCGCAGCGCAAATGATCACAACGCAGCAAATGATCACAACGCAAATGAGTCGTCGCCGGCCTCGTTGTCGGCCGTGAAGTGCCTGATGGCGGCGATCAGCACCGTCAGCGTCGCGATCCACACCAGGCGTGCGCCGTAGCGGTCATGCGGACCGGAGATCACGCCGCAGACGGCGGCGTTGCCGAGCAATGCCAGGACCACCGTCGTCGCCAGCAGCGTGACGTCGTCGAGCTTCCGCCGCCAGAGTGACGAAGCGAGGATCGCCAGCGTCAGCAGCATCGAGGCCAGCGCGACCGGCACATGGATCCAGTTCACAGGCGTGAAGTCGATGCCGCGGCGCTGCTGACGCGCGGCGCGCATCGCCTTGGCCTGGGCGGGGACATAGCGCTCGATGATGCCGTAGGTGTGGGGCAGCCAGCTCAACGTGCCTTCGCCGGTGGCGACATCGACCAGCTGATGCGCGGTGGCGGCGATCGCCGCTTCCACCTGCCAGGCAGGATATTCGGCCAGCGAATGCAGCACGATGAAGCCCATCTCATCGTCGAGGCCTTTGAAGCGGCCGAGCTTGTCGAACATGCTGTGGCCCCATAGGAAGTCGTCCGCAGTGGGCGGCAATTCATTGCGGTAGGGGCAGAGCTTCAGTTTCTGCTCGGGGCAGTGATCGTGCAGATAGCGCGCGACAATGCCATCCTGCATCATGCGGCCGAAGGCGACGCCATAGCCGCCGGGCGTCCATGCCAGTTGACCCGAGAATGCGAAATTCGTCGCCAGCAGCATCAGCGCGCCGGCAATGATGGTGAAGCTGCCTTGCGAGAGACCGGAAACGGTAATGCGCTTCGGCAGGAAAGGCTGCGCCACCCAGCCCACGCAGCACAGGCCGAGCAGCACCGCCAGCGTGGCGCTGTGGGTCGCGCCGGCGAACGCGGTGAAGGCGAATAGAAGAATCTTCTCCGTGATCGAGGTCTTGTCGCCGTGCAGCACCAGGATGAACAGCGACAGCACCGACAGGCCGGCAAAAATATCGGTCAGCAGCATGCTGGCCAGCCATGGCAGCGCCGTGGTCAGAACAAGGATGGTGCCGACGGCCATCAGCCGCGACGGCCGCGTGATGCCGAACACGCGCAAGGTCAGTTGCAGGATCCAAAGCGTCGCCAGGGCCTGGACGCCGAGATTGATCCAGAAGCCGGAAGCCTCGCCGAGATGGAGATAGAGACCGTAGGTGGTCGAGCGGCTGGGTACCAGATAGCCCTCATACCACCTCGCCAGATAGCCCCCGGTGTCCCACTGCAGCAGCGGGTAGCGATTCCAGATCGCTGGCGCCACCAACATCAGTGGAATGCCCAGCATCGGCGCCCAGACCCAGCTCGAACCGGTCCGGCGCGCCGTTAAAGTCTGCGTATTGATGCTGCTTCTCCCCCGTTTGCAGTCACCTTGCCCTCGCCCGGTGCGAGCCGGAATCCGCAAATAGTTGGATGTCCGGCGCTTGATTTCCCGGGATTCCCGACCACTTTGAAGCCACCTTCCCGGCGAAGGCGGCGTTCGGCCTCTATGAAGAAAATACGTCACTTCAAAGGCTTACACTGCATACGGCGTAGACGCGGCATTCACCATAGGCAAGGCTCGGCCTGAGACAGCTTTTCCCTCACTGTGTTATAAATACCATTCGGTGACCATCGTCGCGAGAACAGCAAAAATGGCAGTGCATCAGGTCAATCCGCAGGGCACGAAACTGACCACGCTTGATCCGATCTGGGATCGCGTGCGGCAGGAGGCCGAGGACATCGTTCGGCGCGAACCCGAGCTTGCGTCCTTCATCTATGCGACCGTGCTGCATCACGAGCGCCTGGAAGACTCGGTGGTGCATCGCATCGCCGAGCGTCTCGACCATTCGGCACTGTCGGGCGATCTGATCCGCCAGACCTTCGATGAAGCGCTGCGCGATGCACCGGATATCGGCCACGCCTTCCGCGCCGATCTCGTCGCAGTCTACGACCGCGATCCGGCGACCTCGCGCTTCATCGACCCGCTGCTCTATTTCAAGGGCTTCCACGCGATCCAGACCCATCGTCTGGCGCACTGGCTTTATCAAAAGGGCCGCAAGGATTTTGCCTATTACCTGCAGAGCCGCTCTTCGTCGGTGTTTCAGACCGACATCAATCCGGCGGCGAGGATCGGCCGCGGCATCTTCCTCGATCACGCCACCGGATTTGTCTGCGGCGAAACGGCTGTCATCGAAGACGATGTCTCGATCCTGCACGGTGTTACGCTGGGCGGCACCGGCAAGGAGAACGAGGACCGCCACCCGAAGATTCGTCACGGCGTGTTGATTGGAGCCGGCGCCAAGATTCTCGGCAATATCGAGGTCGGCCATTGCGCCCGCATCGCGGCGGGATCGGTGGTTGTGAAGCCGGTGCCTCACAATGTGACGGTGGCGGGCGTGCCGGCGAAGATCGTCGGCGAGGCGGGATGCGCCGAGCCGTCGCGCACCATGGATCAGATGCTCAACGCGACCGGGCTCTGATTTTCTGGAATTGACGTCAGCATCGAAATTCGGGCAGTACCAGGTCGCAGGAGTGACGTCTGATGATCATGTGTGGCGTCCCAGGGGACCAAGTGTGAACCCGTGGGATCGGGACCGCAGGGATCGAGCAAGTATGATCTCCGGGGATTATCTCTGGCGCTCGGCTTCGTCTCGTCCTATAGCGTTCGAGCGAAAGCCTGCCCCGGGCCTGATCCGGGGGTGGAGATCGGGGCGCGCGAAGTCGTGAACCTGAGGCTTGAGCGGTTTTGATCCAGTCAGAGCCAGTCAGGTTTTTGCAAATCTCTCCAGGTCGTAATCGTATGGGAGACCGCCGTGGACGTTCAGGAAGTCAGGAAGCTCGACGCATATCTCAAGCGCGTATTCGGGAATCCCAAGATTCGCGTGGTGCCGAGGCCGAAGAAGGACGATTCCGCCGAAGTCTATATCGGCGAGGAATTCATCGGCGTGCTGTTCGTCGATGACGAGGATGACGACCGCTCATTTCAATTCCAGATGGCCATTCTCGAGGACGATCTGGTGGAATAGGGCTGGAGCGGTCTCGGTTCTGATGAATCAGAACCGAGACGAGCTCAGTGTTTTTTGTTTTGATGCTTCACGCGCGAACCGGCAGCCACCCCGCTATCCAGATCCGAGGCAGGCATTCACTCCAAAACGCCCCGTAAGCCGAAACGTTCTGCAAGCTTTTCCGGCATGCGTCGATCAATGCCGGAGCGCAATGGGTCAGGTTGAATCGCCCATCGCGCTCCAGATCCCTGTTTGAGCATGATCTTTTCGGAAAACCGCTTCACACTTTTCCGGATCATGCTCCAGTACCGCGTCGAACGGCCTACTGATTTTTGGCTTTTGTGATCCGGCAAAGCGTCATCCCTGCGATGACGCGCCTGCCTTCTCCCCATGCAATTGCACGGTCAAACGGTCCATCGCCTTGGCCACCTCGCGCCATTGCGCAAGCCAGCTCCGCGGAAAGCGAAACGTCAGGTCGGCGCCGTCGATGCGGCGCTCGCTCAGACACATGCCCGGCGTCGCCGCGTCGCGCGTGCAACTCGCGCTCAGGCGCGGGGTTTCTGCAACAAACAGGTCTTCGCCGCTGTAGGGCGTGCCGTCGCGAAACGCGCGCATGGTCAGGCCATCCTGCGTGACAGGCGCAGCCTGGTCGAGATAGCGCGGATAGATGGTGTTCACCAGTTCATCGGGCGCGGGTGCCTCGCGGCTTGCCGCAATCGACAGGAAAATGCGGTCGATCGGCTGCATCGCCTGTAGCTCCACGGTCTTCGCATCGACGCGTTTGGGCGGCTCCGGGACATCGAGCGAAGGATAGGCGAAGCTGAGATCGATGCGTTCCTGCGGTCCGGAGTGGCGCTGAATCTTCATGCGGATCGCCTTGACCGGCACATTGAACAGCGTGCCGCCGATACTGACGGGCAGGCGATCCGGCCCGTTCGAGGCTTCTGCGCCCCAGGTTGGCCACAGCAGATAGGCCACCAGCGCAATCGCCGAGGTGGCGATGGCGCCGGCTGCAACGAGGGGAAGCATCTGGGCGCGGTGATGCCGCCGCGACCTGCGGGGGGAGTGCCGGGCAGTGGAGGAGAACGTCATGAACGCAGCATCGTGGAGATAACGGAAGAGGCCGAATCAGTTGCGCGGACTATGCCATGCAACGGGAAAATTTCCTTCTGGGTCTCCTACGCACCGGCTCGTCTGAGTCATGTCGAGGGCGTGGTTCCAGCCGGCTGCGTTAACCCTTTCTTAAGGATATTGTGGCGGCCAGCGGCCAATTTTGCGAGACAGACGGGGCCAATTGCGTAGTGGATGTGCCCCGATGTCGCCTGATGCATTGAATTCGCTGTTTTCACTCTGCATCGGCTTCTCGCTCGCGGGCGCTCTCACCAGCGGTTATCAACTCATGGCGCAGCGGCCGGCGGGCTTCAGCCTGTTGCAGGAAGGCGTAGCGCCGAAGACCTTCGCCGCCGTTCCGTTCCTGGTCTTTGCCGCGCCCTTCATCATCATGCGAAACACCCTGCATGGGGTGCGGCTCGAGAACCGCCGCTTCGAATTCGTCATGATGGCGACGGTGCTGGCGGGTTTCTGGAGCCTGATGTCCGGAACATTCTTCCTGATGACGCTGCGCGCCGCCGGCCTGCTGGTCTGAACCGAACCTTCGGCTTCGGCCGCATCTGGCGCGTTTTCGAGCGAAGTGGATTTCCGGTTCGCGTGAAGAAAACGCGTCAAGACAGCAAGCTGGAGCCCGGTTCTGATCCCATCGGAACCGAAAAGCTCCAGCACGTCCTGCTACCCGGAGACCGGACAGGGGGCTTGCTTGAAAACGCGCTTCCCGCTGTGCCAAGGTCGTCCTGACATTTCAGGAGATTGACCGAGCATGGCGATTTATGAGCTTGACGGGCAGGCGCCCGACCTTCCCGCAGACGGCAACTACTTCATTGCCGAGACCGCGACCGTGATCGGCAAGGTGCGTCTGTTCAGTTCGGCCAGCATCTGGTTCGGCGCGGTGCTGCGCGGCGACAATGAATGGATCGAGGTCGGCGAAGGCTCCAACGTGCAGGACAATTCGACCTGCCATACCGATCGTGGCTATCCGCTGACGATCGGGAAGAACTGCACCGTGGGTCACAACGTCATCCTGCACGGCTGCACGCTCGAAGACGGCGCGCTGGTCGGCATGGGCTCGATCGTGATGAATGGCGCCAGGATCGGCCGCGGCAGCATCGTCGGCGCCGGTGCGGTCATCACCGAGGGCAAGGAATTCCCCGAGCATTCCCTGATCATCGGTGCGCCCGCGCGCGTGATACGCACGCTTGAACCGGCGCAGGTCGCGGCGATGGGTAGTGCTGCGATGTTCTATCAGTCGAACGGCCCGCGTTTCAAAAACGGGCTGAAGAAGATCGGGTGAACGGGATCGCCGCTGCATCTCGCCACTTCATCTTGTCCTGGCGTGATGGAGCTTGGCGTGAGGCAGGCTGGCGTGAGGCGGGTTGCGAAGCCGCAGCCAGGCTCAACTGTCTTCGGCTTCGCCGGCTTCGGCTGAGCCTGCGATTTCCTCGTGACCGGCAGCCCACAGCGCGTGTTCGGCGGTGCCATCCTGATACGGGTTGGCTTCGGCCGGAATATTTTCCCGGGCGGCGCGCTGACCTTGCTCGAACGGATCTGGATCCGGCGTCATGACGTTTTCCTCGTAGCGTTTGCTTTGGTCTTCGCCGCGGATTTGTTCGGAAGCACCGCGCTTTTGCGCAGCGCGTCCTTGAGGTCGATGGGGACGCCGTGTTTCTTCAACAGGTCGGCGAAGGCCTCGTCCGCGAGTTCTTGCAACGTTGCCATGCGGTCACGGCCGAGCTGGGTCAACTTGTCCAGCGTCTCGTCGTCGAAATCGATCAGCTTGCGCACGCGTTAACCGCTCCGCAAAAGAGGGACACTCAATTCTATAGCGTTTTCGAGCGAAGTGGAGACCGGATCGCCTAAAGAAAACGTATCAGAACAAGAATCCAGGGATTGGAAACGTTCCAGTAACCGGATTCGGTTGGCCGTGCGCCGGCTGGCGAGGAGAGGACGTCGATCAAGCATGTCATGCAGCCGCTGTTAACCGTCGCAGCAGGATCGTCCCTTGCAATGCATGAGGTCGCGCAGAATTGAGCGATTTTCCTCACTCGAAAGCTGCTCAATTTGCGACATATACAGGTTTCGGGTGTCTCACTCCCGTAGCTCGTAATCTGATCCATGGAGAAATGACGATGTTGCGTAAGACCTTTCTCGCGTTGGCAGCGGTCGCCTCGATCGGCCTGCTTGCGCCGGATGCTGCGTCGGCGCGCGGTGGCTTCCACGGCGGCGGCTTTCATGGCGGTTTCGGTGGCTGGCATGGCGGCGGCGGTTGGCACGGCGGAGGTTGGCGTGGTGGCGGCTGGGGCTGGGGATGGGGCCTTGGCGGCTTAGCCGCCGGCGCCGCGCTCGGCTACGGCCTTTATGGGCCGTACGGTTACTACGGCTATCCGTATTACGATGATTATTACGATCAATATTATAGCGACGTCGGCAATTGCTATGTCGTGCGGCGCCGCATCCACACGCCGCATGGCTGGCGCCTCCGGCCGGTCGAGATCTGCGAATGAGAGTTTAGCGAAACGCTAAACTCCAGCCGGACAACAAGCGGCTGAATCAGAAGAGGGACCGCAATGCACCGTGATCGGACTTGCGGTCCTTTCCATGAAAGTCATTCTCGACATCAAGCGTGGATTAGCCGTCTGCTTTGCAGGACGGAAAGAAAACAACAAACAGCAACAGAACAAACGGGCTGTTCGATCGAGGCCAATCATTCCTTGTCGGAATGTTTCTCGGCGTTGCTGTTGTTGAAGACGCCACTGAAAAAACGCAACACGCTTCTCCACGCCGTTGCTAAAATAGCAGCGCCAGAGGCTACGGCGGCGACAATGCTCTGAAAGATGATGCTGCCGGTGCCCGGATCTAAATAAGCCGCAGCATTCGAGACGCCCGCGATGGTGAAATTGCAGAGCAGAAAAATCAGCAGTGCGTATTTTGTTCGTCGGTTCATCGGTGCGGACTATTAGTGTCGTAATCCGCGACGTCAACGAACGCGTTCGATTCGAGAGGTGAACTTTATTTAATTTGATTTCGGCAGAGGATTTGAGACGTTTTCGGTCGGGACGCGTGATGATTCAAGCATGAGCACTCGCTTGCGGCTGATGTATTGCTTGTGAGGAGAGTGCGCAGTGTGCTCGCGGGCAGGTGATTTGCGTTTCATGAGGTGACTTTGCTGAATGCGATCTTCAGCGAACCCGGGGGACACTAAATGAGCGCCGAATCCGTGACATCCAGACCCGCAACATCGGGGCCCGCAACCTCCCGATCTGTACCGTGCCATGTGATTGGGTCGGCGAAAGTGGTGCCGCCTTCGCGCCGCGGCTGTAGCGTGCTCGGCTGATGATGATCGTGCGCGATCATGGATCGTTTCGCGATCCGTCGGGTTATGTCGCGCATTACGGCGACCGCATTTTCAGAATATTGCGCGAGGATGCGTTCGGCTCGTTTGAATGGCTGAAATCGTCGGGCTTGCTTGCCGAGCTTGTCGGGAAAAGATGGCTCGTTTCGACCGACGTCGCTTCCGATCCCGCGGTTCAAAGCCTTTCCCAGCATGTGCTTGAGCATGAGGCCATCGGCTTCATCTCCTATCCGTATGAATGGCCGTTCGAATTGTTGAAGCGGGCGGCGCTGTTCCACCTTGATCTTCATCTCCTCGCGCTTGAATCCAGTTTCACCTTGGTCGACGCCAGCGCGTACAACGTGCAGTTCATCGGCACGAAGCCGATCTTCATCGATCCACTCTCGCTGGTGTCCTATCGTGAAGGCGAGTTCTGGCTGGGCCAGCGCCAATTCTCGGAGCAGTTCCTCAATCCGCTGCTGCTCACTTCGCTCGTCAGGATTCCTTTCAACGCCTGGTACCGGGGTTCGCTTGAGGGAATTTCGTCCGAGGATCTCGCTCGCGCGCTTCGCCTCAAGCACAAATTATCTTGGCGGATCTGGTCGGAAGTTCTCATTCCCGTGTGGCTGCAACGCTCGGCGCGGTCCAACCCCGCCAAAGCGGAAGCGGCCAAGCGGCGAAAGCTGCCGATGGATGCCTTCCAGTTCATCCTGCGCAACCTCAGGACCTGGATCGCCGATATGCGCGATCCCTTCGCGACTGATGGCACGACCTGGAGCAGCTACGAGGTCGAGAATTCCTATCTGGCGGAAGAGGGGCGGCGTAAGCAGGCGTTCGTGTCGGATTTCGTCGGACGGTTGCCGCCGTCGATGGTCTGGGATCTCGGCTGCAACAGCGGTCTTTACAGTGAGACGGCCCTGCGCGCCGGCGCGCGATATGTCGTCGGTTTCGACAGCGATCACGGAGCGCTCAATCGCGCGGTGCAGCGCTCGGTTCGAAGCGATCTCAAATTCCTGCCGTTGTTGATGGATGCGTGCAACCCGAGCCCCAGCCAGGGATGGAATCAGAACGAACGCGCAGGCCTCAGTGCGCGCAACAAGCCCGATGCGATCCTGGCGCTGGCGATCGAGCATCACATCGCGATCGGGCGCAACGTGCCGCTGCCAATGCTGCTCGACTGGATGACTGGCCTCGCCGATCGCGGCGTGGTCGAGTTCGTGCCGAAGGATGATCCCACGGTCCAGCGCATGCTGAGCATCCGTCAGGATATTTTCGATCAATATTCGCAGGCCGAATTCGAGGGCGAGCTTGGCAAGCGCGCGGCCATCGCAAAGAAGGAAGTGGTCTCGTCGTCGGGGCGGACGCTTTACATCTACGAAAAAAACTCCTCGCGTGCGTAAAATTCTCGAGCTTGTGCTGTCTGTCGTGGTTCTGGCGCTGTTTTCCGGCGTCGCCTTTCTCAATTTCTACCGGATCAATTTTGCAAGCCTGGTCGGTCCTTCGCGCACGTTGCATTGGTATCTTGTGGTGCTGGCGGCTGCGATCCTGGTTGCGCTGGCGGCGAAAGCGCTTTTTCGCTCTTTCCCGATCGCCAGGATATTCCTGATCGTCGCCGCGCTGTCGTTCATGGTGTTCTGCTATGACGAGGTCAAACTTCTGCTGTCGCACGGCCAGATCAGGGCTTTCGCCGGCGAAGCGAATTTCGTGAAGCTTTCGATTCTCTGCTGGGGACTGGTGACGATCCTGATCGGTCTCGTTGTCGGAATCTTCTCGCGGAATCCGGTTTTGATGCCGACCATGGCGCTGGTCGGCATCATTTATATCGTGCCGGCGGCCATGAGCCTGGTCCATGCGCTGTCGCATCCGGTCGTCGTCAACGATCCCAAGGCGCTGACGCTGACGGCGCGCCGCCATCCCGACGTCTACTGGATCGTGCTGGACGGTTATCCACGGCAGGATGTGCTGCAGCAATTCTTCCACTTCGACAACGGCCCGTTTGTCGCTCACCTGCGAAGCCTTGGCTTCACGGTCTATGACCGGGCGCGGGCAAGTTTTCCCGAGACGATCTTCTCGATATCGAGCACGAGTTCGATGGGATTCCTGGTCAGCGGCAGCGGCGCGTCGGAGCGGCTGCCGTCGCAGGCCGAACTATATCGCGCCGTCCGCGGCCAGAACGTTGTCGCCAACACGATGCGCGCGATGGGTTATCGTTATATTCATTTCGAGAATGGATATGACAACCTGACCCAATGCCCGCTGGAAGGCGCCATCTGCATCAGAGGGAAAACCGGGGCCAATTACGGACCGATCCGGTTCGACGAATTCAATCTGGCCATCCTGTCGAGAACGCCGCTGATCGATCTGATTGCCGCGTTCGAGGGAGGAGGGCAGGAATCGCCTTTCATGAAGGGCGCGGTGCATGATCTGACCGACAGGCTGACCAGCGTGTGGGAACATGGCGAGCCGTTCTTCCTTTACGCCCATATTCTGGCGCCCCATCCGCCGATCCGTTTCAAGCGCGACTGTTCGGAGCGGGTGGTCACGCCGGATCTGGTGGCTTGGGATGCAAAGGATCTGTCTGCATTTACCGATCAGCTGGTTTGCGTGAACACCGAAGCGATCGATCTTCTGAACGCCATCGTTCGAAAGGATCCTGAGGCGATCATCGCGGTGCAATCGGATCACGGCACCGCATTCCGCGGGCAGTTCAAGAAGCCGTTCGATGCCTGGGATCAACTCGACCTGAAGGAGAGGTTCGGTGCGCTGAACGCGCTTCGCATGCCCGGTGCTTGCACGGACGATACCCAAGGCACTGTCGACCTCGTCAACAGCTTTGTCCGGGTGCTGAATTGCATCTCCGACGGCCATCTGCCGGACAAGGTCTCACGGCAGTTCGTCGTGTCGCATGCCGACATGGTGACGGTGCACGAATATCACATGGATACGGAATAGCCGGCCTGGCCTATAGGGCCTTTCGAGCGCAAGCCCGTCGCCGACGGTGGATAGCGCGACGGATATCGGTTCGCCTGAAGAAAACGCGTCAAGACGGCAATCCAAAGCCCGGCCCTGATGGAAGCAGTGCCGAACGGCCTCAAGCCGGGCAGAAAAGAAAACAAGGCCGCCGGCGTAGTATGACGCCTCGGCGGCCTTGCCCTGCCCGGATATTAAAATCGGCTCTCGCCACCCGGTGTTGCTACCATGGCGGGTTTCCGTCCAGCCTTGTGTGATCCAGTTCACAATTCGCCAAAAATATAGCCGGCGTCGAAAGCTTCTGCGGCGCGGGCTGTCGCCGTGCCTCAGCCCTTTGGTCTGCCGCGCCGGTGGGCGGGACTGGCGTGCGGCTTGGAGTGACCCTCCGCATGGCGGGATGATTGACCGGCGGCCTCGCTGGACTGGACGCTGGCAAACGACTGCCTGAGATTGTCGATTGCGGTGGTCAGGCTGGTGACCTCATCGGACAGCCGCTTGGCATCGCTTTGCTGCGCCGCAAGGGCATGCCTGATGGTCTGCACGTCGTCCTGGAGCGCCTGCAATTGGTCGATCGCTTCCTGCTGCGACAGATCCAGCGCCTTGGTCTTTTCGACAAGCTGCTCGGAAGTCTGCAGGGCGCGCGCCTGCATCATCCGGGCGGCCGTCAGGCGTTCCTGCTCGGGCGAGTCGCCGGTATAGGCGCGCCATAGCGCCACGGCTCCCGTTCCGGCTACCACCGCCGCAAGCGCTATCGCTGCAAGCGCGATCGGCTGCGCACCAATGCGTCCAAAGCCGTTCGGCTTTGTGTCCGGATGGAGGTCGACCATGGAACTAAAAGTAAGCCGGGATGTGAAAGTTCCAATAGGCGGCGGTCATTGCTCTTCATCCCCCCGAACTTTGGCCGTCCCAAAAAGGTGCGGCCAGCCTTGGGGGAGGCTGGCCGCGCGCGAACCGGTCTGGGACGGGGAGGGGTGGGGATGTGACCGGATCGCGTGTCCTGTTTGCTCCTGTACTCCTGTCAGCGGGCGCTGGCGGTAGCGACCGCAGGATGGTTGTCGCCGAGCGCGACCCAGACATTCGGATCGCCCTGTGACTGACGCTTGACGAAGTGGTAGCCGGTCTCGGTCCACGGCACGACGTTTTCGTTCTGATTATCGAGGATGAACTCGCCCTTGTCCGTTTTCACCGTCAGCACCGCATGGCCCTCATTGTTCTTGTCGCGTACCACTGTGATCAGCAGCGCCTCGCGCGGCCAGCCGGCATCGATCAGCATCTTGCGCTTCATCAGCACATAATCCTCGCAATCGCCGTAACCGTCTGTCGGCAGCGACCACTTCTCGACCACGCCCCAATGCTCCATGTCGGTCATCGGCTTGACGTTCTCGTTGACCCAGCGATTGACCCGTACCAGATCGCGCCATGCCGTCTGCGACAGCACGATGTCGCGTGGTTGCGAAGCGCCGCGCGGACACTCCGCGGGATTGTCGGCGCAGAATTCGACCCAACCGATCGGTGCGCGTGTGACATCGCCGATGCTCGCATAAAGAACCCGTCCGTCCTCGGCTCGCGCCGCTGCCGCCATTCCGAGCAGGACGGCGGCAATCGCCAGCCCCTTGCCCTGTCCCCTGAACCAAAACATTGTGGCCCCCGTTTCTTGTTGGGACCACGTTTCGCACAAAGATTTTGCGCCGCTGCTAAGTAGCGCAAATACATTTGACGTGAATGCAAGTAAAAACCGCGGCGAATTCGATCTATACTTGAATAGAATTCGCGTAAAATTTGAAACAACTGCAATTGATTCAAATTTTATGCATTAACCCGGCGAGCCCGGCGATTGCAGTATTTGCGCCTCTGATCGCGCGTTGCGTTAACCGGGCGCGAGTCCGCGCCAAGCGGGCGGCAGCTGCGCCGGACAGCGGAAATGCCGGCTTTGGCCGGCCGAAAAAGCGGAAACAGGGGCTGGTTGCGCTTTACCGCGCGGTAACGCTGTCTTCGAGCGATTCTGCGATCTGCTCGTGCAGGAACTCCAGCGCAAAGCCTTCCTCAAGGTTGCGCACGACCCGAGCCGGGACCCGGCCCAGCATCACCGTCGATTTCAGCGGCGGCCGGTTTTCCGCGGCGATCGCCGCGCCCGACAGCGACATGTCGATGATCCGGCAGGTCATCTTGGTGCCGTCCTCGAGCGTCAGCACCGCGATCGGATTGCGCGGCACGATGCGGTCGTGGCGGCGGTCTTCCGGCAGATTAAGGATGTCGCGGTTGGCAAGCCAGGTGAGTTGCGCGGCCAGCTTGTCGCGCTTGCGCGCGGTAGCGCCGATGGTCATGGCAAAGCCGTTGTCGATGATCCGGGTGATCCGGCCCTCGACGCGGCCGATGTGGTCGAGATAGGCGATGACGCGATCGCCGACATTGCCGATGCCGGGCGCCAGCAGCGCCAGTCCGCCCGGCGACATATTGATGATCTGGCAGGGAAACTCGCGGCGGTCCGGCAGCATGTAACGGCCGAGCAGGTGCACCTTGACGCGCTGGAAGCGCCGCCGTTCTTCGGCTGCCGGCACGATCGATTTCTTTTGCGCAAACGCCATTTTTTCGCCACCCGACAGCCGGCTTCGGTGCCCCGCGCGACCCTACGGCCGGCACGGTTAATGGCCCGTTAGCGGTGGTTGCAAGAAATCGCCGTTGCACTAAGGATCGGGGGAAAACTCAGATGCGACCGGACCGAAGAGTTCGGCGACAACACAAGCAAAAAGAGGAAATCCCGATGCAGCAGATCCGCGTATGCACCTATGACGGCCCCGGCGCGCAGCCTGTCATTCGCAGCGTTCCATGGCCGCGAATTCCGAACAAGGCGGCGCTGATCAAGATTGGCGCCTGCGGTGTCTGCGGCACCGATCTGCACATCCTCAGGGGACATTGGCCGAAGCCGTTGCCATGGCCGTTCACGCTCGGCCATGAACTCGGCGGCGTCATCGTCGAATGCGGCGCGGAATTCAAGGAAGACTTCATGAGCAAGCCGCTTGCGGTGGGATCGAAGGTGATGATCCCGCCGCTGATGCCGTGCGGCCAGTGCTATTACTGCATTCATTATCCGCAGAACGCCAATAAATGCCTGACGCCGGTCTATTACGGACGCTATCTCGGCTTCGACAAGGCACCGCATCTATGGGGCGGCTGGGCCGAATATGTCTACGTCGATCTCGACATGCTGCCGGGCACCAAGATCTACAAATTGCCCGACGATATGTCGCTGCGGCTGGGCGCGCTGTCCGAGCCTCTGACCTCCTGCATCCGCGCCTTCAATCGCGCCACGCGGGCCGGCGGCTTCAGCTGGGGCGATACGGTGGTGATCCAGGGCTCCGGCCCGATCGGCATCCTCGCGGTCGCCGCCGCGCAGGAGATGGGGGCAGGGCGCGTCATCTGCGTCGGCGCGCCGGAGCAGCCGCGGCTCAAGCTTGCGCGCAAGTTCGGCGCCGAAGCCACTGTCGACATTGAGGAGGTGACCACACCGGAGGCGCGGATCAAGCGCGTGCGCGACATCGTCGGCGGCTTCGGCGCCGACCTCGTGATGGATTGTTCGGGACATCCGACGGCGGGACCCGAAGGCATCGAAATGCTGCGCGACGGCGGCACCTATGTCGAGATGGGCCAGTTCACCGACGCCGGCTCGATCAAGACCTCCTGGCATCGCATCTGCACCAAGGACCTCAACGTGCTGGGGTCATGGGGCTTTACCGGCAACGACCTGCCGCTCGGCGTCGACATGCTCTATCGCACCCGCAACAAATATCCCTGGCTCGAGATGCAGACGATCTATCCGTTCACCGAGGAAGGTGTCGGCCGGGCGGTGGCGGATGCGATGGCGATGAAAACGGTGAAATCGACGATCGTGCCGTGGCCTGAGCTGGTTGTTTGAACGTGATCCTTTCAGAAAACCGGCTTCCGCTTTTCTGAATCATGCTCGAAGCGTCGGTGGCGGCCCAGGCGGCCAGGGTCGGCTCGCCGGGATCGGCACTCGCGACGCCGGCAAGAGCAGGAAAGCCCGGCCGAAAGCGTTCTAGCGCAATCCCTCATAGACCATCAGGCCGCGCGCGACCTGGAGCTTCCTCAGCACGCGGGGAACGAGGCGTTGCGGCGGGTGGGCGAGGTAGCGCCACGAGGTCAGCCTGAAATCGCCGAGCACGCCGCGGACATCGCCGAATGGCGCCAATAGCCCGGTCAGGCTGATCGGCGTATGCGCGCGGGTGTTGAACGGCAGCAGCAGCAATTCGAGATGCGCCGGCGCGCCGTCTTCGGTGACGGTGGTGATGCCGGCCACCGCACCGAGCAGCTCTTCGGCGACGACGCTGACGATTTCCTCGATTTCCTGGCGGCTGTCTGGGACAAACAGGGCGGAAAAGCTGTTGTCCTTCAGGTCGCGGCCGACGAGGGCGCAGACCCGCGTTCCCGCGACCCGGAAGGGGTAACCGACCCGGTCGTCATAGGACAGCACGAAGATGTCGCCGAGCAGTTCGCGGACCGCGCCTGGCTCGATGTCGCTTCGATCCGGCGCCCGTTCGCCGCCACGCTGGGCATCCCAATAGGCGAAGAATGCGCGGTTGGAAGGATGTTTCATTCAGTTCAGCCCCGCCGCCTGGCCTTCGCGGGACAGTTCTGTCCCGCTTTTGCGCATGCGCATGTCCCGAGTTCGTTTTGCCGAAGGGAGGGTGCAGCGTCCATGCCGATGGGGGGACTTCTCCCCACCTGACAGGTGCTTTCCGGCGTTAAGGTTAAATTAACTATGCGGTTGGCACCGTGGGCGCGCTGGGTAGGATGCTACGCATGTGCTCGCCGCGGCTTCTCCAGGACCGCCCGCGGGCGCGGGTACACAGGGTTGGTAGCAAACAGGCTGGTCAGCGCGCGGGGGCGGGGTGGGGAATATTCGCCAGGCGACCGTGCGGTAAAAATCAGGACCAACGAGGGAGGGCTTTTCTCAGAAGCCCTCCCTTTCATTCGGATAGGCGCCCACGCGCCGATGTGCGGACCAAAGCTTGCGGTTGAACCGGTGCGAGCGGCTTTGGTCGCGTTGTCGCACGCCCGTGACACCTTAAGAAAACGGTGGTCAAGCTTTCTTAGATGCGGAATTCCGCCTCAATTGCCAATGGATATTCGCCGCGGGTCGTTAGTTGGCAGGGTATTGCAAATGAGTTCCAAGACTACCGAGCTCGCCATCGAGGAAATCATCGCAGCATGCGATGGCGATATGCGGGGCGCCCTCGAGGCGCTGTTGCTGGTGAACGAGCACCTGGAGACCGAACTGCATCAGCTCCATACCTTGGTTGCTCGTCTCGGACAGCCGTGCTGCGGTTTCACCATGCATTAGGTTCGATCGTTCGGAGCGACAAGGGGACTTTTCAGGCCGCATACCCACGGTCTTGTGCACTTAATTTTTGTGCACTTGCGCAGTTCGGCCAAGCCGCCTATTGGGGCACAATCGCTCGCTTGAGCCGTTGCCTAAGGTGCTCGACTCCTTGGATTCTCCGCCAGAATATCCGTCTCAATTCCAGCCGGAGATGCCGCTGGATCCGCCGCGCGAGCCGCTACTGACGCTGCCGCCGGCGTTGACGTCTTATATTATGCTGCTCGTCGTCATTCACGGCGTGCGAATGATGCTGCCCGACAATCTCGACGACCTCGTCATCCAGACCTTCGGCTTCATTCCCAAGCGTTACGATACCACCTTGCTCGACGTCAGTTTTCCCGGCGGCGCCGGGGCCAAGGTCTGGAGCTTCGTGACCTACTCCCTGCTGCACGCCAATCTCAGCCACATCGGTTTCAACGTGCTGTGGCTGTTGCCGTTCGGCAGTGCGCTGGCGCGCCGCTTCGGCGCCTTGCGGTTCTATCTGTTCATGGCGATCACGGCGGCCGCCGGGGCGCTGGCGCATCTGGTGACCCACGAGCACGGGGTGGCGCCGATGATCGGGGCGTCGGCATCGGTTTCCGGCGCGATGGCGGCCGCGATCCGTTTCGCCTTCGTGCACGGCAGTTTCCTGTCGTTCAATCGCGGCGACGCCGATGCGGCGGCGAAGGTTCCGGCGCTATCATTGACGCACGCCTTGCGCAATGGCCGGGTGCTGGCCTTCCTCGCGGTCTGGTTCGGCGTCAACATCATCTTCGGTATCGGATCGATTTCGGTCGGTGTCGAAGGAGCCACGGTCGCCTGGCAGGCGCATATCGGCGGATTTTTCGCCGGCCTGCTGCTGTTCTCGCTGTTCGATCCGGTTCCGCGCCGGCCGGTTCATGCTGCAGATGCGTCATGGCAAGACGGATCACCGCCAGACGGATCGCCGCGCGACTGAACATCGCTTGCGGCTCGCTGTAATTTGATTCATCATCGACGGTGTTACGAGGCAAGGCATCAAGCCTCTGGATCATGCGCGCTTGATTGCCGCGTTTTGCCGAATGCGCCCGCAACGAAACCGGCGCTAAGCTGTTGACTGGAACACCAAGGAGAAGACAGCGCTCGTTCAAGGGCGCGGTCGCTTTCAGGGAGGCGGCAAATGACGGTAAGTGGGATTCTCGACGCCAAGGGCCACCACGTTCAAAGCGTCGAACCGGAAGCGAAACTTTCAGCCGCGATCAAGACGCTCGGCGAGCGAAAGATCGGCGCGCTGCTGGTGATGGACAAGGGACATATCGAAGGCATCCTGTCGGAGCGCGACATCGTGCGCGTGCTCGGCGAACGCGGCGCCGCCGTGCTCGATGAGCCCGTCAGTGCGGTAATGACGCGCAAGGTCATCAGCTGCAAGCCGTCCGACACCGTCAGCGCGATCATGGAGATGATGACGCTCGGCAAGTTCAGGCATCTGCCGGTGGTCCATGACGGCATGGTGGTCGGCCTGATCTCGATCGGCGATATCGTCAAGCAGCGCGTGCAGGAATACGAAAGAGAGCAGGAAGCGCTGCGCGACTATATCAAGACTGCCTGATCATTCCTTCGCAGTCTTGTCGGCGGCGGGCACCTTGCTGGTCGGCGGTACCAAAATGTCGATCGCTTCCTGAATGGATTCGATGGCGCGCTCCGCGGCCCGGGTGCCGTGGGCGATCAATTCGTCGGCGCGATGGAAGTCGAACCAGCCGATCTGGCCGACGCGTGGCGAGATCAACAGATCCGGCGGATCGCCGGCGAGTCGCGCGCGGGTGATGCGGTCCTGCATGATATTGAAGGCATCGACCATGACGGTGGAGATGCCGGGACGGCCGCCGCCGCCGAAAAACTCGCGCTTCATGGTGCGTTCGGGCGAGAACAGCCGGCCGAAGCCCCGCTTCGGCGGCGGTGCCGGATCGAGGATATCAGGGGTGGGCGCGGCGACTTCGGCGGCCGCGCCGAACGAATAGATCGTGGTGCTGTGGGCGAACACGTCGCTCGAAAGATTTGCCGCGATCACGATTTCGGCACCGAATGCGCGCGCCGCCGACACCGGCACCGGGTTCACCAGGGCGCCGTCGACCAGCCAGCGGTCGCCGACCAACACCGGCGAGAAGATGCCCGGCAGGGCGTAGGAGGCGCGCATGGCATCGACGATACGGCCATGCGTCAGCCAGATTTCGTGGCCGGTCCGCACCTCGGTCGCCACGGTGGCGAATTTGATCGGCAGGTCCTCGATCTGAGTATCGCCCATGGCGGCCTCAAGCTGGGCCGCCAGCTTGGTGCCGCCGATCAGGCCGGAGCCGTTCAGGCGGATGTCGAGATAGCCGAAGATGTTGCGTGGCTGCAGCCCACGGGCCCATTCCTCGAGCGTATCGAGATGTCCTGCGGCATAGGCGCCGCCGACGACGGCGCCGATCGATGTTCCGACTACCACGTTGGGCATGATGCCGTAAGCAAGCAGCGTTCTGAGAATGCCGATATGGGCAAAGCCGCGAGCCGCGCCGCCACCCAAGGCAAGTCCGATAACCGGCCGCCTGACGCTACCAAGCCCTACTTTTCCATTGCCATTTGAGCTGGCGTGGCCCCGCCCCATCAGATTCTCCAGCACCGCGCTTCTCCTTGGGCCGCAAGCCTATTCGCAATGGCCGGCCCTTGCCAGAATCTCCAACACGCATGGTTTATGCTGTGATGCAGGTGGGCTAGGCGGGGAATGTGACTGAAGCGCGGCCCGATGGGCAGGCACTTTTTCGCATGTCAGGCAGATTGGCGTCTGCCCGGCGACGGCAAGGCTTGAATTTGCCGCGTTTTCAGTGAAAAGCATGCTCATGAATCGCGGGGGTACAGGTATCGCTGGATCGGGGCAGTGTCGCTTGGTCGCGTTTGCGCTTGCGGCCGCACTGGTTGCGATGATTCCAGCCGCTGCTCCGGCGCAAATGTTCAGCATCAGCGAGAATCCGCCGCCGATCCCGCCCGCGTCGGTTCCCGACGCCGGTGCCGCCCTGGGTCTGGCGCCGTCATCCGGTCCTGCGGCCATTGTTCCCAGCCTGGGGCCGCCACCCGTCGTTCAACCATCCCTGGCGCCGCCGATTGCCACCATTCCCTCGGTCAGCCCGCCATCCGGCACCCCGACCGCCGGCCAGGCAGTGCTGGCGCTGAGCGCGCGTTACGGCAAGGACCTGCCGGCCGTTACCGGCGGGCTGGTGTGGCGGGTATTCTCCGACCGGCCGGACGAGAGCGGCACGTTCAAACTGGTCCGCGAGGATCACGGCGCGACCCCCAACATCGTGCTGCCGCCGGGCAGCTACGTGGTTGACGTCGCGCTTGGCCTCGTGAACGCGGTGCGGCCGGTGACCCTGAAGGCGGAGACCGACCGCGAAAGCTTCATCCTTCCGGCGGGCGGCCTGCGCATGGATGGCCGGGTCGGCGCCAGCAAGATTCCGGCGAACCAGATCGCGTTCTCGATCTACAAGGGCAGCCAGTTCGAGACCACCCAGCGTCCGCCGATCGTGCCGAACGTATTCCCGGGCGACCTCGTGCTGCTGCCGGAGGGCACCTATTACATCGTCTCCAATTACGGCGACGCCAATTCGGTGGTGCGCTCGGATATCCGCGTGCAGGCCGGCAAGCTGATCGACGTCACCATGACTCACCGCGCCGCAGTGGTCACGCTGAAGCTGGTCAGCGACAAGGGCGGCGAGGCGCTTGCCAACACAGCATGGTCGGTGCTCACGCCGGGCGGCGACGTCGTCAAGGAATCGGTCGGCGCCTTTCCACGCATGGTGCTGGCGGAAGGCGAATACCGCGCCATCGCCAAGAACGAAGGCAAGGTCTACGAGCGGTCGTTCAATGTCGTGAACGGCGTCGACGGCGACGTCGAAGTCCTCGCTCGTTAAAGCCTGAACTCGTTCCTCAACTCACCGATCCCCTCGATGGTGACTGTCAGCGAAGTGACGGGGTCCTTGATGCTGCCGACGCCGAGCGAGGTGCCGCAGCAAATCAGATCGCCAGGCAGCAGCGTCATGTCGTGCGAGAGTTTGCTGACCAGCGTCGCAGCGCTGAAGATCATGTCGGAGATCGGATAGGATTGGCGCTCGGCGCCGTTGACGATCATGCGCACGACCAGCGATGCCGGATCGAGACCGGTGGCGATGACCGGTCCGAACGGGCAGAAGCCGTCGAAACTCTTGGCCCGCGCCCACTGCGCGAAGGTCTTGTCCTTTGCGATCAGGTCGGCGGCGGTCAGATCGTTGACGCAGGTATAGCCGAAAATGTGTTCGCCGGCCTCAGCAGGCGAAGCGCCGCGGCAGGTCTTGCCGATGACAATCGCAAGTTCGCCTTCCCATACGATCTTGCCGTCATAGGACGGCGGCCGATGGACGGTGGCGCCAGGCGCGGTGATGGAGGAGGGCGCCTTCAACAGATAGAGCGGCTCCCCCGGTTCGCCAACGCCGAGCCTGGCCGACAGTGCGTGGAAATTATTCCACAGCGCGATGATCTTCGACGGGCTCACCGGCGGCAGCAAGTCGACCTCGGCGAGCGCGAACTTACGATTGATCGCCTCCGGCCGGGCGAACAGATCACCGGCATATTCGGTGACCTGTTCGCCGTCAGTGGTTCCGAAGCCGGTCCTGCCGTGGTGGCGAAAGCGCAGCCAGCGTTGCGTCGAAGGCATTGCCGCTTACCCCCTCAACTTTTCGACAAGGGTCTTGCCGAGCCGGGCGGGCGATGGCGAGACGGTGATTCCGGCCGATTCCATGGCCGCGGTCTTGGAAGCCGCATCGCCCTTGCCGCCGGAGATGATGGCGCCGGCATGGCCCATGCGGCGGCCCGGAGGGGCGGTGACGCCGGCGATGAAGCCGACCATCGGCTTCTTGCGGCCGCGTTTGGCCTCGTCCTTCAGGAACTGGGCGGCGTCCTCCTCGGCCGAGCCGCCGATCTCGCCGATCATGATGATCGAGGTGGTGTGGTCGTCGGCCAGAAACATTTCCAGCACGTCGATGAATTCGGTGCCCTTGACCGGGTCGC
>DASZTN010000100.1:0-28573 GCA_035547995.1 Bradyrhizobium sp. | reverse complement strand
GCCGAAGCGCCATAGACGCTGCGCCAGCCCGCCCAATCGGCGAGATAACCGCTGACGATGCGGGCGGCCAGGATGCCGATCAGGGTGCCGGTAAACACCGTGCCGACCACCTTGCCCTTGGCGTTGCTCGCCGCGAGCGCCGCCGCCATCGGCAGGATGATCTGTACCGACACCGAAAGCAGGCCGATGAAGAAGCTCGCGACATAAAGCAGCGGCAGCGTTCGAACGAAGGTGATGGCGGCCAGCGACAGGCAGAGCAGTCCCTGCAGGACCAGTACCAGCCGTTTGCGATCGATCATGTCGCCGAGCGGGGCCAGGAAGAACAGCCCGACGGCGTAGGCTGCCTGGGTGAGCACCGGCAGATAACCGGCTTCGACCTCCCTGACGCCCAGTGAAGCCGCGATCTCGGCCAGGATCGGCTGGTTGTAATAGAGGTTGGCGACCGTCACGCCCGTGGTGACCGCCATCGCCAGCACCTGTCGCTGGCCCAGAACGGGGCTGCCGTTTTCTTGACAGGGAGATGACGGATTGGTTACCCTGGTAACTAAATTCATATGAGAAGACTCATGTTCTTTCTGGAGGAACTGCCCGACACCCGGATGCTGAAAGGCTTCGCGGAACGCTTTCCCGAAATGGAGATCGACGCGACCGCCGCCTGCCTGCGGCTGCTACGCGTCGCAAGCCGTCTCATCCGCAGTCTGGAAGCACATTTTTCGCGTCACGGGCTGTCACAAGCTCGTTTCCTTGTTCTTGTCGTGCTGGAGCGCACGGCCGAAAAACATCTGATGCCGGTCGAGATTGCCAAACAGATGGGCATCTCGAAAAAGAACACCGCGCGGCTATTGAACTTCATGGAAGACGACAAGCTCATTCGCCGTACCTCCCACGACACCGACGGCCGCGCCTCCGTCATCACCGCCACGCCAAAAGGCAGAAGTCTCTTGGACAAGGCGCTACCCGGTTATTACCGGGTGCTCAATGCAGCCATGAGCCCTCTCGCCGCAAAGGAAAGGCGGGCATTCATCGAGATCCTCGATCTGATCGGTCCGGACGAGGTCCCACAGCGAAAAGCAGGCGGCACGGCCTCAAGCTGATTTGCGCCTCGATGCCCGTTTCTTGAGCATCCATTACCAAGCCGAGGAGTTGGATACCATGGTCACCATGATAGTAACCATGGTTCCCGCGGTCAATGGCTGGTCACGTCACGATGTCGGGAGTGCAGGATCGGTATTCCGAAGCCGGATCATGCGGACCGGCGCGGACGGACCGCCGAACTGAGCTAGTTGACCTCGAGGCCGACATCCGCGATGAGCTTCCGCCACCTCGTCTGTTCACCACCGATGAAGCCGGCGAATTCCTGGGGCGTCATGCTTTGCGGTTCAGTGCCCGCCGCGACCAGGCGCCCTCGCACATCAGGGCGCGCGAGAACGGCAGCGACTTCCGTGCTCAACTTGCTGATAATGGAATCGGGAACGCCGGCCGGCGCGACCAGACCATACCAGGTGGTCACATCGAAGCCGGGCAGGCCGGATTCCGCGATCGTAGGTACTTCAGGAACAAGCGTCGAACGATGGTTGCCGGTAACGGCGATCGCATTCAGTTTGCCGGCCTTCGCGATCGGTAGCGCGCTGGGCAGGTTGTCGAAGATCAGATTCACGCGACCGGCAAGAAGCTCCGTCATGGCTTCCGGTGCGCCGCGAAACGGCACTTGCGTCATTTGTACGCCGCCCATCTTCTCAAACATTTCCGCCGACATATGCGGCGAGGATCCGATGCCATAACTCGCGAAAATTAGCCGGTGGGATTTGGCATAGTCGAGAAGTTCGGGAACGGTCCTGACCGGGATCGCCTGGTTGACCACCAGCAGATTCTGAATCTTGGCGACCAGGGAGATCGCCTTGAAGTCCTTGGCCGGATCGTACTCCGTTTCTTTAATGATATATGGGCTGACCGCGAGCGCGGCGTTTGAACCCATGAGAAGAGTATAGCCATCCGCTGCGCTATGGGCGACCATCGCGGTGCCAATTGCACCGCCGGCGCCTGGTCGATTTTCGATCACCACAGGCTGTCCCCAATCCTCGGTGAAGTTGTGCCCTATCTCGCGGGCCAGAAGGTCAGAGGTGCCCCCGGCGGTAAACGGAACGATGATCTTGATCGTCCGCGATGGATAGTCCTGGGCGAAAGCCGCGGGCGCCGCCATGAACAGCGCCGCGGCGATAAGACAGCCAAGCACACGGATAACCATGACGCACATCCTTTTCAAATCGGAATTAAATCTGGTCTTGACGCGCCAGCCCAAGCGGCGAGTTCAGAGGATTCGGCATGCTCATCGGCTCATGGTCGAATGGCTTTGAGGCGCGGCATCATATGTTCTGCAAACCGCCGCATCTCGGCCTCGAAAGGCTGAAATTGCAGGAGCAGGGTCTCGATGCCGGCGCTGTGGAACTGGATAATGCGCTCCGCCACCGTATCGTAGCTGCCCACGAGCCCTGCGGCCGTGCCTCCGTTTGTCCCGACACTTTCGAATTTCGCGATGGTCTTGCGCATCGCTACCTTCTCGTCGGAGTTGGCATTCATGAACGCCCGCACATCTTCATCCTCGGCAGCCAACGCCCGTAAACGCCGGTAGGCGGCTTCGGCCTCTTCCTGCGTCTGTCGTGCGATGACGAAGGCGGAGAGGCCGAACCGGAGCGGCTCGCCGCGGCGCGGCCGACCGCCGACATCGGCGATCAACGCCGCGACATGATCGAGTGGCTGACCGTTGATGAACCAGACGTCGGCCTGCGCGGCGCTCAGCGCGCGGGCCGGCTCCGATTCGCCGCCCACATAGATCCGTGGTCGCCGACGAAAGCTGTCCTTCGGCAGCAGCGCGTAATCCTCGACATGAATATGTTTGCCGGCAAAATTGACGCGCTCGCCCCGCATGAGGGCCTCGACGACCGTCAGCCATTCGCTTCCATAGGCATAGCGTTCGTCGTGTTCGAGAAAGGGAATGCCGGCGTTGACAATTTCGCGGCGGTTCCAGGCGTTCACCAGGTTGATGGCGAAGCGACCTTTGCTGATGTGCTCGACCTGCAGCGCCATCTTGGCCAGAACGACCGGATTATAGAGCATCGGCTTGATTGCCGTAATGATCTCGATTCGATTGGAAAGAGCGGCCAGTGCCGCTGCCGATGTCCAGGCTTCGAGTTGATCGAGATCGTCGCGATGTGGATTGGTCGTGTGTTGGGCAATGAGCGTGCAGTCGTATCCGAGCTCCTCGGCTTCGAGCACAAGGCGTCGGTTGCGGTCCCATGAGGCGTCGTAGGGCTCTTCCGGGTCGCCAAGCGCAGCCCGGTTGCCATGGACCAAGGCCCAGATGCCGAGGCGAAGTGGATGCATCATCGGACTACTCCGCTGAAATGGACTGCAGGATGCCTGTACATCGAAGGCTGCTGCTTTTTCTAAGCGGCTCATTGTTGAGCATCATCCACGCGCTGCTGATGGAGCGATCGCCAGCCATGCGTAATGCCCAAATAATCACCGTCGCTGCATCCTCTGCATGCAGATCAAACCTGTTTTTTCATGTTAGATTGAATGAAGGCGCAAACGAAATTTGAAAAGTTTCCGCCTACCTAAGTATCGCTTATGATGATCGTGCCGCTGCTGGATCTTTCGCTGCTTCGAACTTTCGTTCTTCTGGTGGAGGAAGGCAGCGTGACGCGCGTCGCTCAGCGGCTCAACAGATCGCAGCCGGCCGTCAGCCTTCAGCTCGATCGGCTCGAACAGCTCGTTGGCCGCAGGATCTTCGAAACGAATCTCCGTCAGCCCAGGCTGACGTCGCATGGTGAAACGCTGCTTTCCTATGCGCGCAAATTGCTGGATCTGGACAACGAAGCGCGCGCCCATTTGCGTTCAGACAAAGTATCGGGGCGTGTTGTGCTTGGATGCCCGGATCTTTACGCGGCATTTCTGCTGCCGCAGATATTGGCTCGCTTTCAGGCTTCCTATCCGAATGTCGAAGTTACAGTTCATTGCGCGCTGAGCCGCAAAGTCGCCGAGGCGATGGCGAATGGCATCATCGATATCGCGATTGTCACGCATATGCCGGATGTTTCCCCGAGCCTTACCGATGTTACGCGGCTGCGCCGGGAGAAGCTGGTTTGGCTTGGTGCTGAAGGCGGGTCAGCGCATTTGCGTGATCCACTGCCTGTCGCCATGCTGCCGGCCGGCAATCTGTACCGGAGGCTTGCCTTGAGCGCCCTGGATGCGCAGGATCGTAAATGGCGGATCGCATGCGTGTCCGAGAGTATTGCAGGGCTGCAAGCGATGGCGCTTTCGGACGCGGCGGTCATTGTGCTGGCGCAAAGCGTCGAGGTACACGGCCTCCGCCGCCTCGATCGAAGCGAAGGCTTGCCGTTTCTTCCTGAAGTCGAACTTGCGCTATGGCAACGCAAGCATGGCTGGTCCACCGCAGCCGACCATTTGGCATCCTACATTCTGGGTGAGCTTAAGCAGCCTTTGGGCTGACTTCCCTGCGGCGGGCGAGCCATAACCTCGCGCCGCATCCTGATCAGGATGCTGGATTTGTAAGGCTGGTATTCAGCCGCACCGGCCGGCATCGTTTGGATGCGCCGGACGAGAACTCACCAGGATTGAAACAAGGCGCGGCGAGATCGCTGCGGCTTGCGAAGTGAGGAGGTGAAGCGGTGAAGCGTCAGCCGTCCCAGGCGATACCATCGCAGCGCAAGCCGCCACGCTTCCAGCGAGGTCAGCCACGCTTTGGCCGTGCAATATTTGCCATAGGCCCAGGCGAAGGCGGGGATCGACAGCAGCTTGTCGCGGCTGACGCTGAACATCCGCTCGACCAGCACCAGCTTGAGGATTTCGCCGATCGCGAGCAGGACGGCTGCACGCATCATATGGCCTGTCCCGGCGAGATAGGCGGCGAGCGGCTTGACCGGTTCAAGGATGATCAGGGGCAGCAGGAACAGCAGCAGCGTCGGATAGGGGCCCAGCGACAGAATCCAGCGCTGCAGCCGCGCAAACATCCATTGCGCGCCGATCCACCTGGCCAGCGGGATCGCGACGGTCGCAAAAATCGCATCCAGCGCGAAATACAGCGCGGCGATGATGAAGATGATGAAGTTCCCGGCCCGTTTCACCTCGGCACCCCGTAATTCTACCTGCAAAACTTCACGACAATAGAAGGCGCAAGGCCGGGGCGAAGTTCATGTGAAAGGATCAAAATTTGCTGCGGGATCGGGGAACCATTTTCGGCCATGGATGTCGGCGGCAGACTGCGGCAGGGAAGCTTCTTGGAAGCTGAAGCGCCAAGCGGTGCTCGAATTTCCTTGGCAATTCCTGTTGAAACCATCCGATCTGCGCATCCCGGCAAGACTTTCCCCGCTATCTTCAACCATCCCGCCCACCATCATGGCAGCGATAATGCGACTGCGCAAATCCGGATTCGTCCATCAGATCCACGTCGGACGCGACAGCGTCCTGCTCATCCACGCCATCAGCCAATTGCGGCTAAAGGTCGACGACGAACTCGGAAAGCTCATGACCTATCTCTCGGAATGGCGAGAATTTCCTGCCGCGTTCACCGAGATCGCGAAGTTTATGCCTTATGACGTCCAGGTCCTGGCCGGCAGCGTCGATGCATTGCGTCAGCGCGGATTTCTTACCGACAAGGATGCAGATGCGGAACTGGCGGACGTCGCGCAGAAGCTCAGTCCGACGCTGGGCCGCGACCCGACCGAGCTTCTCGATCGTTATCGCCGGGAATTGAAAGAAGGCACCCGGGATTACTGGACCGTCAAGGCTTCGCAAGGGGTTCGGGACGTCGGCAGCGCCAAGCCGCGGATTGACCTGATCCTGTTCGGCGATTGCGACGTGCACATGGAGGCCGATTTCCTGCGCCGGGAAGCGGATCGACGCGGCTATGATCTGCGGGTCGCCGCGACCGCGCCGGACGATTATGCCTTCGCCGCCGAACACAAGCACGATGCCGTTCTGATCGGCGCGCTCTATGCCCGGCACTTCATCACCCGGGAGCCGATGCCCGGGGGTGACCCGCATGAAATCTATATTGCGCAGGCGAAAGATGTGTTGCTGAAGCTGCGCGAGAAGACCTCGGCGCCGATCCTGATCGATAACCTGCCGGAGCCGACGGTACAGCCCCTGGGCATAGCCGAGCGTGGCCGCCACGGCCATCGCAACCGTTTCCGCTTGGCCAATCTGGCGCTGGTCGAGCTTGCCGAGCGTATTCCCGACATCTACGTCATCGATATTGCCGCGGCGCTGGCGGCGGAAGGCAGCATTCCGTTGCTGGACGATTGGCAGGTCGGCTTCACCCATTTGGGCTCTCCCGGCTGGATGCTGCAGCGGCCGGAGTCGGAGAAGGCCGCGGTGTATGGCCTGGTGCCCGACATGCAGAGTCTGATCCAGGTTGTCGATGGCGATCCCTATCGACGCGAAGCCGTGATCGCCCGAACCCATCTCGACATGCTGATGGCGGTGCTTGGTGTTGGCCGCAAGAAATGCGTCATCGTCGATCTCGACAATACGTTGTGGCCGGGTGTGCTGGCCGAGACCGGCTCGCCGTTCGCCTGGGAGCCTGCGATCAGCGGCGTGTTTTCCTTTGTCGGCCTTTATTTCGGCCTGCACGAGGCGCTGTTGTGCCTGAAGAAACGCGGCATCGTGCTCGCCTGCGTCAGCAAGAACGACGAATCCGTGGTGCGCGAATTATGGAAATATCCTGAATCCTATCCGCGCGAACGTCTGCTCACGCTCGACGACTTCGTGACCCATCGCATCAACTGGAGCGACAAGGTCGACAATATCCGTTCGATTGCCGAAGAGCTCGGCTTTGCGCCCGATACGTTCCTGTTCATCGATGACAATCCGGTCGAGCGGGAGCGGGTGCGGCAGCGGTTGCCCGAAGTCGAGGTCTGGGGCGAGGATCTATTCGGGCTGCGCCGCGCCCTGCTGGATGATCCCCGGCTGCAGGTCGCGCGGCTCACCGAAGAAACGGCAAAACGCACCGAACTGGTCAAGGCGCAGCTCGATCGGCAGCGGTTGCAGGCCGATTCCGTCGATGAAAAGACCTATCTCGCTTCGCTGCAGATCAAGATCCGGATCGAACGCGTGACGGCCGATGCCAAGTTCGACCGCATCGAGGAATTGTTCCGCCGCACCACTCAATTCAACGCTACCGGTCGCCTGTTCGTCGTCCCCGAGCTGCAGCGGCTTGCGGCTGCGGCGGATGCGCGAGTCTTCTCGCTCCATGTATCGGATCGTTTCGCCGATCACGGGCTGGTCGGTGCCGCCGTGCTCGAAGGCAATGAGATAACAGGCATGGTGATGAGCTGCCGCGTGCTCGGCATGGGTATCGAGCACGAATTCGTCCGGCATATCGTCAATGCCGGCGCTGGTCATCAAGTCACCGCCAAGGTCATTCCGACCTTACGCAATATCCCGGTACGCAACATCTATCGCGACAACGGCTTTGTTCTCGATGCCGATGGCGTCTGGCAATGGAACGCCCCGGCGACGGTTCCGGCCGAAGCGGCGAGTTGAGCCGCCCGGCCGGAACCATCATCCCTGTTCAATACGTCCCTGTTGCGAAGAGATCGTTGATCCGGATCGGAAAGCGGCGAACCCGGATTCCCGTCGCATGCCAGACCGCGTTTGCGACCGCGCCGGCCGAGCCGGTGATTCCGATTTCGCCAACGCCCTTGATGCCGAGTGCATTCACGTAAGGGTCGTGCTCCTCGATCATCAGGGCATCGAGCGACGGCACGTCGGCATTCACCGGCACGTGGTACTCGGCCAGATTGGCATTGAGAATACGCCCGGAGCGGTGGTCCATCAGCGCCTCTTCATGCAGCGCAAACGACATGCCCCAGATCATGCCGCCGAAAATCTGGCTACGGACCAGACGGGGATTGATCACCCGCCCCGCGGCGAATGCACCGACCATGCGGCTGACACGAATCTGGCCGAGATCCGGATCGACCTTGACCTCGGCGAAGACGGCACCATGCGCGTGCATGGCATAGGCCGTCTGTACCGTCGGGTCGGGAGCGCCGCTGCCGCGACCCTCGATCTCTGCAAGGCCCGCGCGCGTCAGAATATCGGCGTAGCTCTCGCTACGATCCTCATCATCGCGGCGGAATAGGCGGCCGTCGCGGGCGATCACGCCGGCATTGCCGGCGCCGAACAGCGGAGAGCGCTCGTTGTTGGTGGCGAGCTCGGCGAGCTTGGCGATCACGTCGGCGCCTGCATTGTGGATGGCGACGCCAGCGGTTGCCGTATGGGCAGAGCCGCCGGCGATGCCGGCATCCGGCAGATCGGATGTGCCCGCCCTGAACTCCGTCTGATCGAGCGCGAGCCCGAGACTGTCGGCCGCGATCTGGGCGAAAGCTGTCCAGGCGCCCTGGCCCATATCATGGGCGCCGGTTTCCATCACGCCCGAGCCATCGCTGCGGATCACCGCGCGTGCTTGCGCCTGGAACATCAGCGCCGGGAACGTCGCGGTGCCCATGCCCCAGCCGGTGAGGAAGCCTGCCTCGTCGCACATCTGCCGCGGTGCCAGCGGGCGTTTCGACCAGCCGAAGCGCTCGGCGCCTTGTGCATAGCATTCGCGCAAGGCTTTCGAGGAGAACGGCTTGCCGGAGATCGGCTCGACCTCAGCGTAGTTCTTGATGCGGAAGGCCAGCGGGTCCATCTCGCAAGCCCACGCCGCCTCATCGATGGCGCTCTCCAGCGCGATCGATCCGGTGGCCTCGCCCGGCGCCCGCATGAACAGCGGCGTGCCGGTGTCGACCCGGACTACTTCATGAGAGGTGGCGATCGCCGGGCTGGCGTAGAGCGTATGCGAGGCGTCGGCGGCCGGCTCGAAGAAATCATCGAAACTGCTCGAGACCGTTCTGGCGTGGTGATCGATCGCCGTCAGCACGCCGTCGCCATCGGTGCCGATCCGGATCCGCTGGCGGGTCGGCGCCCGGTGACCGACCGGACCATACATCTGCTCGCGGCGCAGCACGAGTTTCACCGGCCTGCCGACCAGGCGTGCCGCCATGATGCCGAGGATCTGCGGCCCCGAGACCAGTCCTTTCGACCCGAAGCCGCCGCCAAGGAACGGACTGCGGATATGAATCTTTTCCGGTGAGACGCCGAACAGCCCAGCGATCCGCCCTTGCGCCATCACCAGCCCCTGGCTCGGCGTATCGATCGAGAGCGTATCACCATCCCATGCGGCCACAATGGCGTGCGGCTCCATCGCATTGTGATATTGGGCCGGCGTCTCGTAGGTCGCATCGATCCGCTTGTCCGCCTTCGCAAGACCTGCTTCCACATCGCCGCGCTGGATCTCCGCGGGATTGCCGACACCGACGGCGGGTGGCACGAAGCTTTCGCCAGCATCGAGGCCGATGCGGGCCGGCTGGGTGTCATATTGCGGCGACAGCAGCGCTGCGCCTTCCGTCGCCGCCTCCAGCGTCTCGGCGATCACCACCGCGATCGGCTGGTTGGCATAGCGCACAGAATCGTTCTGCAACAGATCGAGCCGGAACATGAAGGGATTGGTCTTGGCGTCCGGATCTTCGGCAAGCGGCGGCTTGTGCTTGGGTGTCATGACGTCAACGACTCCGGGGTGGGCCTTGGCCGCCTCGACGTCGAGATGGGTCACGCGGCCGCGTGCGATGCCGCTCACGGCCATCACGGCATAGAGCATTCCGGGCGGATGGTTGTCCGCGGCGTAGCGGGCCTCGCCCTTCACCTTCAGTACGCCGTCACGGCGGGTCAGCGGCTGGCCGATATTCGAGCCGTGCCGGGCATGCGCCGGGGATTGAGAGAGGGTGAGTTCAGGCGCCATGCAACGCTCCTGGGATCGATGAGAAGGGAGAGGCCGGAAGTGCCGGGATACGCTCCGGCGTGCCGCTAGCAGCCAGCATCAGAGCCCGGATGATGATCCGCTTGGCGAGTTCGATCTTGAACTGGTTATCGCCCGAGGGCCTGGCCTCGGCGAGAGCTTCCGCGGCGGCGGCGCGAAGAACGGCCGCGTCGGGGTTGCGGCCGGCCAGGTATCGTTCGGCGGAACGTGCCCGCCACGGCTTGGCGGCAACGCCACCGAGCACAAGCCGCGCATCCCAGATCGCGCCGCCTTCAAGCCGCAAGGCTGCGGCGGCCGATGCGACCGCAAACGCATAAGAAGTGCGTTCGCGAACCTTGAGATAGCGCTCATGCGCGGCAAACGAACGAGCCTCTGCCGGCAGCCACAGCGCAACGATCAGATCGCCTGGCTCGAGCACGCTGTCGCGCTCCGGGGAATCGCCGGGGAGTCGGTGAAGCTCCTCGACCGCGACCTTGCGCCGGCCGCCTCTGCCTTCGATCTCCACCACGGCGTCAAGTGCCACCAGCGGCACGCAGAAATCCGACGGATGGGTGGCGATGCAGGCCTCGCTCCAGCCGAGTACGGCATGCAGCCTGTTGTCGCCGTCACGGGCATCACATCCGGCGCCGGGCTCGCGCTTGTTGCAGGCGCTGGCAGCGTCGTAGAAATAGCTGCAGCGCGTTCGCTGCAACAGGTTGCCGCCGACGGTTGCGGCATTGCGAAGCTGCGCCGACGCGCCTGATAGCAGCGCCTCGGCGACGGCGGGATAGGCGCTGACAAAATCCAGATCATGCGCAAGGTCGGCGTTGCGGACCATCGCGCCGATGCGGGCGCTGCCATCGGGCAGATATTCGACCCGGTCGAGGCCCGGCAGGTGCGTGATATCCACGAGACGGGTCGGGTCCGTGACCCCGCCTTTCATCAAGTCGAGCAGATTGGTGCCGGCGGCGAGATAGGCCGCTCCCGGTTCGGCAGCGGCCGCAATCGCCTCGGGAATGCTCTTCGGTCTGACATAGTCGAAATTCTTCATGCGGAGCGCCTCTGGTTGGCCTCGGTGAGATTCTTCTGGGCCTCAAGAACGGCTTCCGTGATTCCGGCATAGGCACCGCAGCGGCAGAGATTTCCGCTCATGCCCTCGCGGATACGTTCCGGATCATCGCCGGCCTGGCCTTCCTGGATCAGCCCGATCGCACTCATGATCTGGCCCGGCGTGCAGAAGCCGCACTGGAAGCCGTCATGCGCGATGAAGGCGGCCTGGACCGGATGCAGCAGATCGCCGCGCGCGACGCCTTCGATCGTCTGCACGTCGGCACCGTCATGGCTGACCGCCAGGGCAAGACAGGAATTGACCCGTCGTCCATCGACCAGGACGGTGCAGGCGCCGCACTGGCCGCGGTCGCATCCTTTCTTGGTCCCGGTCAAAAGAAGACGCTCGCGCAGGAGATCAAGCAGGGTGACGCGGGGGTCTTCCAATTCGATATTCCGCCGCACACCGTTGACAGTGAGGCTGATGGAGAAGCTCATGTAGTGCTCCGCTCAATGGATGGCCGAACCGGATCGCAGCCATACCGCGGCAGCGGGGTTCCGGATCGACGGCCGTCGGTATATGCGGAGGCATCCTCCGTTTCGCAAGGGCGAAACCCCGGAAAATATGATGCGGAAAGCCGGGGCAGATTTTCAGAAAAAGATCATGTTCAAACAACAAGATGCGGCATGATCCGGTTCAATCCGATCGAATCGTGATCTACATTAGTTTTATGACAGACCAATTCGACGCACCTGTTCGTAGACCCCGCGCTGACGCGGTGCGCAATCGTGAGCGCCTGTTGCAGGCCGCGAAGGTGGTGTTCAGTGCGGGTGGCCCGGAAGCAAGTCTGGAAGCGGTGGCAAAGCGCGCCGGCGTCGGCATCGGCACGCTATACCGTCACTTTCCGACCCGCGAGGCGTTATTCGAGGCGGTCTACCGGCGCGAGGTGCAGCAACTCAGCGATCTCGCGGACCAGTTGAAGAACGAGACCGATCCGTTGGACGCGTTGCGGCAATGGCTTCGCTCCAATGTCGAGTTCGTTGCGACCAAGAAAGGCATGATGGCGGCGCTGGAGCTTGCCGTGCACGGCTCCTCGGATCTCACCGCCCACACCTTCGAGCGCCTGACGAAAGCGGTCGGCGGCTTGCTCGACCGTGCCGTCGCCGCGGGCGTGATACGTTCCGACATCAGCCCCGAAGATCTGCTGCGGGCATTGGTCGGCATGTGCTACCTGCATGACCAGCCGGGCTGGCAGAACAGCGTGTTGCGGCTGGTTGACGTCTTTGTCGACGGGCTTCGCGTGCCGGGGAGTGTCGACAGTCGAAAGACCATGACCCGGCGCGGAACGGCAGCTGCTGCCGTCAAGCCGCCGTCACATTCGCGGCCCCGCAAAACGCGAAAACGCTGACTTGAAAACACCGGCCTGCGGCGTGAGACCAGACCAGGCGCAACTCTGACGCCACATGCGATCTGAGCCTTGATGTCCTGGGCTCAATATATCCTGGGCTCAGTGTGGCTCGAACTGTCACAATTCACGGAACAACTTGGCGCAGGTATCACGATGACATTTGGTCTCTGGCAATCGCGGTGCGATGAAGCTTCGATTCAGGTCCCGGCCATCGGCCTCGATCTCCGCGTGCGTCTGCCAAATCGAATTTCAGGCGGGGCGCTCGAAATGATCGAGACCATCAATGCGCCCGGCTTTGGACCGCCGCTGCACCGTCATCCCGAAACGGAAGTCTTCAGGGTGCTCAAGGGCCGGTATCTGTACCAGGTCGGTGACCGGCGGTTCTTCGCCGAACCGGGCGACGTGATCAGCGTGCCCGGCGGCACCGCTCATGCATTCGTCAATGTCACCGATGTGCCCGCGGAGCAGCTGATCCTGATCCTGCCTGGCCTCGATGCCGCGGCGTTCTTCACTGAACTCGGCGAAGTCATGAAGGACGGGATTCCTGCCACGGACGTGTTGAACCATTTCGGTCGGCGCTGGAATGTCGAATTCCTCGGTCCGCCGCTGAAGGATGCCTGACATCGAACCCCTCTCGTTCGATCGTATCTATCGCCCCTGGTGCAACTGCAACGTCGCCACTGGTGCGAAGCCGGCTTTCACTGCTTCGGTGCGCCGTTATCTAGCCGCGATTTGCTGAAGCCGGGAAACTGCACGTCGTTTCTTTTGATTTGCATGCGGACGGCGCCGACCTTGCCGCCGGCCGACGACCTGTTACGCTCCTCGCTGTTACCAGAAAGCTTGGCGGCATCAGACCAGGCTCATGACAAACAAACAGGGAGTAATTCGCCCATGACCACACGCCGTGATTTTCTCAAAGCCGGCGGTACCGCTGTCGCGAGCGGAATCATTTTTTGCAGTTGCGGCATGTTGCGCAGTGCACATGCACAGCCGCAGCACAAATTACCCGTCATGGTGAGCGGGAAGAGGGTAAAGACCATCGATGTGCATGCCCACTGCACCTTTCGGGAAGCCAGTGAACTGCTTGGCCCAATGCCGCCGATCACCGTACGCGGGGCCGATGAGACCGTCATCGAGATCCAGAAACGGCTTGCCGCGATGGATTCACAGGCGGTCGATATGGAGGTGCTGTCGGTCAACCCCAATTGGTATGACCGCGACCGCGACCTTGCCGCCAAGGTCGTCAAAATTCAGAACGAGAAGCTGGCCGAGCTCTGCGCCGCAAAGCCGGACAGGTTTGCGGGCTTTGCCTCGCTGACGCTGCAGGCGCCCGATCTTGCCGTGCAGGAGCTCGAGACCGCTGTCAAAAAGCAGGGATTAAAGGGCGCAGCCATCGGCGGCACGGTGAACGGGGTCGCCTTTTCCGATCCAAAATTTCATCCGGTATGGGCCAAGGCGGAAGAACTCGGCGTGCCGCTGTTCATCCATCCGCAGGGCGTGCCTGAGCTCAACAAGCAGCTGGCGGGAAACGGCTGGCTTGCCAACGCGATCGCGTACCCCGTGGAAACCACGATCGCCCTGTCCCACATGATCTTCGAGGGAACGTTCGACCGGTTTCCGAAATTGAAGGTGATCGCAGCCCATGGCGGCGGCTATCTGCCTTCCTATGCCGATCGTTCTGACCATGCCTGCCTGGTCAATCCCAAGGGCTGCAATCCCGATGTCAAGCTGAAGAAGAAGCCGACCGAATATCTCAAGCAGATTTATTTCGATTCGCTCGTGTTCACGCCGGAGGCGATCCGCCATCTCGTGGCCCAGGTCGGCGCCGGTCAGGTCGTGCTTGGCAGCGACTATCCCTTCCCATGGGAGTTGCATCCGGTCGATCCGATCTTTGCGACGCCGTCGCTGACCGACAGCCAGCGGGCCGATATCCTCGGCCGCACGGCGGCCAGGATCATGAATATCGAGGTGTAACGCTTCGCCGTAGCTTATTTGATCGCGTCGGGGCGAGCCGACTTCGGGCTGGCCTCGATGCGATGATCCCGCCTGTACCTTATCCCCGGCAGCGAGCCATCATAGCCATATGGATGGCCATGAGACGGTAGGCATTGGCCTGAACCCGTGCTACTGGCATCTTCAAAATCGAATTGCAGAAGAAAAGCATCAGGGAGAAACGGTACTATGATTGCACGGCGCAAGCTTTTGAAGATTGGCGCGACTGGCGCCGCCGCATCCGTGGCGATGCCTTTTGTGGGGCGGACCGGATGGGCTGATACGCCGGCCCATACCTTGAAGCTGACTTTCGCCGACACCCAGAGCCATCCGCTTTATGATGTGCTCAAGCGCTTTTCCGCCGACGTCTCCAAGCGGACTTCCGGCGCCGTCGATATCCAGGTGTTCAGCATCGGACAGCTCGGCAGCGGCACCAATATCCTCACCGGGCTGCAGACCGGCATCATCGATTTCTGCGCCCATACGTCGGGCTTCATCGACACGATCTTTCCGAAATTCCAGGTCGTCGATCTGCCGTTCCTGTTTTCGGATTCGGCGACGGCTGAACGCGTTCTGGACGGGCCGACCGGCACCAAGCTGCTCGACATGCTGCCGTCGAAGGGGATTTATGGCCTCGGCTATGGCCATTGGGGATGGCGCGTGGTGTCGACCATCGGCAGGAAGGCGCCTGAACCGGCCGACATGAAAGGCCTGAAAATCCGGGTGCAACCCGGTGCCATCTTCGCCTCGACCTTCCGCGTGCTCGGCGCAAGCCCGGTCGCGATCGACCTGACGGAAGTTTATCTGGCGCTGTCGCAGCGCGTGATCGACGCCGTCGAAACACCGATGATCTCGCTCGCCGCCACCAAGCATGACGAGATCGTCAACACCATCAATATGACCAATCAGGTCTACAATGTCGGTGTGATGATGGCGAGCAAGTCGAAATTCGACGCGCTGCCGAAGGACGTGCAGGACGCCGTTCGCGCCGCCAGCGTCAATCTCACCAGGGATTGGCGTACCACCATCGCAGCCGCGAGCGACCGGATCGCCCAGCGCTATAAAACCAAGGGCATGGCGATCGTCGAAGTGAACCGCGACGATTACCGCAAGGCCACCGAGAGCGTCTATCCGCAGTTCAAGGACATCATCGGGGCCGATCTCTATGGCGAGGTCCTGAAGGAAGCCGGGCATGCCTGAGCCGCTCGCGCTGCTTTCCGAAAGCGGGTTCGGCGATGTTTCTGCGATGGCCTCTGCTTCGGAGCAGGCCACGAGGGGCGGCCCGGTTGCGAGCCGGATTCGCGCCGGGCTGAACGCAGTAGATCATCTGTTCCGTGCGATCCTGGTGGTCGCGCTGGTGATCCAGCTTGTGATTGTCCTGACCGGAATCGTGTCACGCTTCTGGTTCGACCAGTCGATCCTGTGGGCCGATGAGGCGGCAAAGCTGTTCCTGTCGATGACCGCCTTCATCGGCGGTGCGCTCGCCTTCCGCGCCCGCCATCACACCACGGTCGAATTCCTCACCGGCAAGCTGTCGCCGCGCTGGCGCACCTCATTTGCGGTCGGGATCGATCTGTTGATCCTGATCACGGCCGCGGTGGTCGGTTACATCTCGCTCGATCTGGTGTCGATCTCGGCAACATCGAATACGCCGATCCTGCAGATCAACGCGGCATGGCTGGTCGTGCCGCTGACGATCGGGCTCGCGCTGACCACACTGTTTGCGATCGAGCGACTGGTTTGCGTTTATGCTGCCGGGGATATCATCCCGGCCGCCTGCGTCGTCGTCTTGCTGGCGGGGCTGGTTTATGCGGTCAGCGAGCTGCCCTCGCTGCATCTCGATAACGGTGCCGCGCTCGGCGTCATGCTGATCGCCTTCCTGCTGGCGATCCTGCTCGGGCTGCCGGTCAGCTTCGCGATGCTGCTGGGTTCGTTGACTTTCCTCCTGATCAGCGGCGTCGCACCGCTGATCGCGGTGGCGCAAAACACCTTCGACGGCACCAGCAACTATATCCTGCTGACGCTGCCGTTTTTCATCTGGGCAGGCCTGATCATGGAGAAGGGCGGCATCAGCCTGCGCCTTGTGCGTTTTGCGATGACGCTGGTCGGCCATATGCGCGGCGGCCTGCTGCAGGTCGTGGTGCTCACCATCTACATGGTATCAGGCATTTCCGGCTCGAAGATCGCCGACGTGGTCGCGGTCGGCTCGGTGTTGCGCCGCGAATTGCAGCGGCAGGGCTACAGGCCGGAGCAGGGCGCCGCGGTGCTGGCGTCATCGGCGGCGATGTCGGAGACGATTCCGCCAAGCCTTGCCATGCTGGTGCTGGGATCGGTCGCGCCGATCTCGATCGGAACCCTGTTCATCGCGGGCCTGATGCCGGCTGCCGTGATCGCGCTGCTGCTGATGGTGCTGAACTATGTGCTGTCGCGCCATAACAACGTCGTATCCGCGCCGCGGGCGACCGCTCCCGAATTGCTGCGCGCAACCGCCGGCGCGGTGCTGCCTTTGGTGATGCCGATCATCATGGTGATCGGCATCCGCTTTGGCGTGGCGACGCCGACCGAAGTCTCCAGCGTCGCCGTGCTGTACGGCCTGATCCTGGCGTTCGTGATCTACCGTGCCGTCGGCATCAAGGCGCTTTACGAGATCGCCGTGGAATCCTGCCTGCTCGCCGGCATGGTGCTGTTCATCATCGCCGCCGCTTTCTCCTTTGCCTGGACGCTCACCGCAGCCAACCTGCCGTCGAGTCTCGCGGCGATCCTGCATTCGGTCGGCGACAACCGGATCGTGTTCACGCTGGGGTCGATCGTGCTGCTGATCATCGTCGGATCGCTGCTGGAAGGACTGCCGGCGCTGATCATCCTCGGGCCGCTCCTGATGCCGATCGCGAGCCAATACGGGATCGACATCATCCACTACAGCATGATCATGATCCTCGCGATGGGCGTCGGCATCTTCATCCCGCCGATCGGCATCGGGTTCTATGTCTCGTGCTCGGTGTCGGACAGCCGCCTGGAAGCGACCGGCCGCGCGATGCTGCCTTATCTGGCGGTGCTGATCATCGGCGTGCTGGTGGTGGCCTTCGTACCCTGGTTCACGCTGGCGGTGCCGCGCCTGATCGAGGGGCACTGAGCCGTATCATTACCTCGCCGGCTCGAACTTGCGGGCCATCGCGTTGGCGCCGTCGCTGACCTCCTGGAGGGTGCGCCGGCTTTCTTCCATGTAAGTGGCTGAGCGCTTCTTGAGGCTGTTGGCCAATTCGCGGATCGACTGCACCTTCTGATAAAGCGCGCCGCTTTTACCCTCCGGCACCGCATTATCGATCCTGGCCATCACGCGGTCGAAGTTTGCAAAGGACGCATCGGCCTTGTCCATAATGCCATCGATTTCGTCGCCTTCGCTTGCCAGCGTCGCGGTATAATTCTCGAAACCCAACAGCGAGTCCTTGATGAACTGGCGGTTGTCGACCAGCACGTGGTCGACATTATGCAGGGTGTCGCGGATCGATTGCGCCTCGGAAAGGTCGGCGGACAATGTCGGGATGCCGTCCTTGTCGAGCGGCACCGCGGGCGCGCCGGGCGCGCCGCCGATCAGCGATATCGCCATCAATCCGGTCAGTCCCTGGGCTTCAAGGCCGACCGCGGTATCCTTCCGGATCGGGGCGCCGTGATCGACCATGGTGAGAGCGACGATCTTGCGCGGGCCGTCCAGCTTGACCGATTTCACCTCGCCGATCTGGACGCCATCGAAATTCACCGGCGCGCCCTTCCGCAGTCCGGCGGCGGAGCCCTCGAAAACGATGCGCAGCGGCCCGAGCTGGCGGTCCGCGTGAATCTTGCGGAACTCGAGAAAGCCGGCAAACGCCGCCGCGATCACGGCGAGCATCACCGTTCCGATGAAAAGATTGCCTGCCCTTGCCTTCATTCGTAAATGACGTCGCCGCAAACACCATCTTCTGCGGAGCTTACAGGCAAATCTGGACGCTCGAAAGGCAGGCCCGACGGGTTTCCGAGTGAAAGCCTGTCCCGGTGCGGATCCGGGATGGACGCCGGTTTGCGCAGACGAAAACAGCCCGGTCCTGATTCAATCAGAACCCGAAGGGCTTAGGCGGCGCTCCATTCCTCGGCGCTGGCGCCGGCCAGCGAGCGCACCCGCGCGTCGTCGGCCGCGAGTTCACGGGCCGAGCCCGAATAGACCACCATGCCGTCATCGAGCACATAGGCATTGTCGGCAATCTCCAGGCTCATCCGCGCATTCTGTTCGACCAGCAGAACCGAAATGCCTTCGGTCTTCATCTGCTGGACGATACGGAAGACCTCGCGCACGATCAGCGGCGCCAGCCCCTGTGAAGGCTCGTCGAGGATCAAAAGCCGCGGATTGATCAGAAGCGCACGGGCGATCGACAGCATCTCCTGCTCGCCGCCGGAGAGTTGCCGGCCACGATTGAGCCTGCGCTCCTCCAGCCGCGGAAACAGCTTGTAGATGCGCTCGATGTTCCACGGGCCTTGGCGCTCCAGTGGAACCTTGAGGTTTTCCTCGACACTGAGATTGGCGAAGATGCGTCGACCTTCGGGCACAAAGCCGACGCCGAGCGCGGCGATGCGGAAGGTCGGCCAGCGCGTGGTCTCCTCGCCGAAGATGGCGATCTTGCCTTCCCGCGCCGGTGTCAGGCCCATCAGGCTGCGCAAGGTCGTAGTCTTTCCGGCGCCGTTGCGCCCGAGCAGCGCGGTGATCTTGCCTTCTTCGGCCGCGAGGCTGACGCCATGCAGGATATGGCTCTTGCCGTAATAAGTGTGCAGGCCCTCGGCGGTCAGTGCGGCGGTCATGCGGCATTACCCAGATAGGCGGCTTGAACCCTTTCGTTGGCGGCGATTTCCTGCGGCGTGCCTTGCGCCAGCATCCGGCCCTGATCGAGCACGCAGATGCGGTCGGCAAGATGGAACACCACGCGCATGTCGTGCTCGATCAGCACGATCGAGTAGTGGCTGTCGCGGTGCAGGCGGCGGATCAATTGGGTGATCTGATAGGTTTCCTGATCGCCCATCCCGGCGGTCGGCTCATCAAGCAGCAGCAGATGCGGTCGCAAGGCGAGCGCCATCGCGATCTCGGCGGCGCGTTGATCACCATGGGCAAGCTCGCCGACCAGCCGGTATGCCTTGGTTTCCAGCGCCACCATCTGGAGCGTCTCTTCGACCCGCTTGCTGATGTCAGCGGCTTCGGCACGGTTGATCCAGGGACGCAGCCGGTAGCCGCCGGCGACTTCGGCGGCGATGCGGACATTTTCGAAGACGCTGAGTTCCGGAAAGATCTCGGTGATCTGGAACGTTCGCGCCATGCCGCGGGTGACGCGCTCATGGGTGGAAAGCCGGGTGATGTCCTTGCCGTCGAAGGTGATGCTGCCGGAGGTCGGTGGAAAATAGCCGCTGATCAGGTTGAAGAAGGTCGTCTTGCCTGCGCCGTTCGGTCCGATGATCGCACAGAACTCGCCTCTCGCGACGTCGAGCGAGATATCGCGGACCGCAACCAGGTTTCCAAACCGCTTGGTGACATTGCGGATTTCGAGAACGTTCATGCCTTGCTCCGCTGCAGGAAGCCGAGCAGTCCGCGCGGGAAGAACAGCACGACCAGGACGAAGAGGAGGCCGACGAACGACATCCAGTTGACGGTGATGCTCGACAGATAGTCCTGCAGCACCACGAACACGGCAGCGCCGAGCAGCGGGCCCCAGAAGTTTCGCATGCCGCCCATCACCGCCATCATGACGAAGTCGCCGGACTGGCTGTAATGCAGGCCGCGCGGATCGGCGAAGTTGTTGACAAGCGCATAGAGCGCGCCGGCAAACGCCATGAAGAAGCAGGACAGCGCGAACGCGATCCAGATATGTCGTTCGACGGGAATGCCGAGGAAGCGCGCGCGACGCTCGTTCTCGCGGATCGCGATCATGGTGCGGCCGAACGGCGAGCGCAGGATGAATCCCATCAGGCCGACCACCAGCGCGAAGCAAAGCAGCACGAAGTAATAGAACTGGTCGGCGCTGGAGAGGATGTCGAGCTTGAACAGGCCGAAGTTGACGGGCTGACGGGAGAAGCCGCGCAGACCGTCATCGCCGCCGGTCAGCGAACTCCACTGAAAGGCGATGTAGTAGAACACCTGGCCGAAGGCGATCGTGACCATCGCGAAATAAACGCCGCGGCGGCGTACGATCAGCGTGCCGAGGACGGCGCCGCAGATGCCGCCGAGCAGCATGCCGGCGACAAGCGCCAGCGGCGTGCTGAGCGCCAGGTATTTCAACGTCAGCCCGGCGCCATAGGCGCCGAGGCCGAAAAAGGCGGCATGGCCGAACGACAGCACGCCGGTAAAGCCGAGCAGGAAATTCAGCGACATCGCCGCGAGGCCGAGCACGAGGACGCGCGTCGCCAGTGCGGTATAGCCGCCGAGCGGCGGCATCCAATAGGGTGCGAGCAGCAGGATGATCCAGATCGCGGCCATTATCGCCAGCTTGCGGATTTGTTCGGTGCTCAACTCATCATTCCTTCTTCGCCGAACAGGCCGCGCGGGCGGAGCAGAAGCACGACCGCCATCATGATATAGATCACCGCTTCGCTGGCGGCCGGGAAGAATACCGCGGTGATACCCGAGGCGACGCCGATCAGCAGGCCGCCGATCAGCGTTCCCGGCAGACTGCCGAGTCCGCCGACGATGATGGCAATGAAGCTCGGCATCAGCAGGCTGGTGCCCATGGTCGGATCGAGGCCAAGCTGTCCGGCGGCGAGCACGCCGCTGAGGCCGGCAAGGAAAATGCCGACCGCGAAGTTCAGCGAGCGCAGCCGCTGTACGTTGATGCCGAGCGCGGCGACGGTCTCGAGGTCCAGCGTGCCGGCGCGAATGCGAATGCCGAGGCGCGTGTAGCGCAACAGCAGGAACAGCAGCGCGATTGCGACGATCACCACGACCACCATGAACAGGCGGTACCAGGTGATGAAGAACAGCTCACCGCTCAGGGGCTGCGCCAGAAACGGCGGAATGGCGACCGGTTTGCCTTGCGCTCCCCAGATGAATCGGGCGCCGTCCTCGATCATGAAAGCGAGCCCGAAGGTCAGCAGCAGGCTGTAGAGCGGATCGCGCCCATAGAGCGGCCGGATCAGCACCCGCTCGACGATGAGGCCGATGATGGCCGTGAGCGGCGGCGCCAGCAGCAACGCGCCCCAGAACCCGACATAGGGCGTGATCGTGTAGGCGATATAGCCGCCGATGACGAGGAATCCGCCATGGGCGAAATTGATGACGTTGCTCAAGTTGAGAATGAGCGAAAGGCCGAGCGCCATCAGCACATAGAACGCGCCGACGATCAGCCCGTTGGTAATGTTGAACAGCAGCAGAAGGGTCATGGTTCACCCGGAGCGATAGCTCAGGAAAAGCGACGGCTTGGTGCACGGAGCACCAAGCCTTTCAGCTCAGGCCGGCCATTGCACTTTGCAGCCGGTGTCTTCGACCGAGCCAGCGGCCTTTTCACCGGGCACCGGGCTGCGTACCGTAAACATATTATCGGGATCGCCCTTAGGCGGGTGCGCCTCTCCGACGAACACGGTGCTCATCAGTTCGTGGTCGCCGGCGCGGTATTCCGGCGCGCCGGGTTGCAGTGCGATTTCGGGAGGCAGCTTGAAGCCGGCGAGGGCATGCGCCAGCTTGACCGCGTCGAGGGTTTTTTCCTGGTTGGCAATCAGCGCCAGCGTCTGCACCGATGCGTAGCCGAACCAGTTGCGAGCCGTCGCTGCTGCGCCGGTGATCTTTTTCATCGAGGCGTTGAATTCCGCCACATGCGGCACGCCAGGCTGATCCCACCACCATTCCATGGTCCACCAGCCGACGCGGGCCGTGTCGGGGACGGCGCGGATGCTCTCCAGCTCGAACAGCGTGCCGCCCACGGCCATCTGCTTGTCGAGACCGAATTGGACGAACTGCTTCAGGCTCGAGACCTGGTCGCCGCCGCCCATGATATTGATCAGCACCTGCGGGCCGTAGGTTTTGGCCTGGATCAGGTAGGCCGAATAGTCCGGTGTGCCGAGCGGCACCAGGGAGCCGGCAAAGGTCCCTCCGGCGGCTTTGAGAATCTTCTCAAAGTTTGCCTGAACCGAATGTCCATAGGCATAGTCTGGCGTGAGAAAATACCACTTCTTGCCGAGCTTCTCGATCAGCGTGGAAGCGATTGCATTGCAATCCATCGCCGTCGAATTGCAGACGCGAAATACGTTCCACGAGCAGCTGGTGCCGGTGATCGGATCGGTATGACCACCGGACACGATATGGAGCACCTTCTTTTCGCTGGTGACTTGCGCCATCGCGATCGCGATGCCGGAATTGACGTCGCCGATGATGAAGCTGACCTGGTCGCGGTCGATCAGCTTGCGTGTCTTCTGCACGCCGGTGCCGACGTCATTGGCCGAGTCTTCGATCAAAAGCTCGACCGGCCGGCCGAGAATGCCGCCTTTCTTGTTGACTTCGTCTGCCGCGAATTTGGCGCCCGTGACTTCGCCCTGCGCGATCGCGGCGTAGGTGCCGGTGATCGGGTCGACCATGCCGATGCGGATCGGGGTCTCGCCTCTGGCCTGGATGATGTAAGGGGAAGCAAATTGCGCTGCAGCAATTGCAGCACTGGTTTTCAGAATCGTCCGTCTATCGACCAGCGGGGGTCGTTGCGAGGTAGCCATGCTGTCCTCCCAGACAATGTGATGTGTCGTGATGTCGGCATTCTTCGATGCCTTTGGATCAGCGTAACTCCAACCCGCCGGTTTTGCCAATGACGAAGGCGCAAAAATCCTGCAACCTTTGGCTTAAACCCCGTGCATCCGAGACGTGCAGCTAATGTTGCGCTGCGTCTTGCGCCGCGGCGTTGTTGAGGACAACCAGGGCGTCGACCGCGACGCCGGTCTTCGCATTGATCAGAAACGGATTGACGTCGATCGAGGCGATACGGCCGTTGGCATCCGCAATCAGATTGGAAAGACCGACCAGTGCCTTCACCGCGGAAGCCTCATGCAGCGCCGGCTTGCCGCGATAGCCTTTTATTTTTACGCCCGCCTTGGTGCGGGCGATCAATTCCTTGGCTTCGTCACCGTCGAGCGGCGCGCCGGCCAGCGCCACATCCTTCATCAGCTCGATATCCACCCCGCCGGTGCCGAACAGCACCACCGGTCCCATCTCGGCGTCGACGGATGCGCCGACCACGAGCTCGAGCTCGGCTTTGACCTGCTGCGCAATCAGGATGCCTTCGAACTTCGGCCTGCCCTTCAGCTTCTTCACCCGTGCGGTGATGGTGTTGAACGCTTTACGGACGTCGGCTGCGCTGTTGAGGTTCAGCATCACCCCGCCGACGTCGGACTTGTGCAGGATATCTGCGCTGACCACCTTGGCGACGACGGGAAAGCCGATCCTGTTGGCGATCTTGACCGCATCCGCAGCGGTCTGCGCGATCGCCTCCTTCGACACCGGAATCCCGTAGGCCTTGAGCAATTTCTTCGAGGTGACTTCGTCGAGTGCGGCGCCGCTGGCCTGTTTCAGGATTCGTTCCAGGGTCGCCCGTGCGGAAGCGCTCGAACTGGAGACGGCATCGGGCACGTCCTTGCGCAGCGATGCATATTCGATCAGCGCCTTGATGGCGCCGACCGCGCGGTCCATGCCCTGCAGCACCGCAATATGCGGCAGTGATTTGCGCAAGGCCTTGGTGAAATCGGTGAAGCCGATCGACATCGCACTGATATAGATCACCGGCTTGTTGGCCTTTGCCGCCTTCTCGTTGACGATGCGCAAGCTTCGCTCGCGCAATTCGTGTGGCGCTTTTGGCAATTCGGCATCGATGATGACGATGTCGGTATCGGGATCGTCGATCATGATCTGGATCGACTGCATATAGACCGACGGATCGACCACCGCGGCAAAGCCCGCGTCGAGCGGATTGCCGACGATGCTGCCGGGCCCGAGCATCTTGGCGAGCTTTTCGGTGGCGCTCGGGCCGAGCGGGGCGAAATTCAATCCGGCGGCATGGAACGCATCGATCAACAGACCGCGCTTGCCGCCCGACAGCGTCACCGCGGCGAGCCGGTTGCCCCTGGGCAGCGCGGCGTGGACGAAACATTCGGTGGTCTCGATCAGCTCATCGAGGCCGCGGACCCGGATCACGCCTTCGCGGGTCGAGATCGCATCGAACGTCTCGATCGAGCCTGCCAGTGCGCCGGTATGGGCCATCGCCGCGGCGCGCCCGCCCTCGGAGGCGCCCAGCTTGAGCGCAATGATCGGCTTGCCGGCGGCGCGCGCGGCCTTGCAGGCATCGCGGAATGCCTTGGTATTACGCACGCCTTCGAGATAGACCACGATGACGCGGATCGAGGGATCGGCGGCGAAATAGGTCATCAGATCGGTGGTCTCGAGGCCGGCCTCGTTTCCGGTCGTGACCATGTAGCCGATGCCGACCCCGCGATCCTCCAGCGTCTGTCGGATCGCCATCACGATCGCACCGGATTGCCCGGCAATGGCAACCGGTCCCTGTTCCATGGTGACGATGCGGTCGTCGATATTGGTGAAAATCCGCTCGCCGGCACTTAAATTGCCGAGGCAATTCGGCCCGGTGACCGCAAGCCCGGTCTCCTGGACCGCCTGTTTCAGCTCGACCGCAAGCCGCTGGCTTTCCGCATCCTGCAACTCGCTGAAACCCGAGGTGACGATGGTCGCCGAACGGGCGCCGGCCGCCGCGGCATCGCGGATCACCTGCACGGCGAAGCGGGCCGGCACCAGCACCAGCACATGATCGGGTTTCTCCGGCAGGCTGGCGAAATCCTTGTAACAGGGCACGCCCCAGATGAAATCGCGCCTGGAGTTGACCGGATAAAGCCCGCCTTCGTATTCATATTTGATCAGGTTGTTCCAGATCCGCTCGGCATAATTACCGGGCTTGTCGGTCGCGCCCACCAGCACGATGTTGCGCGGGTGCAGCATGGCATGGACGCGCTTGATGGTTTCGCTGGCATCCGGCGAAGGCGACCATGATTTGGGGGAATGCGATGCGGCGCGGACCTGTGCTTCCATCAGCGTGACCTTACCCTTCCGTTCTTCATTTTGCGGGAACAGGCGGGCTGGTGACCGCGTGCTGCCCATGCGTTTTCTTCATCTTTATTGCCGGCCGGGCAGGGTGGCAACCACTGCTGGATTTGAAACCGCGCAAGCTTTACGAGCTTGCCAGCCGAAATAGTGTCGCTATATCGGGTTTTTCCAGATTTCCTTTTGATATCCAGCGAGCCAGAAATGACCGCCGATACCACCATGTCCACCGAGACCCAGCCGTTCCAGGCCGAGGTTGCCGAACTGCTGCACCTGATGGTGCATTCAGTCTATTCGGAGACCGACATCTTCCTGCGTGAACTGATCTCGAACGCCTCGGATGCATGCGACAAGCTGCGCTATGAGGCGATCGCGGCGCCTGATTTGATTGCCGATGGGGCGTCGCCGAAGATCCGCATCGTGCCGAACAAGCCGGCCGGCACGCTTGCCGTGATCGACAACGGCATCGGCATGACGCGCCAGGAGCTGATCGAAAATCTCGGCACCATTGCGCGTTCGGGCACCAAATCCTTTTTGTCCCGCCTCGCCGAAGCCAAGGAAGGCGCGAACCTGATCGGTCAGTTCGGGGTCGGCTTCTACGCCGCCTTCATGGTCGCCGACCGCATCGTCGTCACCAGCCGACGCGCCGGCACCGACGAGGTCTGGGTCTGGTCGTCCTCCGGCGGCAGCGGCTTCGAGATCGCGCCGGCCGGCGAAGAGGATGCCAGGCGCATCACACGCGGCACGGAAATCGTGCTGCATCTGAAGGAGGACGCCAAGAAATATCTCGAAGCTTACGAAATCGAGCGCATCGTCCGCGACTATTCCGACAACATCCAGTTTCCGATCGAACTGGTGCCGGAAGAAGGCGAGCCCCGCCAGATCAATTCGGCGAGCGCGCTGTGGCAGCGGTCGAAATCGGAGCTGACGGCGGAGGACTACAAGCAGGCTTACAAGTCCATCGCCGGCGCCTTCGACGAGCCGGCGATGACGCTGCACTACCGTGCCGAGGGGCGTCAGTCCTACGCGGTGCTGCTGTTCGCGCCCTCGACCAAGCCGTTCGATCTGTTCGAGCCGTCGCGCAAGGGCCGGGTGAAGCTCTATGTCCGCCGCGTCTTCATCGCCGACGATGCCGACATTCTGCCGGCCTATTTGCGCTTCATCCGTGGCGTGATCGACAGCGAAGACCTGCCGCTCAACATCTCGCGCGAGATGCTGCAGAACAATCCGCAGCTCGCGCAGATCCGCAAAGCCGTCACCGGCCGTGTGATCTCCGAATTGGAAAGCCTGGGCGAGAAGGAGCCGGAAAGTTTTGCCAGAATCTGGGACGCGTTCGGCCCGGTGATCAAGGAAGGGTTATGGGAGGATTACGAGCGGCGCGAGAAATTGCTGGCGCTGGCGCGTTTCACCACGACGGCCGGGGAGAACCGTTCGCTCAAGCAATATGTCGAGGATCTCAAGCCCAACCAGACCGATATTTATTATCTGACCGGCGAGAGCATCGATCGGCTGAAATCGAATCCGAAGCTCGAAGCCGCCAAGGCGCGTGGCGTCGAGGTGCTGTTGCTGACCGATCCGGTCGACGCCTTCTGGACGTCGGCGCCGCTCGATTTCGGCGGCAAGCCGCTGAAGTCGCTGAGCCAGGGCGATGTCGATTTCGGATTGATCCCGGTCCTGGAAGAAAAATCCGAGGACGAGGACAAGCCGGCGGCCGATGAGGCCACGACGATTGCCGTGATCAAGGATGCGCTGGGCGATCGGGTGTCGGACGTGCGGGCGTCGCAGCGGCTGACCTCAAGCGCCTCCTGCCTGGTCGGCGACGGCCGGGATCGCGCGCTCGAGCGCCTGCTGATGCAGCAGAATCGTGGGGCTGCCAGCAAGCCGATTCTCGAGATCAACATGCGTCATCCGCTGGTTGCGGCCATTGCGAGCGCCAGCGCCGATGCCAAGGACTTGTCGCTGCTGCTGCTGGAACAGGCGCAGATCCTCGACGGCGAACTGCCGGAGGATCCGGCCGCCTTCGCCAGCCGGCTCAACCAGCTGGTGCTGAAGGGGCTGAGCGTATAGGCCAAAAGTTTATTCGTCATTTCGGGGCCCGAGCGTAAGCGAGGGAGCCCGGAATCCATTCAGCCACCTTTTACGCTGTTTGATGGATTCCGGGCTCGCCGCTTCGCGCCGCCCCGGAATGACAGCGCCTGCTCACCACGGCAAGCCGCAGAGATCGATGACGCCTTTCTCCGGCGCGTGCTTGAGCGCGTGGACGTAAGGCGCCATCGCCTCGAAGCGGATGCGGGCCTGAGTTGATCCTTGCGGCTGTTCGACATAGATCTCCCCGTCGAACGGCTTCCAGCCGCGCGCCATGTAGAACGGCGCATTGTGCGGCTCGCAGAACAATAATGCGAATGGGGTCGAACCCTCGTCCTTGAGGGTCTGGATGGCGGCATCGAGCGCAATGCTGGCATAGCCGTGCCGTCGCATGTCTTCGCGGGTCAGGACGCCGCTGATCCCGGCGACACGGATCTTGTGTCCATTCCAGATGATCGCGCGCCGGTGCAGCCCGACATGGCAGAGCACCTCCTCGGCCTCGTTCTGGATCAGCACCCGCAATTCGGGACGGGCAAAGCTGACGCCAGCCCAGGGCAATTTTGCCACCACCTCCGGCGGCCAGATCGCATCAAACAGCGGCTTCGCCAGCGGCCAGCCTGTCTCGGCATTCAAGACGTTGATTTCGATGCTCATTTTTTCTCGCGCCCCGGTCCGGCTTGATCGCCCCAAATGCAGTGTTTAAGAGTATTGGAACCTTCTATAAGAGTTCCCGTTAAGTCACGTCTCCCATCATTGTGGACATCACCCCATGACCTTCACGCTTCCCAACCTGCCTTACGCCTATGACGCCCTTGGGCCCTATATGTCCAAGGAAACGCTGGAATATCACCACGACAAGCACCATCAGGCCTACGTGACCAATGGCAACAACGCGATCAAGGGGACCGAATTCGAGGGCAAATCCCTCGAGGAGATCGTGAAAGGTTCGTTCGGCAAGAACGCCGCGGTCTTCAACAATGCCGGTCAGCATTACAACCACAATCATTTCTGGAAATGGATGAAGCCCAATGGCGGCGGCAGCAAGCTGCCCGGCGCCCTGGAAAAGAAGATCAACGAAGACCTCGGCGG
>DASZTN010000099.1:0-1656 GCA_035547995.1 Bradyrhizobium sp. | reverse complement strand
GATCGCCATCCGCGACAAGGTGCCCAACTCGGTGCCCTATGCGATGGCCACCAAGAACAACTCCGACATCCTGGTCGACTTCCAGACCTGGGAATATGCCTTCGGCGCCGACATCATCGATGCCGACGGCAAAGTCGTGGTGGACAGCGACGCCAGCAAGAAGGCCCTGGGGTTCCTTGTCGACCTGATGAAGGAGCGGCTGATCGCACCGGAAATCGGCCGTCCCGACGCCCGCCGCCTCGTCGGCCAGAGCGCCGCGGCGTTCTATCTCGACGCGCCGCAGTCGCGCACCTTCCTGCGCAGCTTCTCGGGCAAGGGCAAGGATTTCGACGTCAACATCAAGCCGATGCAGGTGCCGGTGGCCAATGCCGGCCAGGAGCCGACCTCGATCCAGTGGGCGCATCTGATCATCGCTTTCCAGCAGAGCAACCCGCCGACCAAGGACGATGCCAACATGCAGTTCGTGGCCTGGCTGGGCGACGATGCGGTGGAGACGCAGTTCCCGGTGGAGCAGAGCGCGCTGCCGGGTACGATCTCGGCACGTGCGAACCCGATCGTCGCCGACGACGCCTATCTCAGCGCCTGGGCCAAGAACAACACCAACCCCAAGCGCAATGAAGTGGGCATCTGGAGCAACAGCGGCGAGCTGACCGATATCCTGGCCGAGGAAGTGCAGGCCGCGCTGCTCGGACAGAAATCGGCGGACGACGCCATCACCTCCATGGGTGCGCGCATGAAAGAGTCGATGATCAAGGCCGGTCACGCGCAGTAAGCCAAACCAGGGCGTCCGGGTTCGTCCGGACGCCCATCCTTCGGATGAACGACATGAGCAGCGATACCGCCGGCCCCGTGCCGACCCGCATCGAAGACTATCCGGTCTCGCGCCAGGCCCGCCGCGGCGGGCTGCAGGCGGTGCAGCGCCGGATCGGCCTGATGATGCTGGCGCCAGCCGCAATCGCCTTCGCGCTCGTCATTCTCTACCCCTTCGGACAGGCGCTGGCGTTGTCGCTGTTCGAGGACACGCTGCAATCGATCACGCCGACCTTCATCGGCCTGCGCAATTTCGCGCAGGTACTGACCGACCCCGAGGTGTGGGGCTCGTTCGGCACGACCGTCATCTATGTGGGCTGTTCGACGCTCGGGACACTGGTGCTGGGGCTCGGCTGGGCGTTGCTGCTCAACCAAAAATTCCGCGGCCGCGGCGTCATTCGCGCACTGACCCTGATGCCGTGGGTGGTGCCGAGCACGGTGAGCGCTTTCATCTGGGCGTGGATCTTCAATTCGCGCTTCGGACTGATCAACGGGCTGCTGCTCGAGTTGCACCTGATCGAGGTGCCGCAGGCGTGGCTGTCGACGCCGGAGGGCGCGATGGTCGCCGTGATCCTGACGCGCGTCTGGCGCTCGATCCCGCTGTTCATGGCCTTCTTCCTCGCGGGACTACAGAACGTCGATACCGAACAGCTCGATGCGGCGCGGGTCGATGGCGCGGGCAACTTCGCGATCCTGCGCGACCATGTGCTGCCGCATCTGCGGCCGGTGCTGATCGTGGTGGTGGTGCTGGGCGTGATCGGCGGCCTGCAGGATTTCGACACCATCTACGCGCTGACGGGCGGCGGGCCGGTGCGGGCCACGGCGGTGCTGTCGGTCGAGGTCTAT
>DASZTN010000098.1:0-1654 GCA_035547995.1 Bradyrhizobium sp. | reverse complement strand
GATCGCCATCCGCGACAAGGTGCCCAACTCGGTGCCCTATGCGATGGCCACCAAGAACAACTCCGACATCCTGGTCGACTTCCAGACCTGGGAATATGCCTTCGGCGCCGACATCATCGATGCCGACGGCAAAGTCGTGGTCGACAGCGACGCCAGCAAGAAGGCCCTGGGGTTCCTTGTCGACCTGATGAAGGAGCGGCTGATCGCGCCGGAAATCGGCCGTCCGGACGCACGCCGCCTCGTTGGCCAGAGCGCGGCGGGGTTCTACCTCGATGCGCCGCAGTCGCGCACGTTCCTGCGCAGCTTCTCGGGCAAGGGTGCGGACTTCGACGTCAACATCAAGCCGATGCAGGTGCCGGTGGCCAATGCCGGCCAGGAGCCGACTTCGATCCAGTGGGCGCACCTGATCATCGCCTTCCAGCAGAGCAATCCGCCGACCAAGGACGACGCCAACATGCAGTTCGTGGCCTGGCTGGGTGACGATGCGGTGGAGACGCAGTTCCCGGTCGAGCAGAGCGCACTGCCCGGCACCATCTCTGGCCGTGCCAACCCGGTCGTCGCCAACGACGCCTATCTCACCGCCTGGGCGAAGAACAACACCAACCCCAAGCGCAATGAAGTGGGTATCTGGAGCAACAGCGGCGAACTGACCGACATCCTCGCCGAGGAAGTGCAGGCGGCGCTGCTCGGGCAGAAGTCGGCTGACGATGCGATTACCTCGATGGGTGCGCGCATGAAAGAGTCGATGATCAAGGCCGGTCACGCGCAGTAGGCAAACCAGGGCGTCCGGCACCTCCGGACGCCCATTCTTCGGATAGACGACATGAGCAGCGATACCGCCAGCACCGTGCCGACCCGCATCGAAGACTATCCGGTCTCGCGCCATGCCCGCCGCGGCGGGCTGCAGGCGGTGCAGCGCCGGATCGGCCTGATGATGCTGGCGCCAGCCGCAATCGCCTTCGCGCTCGTCATTCTCTACCCCTTCGGACAGGCGCTGGCGCTGTCGCTGTTCGAGGACACGCTGCAATCGATCACGCCGACCTTCATCGGCTTGCGCAATTTCACGCAGGTGCTGACCGACCCGGAAGTGTGGGGCTCGTTCGGCACCACGGTGATCTATGTGGGCTGCTCGACCCTGGGCACGCTGGTGCTGGGGCTCGGCTGGGCGCTGCTGCTCAACCAGAAATTCCGCGGCCGTGGCGTGATCCGGGCGCTGACGCTGATGCCGTGGGTGGTCCCGAGCACGGTGAGCGCCTTCATCTGGGCGTGGATCTTCAATTCGCGTTTCGGGCTGATCAACGGGCTGCTGCTCGAGTTGCACCTGATCCAGGTGCCGCAGGCGTGGCTGTCGACGCCGGAGGGTGCGATGGTCGCCGTGATCCTGACGCGCGTGTGGCGCTCGATCCCACTGTTCATGGCCTTCTTCCTCGCGGGACTACAGAACGTCGATACCGAACAGCTCGATGCGGCGCGGGTCGACGGCGCGGGCAACTTCGCCATCCTGCGCGACCACGTGCTGCCGCATCTGCGGCCGGTGCTGATCGTGGTGGTGGTGCTGGGCGTGATCGGCGGCCTGCAGGATTTCGACACCATCTACGCGCTGACGGGCGGCGGGCCGGTGCGGGCCACGGCGGTGCTGTCGGTCGAGGTCTAT
>DASZTN010000097.1:0-23939 GCA_035547995.1 Bradyrhizobium sp. | reverse complement strand
CGGTAAACGCAAGTGTTTCGATATTCATAACTGTCGGAGAGTACTGGATGCCCCGCTTTCGCAGAGCATGACGGCGGAAATCGGCGGGTTACTCCTTCTTAGGCACCACGCGGAAGGTCGCATTCGCCCGCGCGATAATGGCACCGTCGGCCTTGACGAGGCTCTGCGCGAAACAGATCGTGCTGCCGGTCCGGATCACGTCGCTCTCCACCGCAAGCCATTGGCCGACCGTGGCGCTGCCGACGAAATCGACCGATAGTCCAATCGTCACCAGCGATGACGTTCCGCCCATCTGCTGCGCGCAGCTCAAGCCCATGGCGTTGTCGGCAAGGGCGGCGATCAGGCCGCCATGAATGAGGCCACGGGCATTGGTGTGCGGCATGGCCAGCCGCAAGCCGATGATGACCGCCTTGTCGGTTCGCCGCGAATAAAGCGGCTCCCAGGGATCGGTGAGCGGGCTCTTCCTGAAATGAGGCTCGAAGCCAGCGGGGATATCCTGCGCGTTCATGGGCATCTCGCGTGATGACGATACATGCCGCCATTGAACGCGAACTGCATGACGGTTTCACCGCCTACAAAGTTTTAAACGGGATTTGTGCGCGAGTTTGGAACCAGTGCACGCCGTCATGCCGGGGCACGCAAAGCGTGAACCCGGAATCCATCTGCCCACTGATGGTTTGGATAAATGGATTCCAGGCCCCGCGCTGCACACGTCCCGGAATGACGGTGCACGAAGTCAGAACGGCAGCCCGACATAATTCTCCGATAGCGACGTCGAGGCCGCTTTCGAACTGACGACGTAGTCCAATTCGGCGAGTTGAATCCGTGCGCCGAATTCGCCCTGGTCGGGAAATTTGTGCAGCATCGAGGTCATCCACCAGGAGAACCGTACCGCCTTCCACACCCGCGACAGCGCCTTGGTGGAATAGGCATCGATGCCGGCGGAGGACTTGTCGTCGTAATATTCGCGCAGGGCCCGGGCCAGATAATGCGCGTCGCTGGCGGCGAGGTTCAGTCCCTTGGCGCCAGTCGGCGGCACGATATGCGCGGCATCGCCGGCCAGGAACAGGCGGCCGAACCGCATCGGCTCGGCAACGAAGCTGCGCATCGGCGCGATGCTCTTTTCGATCGACGGTCCGGTGACGATCTCATCGGCCGCCTTCGGGTCGAGCCGGCGCTTCAGCTCGTCCCAGAAGCGTTCGTCCGGCCATTGGTCGATGTTGTCGTCGAGCGGACATTGCACGTAATAGCGGCTGCGGTGAGTCGAGCGCATGGTGCACAGCGCAAAGCCGCGTTCATGGTTGTTGTAGATCAGCTCGTCCGAGACCGGCGGCGTTTCAGAGAGAATGCCGAGCCAGCCGAACGGATAGACCCGCTCGAAGGTCTGGATCGCCGACGGCGGCACGCTGACGCGGCTGATGCCATGGAAGCCGTCGCAGCCGGCGATGAAATCGCAGTCGATCTCGTGGGTGGCGCCGTCCTTGACGTAGCTGACGCGCGGATGATCGGTGTCGAAATCGAGCGGCCTGACGTCGGCGGCCTGATAGACCGTGGTGAGATTGGCCGCCTTGCGCGCGTTCATCAGATCGAGCGTGACCTCGGTCTGGCCATAGATCATCACGGTCTTGCCGGTCGCCGCATGCATGTCGATGCGATGACGGACGCCGCCGAAGGCGAGCTCGATGCCGTTGTGCACCAGGCCTTCGCGATGGGCGCGGGCGCCGGCGCCGACTTCATCGAGCAGCGATACGGTGCCTTCCTCGAGCAGACCGGCGCGGATCCGGCCGAGCACATATTCGCCCGTCTGCCGCTCCAGGATGATGTTGTCGATGCCATGGCTGTGAAGCAACTGGCCGAGCAGCAATCCCGCCGGTCCCGCGCCAATGATTGCTACTTTCGTCCGCAATACTTGCTCCCCAGACTGTTATAGGCTTGAAATTGCTGCCCGCGAACATGCCGCGCGTAAGCTTGGCAATAATAATTATATCATATAACAATGCTGGCAAAGAGCCTTTTAAATGGCGCTGCTGGGGAGGAAATGATGCGGACAGGAAAAGCATTCTTGGCGTTGCTGGTGGCTGCGAGCATGATGCCGGCCGTCGCGCAGGACAAGACCGTCAATCTGAAAGTGTCGCTCTGGGTGCCGCCGGCGCATCCGCTGGTGCCGGCGACGCAGGCCTGGGGCGCCGATATCGAGAAGGCCTCCGGCGGCACCATCAAGGTTTCGGTGTTTCCGTCCGAGCAGCTCGGCAAGGCGTTCGACCATTACGACATGGCGCGTGACGGCATTGCCGACGTCACCTATGTCAATCCCGGCTATCAGCCCGGCCGTTTCCCGATCGTCGCCGCAGGCCAGCTCCCGTTCGTGTTCTCCGACGGCAAGAAGGGCACGCTGGCGCTGGACGAGTGGTATCGCAAATACGCGCCGACGGAGATGAAGGACACCAAGTTCTGCTTCGCCTTCATTCACGACCCGGGCACGCTGCACGGCAAGAAGAAGATTCTGGTTCCCGAGGATCTCAAGGGCCTGAAGGTGCGCCCGGCGCAGAGCACGATCGGCGAAATGGTCAAGATGTTCGGCGGCACCAATGTCCAGGCCTCGGCGCCGGAATCGCGCGACGCGCTGGAGCGCGGCGTCGCCGATGAGATCACCTTCCCCTGGGGCTCGATCTTCCTGTTCGGCATCGACAAGGTGGTGAAGTACCACATGGACGTGCCGCTCTACACCACCGTGTTCACCTACAATATCAACCTCGCCAAATATAATTCGATGTCGGCGGCGCAGAAGAAAGTGATCGACGATCACTGCACGCCGCAATGGGCGGCAAAGGTTTCCGATCCGTGGAGCGATTTCGAGGCCAATGGCCGGGTCAAGATGAAGGCCTTGCCCGATCACGAGGTCTATTCGCTGACGCCGGAGCAGCTCGCGCAGTGGAAGAGCGCGGTCAAGCCGCTGCATGACAGCTGGGCCGAAGCGGTCAAGAAGGCCGGCGGCGATCCGGACAAGATCGATGCCGACCTGCAGGCGTCACTGAAGAAATACAACGCGGGGCTGTAGTGGGTATCGTCATTCCGGGGCGCATCGTAGATGCGAACCCGGAATCTCGAGGTGATGAAAACGTGCAAGACAATCTCGGGATTCCGGGTTCGCTCGCGCTGCTCGCGCCCCGGAATGACGTGATTGCGTCAACTCTTGAAACAGACTTGGCCAATGACGCAACCTGTTGAAGTCGCGAGCGATGGAACGCTCACCGGTCCGCCCGAGCCGGCTGACAGGAATTTCATGGACCGCTTCATCGATTCCATCGAATGGATCGCGGCATTCTTCGTCGGCATCGTCGCGCTCAACACCTTCACCGCGGTGGTGATGCGCAAATTCTTCGCGGTGACGATTCCCGATTACTACAATTTCGGCCAGTTCCTGCTCGGCATCCTGATCTTCTGGGGCATCGCCGCCACCAGCTACCGCGGCACCCACATCACCGTCGATCTGGTCTGGGCCAATGTCGGCCCGCGCTACCAGCGCTTCATCGATGTGTTCGCCACGCTCGTATTGCTGTTCGTGGTGACGGTGCAGACCTACACGCTGGTCGACAAGGTGATCGATACTTACAACGCCCACATCGTCACCATGGATCTGCAGCTGCCGATCTGGCCGTTCTTCCTGGTGTCATGGATCGGCGATGTTTCCGCGGTGCTGCTGATCGCGATCCGCACCTATCGCCTGATCTTCCATCCAGAACAGTTGCACGATCCAAAGATCAAGACCGCGGAATAGCGCCCAAGGTGAGCAGTCCGGCATGAGCAACGAGACCGTGGCCCTGATCGGCTTTGTCAGCCTGTTTTCGCTGATGCTGCTGCGCGTTCCGGTTGGCATGGCGATGGGCCTCGTCGGCATCACCGGCTTTGGCTATCTCACCGGCCTCGAGCCGGCGCTGAAACTGGTCGGTCAGACCACAATGCGCACGGTGACGGATTATTCCTTCGGCGTGATCCCGATGTTCCTGCTGATGGGCGCATTGGTATCGGTCTCCGGCATCAGCCGCGAACTGTTTCGCGCCGCCAACACCTTTGTCGGCCACTGGAAGGGCGGCCTCGGCATCGCCACCATCGCCGCCTGCGGCGGCTTTGCCGCGATCTCGGGCTCGTCGGTCGCCACCGCCGCGACGTTCTCGGCGGTGGCCTATCCGGAAATGCGCCGCTTCGGCTATCCGCAATCCTTTTCCACCGGCGTGATTGCGGTCGGCGGCACACTCGGCGCGATGCTGCCGCCGTCCACCGTGCTCGCGGTCTATGGCATCATCACCCAGCAGGATATCGGCAAGCTGTTCATCGCCGGCATCGTGCCGGGCCTGCTCGCGATCGTGATGCACATGATCACCATCGGCATCATCGGTGTGACGCGTCCGGGCTTTCTCCCTGCCGGACCGCCGGCATCGTGGAAGGAAAGACTGGCGGCCCTGCGCGACGTCTGGTCGCCGCTGGTGCTGTTCATCTTCGTGATCGGCGGGCTCTATGGCGGCTTCTTCATCCCGACCGAGGCCGGAGCGGTCGGTGCGGTCGGCGCCTTCATCATCGGCATCCTGCGCGGCCGGCTCAACCGGGAAGGCATCCTGCAATCGCTGTTGCAGGCGACGCGCACGGCGGCCGCGGTGTTCACCGTACTGATCGGAGCGCTTTGTTTCGGCTATTTCCTCACCATCACCCAGACGCCGCAGAACGTCACCGAATTCCTCACCGGTCTCGGCATCGGTCCCTATGGCGTGCTGGCGCTGATTCTTTTGATGTATCTGGTGCTCGGCTGCCTGATGGACGCGATGGCGATGGTGATCCTTACCGTGCCGATCGTGTTTCCGGTGGTGACCTCGCTCGGCTTTGACCCGATCTGGTTCGGCGTCGTCATCGTCATGACCGTCGAACTCGGGCTGATCCATCCGCCGGTCGGCATGAACGTGTTCGTCATCAAGAGCGTCATCAAGGACGTCAAGATGTCGACGATCTTTGCCGGCGTGCTGCCGTTCGTGGTGACCGACATCATCCGCCTGATCATCCTGATCGCCTTCCCGCTGCTCGCGACCTGGCTTCCGCAGCGGATGATCGGGTAGGGCAGCGACGCTGCTGTTGGAACATAAAATCGCACCGCGAGCGACTTCCTGCTCCCTTGCCCTTTGCGGGGAGGAGTCGGGGGTGGGGTACCACGAACTCCAGTGTTTGCGGCTTATTCCTCTCCCTAATTATTCCTCTCCCTAACCCTTCCCCGCGAAGGGGGAAGGAACGCGACAGCAGCGCTGGAAAACGCTCTATCGGCCGCAGGAACGGCGCTGTTATTGACTCCGCGCCCAATAGTTATAAAACATAACTATTCTGCGAAGGACATAATAAACCCATGGGAAACGCCGACGCGGCCGCCGAGCGGCCCGCCTTGCTCAAAGTTGAAACATCCGGCTCGGTGCTGACGGTTGGTCTCAACCGCCCGGCCAAGCGCAATGCGCTGAACGACGGCATCATCCACGCGATCGGCGATTGCTTTGCCAATATTCCGGAAGGCATCGGCGCCGTCGTCATTCACGGCATCGGCGATCATTTTTCCTCCGGCCTCGATTTGTCCGAACTGACCGAGCACGACGCGACCGAAGGCCTGCGCCATTCGCAGATGTGGCACCGGGTGTTCGACAAGATTCAATACAGCCGCATGCCGGTGATTGCCGCGCTGAAGGGCGCGGTGATCGGCGGCGGCCTCGAGCTTGCCTGCGCCGCGCATATCCGGGTCGCCGAACCCTCGGCCTATTTTGCGCTGCCGGAGGGACAGCGCGGCATTTTCGTCGGCGGCGGCGGATCGGTGCGGCTGCCGCGGCTGATCGGCGTTTCCAGGATGACCGACATGATGCTCACCGGCCGGGTTTATTCCGCGACCGAGGGCGCATCCTATGGTTTTGCGCAATATCTCACCGAGGCTGGCGGTGCGCTGTCCAAGGCGATGGAGCTCGCGGCCAAAATCGCCAGCAACGCGCCGCTGACCAATTTCGCGGTGCTGCAGGCGCTGCCGCTGATCGCGGAGGCCAATCCGCAAACCGGCCTCCTGATGGAATCGTTGATGGCGACGGTGGCGCAGAGCGACAAGGAAGCCAAACGCCGGATTCGCGCTTTCCTCGATCACAAGACCGCCAAGGTGAAGCCGGGTTCATGAGTGCGCCAGCCGACAATGCAGGCCCGCCAGGTGCAGCACCGCTGCGCGCAATCTCGTTCGGCGCTCCTGCGGTATCGGTCGAGCGCCGCGACGACGGCACCATCTATCTGAGGCCGAAAGCGCCGCTCGGCGACTATCCCGTCCGCTTGACCGATCGCCTGCATCATTGGGCCGAGACGGCGCCGGATCGCCTCTTCATGGCCGAGCGCGACGGACGCGGCTGGCGGCAGTTGAGTTACGCGCAACTGCTTGGCTGCAGCCGCCGCATCGCCTCCGCCCTGCTGGCGCGCGGGCTTTCGGCCGACCGGCCGCTTCTGATCCTTTCCGGTAATTCGATCGACCATGCGCTGATGGCCTTCGGCGCGCTCTATGCCGGCATTCCCTTCTGCCCGGTATCGCCGGCCTATTCGCTGGTCTCGAAGGATTACGGCAAGCTTGCTTTCGTGATGAAGCTGCTGACGCCGGGCCTGGTGTTCGCCGATGACGCTGACAAATTCGCCGCCGCGCTCTCCGCCACAGTCCCTGGTGCCGTCGAGATTGCGGCCTCGCGTGGCGCTGTGCCCGGCCGCGACGTTTCGATGCTTGCCGACCTGCTCGCAACACCCGAAGACCCGCATCTTGACGCCGCTCACAACGCAATCGGCCCCGACACCATCGCAAAATTCCTGCTGACTTCGGGCTCGACCGGCAATCCGAAGGCCGTCATCAATACCCAGCGCATGATCTGCGCCAACCAGGTGATGCTGCGCGAAACGCTGGCCTTCCTGAAGGACGAGCCGCCGGTCATCGTCGACTGGTTGCCGTGGAATCACACCTTCGGCGGCAATCACAATATCGGGCTGACGCTTTACAATGGCGGCTCGATGTATCTCGACGAGGGCAAGCCGGTGCCGGGCGGCATCGAGGAGACGGTGCGCAATCTTCGCGAGATTTCGCCGACGGTCTATTTCAACGTGCCCAAGGGCTATGAATCGCTGCTGCCCTATCTGCGCGACGACCGCGATCTGCGCGGAAAATTCTTCCATCGCCTGCACGCGATGTTCTTCTCCGGGGCGGCGCTGTCGCCCTATGTCTGGAATAGCCTCGACGAACTCTCCGCACAGGAGAAGGGCTACCGCGTCCCGATGCTGACCGGTCTTGGTGCGACCGAGACCGCGCCGTTCTTCATGTCGGCGCGGCCGGAGACCAGCCGTTCCGGTCATGTCGGCCTTCCCGTGCCCGGCAGCGAGGCCAAGCTGGTGCCGAGCAATGGCAAGCTGGAAATTCGCGCCAAGGGGCCGAACGTCACGCCGGGTTATTGGCGCCAGCCGGAACTGACCACTGCCGCGTTCGACGACGAAGGGTTTTACAAGTTCGGCGACGCGATCAAGCCTGCGGCCGCTGATGATCTTGCCGCCGGCTTCGATTTCGATGGCCGCATTGCCGAGGATTTCAAGCTTGCCAGCGGAACCTGGGTCAGCGTCGGCCCGCTGCGCGCCCGCTTCATCGCCGCCTGCGCGCCGCTGGTGCGCGATGTGGTGATTGCCGGCCTCAATCGCGACGAGATTGCCGCGATCGTCGTGCTCGATCTCGATGGCTGCCGCGTGATCAATCCGGCGCTTGCTGCCGACGATATCGCCGCCGCTGCCAGCGATGGCAAAGTGCGCGAGGCCTTTCGACAGCGGTTTTCGCGTTTCCTCGCATCATCGACCGGGTCTTCGAACCGCATCGCGCGTGCGATCCTGCTCGATAGGCCCTTGTCGATCGATCGCGGCGAGGTCACCGACAAGGGCTCGATCAATCAGCGCGCGGTGCTGGAGCATCGCGGGCATCTGATCGAGCAGCTATACTCGCCGGAGCCGGCACCGGCTGTGATTGCGGTTTAGCCCGTTCTATATTCAGAAAGCTCGTTCGTTTGACAGGAGAGATGCCATGCAATTGAGAGATCAGGCCGCGATCGTCACCGGGGGGGCATCGGGGCTGGGGGCTGCGACCGCGCGCAGGCTCGCCGCACTAGGCGCCAAGGTCGCGGTCTGCGACCTCAACGCCAAGCTCGCCGAGACCGTCGCCGCCGAGATCGGCGGCATTGCGGTGATCTGCGACGTTTCCGATGCGGCTGGGGCCGAAGCCGCTGTCGCCCAGGCGGCGAAGGCGCATGGTCCCGCCCGGGTGCTGGTGAATTGCGCCGGCATCGGCGTTGCCAAGCGGGTCATCGGCCGCGAGGGTCCGATGCCGCTTGCCGAGTTCGAGAAGGTGATCAGGATCAACCTGATTGGCTCGTTCAACATGCTGCGGCTTGCGACCGCCGAGATGTCGAAGCTGGAGCCGCTGTCGACCGGCGAGCGCGGCGTCGTCATCTGCACCGCCTCGGTCGCCGCCTATGACGGCCAGATCGGGCAGGCGGCTTATTCAGCCTCGAAAGGCGGCATCGTCGGCATGACCCTGCCGATCGCCCGCGAACTGGCGCAGTTCGGCATCCGCGTCATGACCATCGCGCCCGGCCTGTTTCTCACGCCGCTGCTCGCCGGTCTGCCGCAGGAGGCGCAGGACAGCCTGGCTGCCGCAATCCCGTTCCCGCGCCGCCTCGGCGACGCCGACGAGTTCGCCTCGCTGGCGCTGCACATCATCGACAATCCCTATCTGAACGGCGAGGTGATCCGGCTCGACGCCTCGCTGCGGATGGCTCCCCGTTAACCAGATTGACGGGCCTGGCTGACTTCGCCGGCCACATCGCCTAAAGAGGGGGCTGAACAACCAGCCCATTTCTGCTTTCAGAAAACGAGATTCGCAGGGAGGAAGTTAATGAAGCACATTTATTGGTCCGCCGCGCTGGTCGCGGCGGCGCTGTCGCTGTCCGGCCCGCTGGCCCGCGCGCAGAGCAATGAAATCACCATCGGCATCTCGATCTCGACCACCGGTCCGGCCGCGGCGCTCGGCGTGCCCGAGCGCAACGCGCTGGAATTCGTGCCCAAGGAAATCGGCGGTGTGCCGCTCAAGCTGATCGTGCTCGACGATGGCGGCGACCCGACCACCGCCACCACCAATGCGCGCCGCTTCGTCACCGAATCGAAGGCCGATGTCATCATCGGCTCGTCGACCACGCCGCCGACCATCGCGATCTCCAACGTCGCCAACGAGGCCGGCATCCCGCATATCGCGCTGGCGCCGTTCCCGATCACGCCCGAGCGTGCCAAATGGTCGGTCGACCTGCCGCAGGCGGTGTCGATCATGGGCAAAGAGCTCTACGCGCATATGAAGGCGCACAACGTCAAGACCGTCGGCTATATCGGCTTCTCGGATTCCTATGGCGATCTCTGGCTCAATGACTTCAAGAACCAGGGCGTCCCGATGGGGCTGAAGCTGGTCGATGAAGAGCGCTTCGCGCGTCCCGACACCTCGGTCACCGGCCAGGTGCTGAAACTGGTCGCCGCCAATCCCGATGCCATCCTGGTCGGCGCTTCCGGCACCGCCGCCGGACTGCCGCAGCAGGAACTGCGCGATCGCGGCTACAAGGGCCTGATCTATCAGACCCATGGCGCCGCCGCGATGGACTTCATCCGCATCGCAGGGCCGGCGGCCGAAGGCGTGATCATGGCGTCAGGTCCGGTGATGGATCCGGAAGACCAGCCGGACAGTGCGCTGACCAAGAAGCCGGGCCTTGCGCTCAACACCGCCTATGAGAAGAAATACGGCCCCAACAGCCGCAGCCAGTTCGCCGGCCATTCCTACGACGCCTTCCAGGTGTTGCAGCGCGTGATCCCGGCGGCGCTCAAGGCGGCCAAGCCCGGCACGCCGGAATTCCGCGAAGCGATCCGGCAGGCCTTCCTCAGCGAGCATGAGATCGCCGCGACCCAGGGCGTCTACAACTTCACCGAAAAGGACCGCAACGGCCTCGACGACCGCTCGCGCATCCTGCTGACGGTGAAGAACGGGAAGAACGTTCTGGTGAAGTGAATTCTCGTTTTTACCCTCCCCTGGAGGGGGAGGGTCGACGCGAATGAAATTCGCGGCGGGGAGGGGTGACGATCTCTCCACCTGGACAGTTTTCGTGTCGAAAGATCACCCCACCCCGTCCCACATTTCGCTGCGCTTCATGTGAGCCGACCCTCCCCCTCCAGGGGAGGGTAAAAAGAGTGCTCGCGATCGTCGAGGGCTGGCGGACCGGTGGACAGTCTATCTCCGGCGGCGGTGTTTCAATCGTTCGACCGCTGCCTCACGAGAGCCGTATAATTCCACATAAATCCGCTCTGATACCGCAATCAGATCTTGGGTGATCTCGGAATTCCAGAACCGGATGACACGATAGCCTTCCCTTTCGAGCCACAGCTGGCGTTCTCGGTCGCGGTGGGCCGTTTCATCCTCATTGTGATAGCCCTCCGTCCAGCTCGACGATGAGACGCTTGGCTGGACAGAAGAAATCCACGACATGTTAGCCGGCAAGCTAAATCCCGGCTTCGCCCTCGTGCTGAAAGCCGAGATAGCTTGCGGCGACGCGCTGATTGGCGGCGATCTCGTTCGCCGGTCCCTCAAGGACGAATTCGCCGAGCTCCATCACATAGGCGCGGTCGGCGATCTCCAGCGCGGCTTTCGCGTTCTGCTCGACCAGCAGCACCGAGACGCCGGCGGCGCGCAGCTCGCCGATGATGCGGAAGATGTCGGCGACGATGATCGGCGCCAATCCGAGGCTCGGCTCATCCAGCATCAGCAGTTTCGGTGCGCCCATCAGCGCGCGGCCCATCGCCAGCATCTGCTGCTCGCCGCCCGACAGCGTGCCGGCCAGCTGCCTGCGCCGCTCCTTCAGCCGGGGGAACAGCGCATAGGCCCGCTCAAAGCCTGCGGCGGTGACGCTCTTCGTCATCCGGAACGCGCCGAGCTTGAGATTGTCCTCGACATTCATGCTGGCGAACAGTTCGCGATGCTCCGGCACCAGGCTGAGGCCCGCGGCGACGCGATCCTCGATGTCGAGCCGCGCCATGTCCTCACCGGCGAAGCATGTGCGGCCCTTCAGCGGCAGGATGCCCATGATGGCGTTAAGCAGCGTGGTCTTGCCGGCGCCGTTGGCGCCGACGATGGTGACGATCTCGTTGCCGGCGACGTCGAGCGACACCGCGCGGACCGCTTCGACCTTGCCATAGGCGATATGGACGTCGGAGACCTGCAACAGCGCGCTGATGCCAGGATTCATGCAACCGCTCCGAGATAGGCCTTGATCACGTCGGGATTGCTCTTGATCGCGGCCGGGGTGCCCTCGGCGATCTTGGTGCCGAAGTCGAGCACCACGATGCGGTCGGCGAGATCCATCACGAAACCCATATCGTGCTCGACCAGCAGCACCGACATGCCGCCGTCGCGTAGTTGCCGCAAGAGCGCTGCGAGCTGCTGCTTCTCCATGTGGCGCAGGCCTGCGGCGGGCTCATCGAGCAGCAGCAGGATCGGATCGACGCACAGCGCGCGAGCGATCTCGACGATGCGCTGCTGGCCGAGCGACAGGCTGCCGGCGAGCTGGTTGATCTGGTCGCCGAGCCCGACGCGCTCGATCTGGCGCGCGGCTTCCGCCAGCAGCTTGGCCTCGTCGGCGCGGTCGAGCCGCAACATGCTGGACAGCGCTCCGGCATGGCCGCGCAGATGGGCGCCGATCGCGACGTTTTCCAGCACGGTCATGTCCGGCACCAGCTTGACGTGCTGGAAGGTGCGGGCGATGCCGAGCTTGACGACCTCCTGCGGCGGAGCGTTCTGGATCGACTTGCCGAGTACGGAAATCCTGCCGCTCGATACCGAGAGCACCCCGGTGACCAGATTGAAGGTGGTGCTCTTGCCGGCGCCGTTCGGCCCGATCAGCGCGACGATCTCGCGCGGCTTGACGTCGAAGGAGACATTGTTGACGGCGACGACGCCGCCGAACTGCTTGCGCGCATTGTCGATCTGCAACAGCGCACCGGAACCGGTCGCCACCGCGCTGTGCGACCGCGGCGGCAGCGTCAGTGAGCTATCCGGCTGTCTGCGGTCCCGCTTCCAGGGAAAAATCGCCATCAGCCACGGCCAGATGCCCGATGGCGCGAGCTGCAGCAGGGCGACGAGCAGAATGCCGAACACGATGGTCTCAAGCTGGCCCTGGCCGTGAAACAGATAGGGCAAATAGCTCTGCAGGATTTCCTTGAGGATGATGACGATGGCCGCCCCGAGCACGCCGCCCCAGACATAGCCGGCGCCGCCGACCACGGCGATGAAGAGATATTCAATGCCGGCCTGCAGTCCGAACGGCGTCGGATTCACCGCGCGTTCGAAATGCGCGTAAAGCCAGCCGGAAAGGCCGGCCAGTACCGCGGCATGGATGAAGACGAGGAGCTTGGCCCGCGGCGTCTGCACGCCGAACGCTTCGGCAGCGACATGGCCGCGGCGCAGTGCGCGAATGGCGCGGCCGGTGCGCGAATCGAGCAGGTTCACGGTCAGCACGGCGCCGATCAGGACCGCGATCCAGATCGCGAAATAGATCGTGCCGGGATCGATCATCTTCAGCGAGCCGATCGACAGCGGCGGCACGCCGGAGATGCCGTCGTTGCGGCCGATGAATTCGAGCTTGCTGAACAGATAGAACAGGCCGATGCCCCAGGCGATGGTGCCGAGCGGCAGATAATGCCCGGACAGCCGCACCGTAATGATGCCGAGAATGACCGCGGCAATGCCGCTGACCAGAAGCGAAAGCGGCAGCGTCAGCCACGGCGAGAGGCCGTAGGCCGTGGTGAGGAGCGCGGTGGTATAGGCGCCGAAGCCGCAGAACGCGGCCTGGCCGAACGAGGTGAGGCCGCCGACGCCGGTAAGCAGCACGAGCCCCATCGCCACCAGGGCGGAGAGGCCGATATTGTCGAGCAACACGAGCCAGAAGGGCGGCATGCCTGGCATGAACGGGATCATCGCCAGCACCAGCGCAAAGATCAGGATCGGCATCCGCTGTGCCATCGCGGGTCAGTCCTTGTCTTCTTCGATCGTGGGCGCGGCCAGCGACCGCAGCACCAGCACCGGGATGATCAGCATGAAGACGATGACTTCCTTGAAGTCGCTGGCGGTGAAGGAGGAGAAGGATTCGACGATGCCGACCAGCAGCGCCGCAACGGCGGTGAGCGGATAGCTGACGAGGCCGCCGATGATGCCGGCGACGAAACCTTTCAGGCCGATCAGAAATCCGGTGTCGTAATAGAGCGTCGTGATCGGGACGATCAGGATTCCGGAGATCGCGCCGATCAGCGCCGCCATCACGAAGGCGATCTGGCCGGCGAGCGAGGTCCGGATGCCGACCAGGCGGGCGCCGAGCCGGTTGACCGCGGTGGCGCGCAGCGCCTTGCCGGTCAGGGTGTGGCCGAAGAACAGCCAGAGTCCGATCATGAAGGCGATGGTGATGCCGTAGACCGCGAGGCTCTGGCCGGTGAAGCGCAGCGGCCCGACATTGAAGGCCGCAGTCGAGAGCGCCGGTCCGCGCTGGCCTTCGGCGCCGAAGAACACCAGGCCGAAGCCCTGCATCGCCAGATGACAGCCGACCGATGCGATCAGCAGCACCAGCACCGAGGTCTGCGCGAGCGGCTGGAATGCGATGCGGTAGAGAAACAGTCCGATCATCGCGACGATCGACAGCGACAGCGCGATGTTGACCGCGATGCCGCCTGGATGCGCCGATGACCATGACGTCAACGCGAAGATCACCCAGGGCAGCACGAGGTTGACCGCAATCGCGCGCAACATCAGCTTACGATGCAGTGAGCGGCGGCCGGCATAGATGTCGAGGCAGAAGGCGGCGATGCCCATCCCGACTGCGAGCTTCGCAGTGCCGGGAAACTGGCCTGAGGCCAGCGAGGCGTAAGTGAGCGCGCCATAGGTGACGAATTCGCCCTGCGGGATCAGGATGACGCGGGTGACCGCGAACACCAATACCAGTGCGAGCCCGAGCAGCGCATAGATCGCGCCGTTGGTAATGCCGTCCTGAACCAGGAACAGCATGATCGTCGAATTCAAGACCGGGCGCTCCCCCTAAGACACCGGGCCGCTCGCGCGCCGAAGGCCGCGCGAGAACCGGCTCACAGCAGTTGAAAAACGCTGCGGGTGTTTGATATGGTGGATAACAATTATCAACTATAATCTCAAGGCCTGCGCCGGTTGCGGCAAGGCCTTCAATCTACAGGGATTGTCGGCCGCGAGCGATGACCGTTTCAAAGACCGCCGCAGCCCCCGCCAAGGCCTCGCGCACCCGGACCCCGCGCCCCGCCCGCAAGCAGCCGCCGATCCAGCCTACTGCCGAAAGCCCCGCGTTGCAGCTGGGCGAACTGTCCGATCTGCTCGGCTATTCGCTGAAACGGGCGCAGCTCAAGGTGTTCGAGGATTTCCTGCATTGCGTCGCGCCGCTGCAGCTGACCCCGGCGCAGTTCTCGGTGCTGATCCTGCTCGACCGGAATCCCGGGCGCAACCAGACCGAGATCGCCAGCACACTCGGCATCCTCAGGCCGAATTTCGTCGCCATGCTCGACGGCCTCGAAAGCCGCGGCCTGTGCACGCGCATGCGCTCCAGCAATGACCGCCGCTCTCACGTCCTCGTCCTCACCGACAAGGGAAGGGCAGTGCTGGCGCGGGCGAAGAAGCTGGTCGCCAGGCACGAGGCGCGCCTCAACGAATTGATCGGCCCCGACAACCGCGCCGCGCTGCTTCAGATGCTGGCGACGATCGCCAGGGAGTTTTGAGTTAAGCTCGTGCGGCATCGAACGCTGCGTTCTCTCCCCCTTGCGGTGGGAGAGTTGGAGAGGGGTCGCCACGGGGAGGGGAATTAATTCAATCCACCAAAATCACCCTGACGTCGTTGACATTGGTCAGCGTCGGGCCGGTCAGCAGGAGATCGCCGGTCGTAGTGAAGAAGGCGGTGGCGTCGTTGTTCTCGAGGAAGGCTTTGGGATCCAGCCCAAGCGATTTCATCTTGTTGAAAGTGGTCTGGTCGATGATCGCCCCGGCGGGATCGCTGGCGTTGCCGGCGCCGCCATCGGCGCCGTCGGTGTCGGCCGCGAGCGCCGAGATGCCGGGCGTGTCCTTCAGCAGGGCGGCCAGCGCCAGCGCATATTCCTGGTTCGGGCCGCCGCGGCCATTGCCGCGCACGGTGACGGTGAGTTCGCCGCCGGAAAGGATGGCGACACGTCTGCCGCTGGCGCGTGCGTCGAGCGCGAGCTTGGCATGCTCGGCTGCAACCTCGCGCGCCTCGCCTTCAAGGTCGGCGCCGAGATCGATGATCTCATAGCCCGCATCCCTGGCGACCTTGATCGCCGCATCGAGCGAAGCCTTGGGCGCGGCGATCAGCTCGAAACGCGCATGGGCGAAAGTGGCATCGCCGGCCTTGCAGCTTTCATTGCTGATATCGTCGAGCGCGCGGCGCACGGCATCGTCGATCTGAAGGCCGTATTTCGCGACGATGGCGCGGGCATCAGCCAGCGTCGTCGGATCTGATACGGTCGGTCCCGAGGCGATGGCGGAAGGATCGTCATGAGGCACGTCGGAGATCGCCAGCGTCACGATCTCGGCCAGCTTCCCGGCGCGTGCCAGCCGGCCGCCCTTGATCCGCGACAGATGCTTGCGCACGGTGTTGACTTCGCCGATCGGCGCGCCCGAGCGCAGCAGCGCCCGCGTCACCTGCTGCTTTTGCGCAAAGCTGATGCCTTCGGCCGGCGCGATCCAGTTCGCCGAGCCGCCGCCGGTGAGCAGCACCAGCAGGAGATCGCCGGCCTCTGCGCTTTGCGCCAGCTTCAGCGTGTCCTCGGCGCCCTTCAGGCCCGCTTCATCGGGCACGGGGTGGCCGGCTTCCACCACCTTGATCCGCCGCGTCGGCAGGCCGTGGCCGTGACGGGTGGTGGCGATGCCGACCAGACGTTCCGGGTCGAGCTTGAGCTCGTCGAGGTAATAGCGTTCGGTGGCGACCGCCATGGCGGCAGCGCCCTTGCCGGCGGCAAGGCAGATCACGCGCCCGCTGGGTGCAGCGGGCAGATGCGCCGAAAGCACGACATCGGGGTGGGCGGCGGCTACGGCGGCATCGAAGATGGCGCGCAGGAGAGGGCGTCGGTCGGTCATCGTTTCACGGGATTGGCAGTCAAAACAAGGATGCCGGTTATCCATCCAATCCAGGCAAAAGGAAACCCCTGCGGGCGTGCGATCCCGCAGGGCGGAAACGGTTCCTTTCCCCTCTCCCTCGTGGGCCCTCGTGGGAGAGGGGAAAGGCCTAGCGAGGCGGGTGAGGGAGCGTCTCCGCGGACAAAGATCCCTCATCCGGCGCAATCTTCATTCGCGCCATTTTCTCCCACGACGAGGGGAGAAGGAAACGAACCGTCAGCCGCCGACGTCGGCGCTGATGACGTCGCCGAACAATTGCCACCGCTCGCCCTTGAACCGCATCAGCTGGAGCTGGCTGATCGGGGCGAAGTCGGTCGGGCTGGTGTTGATCTTGATACCCGGAAGCAGCACCCCGGTGCGGAAGTCATGCAGGTTCGCCGCCTGCTTCATGACATTGGCGCGGGTGAGATTGTCGCCGCACTGCTTCAACACCTGGACCAGCGTCTGCGCGACGCCGTAGCCGACCACGGTTCCCTGGTCGAACTTGTCGCCTTCCGGGAAATCCTTGGCCATGAAGGCGTAGAACTCCTTCATGCCGGGATCATTGTTCCATTGCGGGTCGGAAGCGTCCTTGGCATAGGCGGCAGAAATAATGTCCTGCGCGTTCTGGAATCCGGCGGGCTTGAGTACGCTGCCGACCGAGGCCGAGACGTTGTTGAGGAAGTGCAGCGGCTTCCATCCGAGCTCGGCGACTTCCTTGATCGCCTGCGCCGCAAATTTCGGCGTCGTGATGTTGATGAACACATCGGCGCCGGAAGCCTTCAGCTTGACGATATGGCTGTCGATGGTCGGCTCGGTGGTCTCGTAGCTCTCCTCGGCGACGATCATCGAAGATGCCTTGGCGCCGAGCCCGTCCTTGAGACCTTTCAGATAGTCCTTGCCGTAATCGTCATTCTGATAGAGCACGGCGATCTTGGCGTTCGGCTTCTCCTTCAGGATATATTTGGCGTAGATCTGGGTCTCGCTCTGATAGCTCGGCTGCCATCCCATGGTCCATGGATAGTTCTTGGGATCGTTCCATTTGGTGGCGCCGGTGGCGACGAACAGCTGCGGCACTTTCTTGGCGTTCATGTATTTCTGGATCGCCGAGTTGGTCGGCGTTCCCAGCGAATTGAAGATCAGGAGCACCTCGTCGCTTTCGACGAGCTTGCGGGCCTGCTCCACCGTTTTCGGCGGGCTGTAGCCGTCATCGTAGCTGATGAAGTTGATCTTGCGGCCGTTGATGCCGCCGGCGTCGTTGAGCTTCTTGAAATAGGCCGCCTCGGTCCGCCCGATGATGCCATAGGCGGACGCGGGACCGCTGTAGGGCATGATGTTGCCGATCTTGATTTCAGTGTCGGAAGCGCCGGGGTCGTAGGCCTTCTGCGCGAGCGCGCCGCTATGCGAGGCGGCAAGGATCGCGAGGGCAGCCGAAAAGGCCCCCAACCGCAAATGGAAAGCAGGCATTTTGATCTCCCTGGGATCTGGATGAATTGTGTCTTTTGCCGGTCGGAAGCTCTTTCTGGCTTCAGTTCACATCGAATACCGATCGGGTAATCCCGGCAACAGAAAACCCCTGCGACGGCAGCCGCAGGGGGTGTCTTTTGGTCGAATAATTTAAATGCGATTGGTCAGCCTGGTTGTCCTGATTGAGGCCGACCCTGGTCGGAAGATGCGGTGCCGCCATTGCGAGCAGCAAGGCGACGAAGCAATCCAGCTCTGTCTGCACGGCACATGCCCTGGATTGCTTCGCTTCGCTCGCAATGACCTCCTGATGTTTAGACTGGGTACAGTAGGCAAAAGCCATCAACCGCCGATCTCGCCGCTGATGACGGGGCCGAACAGGTCCCACTTCTGGCCCTTGAACTGCATCATCCGCAGCTGTTCGATCGGGTAGAAGTCGGTCGGGCTGGTGTTGATCTTGACGCCGGGCAGCAGCGTATCGGGCACGAAGTCCTTCAGGTTGGCGGCCTGCTTCATGATGTTCTCGCGGGTCAGATTGTCACCGGCCTGCTTCAGCACCTGCACCATGGTTTGCGCCTGGCCATAGCCGAACACCACCGAGCCGTCGGCCTTGTTGGCATCGGGCGCGTATTTGGCGAGGAAGGCGTAGAATTTCTTCATGCCTTCATCATTGTCCCATTGCCGATCGGCGCCGTCCTTGGCGTAGGCCGCGGACAGAATCCCTTGCGCGTTCTCATAACCTGCCGGCTGGATCACCGAGCCTACGGAGGCGCCGACATTGCTCTGGAAATACATCGGCTTCCAGCCGAGCTCGGCCACCTTCTTGATGCTCTGGGCCGAGAATTTCGGTGTCGTCATGCTGAAATAGACGTCGGCGCCGGAGGCTTTCAGCTTGACGACGTGCGAGTCGATGGTCGGCTCGGAAACCTCGTAGCTTTCCTCGGCAACGATCATCGAGGCGCCCTTTTCGCCGAGACCGTCTTTCAGGCCTTTCAGCAGGTCCTTGCCGAAATCGTCATTCTGATAGAGCACCGCGATCTTGGCGTCGGGCTTTTCCTTCAGGAGATATTTGGCATAGATGCGGCCCTCGCTCTGGTAGGGCGGCTGCCATCCCATGGTCCACGGGAAGCTCTTGTATTCGCCGAACTTGGTGGCGCCGGTGGCGACGAACAGCTGCGGCACCTTCTTGACGTTCATGTATTTCTGGATCGCCGAATTCGAAGGCGTTCCGAGCGGGCTGAACACCAGCAGCACTTCGTCGCTCTCCACCAGCTTGCGCGCCTGCTCGACCGCCTTGGGCGGGTTGTAGCCGTCGTCATAGCTGATGAAATTGATCTTGCGGCCGTTGATGCCGCCCTGCTCGTTGATCATCTTGAAATAGGCGTCCTCGATCTTGCCGATCACGCCATAGGCGGACGCCGGTCCGCTATAGGGCATGATGTTGCCGATCTTGATCTCGGTATCGGTGGCGCCGGTATCGTATTTCTTCTGGGCGAGTGCGCTGCCGGTGGTGACAGCAAAAGCGATGGCCGCCGTCGCCAGCGCGGCGAGCCTGAATCCCTGTCGCGAAAGCATTCCGTCTCCCTTTAATTGTTTTTGAGTTTGCCGATGATCTGCTGGGCCATCATGGCCACCTGCCGGGCGCCGTGCGGCATCAGGAAGATGACAAGGAACAGGAGAATACCGAACACCGCGCCAGACAGGCCCTTGGAAATTCCTTCCGCGATATTCGGGACGAAGATGATGAAGGCCGATCCGACGATCGATCCGGGCAGCCAGCCGACGCCGCCCACCACCATGCCGAGGAACAGCGAAATCGCCAGCGTGATGGTATAGCTGTCGGGCGCGACGAACTGCACGGCGATGGCGCCGAGCGCGCCGGCAACTCCGGTGATCCCGGCGCTGACGCCGAACGCCAGCGTCTTGTACAACGCGACATTGACGCCCATCGCCGAGGCCGCGATCTCGTTGTCCCGGATCGCCATGAAGGCGCGCCCCGAACGCGAGCGCAGCAGGTTCACCGAGAAAACATAGATCGCAACCGTGACCACCAGCGTGAAGTAATAGAGCCACATGTCCTGCGAGACCGGCAGGCCGAATGGCGGATCCGGCTTGGTGACCACGAGGCCCTGCACGCCGCCGGTCCAGGGCTCGAACACGTTGAGCTTGAGCAGTTGCGGCATCGCGGTGGCGAGCGCGAAGGTCGCCAGCGCCAGGTAAATGCCGGAAAGCCTCAGCGCCGGCAGCCCGAACAGGAATCCGAACGCGAAGCAGACCACGCCGGAGATCGGCAGCGTCAGCGCATAGTTGACGTTGTAGGTTTCCATCAGGATCGCTGAGGTGTAGGCGCCGACTGCGTAGAACGCGCTCTGGCCGAGCGAGAACTGGCCGCTGCCGCCGGTCAGGATGTTCAGCGCCAGCACCGCGAGGGCGTAGATCAGAAGCATCGTCATCTGGAAGATGATGAAGTTCTTGACGAACAGCGGAATGAGGATCAGCAGCGCCAGCGCTGCAAGCGAGGTGCCGTAGCCAAGCGTCATGGCGCGCTTGGGGACGGCTTCGACGGCCGGCGCTTCCGTGACGACTTCCTGAACTGCGCTCATGATCAGACTCGCTTGACGATGGGCCGGCCGAACAGGCCCGCCGGTTTGACGACCAGGACGACGATGATCAGCGCCAGCGCAATCGGCAGTTTCAGTTCATTGCCGACGCCGGTGATGTAGGTGCCGGCGAGATTTTCGAAGATGCCGACCAGGAAGCCGCCGATCACGGCGCCGAACGGGCTGGTGAGGCCGCCGAGCACCGCGGCGGCGAAGCCATAGACCAGGACGCCGCCCATCATGTTCGGCTCCAGGAACACCACCGGCGCGATCAGCATGCCGGCGATCGAGCCGATCGCGGCCGCCATGCCCCAGCCGAGCGCAATCATCCAGCTGGTATTGATGCCGACCAGCCGCGCCGATTCCGGCAACAATGCCGCCGCGCGCATCGCCAGCCCGATCCGCGTAAAGCGGAAAAAGAAGAACAGCAGCAGCAGAAGCAGCAGCGTAACCCCGACCATGCCGGCCTGATGCGTCGAGATCAGCTCGCTGCCGAGGAACGGCGAGGATCCGAACGGCGAGGGAAACTCCTTGATGGTGAAGTCCCAGATCAGTCCGGCGGAGGAGTTGACGATCGAGAACAATGCGATGAAGCCGGCGACATTGGTCAGCACCGGCGCCTTCGCCAAAGGCTTGAACAACAGCCGCTCGATGAGGATGCCGCCGACGAAGGAGAGGATCACCGTGATGACGAAGGCAGCCCAATAGGGCACGCCCCACTGGATCAACTGCCAGGCAATGAAGGTCGAGAACATCGCCATCTCGCCCTGGGCGAAGTTGAGATGGTCGATCGCCTGGTAGATCATCACCACGGCGAGAGCCATGCAGGCATAGATCGCACCATTGGCGATGCCGGCCATGATCTGGTTGGTCAAAAGCTCCATGGCGTCTCTTCCTCAATATCCGAGGTAGGATTTGCGAACGTCCTCATTGTTCGCGATATCGCCGGCCTTGCCGGACATGACGATGCGGCCGGTTTCGATCACATAGGCCTGGTCGGCAAGCTCGAGCGCGAGCTGGGCGTTCTGCTCCACCACCAGGATCGTGACCTTGTCCTCGCGGTTGATCCGCCCCAGGATCTTGAACAAATCGCGCACGACCAGCGGCGCCAGCCCGAACGACGGCTCATCGAGCAGCATCAGCCGTGGCCGCAGCATCAGGGCGCGGGCGACCGCCAGCATCTGCTGCTCGCCGCCGGAAAGCGTGCCGGCCTGCTGCATCTGCCGCTGCTTCAGCACCGGAAAATAATCGTACATGCGCTCGATGTCGGAAGCGATGCCGGCCCTGTCCCTGCGGGTCATGGCGCCGAGCTGCAGATTCTCTTCCACCGTCATGCTGGTGAAGGTGCCGCGTCCCTGCGGCACATGGGCGATTCCGAGCCGAACGATGTTCTCGGTGGAGCGGCCGAGCAGCGAGGCGCCGTCGAACTCGATCGCTCCGGTCGAGCGCACCATGTTGCAGATTGCCCGCAAGGTCGTGGTCTTGCCGGCGCCGTTGGCTCCCAGCAGGGTGGTGAGGCTGCCTTCGTTGAGGCCGAATTCCAGGCCGTGCAGCGCCTGAACCTGGCCGTAATAGGCGCGCAGATCGCGGACGTTGAGCATCGCCGTCATTGGTCCTTGCTCCCCAGATAGGCCTTGATGACGGCAGGGTCCGACTGTACCGCTGAAGGCGTGCCCTCGGCGAGCTTGCGGCCGAAATTCAGCGCAACGACATGGTCGGCGATCGACATCACCAGTCCCATGTGATGCTCGACGAGCAGCACGGTCATCCTGTGGTCATCGCGGATGCGGCGGATCAGCTCGCCGAGGATATAGACCTCTTCGTGGTTGAGCCCGCCGGCCGGTTCGTCGAGCAGCAGGATCTTCGGATCGGAGGCAAGCGCGCGTCCCAGCTCCACGCGCTTCTGGGTGCCGAACGGCAGGCCTGAAACGGTGCTGTGGGCGACGGCTTCGAGATCGAGATAGGCGAGGATCTCGTGGACGCGCTGGTTGAGCGCGGCCTCGCCGCGTCGCACCCAGGGCAGCCTCAGGGAATCGCTGACGATGTCGCTCAAGGTGCGGGCATGCGCGCCGATCCTGATATTGTCGAGCACCGAGAGGTTGGCGAACAGGGCGACATTCTGGAAGGTGCGGCCGATGCCGATCTCGGCGATCTTGTAGGCCGGTCGCGACAGGATGCTCCTGCCTTCCAGCAGGATGTCGCCGGCGCTGGGCTGGTAGAGCCGGCTGAGACAGTTGAACAGCGTGGTCTTGCCGGCGCCGTTCGGTCCGATCAGGCCAAGGATCTGGCCGCGCTGCATGTCAAAGGACACGCCGTTCAACGCGACGATGCCGCCGAACACGACGCTGACGTCGCGAACCGCGAGCAGGGGATCCTGTCCCTGCGCGATTTCGGCCGCTGTCATTTTGTCCCGCCCGATCGTGCTGTCCGGCGGAAACAAGCATATCGCTTTATTCGCAAGTCAGATCGATGCGGGCTATCTGATCCCCTCAACAACACGCGCAACTCTCCCTCCTGGTTTCACCCTCTTGCCTTCTTCTTTTTTTAAGTGCGGTGCCGTTACACCGCCGAGTAACGCCTCAATGCTCCTTACCATCGCCACCAGACGTGGTCCAATGTCGGTAAGCAGCCGTTCTTCCGTGAAACGGAATGCGGGCGCGCCACAGTTAAAGGCATACGGTCCCGTTCCGTCATTCAACTTTAGAGCTACGCCGACCGCGTGCACATCGTTCTGCCATTCGCCGGCCGACATCGCGAAACCATATCGCGCCACGGTTTCGCCGGAGCGTTCGATGCCGTCGCGCATGCGCGGCCAGCGGCTGCCGTAATGATCGCGCAGCTCGCGTAATAATGCCGCACGTTCGTCGTCGGGCAGTGCCCAAATATACGCCCGTCCCATCGCCGTCGTTGCAATCGGGATGCGCGAACCAACGTCCAGTTGAACGCCCAGCGTCAATCCGTTGCGGCTCTGGCCGAAGTAGATCATGCTGAAGCGGTCGCGGCCGCCGACCGCAACCGCGCCGCCGGTCGCGCGCATCACTTCCTCGCGATACGGCTCGGACAGATGCTGAACGCCGAGATTGGCAAGCGCAGCATAGCCCAGCGCCATCGCCGCAGGCGTGAGCTGATATTTTTCGAATCTTGGAACAGGTGTAAGGTATCCCAGCTTGGTCAGCGTGTAGGTCAGCCGCGAAACCGTCGGCTTCGGGAGTTTCGTGCGGGCTGCAATCTCCTGATTGCCAAGCAGCCCATCATTGGGCTGGAATGCGCGCAACACTTCGAGGCCGCGGGCCAGCGCCACAACGAAGTTGCGATCGGTCGCTACTTTCTTAGCCGGACGCTTCATCGCTCTCCGCTTGCGTGCGAACTTCGTTGACAAGCGACGTGCTTCAAAATAACCCTCGATGTCAAGATGTGGAATTAAATTCCGCAGTGCGAAATTGGCAAAAACGCGAAATTAACAAGAACGAATGTCCGAGGAGAGTGCCGTGAGCGATGTAGTCAAGCTTGAACGTCATGACGTTGTTGCCATCGTCACCGTGAACAATCCTCCGGTCAATGCGTTGAGCGCTGCGGTCCGCGGCGGCATCCTCGAAAAC
>DASZTN010000096.1:0-12023 GCA_035547995.1 Bradyrhizobium sp. | reverse complement strand
CGCCGTTCCTATATAGACAGCAAGGCTTCCCTTTTGCGGCCTCGCGGGGCCAAGGGAGCGCGGGACAATCATGCGGCGGCGAGCTGAGGATATGCTCAACGAACTGTGAACGAGGTCCCTTCAACACCATATGATGGATATGATGACCATCCTGATACCGGATTTGAGCTGTTGATATGCCGTTTGCTATTCCCTTGACCTTGATTCGAAGCACCAAGGCGCGACCGCGGCTGCAAAGGCCAGCGCGAGCATGACGACGTTCACTCCGGATTCTTCGATCGCCTCCGATGTCATTCCTTCGCTCAATTATGGTGAGCGCAGCAATGGCCGCGAGCCCGACATGATCCTGCTGCACTATACCGGGATGCCCGACGTCGAAGCCGCGATCGCGCGATTGTGCTCGGTCGGCTCCGACGTTTCCGCACATTACATCGTGCTGGAAGACGGCAGGATCGTGCAGTCGGTGCCGGAAGCCAAGCGCGCCTGGCATGCCGGCGTATCGTTCTGGGCCGGTGAAGACGACATCAATTCCTGTTCGATCGGCATCGAGATCGTCAATTCCGGCCATGATTGGGGCTATCCGGATTTTCCGCTGCGCCAGATCGCGGCGGTGATCGCACTATGCCGCGGCATCATGCTGCGCCGTCATATTCCCTCGCCACGCGTGCTCGCGCATTCCGACGTCGCGCCGGCGCGCAAGAAGGACCCCGGTGAAAAGTTTCCGTGGCACTCGCTCGCCAATTCGGGCGTCGGCCATTGGGTGCAGCCGATGCCGATCGTGCGCGGCGAAACGCTGAAGCTCGGCACCATCAGCGACGACGTAGAGAAGATGCAGCAGGCCTTCGCCAAATATGGCTATGGCATCCCGATCAACGGCAAATATGACGGGCCGACCATGGAGGTGGTCACTGCGTTTCAGCGCCACTTCCGCCCCGAGCGTGTCGATGGCGTCGCCGATGTCTCGACGCTGGCGACGCTGCACGCCCTGCTGGAGAGCTTGCCGGACGACAAGACGGGGACGGCGGGCTAGCTAGACAACCGCTTCACGGTTATTGCAGGTGTAAGTGATAGAGGCCGTCATTCCGGGGCGATGCCGACGGGTCCGCGCAGAGCGCGGCCCGATGACAGGGTCCGCATCGAACCCGGAATCTCGCGCCGCAACCTCGAGATTCCCGGCTGCGCAATTGCGCACCATAGTTCGCATCTTCGACGCGCCGCGGAATGACGGATGGCAACACTCAGTCCAGCTCCGCCAGTCTGCGTGCATAGAGCCGGCGCAGCGGCTCGAGCTGCGTTGCGGCCGTGGCCGCCAGATAAGCCTCGCGCGCGTCTTTGACGCGGCCGAGGCGCCGCAGCAGATCGGCGCGCACCGCCGGCAGCAATTCGTAGCCGTCGAGCCCGCCGCGCGCAGCGATTGCATCGACCAGGTCGAGCGCGCGTGCCGGCCCATCCACCATCGATATCACGGCGGCATGATTGAGCTCGATCACCGGCGACGGGCTGATCCGCAGCAGCACCTGATAGAGACCGGCGATCTGCTTCCAGTCGGTGTCTTCATAGCTCGGCGCCTCCGCATGCAACGCCGCGATCGCCGCCTGCACCGTATAAGGCTCCGGCGGGCCGGCTGCGCTCAGCGCCCTTTCCACCAGTCTCAGCCCCTCGGTGATCTGGCATTGGTCCCACAGCGTGCGGTCCTGCTCTTCCAGGAGCACGATGTCGCCGCGCTCGGTGGCGCGCCCGGCGCGGCGCGCGTCATGCAGCAGCATCAGCGCCAGCAATCCCTTGATCTCGCCCCGCTGCGGAATCAGCCCATCGAGCAGACGGCCGAGCCGGATCGCCTCCTGCGCAAGATCGGGCCGCATCAAATTCTCGCCCGACGTAGCGGCATAGCCTTCGGTGAAAACGAGATAGATCACCCCGAGCACGCCGCGCAGCCGCAGGCCCAGCGCCTCGCGATCCGGCACCTCGTAGGGAATTCCGGCCAGCCGGATCTTCTGCCTGGCGCGGACCAGGCGCTGCGCCATCGCCTCCTCGCCGACCAGAAAGGCGCGCGCGATCTGCGCGACCGAAAGACCGCAGACCGTGCGCAGCGTCAGCGCCACCTGAACTTCTGTCGCGAATGCCGGATGGCAGCAGGTGAAGATCAGCCGCAGCAGATCGTCATCGACGGCGGAATCATCCTCGGCTTCGGTTGAGGAGGCGCCGAGCAGCCATTGATGGGCCAGTTCGTCCTGCTTGCCACGAAAGACGATCTGCCGGCGCACGCGATCGATCGCCTTGTTGCGCGCGACATTGACCAGCCAGGCGCGCGGATTATACGGCGGCTCGCCCTGCGGCCAGCGCTCCAGCGCCACCATGAAGGCGTCCTGCAGCGCGTCCTCGGCAAGATCGAAATCGCCGACGAGGCGGATCAGCGTGGCCAATGCCCGGCCCGCCTCGTCGCGAAACGTCCTTTCGATCTCGCTCGGGGTCATGATCAGCGCTTTGCAGTCACCGTCAATTATAGACCCAGATCGGCCGCACCTCGATCGAGCCGAGCCGCGCGCCCGGGATTCGCGCGGCAATGCCGAGCGCGGCGTCGAGGTCCTTGGCGTCGATCAGGTAATAGCCGGCAAGCTGCTCGCGCGTCTCGGCGAACGGCCCGTCGGTGGTCAATGTCTTGCCCTCGCGGACCCGCACCGTGGTCGCAGTCGAGACCGGTTGCAAGCGGTCGCCGGCCTTGAAATTGCCGCTCTGGATGATGGACTTGGTGAACGCCTCATATTCGGCCGTGATCTTCTGCCTGGTTGCCTGATCGATCCTGGCGTACTCGGCCTCATTCGAATAGATCATCAAGAGATATTGCATCGGATCTGCTCCTGGTTGATCGGCGTGATTGCCGTCAGCTAGTCGAAGGAACGGGCCCCAAAACGACATCTTCAGGATATTTTATTTTCGGCGGCCTCCAGAAGCCAAACCGGCTTGACGCGGCGGGCTTAAGACCCCATGCGTAGGAGGTCAGTCGGCTGGACGGCCGCTCCGGCAGGTGCCGAAAGGCCGCCGGAGAGGAAAGTCCGGGCTCCATCGACATGCGGTGCCGGATAACATCCGGCGGGGGCAACCCCAGGGAAAGTGCCACAGAGAACGAACCGCTTTCTCCCTCGGGAGACAGCAAGGGTGAAAAGGTGCGGTAAGAGCGCACCGCGGGTCCGGCAACGGAACCGGCATGGTAAACCCCACCGGGAGCAAGACCGAATAGGGATGGCAATGCGGGCTGTTCGCGAAAGCGATAACGCCGCACGAGCGATGTCAGGCTCTCGCCATCCGGGTAGGTTGCTTGAGGCGATGTGCAAACATCGTCCCAGAGGAATGGCCGTCACGTATCGCCCGCTTGCGGGCGGTGCCCTACAGAACCCGGCTTACAGGCCGGCTGATGACTCCTAAACGGGGGGTTCGGCGTCACTGCGCCGGACCCCTCACCATTTTGGCGGCGCCGGATCGCGCGGTGGAACGACGCGATTCGACGCCCGGACGAGGAAATTGAATGAATTTTGCGGCCTATGGTCTGCTCTTGGTCGGCGCGCTCGCCGGCGGCTTCGTATCCGGACTGGCCGGATTCGGCACGGCGCTGATGGCGCTCGGGATCTGGCTCTACGTGCTGCCGCCGTCGATCGCGGTGCCGCTGGTGCTGATCTGCTCGGTGGTCGCGCAATCCTCGACGCTGCCGTCGATGTGGCGAAGCTTCGACTTGACGCTGGTGTGGCCGTTCATCATCGGCGGCCTGATCGGGGTGCCGGTCGGCACCGTACTGATCCATCATGCCGACCCGACAACGTTCAAGCTCGGCTTCGGGGTATTCCTGCTGATCTTTCCGGCGATCCTGTTTTTCACCCGCCGGCCGATGAAGGTCGATTTCGGCGGCAGGATTGCCGATGCCGGGATCGGCTTTGCCGGCGGCGTGCTCGGCAGCCTCGCCGGGCTTTCCGGTCCGCTGCCGATCCTGTGGGCCAGCGTGCGCGGCTGGGGCAAGGCCGAGCGGCGCGGCATTTTCCAGACCTTCAACTGGACCATCCTGTTCACCGCGCTGTGCATGCAGGCGGCGACCGGCCTCGTCGAAGGCAAGGTGCTGTGGCTGGCGCTGCTCGCCTTCCCGGGCACGGTGATCGGGGCAGCGCTCGGCGCGCGGGTCTATCACGCCCTCAACGACCGCAATTTCAGCGACGTCGTGCTGGTGCTGCTGCTGATCTCGGGTCTTACTTTGCTGTGGAGCAACCTCGGACCGAAATGATCGGAGTGGAGATGCGCAACCGCATTCCTCTCACTCCGCCGCGGACATGCGATCCAGCTGCAGCGCCTGCCGTTCGAACAGGGCTCGATAGATGCCACCGGCGCGGCTGACGAGCGCAGCATGCGTGCCCTGCTCGACGATCCTGCCATGATCGAACACCAGGATGCGGTCGAGGCTGCGCACCGTCGACAAACGGTGCGCAATCACGATCGAGGTGCGATCCGTCATCAGCCGCTCCATCGCCTCCTGGATCAGCGCCTCCGATTCTGAATCGAGGCTCGACGTCGCCTCGTCGAGGATCAATACCGGCGCGTCGGCGAGGAATGCGCGCGCCAGCGCCACCCGCTGACGCTCGCCGCCGGAGAGTTTCACGCCGCGCTCGCCAACCAGCGTGCCATAGCCCTTGGGCAGCCGCAGAATGAACTCATGTGCGTTGGCGAGCCGCGCCGCCTGCTCGATCGCAGCCATGTCGGAGCCCGGCCGGCCATAGGCGATGTTCTCGGCGAGCGAGCGATGAAACAGGATCGGATCCTGCTGCACGGTCGCGATCTGGCTGCGGAGCGACTGCTGCGTTGCCGTGGCGATATCCTGGCCGTCGATCAGGATGCGGCCGCCACCGATGTCATAGAGCCGCTGCACCAGCTTGACGAAAGTGGTCTTGCCGGAGCCGGAACGGCCGACCAGCCCGACCCGTTCGCCGGCGCGAATGTCCACCGACAGCCCGTCATACAGCGGCGTGCGATGGCCGCGGTAATGGAACGTGACGTTATCAAAGGTGATGCGTCCGCCCTGGATCTCGATCGGCTTCGCATCGGCCGCATCGGCAATTTCGATCGGCTCGGAATGGATCGCGACCAGTTCCTCCATGTCGTTGACCGAGCGCTGCAGGTTGTTGATGTGCATGCCGACATCGCGCAGATATGCATGGATGATGTAGTAGCTGGTCAGCACATAGGTGACATCGCCCGGCGAGGCGCGGCCGGCGAGCCACAGCAGCAGCGCGCCGCCGATCACCGAAGCACGCAGGCAGAGCAGCACCGAGAGCTGCGCGGCTGCGGTGTAGTTGTAGCGGAACCAGGTCCGGCGCACGCGCGTCCGCCAGCGCGCAATGACGCGCGCCAGCCGCGCATCCTCGCGCGCTTCGGCGCCGAACGATTTCACCACCGCATTGCAGGTCAAGGCGTCCGCAAGCGTACCGCCGACCTTGGTGTCCCAGACATTCGAGACGCGCGCGGCCGGCGCGATATAGCGCGTCGACAACAGGACGATCATCGGCAGATAGATCGCAGCACCGACCGCGACCACCAGGCCGAGCGAGGTCCAGTGCGCCCCGATCAGGACCATCGATCCGAGCAGCACCACCAGCGACGGCAACAAGGCCATCAGAATGGTGTCGTTCAACAGATCGAGCGCCCACATGCCGCGGGTGATCTTGCGCACGGTCGATCCGGCAAAACTGTTGGCGTGCCAGTCGGTCGAGAAACGCTGCACGCGCATGAAGGCCTCGCGCGTCACCTCGGACATGATCCGCAGCGTAAACGGAACGATCGCCTGCAGGCCGATCATGCGCAGGACCACCGAAACGAGGCCGATGGTGACGATCGCGCCGAAGGCGGTCAGCGCGGCCCGGCGCGCGGCCGGCTCGGCCGCGCCTTGCGTCATCGCATCGACCAGGCGGCCGGAAAAAACCGGCATGAACAGGTCGGCAACAGTCGCGCCGAGCAGGCCCGCAAGCACGGTCAGCGCAGCCAGAGGCTGCTGCAGCCAGTGGCGGAAGACAAAGGGCAGCACGCTGCGGATGGCGGCCGGGCGCTTGTCGGTTTGAACGGTCATGGCCTCATCCGGCTGCGACGGGCGCAGAACCGGCTCCATTGGTGGACGCATGGGCGGCACGAGGGGCGCGCGCAAGCGTCGTTGAAAGGTAGCTAACTAGCTGGGAAACTTGGAAGATCGGGACATCAGCCCCGATCGGTTCGGACTGAAACGGGCCTCAATGTGCGAGGCGGGCATCCGACATGAGCCGCGGACTCGAGGATACGAGTCGCGACGATACGAGGCGCGAGGATGCGATCTGCGCAGACATCGAAATCATGCAAATCTCCCTCGGTTTTGGCCAGCGATGGACCGCTTATAAATGCACCGTGGATTTTTTGCAATGCATCGAGAGCCGCGCCACGTATCAGCGCGCGGACCGCGACGATTTGGCAATGCATCCGTCCCCGTCGACCGGCGAATCCGCCAACGGTTTTATTGCTTTACGCAACTGCCTGTGTTGGACTTCTCCCCAAGCCGTCAGCAAAGACGGATAATAACGGGAGAGAAAAGTCCATGGCTCAAGCCAGCCTTAAAATTTCTTGTTTTCTGAAAGCGACCACCGCGCTCGCCGCGCTTGCCGTTTGCTCCGCATCGCCGGCCTTCTCGCAATCGAACCAGCCGATCAAGATCGGCGTGATCGCCGAAGTGCAGTCGATTGCCGGCGCCGCGACGCCGGGCGGCGCGCAGATCGCCGCCGACGAGATCAACGCCAAGGGCGGCATCAACGGCCGCAAGATCGAGATCGTCTCCTACGACGACAAGAGTTCATCCGCGGATGCGGTTCGCGCGTTCCAGCGCGCGGTTTCCGACGACAAGGTCAGCGCGGTGATCGCCAGTTATATCAGCGAGGTCGTGCTCGCGCTCGAGCCGTGGTCGGCGCGTCTGCACATGCCGCTGATCACGCCGGGCGCCGCCTCCAACGAGATCACCAAGCCGGTTCACACCGACTATGACAAGAACAAATATGTCTTCCACGGCTATCTGACCTCGGCAGCCCAGGCCCAGGCGGTGTGCGATGCGGCCAAGGACCTCCTGGTCGACGGCATGAAGATGAAGAGCGCCGCGATCATGAGCGAGGACGCAGCGTGGACCAAGCCGCTCGACGACGGCTATGAAGCATGCCTGCCAAAGGTCGGCCTGAAGGTGGTCGATCACATCCGCTTCTCGCCTGACACCACCGACTTCACGCCGATCTTCAATCAGCTCGAAGCCAAGAAGCCGGATGTCATCGTCACCGGCATCTCGCATGTCGGCGTGCAGCCGACGGTACAGTGGAAAAACCAGCAGGTGCCGATCCCGATGTTCGGCGTCAGCGCCCAGGCGCTGAGCCCGACCTTCTGGGGCGACACCAACGGCGCCGCCGAAGGCATCCCGTCGCTGGCGGTGGCAACCTCCAGCACCGCGGTGACGCCGAAGACCATGCCTTTTGCCGCCGCCTACAAGGCGAAGTATGGCACCGATCCTGCCTACACCGGCTACACCGCCTATGACGACGTCTACATCATCGCGGACGCGATCAAGCGCGCCGGCTCGACCGATCCGGACAAGATGGTCGCCGAGCTGGAGAAGACCGACTATGTCGGCACCATCGGCCGGGTGAAATTCTACGGACGCAACGACCAGTTCACCCACGGTCTCGTCTACGGACCCGATGCCGTCAGCGGCATGGTGTTCCAGTGGCAGAACGGCAAGCAAGTCACGGTCTGGCCGGCCAAGATCGCTCAGGGCAAGCTGAAATATCCGAGCTTCGCCCGGCCGACCAATTAGAGATGGAGAATGCTCCAGAAAAACGGGAACCGGTTTTCTGGAGGGAGCATGTTCAAACAAGGAGATGAGATCATGGTCCGATTACATCTGGTCGGATCATGATCCGGAGGTTCACGATCGGCCCGGCCGACGGCACCGGAACCAAGACGCACGGCGCGCCACCATGGCGCGCCGTTTCCTTTTTGGCTCCGATCTCTGCATCAGCAACGCAGATCAGTGTTTCGGTTCGAGGACGATGACCACGCCTGTCAGCTCGGGCTCGTGCGGCTTCAGGCTGGTCAGCGTGGCATCGCTCCAATCGGCAAGGCTTACGATTTCGCCGGTTTGCGCTTCCATTGCCGGCGCTTCCGCAGGCTCGAGAACCTTAAGACCACTGCTATCGAGAAAGAACGTGTGGTCCCCGAACAGGCTGTTCAATTGAGCAACCGCCGGATGATCCTCGGGAAGAACCTGGGCATCGAACTGGCTCAAGGTTTGTCTTACCTGCGTCGAATTCAGCTTCATACGCTGCTCCTGTTTTGGCTGCTCCTATTTTGGGCTCGGTGCTTGTCACTTCAGCCCGTCCGGAATGTGCTCTTCGCAAGGCCCGGCCCCCTGCGCTTCATCGCAACGGAAGACGTTCCGACGCACTTGCCGCAGCCAAGGCACGAAAAGTCACCCGATGCCCGCTCCGCCTTCAGAGCGAATTAATCCATTGCAGAAACGTTCCCGCCCCCCACAGGAAAGTTTTGGCGGGCTGCGCCGGGCAGATCGCGCAAAGCCGTGGGCCGGCGGCGCAGAATATCTGCCTCACTTCGACCGATCGTGGCGCAATCATGACGCCGGCATCTTTACTCATTCTGATGGTGTCAGAACCGAGGCTCCGCGTTCTTTGTCCTGACGCGTTTTCTTCACATGAAACTGAAGCCGCCGTGGATCAGGTGCGTGCGGGCAAAACCCGGTCGCAGCGGAGATTTCTCCGCCTGCGCGTCATTGGTCGTCGAGATCATCTTCGTCGTCGGCGGCCCTCTTGCGCTGGGCAAGCTTGCTGCCGAGCGATCCCGTGATCGTCGGCTCGCGCGAGGCATAGGGATTGCGCCGCGCGGCCCTGGCCGCGACTTCCTCGCCCGACACCGGCGCCGGCTCGCAGATTATCGGCCGGTGGGCGCGGCGCATCAGGTCAACATGGATGTGATTGTAATGATAGACGTTCGCCCCCGGCGCGAGCACGGTGGTGAAATCGCGGCAGGCCGCGGCCTGGACGTCACGGAGAAAGCCCTGCTCTTCCGGCAGTCCCTTCCAGCCATCCTGTACCGAAATCTTGCGGCCGTCGGCGAGGATGAATGCTGCGATATCGAGCGCGTTGCCGAAGGCGTGCTCGGAAATATGCGCATTCGGATTGCCGTTCATGCCGCGGCATGAATAGGCGGAGATCTGCTTGATCTCGACCACGCGCGCGCCGAACCAGCGCATCGCCGCCGGTTGCACGGAATCGGCGAGCCAGCGATCGAGCACCGACACGATCGGACAGGCCAGCGTCGCCGTCGGCTTGACCGCGACCGGACCGGATGCGGCCATCATGTTCGGATCCGATGGCCCGAGCCGCGGCGGGTCCTGTTGCGGTACCGGCGAATAGGGCGCGGCATAGCCCTGACGCGACGGGTAGGCCGACGATGGCGGATAAGGCTGACGCGAGGCGCCCTCGCCCGGCTCGCCATCCGGCGGCAGCGCGATTTTATCCTCCTGCGGCGCAATGCCGGGCGCGGTCAGCGAGACCGGGCCGTTCGACGGCGCATTATAGGGAGCGGGCCGCGCCGCATTGCCGGGATATGGCGGCGGCGATTGATAGGTCTGGGCCGGATAAGGCTGGGATTGATAGGTCGCAGCAGGGTAAGGCGAGGCCTGCGGCCGCGAAGGCGGCGGCTGCGAGATCGGCCAGCGCGGCTGATTGCCGATCGGGGCCGGCGGTCGCAGATCGTCGTCGGCAAAACCGAAATGGCCATTGTCCTCGTCAAGCTCGGAGACGCGAAGCGGGAATTCAGCGCCGCAGACGCCGGGTCCCGAGATCGGATCGATCTGAACGATGCCCGGCCCTTCCTTCACCGCGCCGGATTTCAGGCACGCGATTTCCGCCTCGGCCCGCCACGGTGCGCGCTCTTCGGTCTGGAAAAATCCGCGACCGCAACCCGCTAGCGAAACAAGGACCAGGGAGCCGACAAGATACAAACGAACTCCGCGCGTCATCCGCGCAACTTCAACGAATTTATTTAAAGACTCATCAACGCTCTGATTTCATGAATCCTTAACCACGTTGCCGCGCCGCGACGCTTGCAGGCTTGTGGTGCAGAAGCTCATTTTCCGATCGCGCCGAGCAAGGCCGGATCGGCTCGCGTGAAGACGTGAAGAGCGGCAAGAAGAAATCCGGGTTCCAACTTGAACCGCCACCGGAACGCTTCTTGTTTGTTCGCGTTACAGTGTCAAGCGAAGGAAGCAGGCAGGTCCTCGTGATCCTCGCCGGCGAACTGAGCACAGGCATATCCGCCATCGCCTTCGTTGGCGCGATTGTGCTGAGCGTCGATTGACGCTTTGTACACGTGGACCTTGCCCGGCGGCTCGCCTGAGCCGCCGGTTTTTTATCGCGCGCGATGCTCGGACGCTAAGCAGCATCATGCCGCGGCAAAGCAAAATCGTTTCGACAAAATCAGGTCTTGCAGGCGTCACTGCGGCGCCGCCTTCGAGCGGTCTCCGGATGCTGCGCCTAAGCCATTTCCTGTTGGCGAAAACGACGATAGTCTATTCATCCCGCATTCAGCCGGACGCGGCTGATATCACCTGCCTCCTCTTCTCTGCTCCCCAAGGCAAGATCATCCAAGGCAGGACTATCCAAGGCAGGACCGTCATTGTGATGCAGCGCCGACTTTCCTTCGCGATCGGGCTTTTCACCTGTTTGATGCTGGCCGGACCGGCGAGCAGTTTTGCGGCGTCACAAATCCCGGGCGAAAGCACTGAGGCCGTGCGCCCGCAGACAAACGTCGTCGAGGTCGCGCAAGCACAGCCCGCAACCGTGCCGCAAGCGCCCGGCAATTCCGCCCCTGCCACGCCTTCCGGCATCAGCGATGAGCCGGTCGGCAATGTGGCGACGCTGACCGGCAGCGCCACCGTCACCCGCAACAGGACGTCGACGCCGCTCAAGGTCCGGGACGACATCTACCAGAACGATGTGCTGCAGACTTCGGCAAACTCGACACTCGGCATCACCTTCAACGACGCCACCACCTTCAATCTCACCGCCAATGCCCGCATCACCGTCGACGATTACGTGTATCAGGACGGCGGCAAGCAGAATGCCGCGCTGTTCGACGTCGCCAAGGGCACCGTCGCCTTTGTTGCGGCTTCGGTCGCCAGGACCGGAGACATGAAAATTGCGACACCGACCGCAACGCTCGGCATCCGCGGCACCACCGGTCTGATCGAGGTGCCCGAAGGCGCATCAGCCACCAGCGCCAACAACGTGGCGATCAAGCTTTATCCGGACGCCGATGGCAGGGTCGGACATATCGATGTCACCGACCGCTCGGGCGCAAGGCTCGGCACGCTGACGCAAGGTGCGACCGGCTTCACGATCCGGCCAGGTGCCGGCGGCCGCTTCGGCGCCGTGCCGCTGGTGATCTCGCCGCAGCAGGCGTTGCGCGACCGGGGCATCGTGCGCCAGGTTCACGCGGCGCAGAATGTCGGCCGTCAGATCGTCAGCCGGCAGCGCGCGCTGCGGCAGGCCAATCCGAACCGGAATAATCTGCGCAACAATCCCGCGCGCCGTCCCGGTCAGCAGCGGCAGAATTCACCGCAGCGTCCCGGTCTGCAGCAGCCGGGCGTGCAACGGCCCGGATTGCAGAGACCAGGATTCCAGCGACCGGGATTGCTGCGGCGGCTGCCACTGCGCGGAAGAAGGGAAGAAAGGCGCTAAAGATGGTGTCTTTAGACTGAACCACACCTTACCGAGCAACGCAGATCAAGTGGAGAGCCGGCACTTCAGGCTGCGCGGCGCAGCCAGTGCCGCATCTTCTGCACCAGGCTTCCGATCGGATTTCCCGCAGCGCTTTCGGTCGATTCCATCGGCACGACATCGTCGGCGCCGGGTTCGGCGAGTGCTGCGATGATTTCGGATTCTGCCGTGTCGGCCGAAGCATCCGGCTCG
>DASZTN010000095.1:0-13995 GCA_035547995.1 Bradyrhizobium sp. | reverse complement strand
CAAGCGTGCGCGTTTCCTCGGGCTGCTGCCTTACGTCATTCGGTAACGACAATCCCGATTCCGCGGCGCTTCGCGCAGCGGGATCGGAGTTTTCAGGGTTTCATAAGGCTTCCGGATCGTCCGGTCGCCGATGGTTGGGGTCCTATAGCGACCTCTAACCGCTCGAAAGGGGCGGGACAGCTGATGAATACGATCATTCTCATTGCATTGGCGGCCGGCGCCGCCTCGGCCCTGATGTTCGCCTCGATCATCTCGGGCGCGCTGATCTCGCTGCTGCTGTTTTACCTTTCGCCGCTGCCGCTGATCGTTGCATCGATCGCGTGGGGACCGCTGAGCTCTGCGATCGGCGGCGTCGCTGCGGCGATCGGTTTGGGCGCAATCTTCGGCATTCCCTATTGCATCGCTTTTCTGGTGATGGCCGCGCTGCCCGCCTGGTGGCTTGGGCACCTCGTGCTTCTTGGCCGTCCCATGACTGAAGCTGCATCCGGCGACAGCCCTGCCGCTCCGCTCCCACTCGAATGGTATCCGATCGGCCGCATCCTGCTGTGGATCGCAGGGTTTACCACCCTGGCCACGATGGCGTCGCTGCTCACCCTCGGCACCGACGCAGCCACCATCACCAGCACCATGCAGCATAATCTGCTGCGGGACTTTGGCTCGATTGATACCGACTCGTCCATAGAGGACGAGCAGTGGATCAATGCATTGGTGAATGTCGCTCCGGCCGCCGCCGCTATTGTCACCGTGCTGACCCTAACTATCAGCCTGTGGCTGGGAGCGAAAGTCACGGCGACCTTGGGACGGCTGCGCCGGCCCTGGCCCGATCTGAGAGCCACGACCTTGCCGGCCATGACGTTGGTCGCATTGTCTGTTGCGGTCGCCTTCTGCTTTTCCGGCGGGCTGCTGGCGATGGCGGCCCAGGCGGTCGCCACCGCCCTGACCATGGCCTATGCGATGATCGGATTTGCCGTCCTGCACACGGTAACGCTGGAATTGAAGAGCCGAACGGTCTGGCTGAGTTTCGCCTACACGATCGTGTTCGTGTTCAGCTGGACCCTTGTCCTGATGGCCGCGCTTGGGCTGGCCGATGCCGTCTGCGGGTTGCGGCAGCGCTATTTGCGCAGCCGGCCGCCACCGCCACTGCCGGCCTCTTGAAACTGCTTGTCTGAAAATTCACCCCCTCATCAGATCTCACAGGAGAACCAATATGGAAGTCATTTTGCTGGAACGCGTCGCCAAGCTGGGCCAGATGGGCGAGGTCGTAAAGGTCAAGGACGGCTACGCCCGTAACTTCCTGCTGAAGCGCAAGAAGGCCTTGCGTGCCACGGCAGAAAACCGGGCGAAATATGATGGCATGAAAGCCGAGCTGGAGGCCAACAATCTCCAGGCCAAGTCCGAGGCCAGCAAGGTTGCCGAGAAGATCGACGGCCGCGATATCGTCATCATTCGCCAGGCCTCCGAATCCGGCCAGCTGTTCGGCTCGGTTTCGGTGCGCGACATCGTCGCGGCGCTGGCGACCGATGGCATCATCATCAGCCGGCCGCAGGTCTGGCTTGATGCGCCGATCAAGGTGATCGGCCAGAAGAAGGTGACGATCGCCGTGCACCCGGAGGTCGAGGCTGGCATCACCGTGACCGTAGCCCGCAGCGCCGACGAAGCCGAGTGCATCAAGCGCGGCGAGGACATCTCGACCCGTCAGGAAGACCAGGACGCCGCCGCCGAGGCGCTCGCTGCCGCCGGCGAGTTTTTCGATCCGGAAGCCGAGCACGACCTGACGACGCCGGCGCCCGAAGCCACCGAGGAGTGATGTTGCTTCGAGCTTCGGCTCTGATGGAATCAGAACCGAGGCTCGACTTTCTGCTTTGACGCATATTCTCGGGGCGAGCCGGCAGCTACCCGGATCAGGTCGGAGCAGGCTTTCGCCCGAAAATGCTTGAGCAATGTCCCACAAGCGAAGCCCGGCCGGGCAACGGCCGGGCTTTCTATTGATGGCGTTAAATCCAGGCTGAGATTGCAGGCGTCCCAAGGGACCGCCGCGAATTACTGCCGCGGCGCAGCATTCTCCGTTGCCTTCGGCTCGTTCGCGGCGCTCTTGGGTTCGGCTGGCTCTGCGGCGCCGGAGCGCGGCTTGTCAGCCCCCTCGCCGGGTCGCTGTTCGGCACCCGGCTTCTCGGCGCTTGGCTTGGCCCGCTTGCCCAGCCTCTGCCGGTGCGAGGGTTTTCGACCTTCGGGCCCTTGCCCGGCCGGGCCAGGCGATCGGGTATCGGCTGCACCGTTGGAAATAAGATACGAACTCAGCACCGAAGCCATATCCGGGCTGGTGGTGTAGTGCTCGCGCAGGAATCCCTGCAGCGAGCCCGGCGGCACTGTCCTTAAAAGGCCGCGCGGGCTCTTGTGGCAAGCCGTACATGTCGAGGCGAAAATCTGCGCAGGCGATTTACCGGCCTCGAGATTCTGCGCCTGCGCCCCTTCCAAAGCCCCAGTGCAATAGCCGATCAGAAGCGTTACCGCCGCTAGAGTGAGCGTCCGGCCTGACATTCCCTATTCTCCAATGTGGAAATTTCGCTCTCGATGTCCGTCCCGATGGCGGCATCCGAAGCAGATTATCTTTTAGCCAAATATTCCACGAATGGAAGCCAGACCTGTCGCGCAGCAGCGCAAATGCAGCATTCTCGAATATCCGCTTTGTGCGCAACGCACTAGCGGGCACGGAACTTGAATATTATGCTCCGTGTGAGGCTGGCGGGAACCTTCCCACTTCCCGCGCGTCGGTACGATGCTCCGGGGGGACAGCCTCGCCGGGATCGCTTCTCTGGTGGTTTCGATGGAAGGCTTGCTGCGTTATTTTTTTCAGAGATTCGTGCGTCGTGGGTCGCTCAAGGTCACGATGGCGAGTGGTGCAACGTTCACCTGCGGCGACGGCACGGGCGAACTGGCCGCGATTCGCTTCCTGACCGGGAGCGCCGAACGGCGCCTCCTCCTCAATCCCGAACTTGCATTGGGCGAAGCCTATATGGACGGCACGTTTGTCGTCGAACACGGCTCGCTTGCCGATGCTCTGGCGATCCTGATGGCTCAACCTCAGGCTCTGCCGCGCTGGGCCAAGCTACGATGGTGGCTGCGATATCTGGCCAGGCACGCCCAGCAATTCAATCCGCGGTCGCGTTCAAAAAACAACGTCGCGCACCATTACGATCTCGACGGACGGCTCTATTCGCTGTTTCTGGACTCCGACAAACAATATAGCTGCGCCTATTTCGAGACCCCGGACGCCAGCCTGGAAGACGCCCAGCTCGCCAAGAAACGGCATATTGCCGCAAAATTGCTGGTTGAACCGGGCAACCGCGTGCTCGACATCGGCTCGGGCTGGGGCGGGCTTGGTCTTTACTTGGCGGAAATGGCCGGCGCCGACGTCACCGGCGTGACGCTTTCCACCGAACAATTGCAGATATCGAACGCACGGGCCACCGAAAAGAACCTGACACGATCGGCGAAATTCCTGCTCCAGGACTACCGCGACATCCCGGGCCCCTTCGACCGCATCGTATCAGTCGGCATGTTCGAGCATGTCGGCGTCGATTTCTACGAAACCTATTTCCGGCGCTGTGCCGAGCTGCTGACCGATGACGGCGTCATGGTGCTGCACTCGATCGGGCGGTCGGAGCCGCCCGACGTCACCAATCCCTGGATTGCAAAATACATCTTCCCGGGCGGTTACATCCCTGCGCTTTCCGAAGTGATTCCGGTGATCGAACGGGTCGGACTGCTGGTCTGCGACATCGAGATCCTGCGACTGCATTATGCCGAAACGCTCAAGATCTGGCGCGAGCGTTTTATGGCACGGCGGGACGAAGCGGTGCGGCTCTATGACGAGCGCTTTGCCCGGATGTGGGAATTTTATTTGGCCGCCTCGGAAATGGCATTCCGCAAGCAGAACTTGATGAACTTCCAGATCCAGATCACCAAGCGCCAGGGCATCGTGCCGATGACGCGGGACTATATTACCCGCGAGGAGGCAAAACTGCGCGGCATCGAGCGAGGCAAACGACCGCGGTTGCAGATCGCGGGCGGATAGCTCAGCCGGCTGGACTCGATTCCGGCTCGGACACGTTCTGCGCTGACGCGCTCCGGATTGGAATCATGACCTGATTCCCCGGCTGGGAATCAGACCTGCGCCACTCTTGCCGATTTGGAGGCTGCCGATTTGAAGGCGCGGCCGGCCGGGCGAGCTGCACTTTCACAGCTGCCAGCAGACGGCGGTCGCAGGGTACCGCGCGCACATCCCGGCGCGATACCCGCTCCATGGTGTCGATCAGTGCCGACAGCCACAGCCGCTCGTCATCACCCGACCGCCAGAATTGAGGCCGCTGGCCCATTGCCTTCCTCGACACCGAATCGCCAAACCCTGTTTCGATATCAATCCACTCGCCGCAAAACCGTTCCTTGAGCGCCATCCGCAAAGAATCTGCATCAGATGTGACCTGCTTCACAAACGATTCGGCCACCCTGCCCTAACACAGCATCAGCTCTGAACCTGGGACTGGCCGCACCGATGCACCAACCATCGTTCGATCCACACCGCGACATCCAGACGGACTACGTCTTGATCGCAACCGGCGTCGGAGCCGCCGTGATCGCGCTGATTTACCTGCTGCTGGTCTGATCCGGCGCCGGGCCGGCTTTCCCATCATCCCGCTTTGACATCCCGCTTTGACCTGGGTCGCCAGGCCGGCGAAAAGGTTCACCCACCCGCCGTCATCTCCTTCGTTCGACCCGCCGGCGATGCGCCGCAGCAGGGCCGTCAAGCAGCCGGGTAAGATTCACACCTCCTATTGTGTGAATCGTGCATAAGGCGCGTTCGCGCTTTCGCTGGACCGCCTACTGGCGCTTTATCGCCGCCCCGATCCATCGATCCCAATAACGACCAAATCCGAAGAACAAATCGATCCATGGCCCTGACTGATTCGAACGTATTCAAGCTCGCGCCCGACACGCCAAATCCGGCCTATCGCAGCGCACCGCACAATATCGAGGCGGAGCAGAGCCTGCTGGGTGCGATTCTGGTCAATAATGATGCGTTCTATCGGGTCTCGGATTTCCTTGAGACCAAGCATTTCTTCGAACCGATCCACCAGACCATCTTTGATACCGCCGGCAGCCTGATCCGGGCCGGAAAGGTCGCAACTCCCGTCACGCTGAAGACCTTCCTGCCCGCCGAAACCGACATCGGCGGCATGACGGTGAGTCAATACCTCGCCCGGCTCGCCGCAGAGGCGACCACCATCATCAACGCCCAGGACTACGGGCAGACGATCTACGAGCTGTCGCTGCGCCGCGACCTGATCCGGATCGGCGAGGACATGGTCAACGTCGCCTATGATGCGCCGGTTGATTTCTCGCCGCGCACCCAGATCGAGGACGCCGAGCGCCAGCTCTACACGCTTGCCGAAACCGGACGTTATGACGGCGGCTTCCAGCGCTTTTCGCAGGCGCTCACTACCGCCGTCGACATGGCCGCCAATGCCTATAAGCGCGATGGCAAGCTGTCCGGCATTGCCACGGGTCTGCGCGACCTCGACGCCAGGATGGGCGGACTGCAGCACTCCGACCTCATCGTCCTCGCCGGACGTCCAGGCATGGGCAAGACCTCCCTTGCCACCAACATCGCTTATAATGTCGCCAAGGCGCACCGCGCCGAAGTCCAGCCTGACGGCACCATGAAGTCCGTCAATGGCGGCATCGTCGGGTTCTTCTCCTGCGAAATGTCGGCCGAGCAGCTCGCCACCCGTATTCTCGCCGAGCAGACTGAGATTGCCTCGAGCATGATCCGCCGCGGCGGCATCACCGAGGCCGATTTCGAGAAGATCCGCAACTACTCGATCGAATTACAGTCGCTGCCGCTCTATGTCGATGAAACCGGCGGGCTTTCGATTGCGCAATTGACGGCCCGCGCCCGCCGCTTGAAGCGGCAGAAGGGGCTCGACCTGATTGTGGTCGACTACATCCAGCTGTTGCAAGGATCGGGTAAGCGCTCCGACAACCGCGTGCAGGAAATCACCGAGATCACCACCAGCCTGAAGGCATTGGCTAAAGAGCTCGGCGTTCCGATCATCGCACTGTCCCAGCTGTCGCGTCAGGTCGAATCCCGCGATGACAAGCGCCCGCAACTTTCCGACTTGCGTGAGTCCGGCTCGATCGAGCAGGACGCCGACGTCGTGATGTTCGTGTATCGCGAGGAATATTATCTCGCCAACAAGGAGCCGCGCCCCGGCACGCCGGAACACGAAAAGTGGCAGCTCGATATGTCACTGGCTCACGGCAAAGCCGAAGTCATCATCGGCAAGCAGCGCCACGGACCGACCGGGACGGTCGAACTGGCCTTCGAAGGCCAGTTCACACGCTTCAGCGATCTTGCCCAGGATGGCCAGATGCCGGATCGGACCTACTAGGGTGGTGGTTCAGAAGTTCTCTTCGCTTTTGCCGCGCGCCCTTCAAGAGAACTTCTGAACCAGATCCACACTAGAATCATAGTTTTCTAGTGTCCTTTTCGAACCCGAAGTTCGCTCCCTTTAGTCGCCGCAGAGATTGCGAACTTCGGCTTCGTGACACTAGTAGGCCGCCACAGCGCTTTTGCTTCTCCGGTTGAACCGCTTACGGGCAGCGCCTAAACTGACGCAGCATGAACGTCGCTTCTGACCCGAAGTCGCTCGCCGCGACCACCCCACTTTCGCCCGGCACAAGCCAGGCGGCTGTGCCTGCGACCGCGACCGGCGTTCTCACCGTCGATCTCGATGCCATCGTGGCCAATTGGCGCAAGCTGGAGAAAGCCGCGGTGCCGGCAGAATGCGCCGGCGTGGTCAAGGCCAATGCCTATGGCTGCGGCGCGGCCGAGGTGGCAGGTGCGCTCGCCAATGCCGGCTGCAAGACGTTCTTCGTCGCCACGCTGGATGAGGCTGCCGTGGTCCGCGCCGCGGTGCCGCCTTCAGCCGCAATTTACGTGCTCAACGGCTTTTTCCAGAACAGCGGCGAGGCCTATGCGAAGATCGATGCGCGGCCGGTGATCGGCGACCTCAACGAGCTTGCCGAATGGGATGTGTTTTGCCGCCGCTCGCGCTGGGAAGGTGGCGCCGCGATTCACATCGACACCGGGATGAACCGGCTCGGTCTCGGCGTGACCGAGGCTCAAGGCCTCGTCCCACGGATCAATGCCGGCGACCACGGCATCACGCTGGTAATGAGCCACCTGGCCTCCGCCGAGCAGCTCCATAGCCCGGCCAATGCCAGGCAGCTTGCGGCCTTTCGCGAGATTGCCGCGCTTTTCACCAACGTACCGGCCTCGCTATCGAACTCCTCGGGCATTTTCCTGGGGCCGCAATTCCAGTTCGATCTGGTGCGGCCGGGTGCGGCGCTCTACGGCGTCAATCCAACGCCAGAAGCGGACAACCCGATGCGGCCGGTGGTCGAACTCAAGGCGCGCATCGTGCAGATTCGCAGCGTCGAGCGCGGCGATCCTGTCGGCTATGGCGGCACCTGGACTGCGCGGCGGCCGACAAAACTCGCAATCATCTCCGCCGGCTATGCCGACGGCTATTTCCGTGCCGCCGGCTCCAATGACGGCAGCCGCGGTGGCGAAGTGGTAATCGCCGGCAAACGCTGCCCGATCGCCGGCCGGATCTCGATGGACCTGATGGCAATCGATGTCACCGACCTGCCGAATAATGCCGCGCGGCGTGGTCACATGGCGACACTGATCGGCGAAGGCATCACTGTCGACGAACTTGCTCACCATTACGGCACGATTGGCTATGAGGTGCTGACCAGCCTCGGCCGGCGCTACGTGCGGACCTATAAGGGCGGCGCCGCCGAAGCCGCAACCGAACCGGTCGCAGCACCTTAGATTTTGGGTTTGACGCGTTTTCTTCGCGCGAACCGGTCTCCATCCCGGTTCAAATCCGGGACAAGCTTTCGCTCGAAAGTGCCCTGGCTCAGTGCTTTCTGGCGTCGAGCACGGCCTTGCAGGTGGCGCTGAGCTGGTCGTGCTGCTTGTTCAGACAGGCAACGATGCGCCCGCCGCCGGGGGCAATGCCCGCGCAAAACTTCCTGTAATCGTCCTTGCAGGCGCCGCGCGCATCGGGTGTCGTATTTTGCGCCATCGCAACCCCGGAGAATCCGAATACGCAAACGAGAACAGCAGCATGCAGTTTTGTCATGAGATCTCCGATCAACTGGAGCATTTTCGAGCGAGAGCCCGTCCCGGACTTGATCCGGGATGGAGACCGGTTCGCGTGAAGAAAATGCGTCAGAACAAAAAACCAGAGCCCGGTCCTGATTCCGTCAGAACCGAAAAAGCTCTGGGCGTGGCACAGCGTGACCCAAGCTTTACATGAAGATCGCGACATTCAACATCAACAATATCAACCGGCGGCTGCCGAACCTGACGCGCTGGCTGGGAGCGGCCAAGCCTGACATCATCTGCCTGCAGGAATTGAAAGCAACCGATGAAGATTTCCCGATAAAGGCGATCGAGAAGGCGGGCTATGGCGCGGTCTGGCACGGACAAAAGACGTGGAATGGCGTCGCCATCCTGGCGCGAAAGCGAGAGCCGGTGCTGATCAGGACCGAGTTACCGGGCGATCGCAATGACCGCGAAGCGCGCTATATCGAGGCCGCCGTCAACGGCATCATCGTCACCAGCCTTTACCTGCCGAACGGCAATCCGCAGCCGAGACCAAAATTCGATTACAAGCTGAAATGGTTCAAGCGGTTGCAGCGGCATGCTCTGAAGTTTCTCAAGCAGGATCTGCCGGTCGTGCTCGCCGGCGACTACAACGTTGCGCCGACCACCTCCGACATCTATCCGACGCGTTCATGGGACAATGACGCGCTGATTCAGCCGCAGAGCCGCGATGCCTTCAAATCGCTGCTGTCGCAGGGCTGGAGCGATGCGATCCGCCAGCTCCATCCCTCGCAGCCGATGTTCACCTTCTGGGACTACAAGCGGAACCGGTGGCCGCGCGACGCCGGCTTGAGACTGGATCACCTGCTGCTCAGCCCGGCACTGGCGCCACGCCTGCTCAAGGCCGGCGTCGACCGCAAGGTCCGGGGCGAAGAAGGTGCCAGCGATCATGCACCGGCGTGGATCGTGCTGGGCTAAATTGGGCGTTCGATTCGCATCAGCCCCTCATTGGTGAGGAGGTATGCGGCAAGAGGACATCGCTTGAGCTTCCTGTTCGTCTTCGTGATCGGCCTGCTCGCCGGCACCATCAGCGGCATCGTCGGCACCGGCTCGTCGATCATGCTGATGCCGGTGCTGGTCTACGCCTATGGACCGAAGCAGGCGGTGCCGATCATGGCGATCGCCGCCGTCATGGCCAACCTGTCGCGCATTCTGGCGTGGTGGCGCGAGGTCGATTGGCGCGCCTGTGCCGCCTATTCTGCTCCCGGTATTCCGGCCGCAGCGCTCGGCGCCCGCACGCTGCTGGCATTGCCGTCGCGCACGGTCGATATCTCGATCGGCCTGTTCCTGATCGTGATGGTGCCGGCGCGGCATTGGCTGGCACGACACCGCCTCAAAATATCGCTCTGGCAGCTGGCCATCGGTGGCGCGGTGATCGGCTACATCACCGGCATCGTGGTTTCGACCGGCCCCTTGAGCGTGCCGCTGTTCCTGTTCTACGGCCTCGACAAGGGCGCGTTTCTGGCCACCGAAGCGGCAAGCTCGCTCGGGCTCTACTTGAGCAAATCCGTCACCTTCGAGCAATTCGGCGCGCTGACACCTGATGTCGCGCTGCAGGGCCTGATCACCGGCGGCTCGCTGATGGCCGGCGCCTTCATCGCAAAACCCTTCGTATTGCGGTTGAAAGCGGACTTCTTCCGGCTGGTGATGGATGGCATCATGCTCGCCGCCGGATTATCTATGTTGTGGAATGCGGCGCATTCATCCTGATCCGGCGATTTGATCCTTCATGGCCAAGAACACGCTTTCCTTTGTCTGCCAGAATTGCGGCGCGGCCTATAATCGCTGGCAAGGCAAATGTGATGCCTGCGGCGAGTGGAATACCCTGGCCGAGGAGGACACCACCGGCGCGACCTCGATGCCGGTCAGCCTTCGCTCCAAGCGCAAAGGCCGCACGTTCACGCTGGAATCGCTGACCGGCAAAAGCAACGACGCCCCTCGCCTTTCCTCCGGGATGGCCGAGCTCGACCGCGTCACCGGCGGCGGCTTCGTACGCGGCTCGGTGCTGCTGCTCGGTGGCGATCCCGGCATCGGCAAATCGACCTTGCTGACCCAGGCGACCAGCATGCTGGCGCGCGCAGGCCATCGCGCGGTCTATATTTCCGGCGAAGAAGCGGTGGCACAGGTCCGGCTGCGCGCCGAGCGTCTCGGCCTCGCCGACGCCCCGGTGCAACTCGCCTCCGAAACTTCCGTCGAGGATATCGTCTCCACACTGTCCGAAGGCTCGGTGCCGCGCCTGATCGTGATCGATTCGATCCAGACCATGTGGACGGACACCGTGGAGTCCGCGCCCGGCACCGTGACGCAAGTCCGCGCCTCGGCGCAGGCGCTGATTCGCTTCGCCAAGAAATCAGGCGCGGCGATCATCCTGGTCGGCCACGTCACCAAGGACGGCCAGATCGCCGGGCCCCGCGTAGTCGAGCACATGGTCGATGCGGTAATGTCGTTCGAAGGCGAAGGCTCGCAGCAATTCCGCATCCTGCGCTCGGTGAAGAACCGCTTCGGTCCGACCGACGAGATCGGCGTGTTCGAAATGACAGGCCTTGGTCTGCGCGAGGTCTCCAACCCGTCCGAACTGTTCCTGTCCGAGCGTGACCTCGGCAGCCCGGGCACGGCGGTGTTTGCCGGGATCGAAGGCACCCGCCCGGTGCTGGTGGAGCTGCAGGCGCTGGTCGCCCCCACCTCGCTCGGAACCCCACGCCGGGCCGTGGTCGGTTGGGACCCCAGCCGGCTGTCGATGGTGCTGGCGGTGCTCGAAGCCCATTGCGGGGTGAAACTGTCCGGCTACGACGTCTATCTGAACGTAGCGGGCGGCCTGCGCATCCAGGAACCGGCCGCGGACTTGGCTGCCGCCGCGGCGCTGGTTTCATCGCTGGTTAATGCCCCGTTACCCACGGATGCGGTGTATTTCGGGGAAATCTCGCTGTCGGGGGCGGTGCGGCCGGTAGCCCAGACCTCGGCGCGGTTGAAGGAGGCGGCGAAACTCGGCTTTGGCCGCGCTGTGCTGCCGGAATCGGCGCGCGGCGAGGTCGGCGGCGATGCAGGACTCATCCTCGATGCCGTCGGCGGATTGACCACACTGGTCGCGGACATCGCGGCGCGGGGAACACCCGCGGCGCAGCGGCCGGCTCAGTCGCCGAATCGTGAAAATGTTCCTGAGAAAAATGCCACACCTGCCAGATTCCGGCGCGAGGGGCGCTAGACGGACGTGACTTGTCCGGCTACGCCGCTATACAACGCGCGCGTGGTGAACGTGGAACTTCATGCTTTTCAGCCCTTGCGGGGACATGCCATCTGCCCATCACCTAGGGCAGCGCCGACAAGCCGATTCGCGGCTCTGTTTTTACGAGCGGACCTGACCAGCCGATGCCAATAACGATACTTGATCTCGTCCTGCTTGGGGTAATGCTGATCTCCGGCCTGCTTGCGATGGTTCGCGGCTTCATGCGCGAGATCCTGTCGATTGCCGCATGGGGCACCGCGGCGGTGGTGACGCTCTATTCGTTCGGAAAGCTGCTGCCGACCGCCAAGACCTATTTCAACAACGACACCATCGCCAGCATCGTCGTGGTCGCCGGCGTCTTCATCGGCACGCTGATCATCGTTTCGGTGATTACGGTCAGGATTTCCGACATGGTCCTGGATTCGCGGATCGGCGCGCTCGATCGCACCCTCGGCTTCCTGTTCGGGCTGGCGCGCGGGCTGTTGATCGTGGTGGTCGCGTTCCTGTTTTTCACCTGGCTGGTTCCGGAAAAACAGCGGCCGGATTGGGTGACCGGAGCGAAATCCCGCGTGGTCCTGCAAGGAACAGGGGATTGGCTGATGTCCCTCTTGCCGGATGACCCCGAGAACACCATTTTAAAGAGGTTCAAGAAGAATAAACCGGAAGATGAGCAGACTGACACCGACCAGCCGGCGCCAGCCAATGGCGGTGATGGTTACAGTAGACCTGCCCGCGACAGCTTGAAAAAGCTGATCGAGAAACCCGCGGGAAATTGAGATCAGCCTGATGAGAGGCGTGGTGGACGCGATGCAGAGCCCTTCCGATCCTGCCGGCCAGCTTGATTTGAACTTTAATCAAACTGGCGGCCCTATCGAGACGCAGGACCATCCCGGACATCCTGACTTCGGACATCCCGACTTCGGTCATCCTGACTTCGGACATCCTGACTTGCGACACCCCGATCTGGATGGTGATACGCTTCGCGAGGAATGCGGCGTATTCGGCATCTTCGGCCATCCAGACGCCGCCGCAGTTACCGCACTTGGACTGCACGCCCTTCAGCATCGCGGCCAGGAAGCCGCCGGCATCGTCTCCTTCGACGGCAGCCGTTTTCATTCCGAACGCCGGCTCGGTCTCGTCGGCGACACCTTCTCCCGCCGCGAAGTGATCGAGCGCCTGCCCGGCACCGCCGCGGTCGGCCATGTCCGCTATTCCACCACCGGGGCCACCATCCTGCGCAATGTCCAGCCGCTGTTCGCCGAGCTCAATGCCGGCGGCTTCGCGGTCGGCCACAATGGCAATCTCACCAACGGCCTGACGCTCCGTCGCGACCTGGTGCGGGGCGGCGCCATGATGCAGTCGACCACCGACACCGAGGTCATTCTGCACCTGGTGGCGCAATCAAAACGTGCCCGTTTCATCGACCGATTCATTGAGGCCCTGCGCGCCATCGAAGGTGCTTACTCGCTGGTCTGCCTGACCAATAAGAAGCTGATCGGCGCGCGCGATCCGCTCGGTATCCGGCCGCTGGTGCTGGGCGAACTCGACGGCTGCCCGATCCTGGCCTCGGAAACCTGCGCGCTCGACATGATCAGCGCCCGTTATGTGCGCGACATCGCACCGGGCGAAATCATCGTATTCGACGAGGACGGCGCCCACAGCCATCACCCGTTCCCGCCGAAGCCGCCCCGGCCGTGCATCTTCGAATATATCTATTTCGCCCGGCCGGATTCGATCGTCGGCGGCCGCTCGGTCTACGAGGTCCGCAAGGCCTTCGGTGCGCAGCTCGCCCGCGAAAGCCATGTCGAGGTTGACGTCGTGGTACCGGTGCCGGATTCCGGCGTGCCGGCCGCGGTCGGTTACAGCCAGCATTCCGGCGTGCCGTTCGAGCTCGGCATCATCCGCAATCATTATGTCGGCCGTACCTTCATTCAGCCGACCCAGAGCGTGCGCGAGCTCGGCGTGCGCATGAAGCATTCGGCCAACCGTGCTGCGATCGAGGGCAAGCGCATCATCCTGATCGACGATTCACTGGTGCGTGGCACCACCTCGAAAAAGATCGTGCGCATGATGCGAGATGCCGGTGCGCGCGAAGTGCATTTCCGCCTCGCCTCGCCGCCGATCCTGTTCCCCGATTATTACGGCATCGACCTGCCCGACCGCGGCGGGCTCCTGGCAGCGACCCATTCGCTCGAGGAGATGCGCGACATCATCGGGGCGGACTCGCTTGCCTTCCTCTCCATCGATGGCATGTACCGCGCCATGGGCGAACCGGGCCGCGATCCCGCCAATCCGAAGTTCTCGGATCACTGTTTCACCGGTGCCTATCCGACCAGCCTGACCGACCAGAACCAGGACGAGACTTCACCCCGGCAATTGTCCCTGCTCGCCGAAGCGAGCTGAAGGCGGATAAGACCGCCGTTCATCCTGTAGCCATCTGGTGCAGGGTCGTCACTGTTTTCCAGTTGCGCGTCGTGGCGCCGACCGCCAACACTTTCTCGATCGCATTGTTCGACAACCTGGTCTTGCCATAGTT
>DASZTN010000094.1:0-1794 GCA_035547995.1 Bradyrhizobium sp. | reverse complement strand
GCTCCCGTCGCCCTCGCCGAGCTGACGCTGGCGGAAATAGAAACGCATCGCGAGCATCCGCTCGAGCGCCGTGACGATCGGCGCTTCCGCGCCCGCCGTCAGCAGGTTGGCGAGATAGCGGACCGGGATCCGCAGCGAGCGAACGTCCGGCAGCTCGCCGACGGTCTCGATCGCGCCCGCATTGGCATGCGATTGGATCGGCGACAGCGGCGGCACATACCAGACCATCGGCAGCGTGCGGTATTCCGGGTGCAGCGGGAAGGCGATCTTCCAGTCGACCGCCATTTTGTAGGCCGGCGAGCGTTTCGCCGCCTCGATCCACGCATCGGGCACGCCGTCGTCCCGCGCCCGGGCCGCGACGGCCGGGTCGTTCGGATCGAGAAAGAGCTTCAGTTGGGCTTCGTAGAGATCCTTTTCATCCTCGGCGGAGGCCGCCTGCTCGATGCCGTCGGCATCATAAAGCAGCACGCCCAGGTAACGGATGCGTCCGACGCATGTCTCCGAGCAAACGGTCGGCTGGCCCGCCTCGATGCGCGGATAGCAGAAGATGCATTTCTCCGCCTTGCCCGAGGTCCAGTTGTAATAAATCTTCTTGTAGGGACAGCCCGACACGCACATCCGCCAGCCGCGGCACTTGTCCTGGTCGATCAGGACGATGCCGTCTTCCTCCCGCTTGTAGATCGAGCCCGAGGGACAGGAGGCAACGCAGCTCGGATTGAGGCAGTGTTCGCAGAGCCGCGGCAGATACATCATAAAGGTGTTTTCGAACTGGCCGTAGATGTCCTTCTGCACCGCCTCGAAATTGTAGTCCTGCGATCGCTTGTCGAACTCGCCGCCGAGGATCTCCTCCCAGTTGGGGCCCCACTCGATCTTGTCCATCGGGCGGCCGGTGACCAGCGACAGCGGCCGCGCGACCGGCGCCGTGGGCAGTTCCGGCGCCTGCTGCAGATGCTCGTAATCATAGGTGAACGGTTCGTAGTAATCGTCGATTTCGGGCAGGTTCGGGTTGGCGAAGATTTTCGCCAGGATGGCGAGCCGGCCGCCCTGCCGCGGCGCGATCTTGCCGTTTCTCTTGCGTTGCCAGCCGCCGCGCCAGCGCTTCTGGTTTTCCCAATCCTTGGGATAGCCGATGCCCGGCTTGGTCTCGACATTGTTGAACCACGCGTATTCCATGCCCTGGCGCGAGGTCCACACGTTCTTGCAGGTGACCGAGCAGGTATGGCAGCCGATGCACTTGTCGAGGTTCAGCACCATCGCGATCTGGGCCCGGATCTTCATGCCGCAGTCTCCCTGGTTGCCCGGTCCACGGGATTGGAGTGATCGAGCCAGTCGACCTTGTTGAGCTTTCGCACGATGACGAATTCGTCGCGGTTGGAACCGACCGTGCCGTAATAGTTGAAGCCGTAGGAAAGCTGAGCGTAGCCGCCGACCATGTGGGTCGGCTTCAGCACCGTGCGCGTGACCGAATTGTGGATGCCGCCGCGCAGGCCGGTGATCTGCGAGCCCGGCACGTTCACGATCTTCTCCTGAGCGTGATACATCAGGCACATGCCTTCGTGGATGCGCTGGCTGACGACCGCGCGGGCGGCGATGGCGCCGTTCAGGTTGAAGAGCTCGATCCAGTCATTGTCGACGATGCCGGCCTTCCTGGCGTCGGTCTCGGACAGCCAGACGATCGGCCCGCCGCGCGACAGCGTCAGCATCAGCAGGTTGTCGGTATAGGTCGAATGGATGCCCCATTTCTGATGGGGCGTGATGAAGTTGAGGACGATCTCCGCCTCGCCGTTGCCGTGT
>DASZTN010000093.1:0-19976 GCA_035547995.1 Bradyrhizobium sp. | reverse complement strand
CGGCTCTCTCCTGTTTCCATCCGCGCCGAACTTGGTCATTGAGGTTTTCCCGCTTCACATATCTGATACAGAGATAGTAAAGGCGGTTCTCAATCCTAAAAAGTGAAATATAGAGATAGGTGGTATCTCTAATCGAGATTGAAATGGAGCCTTGGCTCTTCAATCCGGGATCATTGAGAGCCTCGGAAACGCGAAATTAAACAGAAAACTCTTACATCGAGCCATTTTAAAGCCAGCTTGTGTTATTTCTTTTAGAGAGTAAAAATACCAGGTCATATCTTCCAATGAGATCATATTGATGGATCTGTCGGACCTGAAGGTGTTTGAAGCAGTCTCCCGACACGGGAGCATGAACCGCGCCGCGTCGGAATTGCATACGGTGCAGTCCAACGTGACGACGCGCATACGTGCGTTGGAGGAAGAGCTGGGAGTGAGCCTGTTTCAACGCCACGCTCGCGGAGTGACGACAACGCCCGCCGGACAGCGGGTGCTCCCCTTCGTGGCGCGCATCACCAAGCTCATCTCAGATGCCAAGGCTGCGGCAAAGGACGAAGGCGTCCCCAGCGGGACGCTGCTGCTGGGCAGTCTCGAAACCACGACGGCGCTCCGCCTATCGCCATTGCTCAGCAAGTTCGCCAAGACCTACCCCAAAGTCCGCCTTGCCGTGACCACCGGCACCACTCGCAGGCTTTTGGAGGAGGTCGTGGGCTGTCGGCTTGAGGGGGCGTTCGTGGCGGGCCCGATCAACCATCCCGATCTGGAGCAGGAGCCTATCTTTCGCGAGGAGCTCGTGCTGGTAACCGCCCGGACAATCGGCGCACCGGAGCAATTGATGAAGTTCGACGATCTCAAGACCATCGTCTTCCAGCTCGGCTGCTCTTATCGCCAGCGGCTTGAATCTGTTCTCGCCGAAATGGGCATTGTTACCGCCAAACCGATGGAGTTCGGCTCGCTGGACGCCATCTTAAGCTGCGTCGCCGCAGGGGTCGGCGTAACGCTGATGCCCAAGGGAATCGTCGCCCGCGCCTGGCAGGAGGGCAAAATCGCCGTGCATGAACTGCCGCGGGAACGATCGGAGATCGAAACCGTGTTTGTTCGCAGATCCGATGGATATGTATCGAGCGCGATGGCTGCCTTTCTCGACATGGCACGATCGGGATCCGGCCCGACCTGATACCCGCAGCTGAATCCTGTTACTTTGCAATTGCGCTCCGGGACAGCATTCCGGTCTTGGCGTCATAGCCGAACACTTCAGCATATCGCCCCCACGAGGTCGCGATCCGGATGGTATTTTTGGCATCGCGCCGGCTGAGATGATCCTCCAGTTCGATTTCAAAACGCGCGCGCGGCGCCCGATGGTCGCTGCGCTCGCTGAGTACCCGGCAGATATGCGCCGTCAGAGGCACAAAACGCAGGACATGCTCCTTGAACAATAATTTTCGTTGCTCCGTGTTGCCGTCTGCGAAGAGGCGCCCCGCCGCCGTCAGCTTCAACGTGTCCTCTTTGAGCTCGGCAAATTCCAGCATATGAAGCGCCTCGGCGACCGGAAACAGATCGTCGACTTCCAGGGCGAGCGAACTCGCCAATACCGCAAGCTCCGCTTCACCACTGAAAGGCGGTCCCGCCAGCTTGCTGATGAGACCGCTGATCCGGTTCACCGACGCCATCGGCAAAGGCTGCATGAAGCCATGATCCTGCTTGAGCGCGCCGAGCGAGATGATCGTTCGTGCCGTCAGGGCCGAATAGATTTCATCGACGATGCTGCGAAATTCTTCGTCCAGTCGATTGCGGGGATGAGGCAGCATGATCGGGATTTCCGCAGCGATATGTCCCGGATTGGACGCGAGAACGACGGCGCGATCACACATCAGGACGGCTTCTTCGACATTATGGGTCACGATCAGCATCGACTTCATCGGAAGCTGATGTTCGATCCACAGATCGAGCAGATCGGTTCGCAGCGTTTCGGCAGTAAGGACGTCGAGCGCGGAGAACGGCTCATCCATCAAGAGAACGGCAGGCTCCGTAACGAGAGCCCGCGCAAGGCCCACGCGTTGACGCATTCCGCCGGAGAGCTCGCGAGGATAGGCGGTTTCAAAACCGCCGAGGCCAATCAATCCGATTGCGGATTCCGCCCGCCGTCGTACGATCTCCTGCGGCAATCTGAACGCATCGAGGCCAGCTTCAACATTTTCCAGCACCGTCAGCCAGGGAAACAGGGCAAAGGTCTGGAACACGACCGCGATGCCCTCGGCCGGCCCTGTCAGCGGCGTCCCCCGGTAATTCACCGTTCCGCCGGTCGGCTTGATCAAGCCGCTGGCGATGCGCAGCAGTGTCGATTTCCCCGAACCCGATCGGCCGAGCAGGCCGACGATCTCGCCCTCGCGAAGCGAAAGATCGATGTCATGAAGCACCGACAGCGGCTCGCCGGACGGCCGCTTGAAGACCATGTTGACGTGGCGCAGATCGATGATGGCCTTGTCTGGGGATTCGGGCATATTTCCTCAATCGAGCCGCGAGTGGCGTTCCGCATAGGCATAGAGCGGACGCCAGAGCAGACGATTCATGGCAACCACCAGGGCCGACATCACCGCAATGCCGAGTGCGATCCTCGGATAGTCGCCCGCCTCGGTCATTCGCGCGATATAGGCGCCCAGCCCGCCGCCGCTCAATTTGGTTGATCCCCAGCTTACGGCTTCGGAAACGATGCTGGCGTTCCACGCGCCGCCTGATGCGGCGATGGCGCCGGTCACATAATAGGGAAAGATGCCCGGCAGCATCACGTCGCGCCACCAGCGCCAGCCGGGGATACGAAAGCTTGCCGCCGCTTCCCTGAAGTCGCTCGGGAAAGCGCTTGTACCGGCGACGACGTTGAACAGGATGTACCACTGCGTTCCCAGTATCATCAGTGGGCTCAGCCAGATCGCCGGCGAAGCATCGAACTTAACGATCAGATACACCGCGACCGGAAACAGCAGATTGGCGGGAAAGGCCGCCAGAAACTGCGCCAGCGGCTGAACTTTCTCCGCAAGGCCTGGCCGCAGGCCAATGGCGACGCCGAGGGGAACCCAGACCGCTGTCGCAATCGCAATAAGAACCACCACCCTTAACAGGGTGAGGCCGCCATTGCCGGCTGCGTCGAAAACATCCTGCCACGACAACACTGCACCAGCGCATCGGACCAGGACCCAGGCCAGATATGCGGCGCCTGCCAGTATCAATCCATACCATGCGCGGTCGACGATTGCGGAAGATGGCCAGGCGCCAGCGCGCCTGTGAACTGACAACGGCAGGGGAAGGCGAGCCTGCAAGATGGCATGCGCGGCTTTTCCGGCAGGCTTGCCGAGGGCGCGCGCGAAAATACACCGCCGAAATAGCGCAAGAAACCAGCTGTGCGGAACGCTTTGCGCGGCGGTCTGCTCGTAGCGGAATTTGTCGGCCCAGGCGACCAGCGGACGAAACAGCAGTTGATCGTAGATCAGGATCGTGATGCTCATCGTTATGATGGCCCAGCCGACCGCCTGCAGATCCCGCTGCTGGATCGCACGCGCCACATAAGAGCCGATTCCCGGCAGCGCTATTTGCACGCTGCCGACGGAAATCGCCTCGGAAGCCACCACGAAGAACCAGCCCCCCGACATCGACATCATCATGTTCCAGATCAGACCGGGCATCGCGAACGGCACCTCGAGGCGCCAGAAACGTTGCCAGCCGGAGAAACGGAAGCTTCGGCTGGCTTCATCCAGGTCCTGCGGGATAGTGCGCAGCGCCTGAAAGAAACTGAAAGCCATGTTCCAGGCCTGGCTGGTGAAGATTGCAAAGATTGCAGCCAGCTCCGCTCCGAGAATATTGCCGGGAAACAGCGACACGAAAAATACGACGGTGAATGAAAGATAACCCAGAACCGGAACCGATTGCAGCACGTCCAGAAGCGGGATCAGGATCATCTCCGCCCTTCGGCTCTTTGCAGCGATCGTCGCGTAAGTGAAGGTGAAGATGAGCGAGGCCAGCAGCGCCGCCAGCATGCGTATCGTCGTGCGCAGCGCATAGCCGGGCAGCACAGCCGGGGAAAGCGATATCTCCGGCTGTTCGGTAGGCGAAAGCGGAGCGATCATTTGCCGCGTACCCGCCCCCAGCAAAATGATGATCGCGAGGAGCAGCAAGGTTGCGACCATGTCCCGCCAATCGAAAGCCTCGCGATTTCGGAATCCCCGGTGGCGAAGGATTGAGGCGGGATGCATGGGAGACGCCCTGCATGGGCTCTAGCCGGAAGAGCCGTCCAATCGGGACAAGCTAACTGCGCGAGCCCGGGATCGTTTTGAGATGAATCAACCGACCGGCGATCGGCTGTCGGCTTGGTGTGCAGGCTGGGAATTTTCGGTCCGCCAGTTCGCGATTTCCGCAAGTTCAGCTTCGGGCCGTTTCTGTACCGTCTCAAGACGCCCGAGATAGAGATTTCCACCATCACCGTCGATCGTGATCCAGTCACTCGCGCTGATCGTGCTGGTACCGATACGCGCCTGATCGGCGGCCGGATCGACCAACATATCGCGGCACGCCACGATACAAGGCTTGCCCATCTGGCGCGCAACGAGCGCCGCGTGAGCAGTGCGGGCGCCGACAGCGGTGACGATGCCAGCGGCAACCGCAAAACCGGCAACGTCGGCGGTGCTGGTATCGGGCCGTATCAGGATCACCGGGTCGCCGCCGGAGGCCAGGCGCTGCGCCTCTTCCGAATCGAATGCGGCGCGACCGACCGCAATTCCGCCGGATGCCCCGATTCCCGTTGCGCTCGGCTGACCTGCACCGATCAGCTTCACCTCGACGAGCGAAGCAAGATCCACATCGGCCAGCCGCTGCAGCGCCTGGTCCCGGCTGATCAATCCTTCATGCACCTGGTCGATCGCAATCCTGAGCGCAGCGCGCGGCGTGCGTTTGGCCGAACGCGTCTGCAAGATCCACAATTTGCCGTCTTCGACGGTGAATTCGACATCCTGGACGTCACGGAATTCCCGCTCCAGCCGCTGCAGCACCTCTCCGAGCTCGGCCGTCAGCGATGGCAGCGCCGAGGCAATCGTCTCTTCACCATCCGGCGTTCTTCGACCTGAAACGACGTCTTCACCCTGCGCGTCCAGAATAAGATCGATGACCGGATGCGCGATGCCCGTGGAAGGATCGCGCGAAAATGCAACGCCTGCGCCGGACGAAAGTCCGCCATTGCCGAATACCATGGCCTGCACCGTGACGGCGGTCCCCCGCAGATGATCGAGCTTCTGCAAGCGCCGATAGGTTCGTGCACGCTCACTCGTCCAGGAACGGAAGACCGCTCTTGCCGCCGCATCAAGCTGGGCCTCGGCGTCCTCCAGCCATCCGTCACTGCCTTCGATCAACGCCTGTTCCTCTGCAACGAGGCGTTCCAGCGCCTCGCTGTCGAGTTCACGGTCGTTCGCGACGCCTTCGCTTGCCGTCAGCGCCGCCAGTCGCGCCGCAAACGGCGCGGGATCGATATTCAGCACCGTCTCGGCAAAGCTTTCGATCAGGCGACGGCGGCAATCCCATGCGAGCCGCGGCCGGCCGGTCGCGCGGATCAAGCCCCGCATGGCGACCGAGGTGCAGCCGATATTGAGAACGGTGTCCAGCATGCCCGGCATCGACCTCGCCGCACCGGAACGCACCGAGACCAGCAATGGCTGCCGATGATCGCCAAGACGCTTTCCGGTGACCTGTTCGAGGAAGGCGATACCTTGCTTCAATCCATCGCGCAGGCATTGCTCGGCGAGCGGGCGATTGCCGATGATGTCGGCGCAGAGATCGACCGGAAGCACAAAGGCAGGCGGCACCGGCAGCCCGAGCGCCGCCATGCGCGCCAGATTTGCGGCCTTGGCGCCGATGGCATCTGCCGAATGCTGCTCCGTCGATATTCCGCCGATACGTACGATATCCATAGGCAGCTCCCTGGTTTACAGAGCATTTCCGAGCGAAGTGGATTCCGGTTCGCGTGAAGAAAACAAAAAACTAAAGTCCGGCTCTGATTCCAGAACCGGCGCGCTAGGCCGACAGGTCAGCCATGATGTGCCGGTGCAGCGAATGTCCGAACGCGCCGAGCCGGTCGGTTGCGCGTTCGAGCGCGCGCGCCAGTTCGAGCACCGAAAGCGATGTTGCGACATCGAGACCGCCGCCAAACACCCGCGCCGTGATCGCCCGCTCCTGCGTATCCGCAGCATGCTCGGCGTCGATCAGCCGCCCGACGGCGGCGAGCGCATCCTCGGAATCGGCGCGCCGTCCCTCCGGAACTTCCGCAGCGGCGGCAAGTCCCGAGGCGGCCGCCTCGGTCGCGGTGATTGCGATCGCACACAGCTCCCCAAGCACGCTCAACAGCGCCCGGTCGATTTCCACCGGGACCAGCGAAGCAATGAAGGTCGCCTGCTCCAGCTCATCAATGGTCTCTTCGGCACGATCGATCAACTCCGTGACGATCGGCCTGGCGTTGAGGCGGCTGGCCTCGCCGCGCGCCTCGATCGCAATGCGATCGGCCTTCTGCTCGATACGTACGGCTGCAGCTGCCAGATGTTTCGCCTCAACCGGATGCCCGGGGCGCAGCGCGACGATGTAACGGTGAAGCGCAGCAGCAAGATCGTGTCCCAGTCCGACCTGGCGCAACACGACAGCCAGCAGCGTGCTGTCGACCCGCTCCAGATGCCTCACCAGGTCTGCCTCGATCCGATCGCGCACCAGCCTGACCGACTGTCCGGAAAGCAATCCCTCGGTCGAACTGCGCAGCGCAGTCTTGAGAAAATCGATCGCTGCGCCGCGGCCGAGCGCCTGGTCGAGCCGTTCGCCAAACCCGATGCGGGTCGGCGCCGCGTTGCGCACGGCGGAACCGAGCAGCTCATTGCCGCCAAGTTCGAGGAAGGCCCGATGGCCGATCCGTTGCCGCGCAGCCCATTCGAGGATACGGGCGGCGTCTTCTCTGGAAACCCAGGAGCGCAACAGCTTGCGTGCCTTGTTCCAGTCGATCAAAAACACCAGGGAAGCACCGATCGCCGCGAGGAAGTCACCGCAATCCGCAGCATCCTTGCCCTGGTATCGCCCGGTGACGAGAAAGAACGCACCTTCTTCACCCAGGGCCGTGGCATGCCGATCGAGCCCGCTCCAGTCCACCTGGAAACCGTCAAACAGCGAAATGAAGAACTTGGCGCGCGGCAGATGCACGTCGGTATAGGTTACCGTCACCGTTGAGCCTTCGACGGCGATCACCACGACGTGGGCGTCGGTGGTCCCGATATCGTTCTGGATCAGCAGCCGGGGGCCTGACGTCATCGCCATGGTATCGAGACCGGGATGATTGAATTTCAGTGCCCGCGTTTCCTTAAGACCGCGCATGAAACTCTCCACCGCCGGGCGGTCCTCCGGGCGAAGCCCGAAAGCATGGGCGCCGGCGATGATTTCCTCGCAGCAGTTCGCAGCCAGGCGATTGAGGGCCTTGTGCAGATCCATCACCAGCCGATGCAGGCTGTCGCCGCCTTCCCGCGCGACCATGGTGAGCCGGGCAACGCGGGCGATCTCGATTGCGTTGGCCGGTTCGAGCAGACCGGCCGCATGGATCGCCGCAAGCCTCTCCGTTGCGGCCTTTCCCGCAGCTGCATTACCAGCGCTGACCGCGCTGACCATCGTTGCCGCATCATCCCCTATTGCACCGATCAAATCTGCGAGCTTGGGTGCGATGATCTGTCCCTCACCTGCAAGACGCGCGCCACCGATCAGCGCTGCGAGCTCCGCCGGCGCAATTCCCGCAGCGCGGCATTCGACCGAAAGATCCGTTGCCGGATGATCCGGTTGTTGTGCATGCTCGACCGCAGCCTGCAACGCGCTCATATGCACCTTGATGCGATCGTTAGCGGCCAAACCTTCCGCGACGAGCGATGGCAACAGAATATCGCCCTGTCCGAGCTCTGTGATGATTTTGGATTTCATGGCGCACCCGGAAATGAATCACTTGCCACCATATGCCGCGTCCGGTGCCGGGCTTCATTGCGCTAGATCATTCATGTGACTGTCACATTTCTCCGACCAAACCCATTTCTCCGGCGAAACAACTGAGCATACCGATGGGGAGCGCCCCAGCCGGATGCGCCCTCCGTCGAGCTTCCGGTCGGCCGCGCTATTGCAACGCAAACCGACATTCGTGTTGCTTTGGAATTATTTCGAAATTGAACAAAGGGGCGCGCGTCGAGCCTATGGCGTTTTCGAGCGGAAGGCCGCCCTGGACTTGATCCGCGACGGAAACGGCAGGTGAAGGAAGCGCGTCAGAAACAGAAATAAAAGCCGTTTCCGATTCAACCAGAGCAAAAATGTCTTGGCGGGAAATCGTTCATCCGGTTGAGGCAAATCAAACCGGCATGCGCCGCTCCCAATAGGCTCACCGAGCCGAATAGCAATTTAGGGGAGTTTTGCGCATGTCAATTCCGATCAGTTCAACCACATCGATGCCACGAAAGACACCGGCGATAAGTGGCTTTCATCTTGCATTTGTCGCCGCCTGGTTTTTCTGTTTGCTGTTTTATTTCATGCAATACGCGGTTCGTTCAGCACCGAGCGTCATGCTGCCTGAACTCACCGCCGCATTCGGATTGACGACGCTTGGCGTCAGCTCGCTTGTCGGGCTCTATTATTACACGTATTCGACATTTGCGATCGTCGCCGGCGCATCGCTCGACCGGTGGGGCGCGAAATATTCGATACCGATCGGCGTGGCCCTGCTCGCCGTCGGCATCATCATGTTTGGCCTCGGGATCAGCTGGGCAGCAACGGTCGGCCGCCTGCTGCAGGGCGCCGGCGCCGCATTCGCCTTCGTCGGCGCCGTCTATCTCGCGACCCATGGCTTTCCCGCACGCTATCTCGCAACCGCGGTCGGCTTCACCCAGTGCTTTGGCATGCTGGGCGGATCGGCCGGGCAATTCGTGGTCGCGCCTCTCGTTCACGGTCCGATCAACTGGCAGCAGTTCTGGATCTATGCCGGCGGCCTGACGGTGATCATCGCGATCGCCATGCTGTTCATCACGCCGCGCCAGGATCCGGCCGAACATCCGAAAACCAGCATCTGGCACATGTTCGATCCGTACAAGACGGTGCTGACCAACCCGCAGTCCTATCTGTGCGGTCTCTGCGCCGGTCTGTTGTTCCTGCCGACGACGGTAGGAGACATGATCTGGGGCGTCTCGTTCCTGCGCGAAGGTTGGCATGTCGGCTATGCGGAAGCGGTCAACCGCGCCTCGATGGTACCGCTCGGCTGGGTGATCGGCTGTCCGGTGCTCGGTTACATTGCCGACCGCATGGGACGCCGTAAGCCGGTGCTGATGGTGGGAATGGTGGTGATGCTCGCCGCTACGCTGGCAATCCTCTATCTGCCGGCGAATTCGCTGCCGCCCTATTTCCTGGGCTTCGTGCTCGGCTTCGGGTCCGGCGCTGCGATGATCCCCTACACCATCATCAAGGAAGTCAATCCGGATGAAGTGAAGGGAAGCGCGACCGGCGCGATCAACTTCATCGTCTTCGTCATGAGCGCCTTCGCCGCACCGGCCTATGGCTGGCTGCTGCAGAAGCTCGCCGGCGGCGGCGCGTTGACGCTGGACGTCTTCGTCAAGGGCGGCGTGGTCGGCATCGTCGCGATCGTCGTCGCCATCCTGCTCGCGCTGTTCATCCGGGAAACCGGAACGGCGGTCCGTCGGGCATCGTGAAACCGGAACGTGCAGCGGATCCTGCTCCGCTGCACGTTTCATCCATCTGCCAAATTTTCAAAAATCGAAGAGAGGTCAACATGCAACGCGAACTCATGCATCGTCTGCTGCGCGACATGATGCTGTCGCGCGTATTCGAAGAGCGCGCCGCCGAAGAATATACCAAGGGCAATATCGTCGGCTTTCTCCATCTCTATCCCGGCGAAGAAGCCGTCGGCGCCGGGATCATCAACGCCGCGACCCCGTCCGACTATATCGTCAGCGCCTATCGCGAGCACGCACATGCGCTGGTGCGCGGGACTCCTCCCGGCCAGGTCATGGCGGAGCTGTTCGGCCGCGCCACCGGAATGTCCGGCGGCATGGGCGGATCGATGCACATGTTCGATCGCGAACGGCGTTTCATGGGCGGCTATGCCATCGTCGGCGAGACCTGTCCGGTCGCGATCGGCGTCGCTTATTCGGTCATGCTGCGCAACCTGCCGGAAGCGGTGATCTGCTTCTTCGGCGACGGCGCGGTCAATCAGGGCACCTTCCATGAAGCGCTGAACATGGCCGGGCTCTGGCATCTGCCGGTCCTGTTCGTGTGCGAGAACAACCACTATGCGATCGGCACCGAGATCCATCGCCATTCCGCGGAGACCGAGGTCTATAAACGCGCCGCCGCCTACAATATCCCGGCGGAAAAGGTTGACGGCATGGATGTGCTGGCGGTCTATGACGCCGCCAAGCGCGCACTCGACCGCATCAGGCATGGCGCCGGGCCGCAATTCCTCGAATGCGAAACCTACCGCTATCGCGGCCATTCGATGGCGGATCCCGGCACCTATCGTCCTGCGGTCGAGCTCAAGGCTTATCAGGCGATCGATCCGCTCGCGATCGCCAGCCGCAATATCGAGCTGACCTACCCGACCGCGGCGGAACTGTCTGCTGTCGGGCCGGACAATATCGGCCGGCTGACCCAGCACATGCTGAACGAGGGGCACCTCGAGCATGCCGAGATCGAGGCAATCCGCAAGAGCGTGCAGAAGACCGTCGACGACGCCGTGGAATTCGCGCTGCAGAGCCCGGATCCGACCATGGATGCAGCCTGGCAGCACCTTGCCTGCAACCGCCACACCGAAGTCCTGATCTAGGAGAAGCACAATGTCCGAAGAATTGCTCTATTGGCAGGCGCTCAACCGCGCGATGGATGCAGAGATGGAGGCCGACGAGTCGGTCTTTACCCTTGGCGAAGACGTCGGGCTCTACGGCGGCAGCTACCGCGTCACCGAAGGCCTTTATGCCAAATATGGCGAGAAGCGCGTGCGCGATACGCCGATTTCGGAGAACGGATTTACCGGGCTCGGCGTTGGTGCCGCGCTGACCGGCATGCGCCCCGTCGTCGAGATCATGACGATCAATTTCGCCCTGCTCGCCCTGGATTCGATCGTGAACATGGCGGCCAAGATCCCGTTCATGTCCGGCGGACAATTTCCGATGCCGCTGGTCGTCCGCGTGCCCGGCGGCGTGGCGCGGCAGCTCGGTGCGCAGCATGCGCAGCGCCTCGAATCGATGTTCATGAGCGTCCCGGGCTTGCGCCTCGCGGTTCCGTCGACGCCGCAGGACGCCTATTGGCAGCTTCGCCAGGCCATCGCCAGCGATGAGCCGATCGTCCTGCTCGAGCACGAACTTCTGTACTTCACCAAGGGCCAGGTCGACACGCTGGCAGATCCGCCGCCAATGCACCGCGCGGCGATCCGACGCGCCGGCAAGGACATCACCATCCTCAGCTATTCGCGGATGGCCGTGCTGGCGCAGGAAGCCGGTGAAGAACTCGCCAAGAACGGCATCGATGCCGAGATCATCGACCTGCGCAGCCTCAGCCCGATCGACTGGAATACCTGTACCGCGTCGGTCGAGAAGACGCACCGGCTTTTGATCGTCGAGGAAGACTGCAGGTTCGGCGGCGTCGGTGGAGAGATCGCCTCCACGCTGACCGAACGCTGCTTCTACTCGCTCGATGCGCCGCCTCAGCGCCTCGCCGGTCTCGATATGCCGACGCCATTCAACGGCAAGCTCGAAGCGGCAAGCATCCCCACCAAGAACGATATCGTCGAAGCCGCCCGCAGCCTCTGCCAAGCCACCACCGACCAGGAGAACAACAATGAAGCAACCGATCACGATGCCGGCGCTGTCCGACACGATGAACAACGGTCGCCTGTCAAAGTGGCTTAAGCAGCCCGGCGACAAGATCAAGACCGGCGAGGCGATCGCCGAAGTGGAAACCGATAAGGCCATCATGGAGGTCGAGGCCTTCCATGACGGCTATCTGGCCGGCCCCCTCGCCGCGGTCAACACCGAGCTTCCGGTCGGCCAGACCATCGGATTCATCGCCGATACGGTTGCGGAAGCCGCCGCGGCAGCTGCACCGGCGGCAAAAGCGGAAGCTCCGGCTTCCGCAGCCGCTCCGGCCAACACAGCAGCAGCCAAGCCAGCAGCGGTTCAGGCAGCCCCGGTCAAGGAAACGACGGCCGCTGCAGCGGCCGCGCCGGCCGCGGCTGAATCGGCACCGGTCTCGCCGATCCTGGCTGCGGCTATCGCACACCGGCCCCATGGCCGGCGTGTCCCCTCACGCGCAGCCGTCGCCGAGGCCACCCGCCCCGCTGCCGCGGCTGCGGCGCCCTCGAAGCCGTCGGAATCCAGCCCTTCCTATCGGCTGGAGCGGCTGTCACCCCTGAGGGACTCCGTGGCGCGTAACATGATTGCAAGCGCCGCGGCGCCGACCTTTCATGTCACGGCGCAGCTTCCGCTGGCGCCCCTGATGAACTGGGCCAAGGATAAGAAGCTGTCGTTCACGGTTGCACTTGCACGCGCCTGTGCGCGGGCGATTGCGGAGAACCCGCTGTTCAACGCGTCCTATACCGACGAAGGGCTTGCCCATTTCGATCAGATCGATATCGGAATCGCGGTCGATATGCCCGATGGGTTGATCACGCCGGTCTTGCGCGACGTCGGCCAGCGCAGCATCACCGATCTGGCTGGCGATTGGTCCGCTTTGCTCGACAAGACCAAATCGCGACGGCTGCAGCCGTCGGATTATCGCGGCGCCACCTTCTACCTTTCGAATCTCGGCACGTTTGCGGTGGTCCGGTCGTTCGATTCGATCGTGCCGGTCGGTGCATCCGCGATTCTTTCAGTCGGAGCATCGGCCAAGGACGGCGCGCTATTGACCCTCAGTTGCGATCACCGGGTCGTCTTTGGCGGCGACGCCGCGCGCTTTCTGCAGACACTGAGCGAATGGATAGCAAATCCAGAAAAACTGGCATGAAGAAAGGACTACGAAGATGAGCACCGACTTTCCAGGAAAATTCCATGACCTCCAGGTGCTGCTGGGTAAAATGAGCCGCGAGATGCCGGGAACGACCGCCGGTTTCGCTCATTTACACAAGGAAGCTACCGCCCCCGGCACGCTTGGCACCAAGGTCAAGGAGCTGATGGCGCTCGGGATTGCCGTCGCCATTCATTGCGAGGACTGCATCGCCTATCACGTTCACGACGCGGTGAAAGCGGGCGCAACGCGCAGCGAAGTGCTGGAGACACTGAGCGTCGCCATCATGATGGGCGGTGGCCCGGCGTTGATGTATGCCTGCGAGGCTTTCGAGGCCCTGCAGCAATACGAGAATCAGGCGACGAAGGCCTGAGCCTCCACTAAATCAATTGTAGGACGCCTATCGAGGGCGTCCTATAATTATATCTAAAGCTTGGATCTGCCGCGGAGAAAGCAATGGCAAATGAGCCATCATCACGAAAACAGGCCGTTACGATTGGCTATATCTTTGCGGCAGGCATTGCCCTGATCGTTTTGCAGTGGCTGCTTACGACTTACAACAACATCGAGACCATACCTTATAGTCAATTCGAGCAATTGGTGTCGCAGGGCAAAGTCGCCGAAGTCGGCGTTGGCCAGGATACCATCCAGGGCAAATTGAAGGAAAACGAAAAGCTGCCGAGCGGAAAATCCGATTTCGTCACCGCGCGTGTCGATCCGGCACTGGCTGAGAAATTGGCGGCAAAGGGCGTCGTGGTGAACGGCGTGCCGTCCGGCGGCGTGATCCAGACCATCCTGTCCTGGGTAATTCCAGGGGTGATCTTCTATCTCATCTGGGTCTTTCTGTTCCGCCGCGTGGCCGACCGCCAGGGCTTTGGCGGATTGATGTCGATCGGAAAGTCACGGGCCAAGGTCTATGTCGAGAAGGATACCAAAATCACCTTCGCCGATGTCGCCGGGGTCGAAGAAGCCAAGTTCGAGCTGCAGGAGGTGGTATCTTTCCTGAAGGATCCGAAAGGCTATGGCCGTCTCGGAGCCCATGTGCCCAAAGGCATTCTGCTGGTCGGCCCGCCCGGTACCGGAAAAACGCTGCTTGCGAAAGCGGTGGCCGGCGAAGCGGGAGTTCCGTTCTTTTCGATCTCGGGCTCCGAATTCGTCGAGATGTTCGTCGGCGTGGGAGCGGCCCGGGTGCGAGATCTGTTCCAGCAGGCGCGCCAGGCCGCGCCCTGCATCATCTTCATTGACGAGCTCGATGCGCTGGGGCGCAGCCGGTCGCCTGGTGCGTTCGGCGGTTATGACGAAAAGGAGCAGACCCTGAACCAGCTCCTCGCTGAGCTCGACGGCTTCGATCCTTCCACTGGCGTGATCCTGCTTGCGGCCACCAACCGGCCGGAAATCCTAGATCCGGCGCTGCTGCGCGCGGGCCGTTTCGATCGTCAAGTGCTGGTCGATAGACCGGACAAGAACGGGCGCATCGCCATCCTCAAAGTGCACATCCGCAAGATCAAGGTCGGCAAGGATGTCGATCTCGACAAGGTCGCAGGCCTCACCGCGGGCTTCACCGGCGCCGACCTGGCCAACCTGATCAACGAGGCCGCGATCGCTGCGACCAGGCGACGCGCGGAGGAGGTCTCATTCGACGACTTCACCGTCGCGATCGAGCGCATCGTAGCCGGCATCGAAAAGAAGAGCCGGGTGCTCGGCAAGGAGGAGCGCCGCCGAGTCGCCTATCACGAGATGGGCCACGCCCTGGTCGCTGCCAACCTGACCGGCGTCGATCCGGTGCAAAAGGTGTCGATCATTCCACGCGGCGTCGGCGCGCTGGGCTATACGATGCAGCGACCGACGGAGGACCGCTTCCTGCTTTCGGTGAGCGAATTGAAGAACCGGATTGCGGTGCTGATGGGTGGCCGTGCGTCCGAGCAGTTGATCTTCGACGGCGATGTCTCGACCGGAGCCGCTGATGACCTGCAGCGCGCAACCGAGATTGCACTGGAGATGGTCACCAAATATGGCATGGATCCAACGATCGGCCAGCGCACCTATGCGCCCAAGCCGCAGACGTTCCTGCCGGCGGCGCAGGACCAGCTCATCAGCGCGGCCGAAGTGACGGGGCGCGAAATCGATCTGGCCGTACGCGATCTCATCGAACAGGCCGACGCCCACGCCCGCTCGATCCTTGAGGCACATCGCAGCGATCTCGAGGCCGGGGTCAACCTGCTTCTTACGAATGAAACGATAACGGCGGAGCAGTTTGAGCCGTTGCGTCCATCCAATGTCCGGCGTTCCCAGCAGACGGCCGCCTGATCTTAGCTCATTGACGCCGGCCCGGCGTCATTGCGAGCTCAAGCGAAGCAATCCAGGACTTTCTCCGCCAACCAGGTCCTGGATTGCTTCGTCGCCTTCGCTCCCTTGCGCAAGCGCTTCGCGTTTGTCGCAGGCAATGACGAGCTTGCTCGGCTTTGCAGCTCGATCGGAGGATGCTCCGGTGGTAGCGGGTCAACTGTAGCGGAAATGCGCCAAACTGCGAGCGAACGGCGCTTTCGAACAACATCCCAATAAAAACACGCGAGTCTCCGGTTGGACCGAGACCCGCGTGTCGATGCATTTCATGAGGGAGAGAAGCTCTGCTCACCAGCAACGATAGACCTGTCGCACATAAGTGTGCTTGTGACGGCGATATTTCTCGCGAACCCAGCCGCAGGTCTCGTATTCGTCGGGATATTCGTCCTCGTAAAATGGGAAGAAGAAATCCGGTCCCCATGCGTCATAATAGGGGACGCCCCAGACGCCGGGGCCATGAAAACCACCATGAAAACCACCGCCGTGAAATCCACCACCATGGAAGCCACCGCCATGAAACCCGCCGCCATGGAAGCCGCCACCACCGTGAAAACCACCACCGCCGCCTCGCGCCAGCGCTTCCTGGGAAACGAAGCTGCAGCCAATGAGGGTAGCGGCCATCAGGCCCAAGATCGTCTTACGTAGCATCAATCAGTCCTCCAATCGAGAGAACTCGAAGCTAGCAAGCCGATCGAGCTTCAGGCTGATGCAGATCAATTGGGACAATGATCTGCATCGCCGGATAAGATTCATCGCACGGGATAATCGGAAGCCAGGCTCGTCTCACGCCAGAGTTCGATCTCTGCGAGCATCGATTTCAGCTGGTTCTCAACGTTGTTCAGTCCTTCGCGGCCAAGGACCAGATGACGTGGCGGCTTGGATGATCGGAGCGCTGTCACGACGGCATCGGCGGCCCGTGCGGGATCTCCCGGCTGGGTGCCGCTGTAGCCGGCAATTTGCTTCCGGCGCATGGCGGCGGTTTGCTTGTAGTCTTCGATGAAGCGAGACGATTGCTTCAGCGAACGGCCGGCCCAGTCCGTTCTGAATGGCCCGGGCTCGACCAGCATGACATGGATGCCGAGCGGCTCGACCTCCCCGGCGAGCGCCTCCGACAGGCCCTCGACCGCAAACTTCGTCGCGGCATAATAGCCCGAGCCCGGAAAGCCGACGATGCCGCCAACGGACGCCACGTTGACGATCGCGCCACGGCGCCTTGCCCGCATGCCCGGCAGCGCCTCCCGGATCACGGCAGCCAGACCGAAAAAATTGGTCTCGAACATGGCGCGGATCTCCTGGTCCTCGCCTTCTTCGACAGCCGAGAGATAGCCATAGCCGGCGTTGTTCACCAGCGTATCGATGTGGCCGAAAACCCCCTGAGCCTCCTTGATCGCGGCACGAATCTGATCCGGCCTGGTGACGTCCAGCGGCAGGGCGATTGCCCGGCCCTCCTGCCCTGCGACCAGATCGGCGATCTTGTTCGGATCGCGCGCGGTCGCAACCACTCGATAGCCGTTCTTCAGCGCGGCCCGGGCGAATTCCCGTCCGAAGCCCGTCGAGCAGCCCGTGATGAACCAGACCGGAGCATCGATTGCGGCATTAGTCATTGGATGATCTCCTTTGATTGGAACGAAAGCCCCGGTTTGGTCCGCCTGATCAGCCGGCGAAATGGCGGCGTACGCAAGACCGGATGCGGGCGAGATGATCGTCGACGGTAGCTTTCGGCAGGTCCGGCTGGATATGGTCGAAATGAACATGCTCCAGCAGTTCGAATCCGGACGACCGGAAAATATGCTTGTCCTGCAGCGCTTCAACCGCGTTCCAGCCACCACTTCCGACCAGCGCCGGCAGAGGGGCGCCGGAGACGGTCACCAGCACGCATTTCTTGCCGGACAACAGGCCGCGAACCATGCCGCTGCTTGACTCATAGGCAAAGCCGCGGGCGAATACCCGGTCGACATATCCCTTCATCATGGCGGGCATCGACAGCCACCAGAGCGGATAAAATACCGCGAGCGCGTCGGCATCGCGGACGTCGTCCTGGGCTCTCGACACGCCCTTGACGGCTTGCTGCATGACATTGGTTGCATTCAGCTCGGCAGCGGTGAGCACCGGGTCGAATCGCTCACGATAAAGATCGCGGAACTGAAGCTCCTGCCCCATGGCGCGCAGCTCGGCCACATAAGCCCGTGCGAGTGCCATGGTGAAGCTATTTTCCGAAGGATGCGAAACGACGATCAAGTGCTTCATGGAGCCTCCAACACTCCCGCCGGCCAGCTCAAAATCCGATCGGCCAGGCGATCAATTCGAGAATAAAATGATAAGGATGAACCAAATTGATCTACCGCAACGACAGCGAAGTCCGGCTTCGCGCGATAGTGATCGAACGATAAAACGCATCAAAACAAAGGCCTGAAGCCCCTGCTCCGATTCCATCGGAGCCGGCGGGCTCTAGGATTCGATCAAGGCGACACCGGCCGCCACGAGAATGGCCGCAAAGCCTTTCTGCATCAATTCGCGGCGATCCAGCCGCTCGCGAGATGCCGTCAGATGGAAGACGGACAGAATCACCGCGAATGCGAACACAAACAGCGTCGTCGTACTGCTGATCGCCTGCACCAGGCTGAGCGGCGCCAGGACGAGCGCATAGCGCATGGCCAATGAGCCGGCCAGATTGATCAATTCATTGAACGCATTGATCGAGAGAACGAAGCCCGGACTGGCGCCGACCAGAGCCAGGAACGCCTGTCTGTCGGATCGCTGCAACAGGAGAAACAACCCGAACAGCGCTTCACCGGCATACATCCAGAACGTGCTCGGCCAAAACGCGTCGTGAATGGCGACGACTTTGAATAAAAGCGAACTGACCGAGTTGGCCAGGCTGCAGGCGAGCATCAGGATTACGACACGGCTATTGAGCAATCCTTTTGAGAGGCGGGTATTGAACGACGCCACCACGACCCCGCATATTGTCAGCAAGCCGCCCGCCATTTCCGAATGAGACAGCCTCTCATTCAGAACAAGATAACCGAGCACGTAACCGAACAACGGGCCGGCCTGGAAGAAGACCGCAACGAGCGATGCGTCCTCGATCTGGAGCGCCCGGAGGTAGAACAGCATGGCCGTCATATAGAGCGCACCTGCTGCGCTCAGATAAGCCGCGCTCACGGCATCGATGTCGACGATGGCCCGATCCAACAGCCAGATGATCGGCAACGCCAGCGCGCCAATACCGGCGGTGAAGATCAGAAGCGCGCCGACATTGCTGGTCTTGAAGTAGCGCTCTACGAGATACTTGTCGAGATGGGTCGACACCGCCCACAGGATCGGACCTGAGAACGCCAGCAGCAGCCAGGCCATTTACCTACGCCTGGCCCCGGTTCGATCCACATTTGTCACGCGCTCACCAGATTTTCCTGCTTTGGACGACCGGTTTCGAAGCTTCTGATATTTTCCAGCGTGATCTCCGCGATTTCGCTCAGCGCCTCGCGCGTGAGGAACGCCTGATGGCCCGTGATCACGACATTCGGCATCGTGGTCAGGCGCTCGAAAACATCGTCCTTGATCACGGTCTGGGATCGATCTGAAAAGAACAGCGAGTTCTCTTCTTCGTAAACATCCATGCCGAAATATCCGAGGCCGCTGCCGCTCTTGAGACTGTCGATGACGGCGGCTGCGTCGACGATACCGCCGCGGGCGGTGTTGATCAGCATCGAACCCGGCTTCATCAGGGCGAGTGTCTGCTTATTGACTAAATGACGGGTCCCTTCGTTGAGCGGACAATGCAGAGAAATAATATCCGATTTCGACATCAATTCCGTAAGGTCGGTGTATCTCATGCCGAGATCAATGCAGGCTGGCTGATGATACACATCAAAGCCCAGCAATTCGCAGCCGAATCCCTTCATGATCCGAGCAAGCGCCGTGCCGATCTTGCCGGTTCCGACAATGCCGACGGTCTTGCCGGACATGTTGAAACCGACCAACCCGTTGAGATCGAAATTGCCCTCGCGCACCCGATTATAGGCTTTATGGACATGCCTGTTCAACGTCAGCATCAGCGCGACGGCGTGCTCGGCAATTGCTGAGGGCGCATAAGCCGGCACACGCATCACCGAAATACCCAGCTTCTTTGCCGCGACGAGATCAATGTTGTTATAGCCGGCCGATCGCAGCGCGACCAGACGCGTACCGCCTTTGGCCAGGGAATTGAGCGTCTTGGCGTCGAGCTGATCGGTCAGGAACGCACAAACGGCTGGAAATCCGGCGGCCATCGACACCGTTCCCGAATGCAGGCTCTCCTTGAAGAAAACGAGGTCGTGATGCAGGGCCGCATTGGCCTTGAGAAAGAAATCGACCTCGAATTCCTGGTTACCGAATATTGCAACTTTCATGGAGACACCCTGCTCGTATAGTTAGAAGTGGATTTCAATCGAGACTGCTGACGATGATCACCGGCTGATGGGAGATCAGACGTTCCGCGCGAACGGCCGATGCGACCTTGTTTACATCTGGACTTTGATGGCTTGTCTCACGCTCTGCCGCTCCGACTGCGACGACGATCGTCGCGGCCACCATGGCGATTCCGAAGA
>DASZTN010000092.1:0-72623 GCA_035547995.1 Bradyrhizobium sp. | reverse complement strand
TCGAACACGGCTTCATTGGCCTGCGACGGCTTGTTGAAACCCGACAGCTTGCGCACGAATTGCAACGCCGAGGCACGGATCTCCTCTTCCGTTGCCGGCGGTTCGAAATTGAACAGCGTCTTGATGTTGCGGCACATGGTCCTTCCTCTTCCATTTCCGGCTGGAGCGGGCTTGCGGATTATCCTCGGCCAAGGACGATCGGTGGGGGGCAAAATTCTACACACCGCCGATTTTGTCATAGAATGAGCAGCACATTCACTTAAAGGTCTTGGTGGCCAGCAAAAGCGAGTTTCGGACATGTCTCACATAACCTACAGGATCGTAGAACACGACGGCGGCTGGGCGTACACCGTCGATGGCGTGTTCTCGGAGACTTTTGCGACCCATGCCGCAGCACTTGCTGCGGCGAAGCGCGTCGCCGCCGAGCAGCGCGTGCCGGGACGGACCGAAGCGATCGAGTACGAAACCGCTGACGGCAAGTGGCATAGCGAAACCGCCGACGGCACCGACCGTCCCGAAACCGACATCGAGGACAAGGCGTGATAGGATTGCACGCCAGCGGCCCCGGTCATAAGGCCGCGTCCTCGGGAGAAACGTCATGGGATTTTTGCGCGCCGCATTATCGATTGTTTTTGCAATGACGTCATTTGCGGCTGTCGCGGCCGATTATCCCACTCCGAAACAAGGCGACTGGATCGCCAGGGACTTCAAATTCCATACCGGCGAGACCATGGCGGAGCTCAGGCTCCACTACACCACGATCGGCGATCCGGGCGGGCAGCCGGTGCTGGTGCTGCACGGCTCGGGGGGATCGGCGGCGAATATGCTGACGCCGGCCTTCGCAGGCGAATTGTTCGGTCCCGGCCAGCCGCTCGATGCCTCGAAATATTACATCGTGCTTCCCGATGCTCTTGGCCATGGCAAATCGTCGAAGCCGTCCGACGGTCTGAAGACGAAATTCCCGAAATACGACTATACCGACATGGTCGATGCGCAATATCGCCTCGTCACCGAAGGCCTCGGCATCAAGCATTTCCGGCTCGTGATCGGCAATTCGATGGGCGGCATGCATGCCTGGATCTGGGCTGAACGTTATCCGCAGATGATGGACGCCGTGGTGCCGATGGCATCGCAGCCGACTGCGATGGCGGCGCGCAACTGGATGATGCGGCGGATGATGCTCGAGACCATCCGCAACGATCCCGATTATGATGGCGGCAATTACACGAAGCAGCCGCGGATGATGAAATACGCCATCAACATGTTCCAGATTGCGACCGGCGGCGGCACGCTCGGCTACCAGACGCTGGCGCCAACCGCAGCGAAGGCGGACAAGCTCATCGACGAACGGCTGGCGACGCCGATCACGGCCGACGCCAATGACTTCATCTATCAGTGGGAAGCTTCGCATGATTACGATCCTTCCGGCGGCCTGGAGCGGATCGAAGCCAGCGTGCTTGCAATCAATGCCGCGGATGACGAACGCAATCCGCCGGAAACCGGCGTCACGCAGGCCGCGATCAGGCGCATCAAGAACGCCCGGCTCTATCTGATCCCGGCGAGCACCGAGACACGCGGTCATCTGACCACCGGCAATGCCAAATTCTACAAGGAGCAGTTGCGCGAGCTGTTGCAGTCCGTACCGCAGCACGCGATGTGAATGACACCAAAGGCGAGCAGCGATGTCATCCGACCGTTTCCGCAGAATTGCGCTGGCGCTGCCTGAATCCGTCGAGGGTTCGCATCAGGGCCATGCCGACTTCCGCGTCGGCAAGCGTGTCTTCGCAACACTCGGCTATCCCGACGAAAGCTGGGGCATGGTGAAGCTGACGCCCGAGCAGCAGGCCGTGCTGGTTGCGGCCGAGCCGGATATCTTTCGACCCGTTCCCGGAGGATGGGGCAAGCGGGGCAGCACCAATGTGCGACTGGCCAAGGCCGACTCCGCCACGCTCAAAAGCGCGCTTTTGCAGGCATGGCAGAATATCGCGCCGGAATCGCTGGGAACGTCGAAAAAATAGAAGCGGTGATTTTGCAGCGCATCAACGGCGATAGCCTCGTCGCTTATTTTTTGAGCGTGCATTGGTGCGGTGGCTCGGGCCTAATTCTCCCGGCTGCGGATTCGCCTGAAGATGCAGGGGAGTGCGACGGGCGGGATGGTGTTTTCGAGCGAAGGCCTGTCCCGGACATCGGTTCGCGTGAAGGAAATACGTCAAGACAAAAGGCTGGAGCCCGGTTCTGATTCCAACTGAACCGGAAAGGCTCCAGGAGGAGGGTCGCATGCGACGGCTCGTGCAGATTGCTTTGCTCGCGTGTTTGATCGCGCTGACCGGCGCGGCATCCGGCTTCGACAACGGGCAATATGAAAACGTGCCTCCCGAGATCCGCGCATGGTTCAAGGGCATCATCGCCCCCAATGGCGTGCCTTGCTGCGATATCGCGGACGGCCATCGCACCGACTATGATTATCGCGACGGCGCCTATTGGGTGCCGATCGAGGGCCAATGGATGCAGGTTCCGGAGCATGCCGTCATTCGCGATCGCGGCAATCCCGTCGGCCAGGCCGTGGTCTGGTATGTGCATCACGGCGGCGGCATCGTCATCAGTTGTTTCGTGCCGGCCGATGCTGTGTGATGCTGCACGGTTGCGTGACCAGACGCGGCTGCCAAAGCCTGATCGGCTCCGATTGAATCAGAACCGGGCTTCAGCTTGTTGTCTTGAACGCGTTTTCTTCACGCCAACCGGTACTCACTTCGCTCGAAAACGCGAAAGCTTGCCTGAAACTGTCTTCCGGAGAACGCCATTGACCGACCTGCTCGCCAACGACCTTGCACGGATCTATCCGAAACCGACCTCGCGCGTGATCGCGAAGGCGCGGCCTGAGCTCGACGGCCACGCGAGGAATTTCATCGCGATGTCGCCATTCTGCGTGCTGGCGACATCCGCCGCCGATGGCAGCGTCGATGCATCGCCGCGCGGCGGCAATCCCGGCTTCGTCCATGTCGAGGGACCGAACCGGCTGGTGATGCCGGATCGCTCCGGCAACAACCGGATCGACAGTTTCAGGAACATCGTCGAGGGCACCGGCTCGGTGCAACTGATCTTCTTCGTGCCGGGGATCGACGAAACCTTGCGGGTCGGCGGCAAGGGCTCGCTTTCCGACGATCCTGAGCAACTCTCTTCGATGGTGGAATTCGGCAAGCCACCGCGCGCGGTGCTGCGCATCGCCGTTACGGAAGCCTATTTCCACTGCGGCAAGGCGCTGATGCGCTCTAAACTATGGTCGCCGGACATTCGCGTGAAGCGCGAAGTGTTTCCGAGCATCAGCGAGGTGATCCACGACCAGACCAGCCTCGGCGAGCCGGAATCCCAGGCGGCGGTCGAAGCACGCTACAAGACCCAGCTCTGAGAGCTGCCCTCAACCCCACTCAGCCTTCCTTGGAGAACTCGCTCTCCAGACCGCCAACGTGCTTCTGCGTATACAGTTCGAGACCGATCCGGTTGATCAGATCAAGCTGGGTTTCGAGGAAGTCGATGTGGTGCTCTTCGTCCTTCATCAGATCCTCGAACAGATCGCGCGACACATAGTCCTTGACGCCATGGCAGTAGGTTGCCGCTTCCTGGTACAGGTTCCGTGCGCTGTGCTCGGCAGCGAGATCGCACTCGATGATCTCCTTGACGTTCTGGCCGATGCGCAGGGGATCGAGCACCTGCATGTTGGGAAAGCCGTCGAGGAACAGGATGCGATCGGTGAACCGGTCGGCGTGATTCATCTCCTCGATGGATTCCTTGCGCCAGACCTTGGCCATATCCAACAGGCCCCAATTGTTGAGCACCCGGAAATGCAGCCAGTATTGATTGATCGCGGTAAGCTCGTGCCGGAGGCCCTTGTTGAGGTAGTCGATGACTTTGGGGTCGCCCTGCATGGATGCACTCCGCGTGAAAGGCTCGAATCGGCCTCATAAAGGCTATTTAGAAGCTTTCTAAATCAATAGGGCAATAAGGGCAACCCTTCGCAAAAGCGAAAAGGCCGGTGCCTCAAGCAATCTGTTACGAAATTTTAGGCGACGCCCGCGAAGACGATGTCGCCGTTATCGTGCGAGTTCGCCTTGCTGTGGGGGCATCCGGCAAGACAGGCCTTGGCGCACGCACCGAGCGCTTCGTCAACGATGGTCTTGATGGTGCGCGCACAGCGGCCGCACTCGGCGCTGCAACCGAGACATCCGTAGACCTGCTTGGCACTGCGAGGAAGGTCTTCCGAGGCACTGACCGCGTTACGGACATCGTGATCGGTCAGGACGTTGCAGGAACAAATAATCATGAAAAAGGAGGGCCCGGTCTGGCTCTTTGGTTGGTGGTTCTGGCATCTTCGATATTGAACAGCCTGATCGGATGCAAAAGGAAAAACTGTATTTTGAAGCTATTCCAAACTGGCCTCCGCTCAATCTAGAACGGGTCTAAAAATCGCTTGTGGCACAGGCATAAAATGCACTGAGCTAATTTCGCTGGCGAGCCGCATCAGCGCCTCCGCGCCTTCCACACTACCGCTCCATCGGCGCCTGAACCGCCGTCGTTTCCGTCCCCGGCAGGACCTGAATCACCGGAACGATCCAGGCTCCGTGGTGGCCGCTTCCGCCGTGATGGCGCCCCACCGCGACCGCCGAAGAAATCATGGCTGTCCGAACCGGAGCCATCGCCCATAGGAGCCGTGCGGCGACAGGGCCGCGTTGCGCGTGGCGGCGACGTGGGAATGTGACGGAAGAGCCCGCCATGCAGCAGATTGATGACCGCGGCTGGTGCCGTTGCCTCCTGCTCGCCTTTCTCTTTTGCTGCACTCCACACGCAGTTCTGCGCCGCGATAGCCGCCATCATGATGGCGTTCCGTTACTGAATATGACGGCTCCGTTCATTGATCATTCAAGCGGAATGTGGAACCCTTATCGTGACAGACTGCTTTTGTTGCTGTCCTTGCTCGATGAGAAAGGTAAAGCCATGAGGAAAATGTTGATGGCTCTCGCAGCCGTCTCGACGCTGGCGATCTCGGCCGTGGCGCCCGCGCCGGCCCACGCCCAGCGCGGTGTTGGCGCCGCTATCGCCGGCGGCATCATCGGCGGCGCGATCGTAGGTGGCGCCCTCGCCGGCCCTCGATATTACGGACCAGGTTACTATTATGGACCCGGACCGTACGGCTATTACGGTCCGGGCTACGTCGCCGATCCCGGCTACGGCCCCTGCTACTGGCAGCGCCAGCGCTTCTGGGACGGTTATGCCTGGCGGTTCCGCAGCGTCAGGGTTTGCGAATAGCCCGTTCACCTTGATTAAATCGGAGCCAAGTCCCCGGAAACCAGCGGTTTTACGGGGACAACACCAGGAGGATGGCCCGAAAAAACCGTTTTTTCGGACCATCAGCCTCACCACGTTTACTTTCGATTGACTGTTCTGCGCTTTTTAGCGAGACGGCTACTCTCGAAGACGGCGTGTGAGTTGACTTCAAACCCGGCGCTGGCTGAAGGCGCCATCCCAGGAGAGCACAAGACATGAGAATGACTTTCGTCGCCCTCGCCGCGGTCGCGACCTTCGCGGGCTCGCTCGCGACGACCCCCGCGAGTGCCCAGCGCGGCCTTGGCGCTGCCGTCGCCGGCGGCATCATCGGCGGCGCGATCGTTGGCGGAGCGATTGCCGCCAGCCGTCCGGCCTATGGTGGTCCGGCCTATGTGGAAGATGCTCCCCCGCCGCCCCCGCCGCCCTGCCATTGGGCACGCGAGCGCTTCTGGGACGGTTATGCCTGGCGTTTCCGCCGCGTCGAGGTCTGCAACTGATCCGACGACAGGCTTTTGATTTCAAGAACCCGGCTGGATTTCGGCCGGGTTTTTCTTTGCAATTTTCCTGACGGGTTTTCCCCGGTCAGTGCTTGGCGCTCATGGCGTGCAGCACGGCTTCGCTAGGCCAGCAATCCACCTTCAGGCCCGCTGATTTCTGATATGCTCCCAGTGCGGAACGTGTCAGCATGCCGGCCTTGCCGTCGACCTTGTCGTTGTAAAATCCAAGACGCGTGAGTTCGCGCTGCATGGCCTCGACATCGGCTGTGCGCAACTGCGTCGAGGCGGACCATGGCGTCGCGAACGGTTCCGGGCTCTTCATGCGATCGCTGAGATGGCCGACGAACAGCACATATAAGTCGGAGAAATTATATTCCTTGATCACGAAATAATTCTTCGTGGTCAGGAATGACGGTCCGTAAATGCCCTCCGGCTGCAACAGCGACGCCGGCTCGGCCAGTTCCTTGGCGCTGAGCTTTTGCCCGCGCACCGGCACGAAACCTTCACGCAACCATTCGCCGATCGGCTTCGTCACTTCTGGCACCCCGACGGTGCAGTCGGCCTTGGCCGGCGCATGCACCTCATAGGCCCAGCGGACGCCGGGCTGCCAGCCCTTGTTCACCAGTTGCTCGGCGGCGGAAGCGAGCGCATCCGGTACCGAGTGCCAGATGTCCTTGCGGCCATCGCCATCGAAGTCGATGGCGTGCTGATAGAACTCCGATGGCAGGAACTGGGTGAGACCGGTGGCACCGGCCCAGGAGGAACGCAGATCCTTGCGCGTCACATCACCCTCGCCGATCATCTTCAACGCCAGGATGAATTCGTTGCGATAGGTGTCCTTGCGGCGGCCGACATAGGCCTGTGTCGCCAGCACGCGCAAACCGTCATAAGGCAGCGTGTAGCGGCCGAAATCGGTCTCGCGGCCCCAGATCGCAAGCACGATCGTCGCCGGCACACCGAAGCGCGCCTCGATGCCGGAGAGCGCGGCCTGGTATTTCTGCATCAGCCGCTGCCCCTCTTGCGCCAGACGCGCGATGCTCGCCTCCTTGACGTAATCTGCCGGCACCTGAACGAATTCGGCCTGCGCCGGCGCACCGGTCGCCGGACGCCCCGGCAGGATCAGGTCGGGTAATTTGTAGTCCGGCTCAAGCCCGCGCGTCTGTGCATCGAACGTCGCACGCGAAACACCCGCGGCCTTTGCGTCCGGCCATAGCGAGGCGATGAATTGCATGAAGCCGGCATCCTCTGCGCGAGCCGACGATGCCGCCGCTATGATCGCAACGACGGAAAGGACAAGCAGAATGCGAGGGAAAGCACTGACGAACCGGACGTCTTGCATGGCGGCCTATCGTTTGCGAACGCGAAAATGCCCTTACTTCACCGCCACGAGGAAGAGCCGTGGAAAACGCAGCAGCACATTGCCGTCGGCCTGCGGCAGATAGCTGGCGGCGATGCGTGCGGTATATTCGGCGAGATACTGCTTGCGGTCCGGTCCCTCCAGCGGATCGAGAAACGGCCGCAAGCCTGTTCCCTTGACCCATTCGACCACCGCCGCGGCGTCGGGCAGGACGTGATTGTAGATCGTGTGCCAGATCTCGAACCGGGTGCAGAGCGGCTTCAGCGCGTCATAGTAGACGCGCGGCGCCGGCAGCACGTCACGCGCCTTTGCCTTCTCGATCAGCTTCTCCCGCCACGGCTCCAGATGCGCCACCTCTCGCATCAGCACGTGCGAAGGCTCGTCGAGATTGTCGGGCATTTGCACCGCGAGCACGCCGCCCGCCGGCAATGCGCCAAGCAACCGCTGCAACTGCTTCAGATGATTGGGCACCCATTGGAAGATCGCATTGGCGAACAGCACATCGGTCTTTTCCGGCGGCACCCAATGGGCGACATTGGCCTCGATGAAGGTCTGCTGTGGCAGCCGTTCCCGCGCCTGCCGCAGCATGTCGGCCGATGTATCGATGCCAGTGACGGCAGCCTGCGGCCAGCGCCTGACCAGGAGCTCAGTCGAGTTTCCCGGACCGCAGCCGATATCGACCACCTTGCGGGCATCGGGAATCGGGATCTGCGCGAGCAGATCACGCGAGGGGCGCGTGCGCTCGTCCTCGAATTTGAGATACTGCTCCGCGCTCCAGTCCGCCATGGGTCCTCCGACTATCGTGTCAGTTTCTTGTATTTGACACGATGCGGGATGACCGAATCCTGGCCCAGCCGCCGCATCTTGTCTTTTTCATAATCCTGGAAATTGCCCTCGAACCATTCGACATGGCTGTCGCCCTCGAAGGCGAGAATATGGGTGGCGATGCGGTCGAGGAACCAGCGGTCGTGGCTGATGATCACGGCGCAGCCGGCGAAATCCTCCAGCGCCTCTTCCAGCGCCCGCAGCGTATCGACGTCGAGATCGTTGGTGGGCTCGTCGAGCAACAGCACATTGGCGCCCGACTTCAGCATCTTGGCCAGATGCACGCGGTTGCGTTCGCCGCCCGACAGCGAGCCGACCTTCTTCTGCTGGTCGGCACCCTTGAAATTGAACGCCGAGCAATAGCCACGCGAATTGACCTCCTTCTTGCCAAGCAGGATCAGCTCGTTGCCGCCGGAAATTTCCTCCCACACCGTCTTGCTGCCGTCGAGCGCATCGCGCGACTGATCGACATAGCCGAGATGCACGCTGTCACCGATGGTGATCGTGCCCTTGTCCGGCTTCTCCTGCCCGGTGATCATCCGGAACAGCGTGGTCTTGCCGGCGCCGTTGGGGCCGATCACGCCGACGATGCCGCCGGGCGGCAGCTTGAAGGTGAGATCATCGATCAGCATGCGATCGCCGAAACCCTTGCCGAGGCCTTCGAAGTCGACCACGTTGTTGCCGAGCCGCTCGGCGACCGGAATGATGATCTGCGCGGTCTGGCTCTGCTTCTCGCTGGCCTTCTTCAAAAGCTCCTCATAGCGCTGGTACCGCGCCTTGGACTTGGCCTGACGGGCCTTCGGCGAGGCCGCGATCCACTCCTGTTCGCGAGCCAGCGTGCGCTGATGCGCGGCTTCCTCGCGGCCCTCCTGCTCCAGCCGCTTCTGCTTCTGCACCAGCCAGGACGAATAATTGCCCTCATAGGGAATGCCGCGGCCGCGATCGAGCTCGAGAATCCAGCCCGTCACGTTATCGAGGAAGTAGCGGTCGTGGGTGACGATCAGGATCGCACCGGGATAGTTGCGCAGGTGACCTTCAAGCCAGGACACCGATTCGGCATCGAGATGGTTGGTCGGCTCGTCCAGCAGCAAGAGCTCGGGCTGATCGAGCAGGAGCCGGCACAGCGCCACCCGGCGGCGTTCGCCGCCCGAGAGCTTTGTGACATCGGCATCATCGGGCGGGCAGCGCAGCGCGTCCATCGCCTGGTCGACCTTGCTGTCGAGATCCCACAGGCCCTGGGCCTCGATCTCGTCCTGCAATTTGGTCATTTCGTCGGCGGTTTCGTCGGAATAATTCACCGCCAGCTCATTGTAGCGGTCGAGGATCGCCTTCTGTTTGGCGACGCCCTGCATCACGTTTTCACGCACCGACAGCTTCGGATCGAGCTGCGGCTCCTGTTCGAGGTAGCCGACGCGGGCGCCCTCGGCGACCCAGGCTTCGCCGTTATATTCTTTGTCGAGGCCGGCCATGATCCGCAGCAGCGTCGATTTACCGGCGCCGTTGACGCCGAGCACGCCGATCTTAGCGTCCGGATAGAACGACAGATGGACGTTATCGAGCACCTTGCGGTTGCCCGGGTAGGTCTTGGACAGGCCTTGCATGAAATAGACGAACTGGCGGGCCATTGAGATCCCTTAAACCCTTTGCATTTATGGAAATTTGCTGCCGCTGATGTAGCTGCGCCGCCCCCAAAGGGCAACCGCAGGGAGGGTGTTTTCCATTCATTCACCACGGCAGATTACAGGGCGGTCATGCACGCGCCAGATCACGACAATTGAAACTTCCTTTTAATAAATCAGGCGAAAGCTCGTTCCCGGTCGCCCTCATTTTGGGCAAGCCGCGCGGCAGGAGCCGCGGGTCGAAACAGCAGGGCCGTGTCATGTCAGACGTCACCCCAGCATTCACCGCCGCCGAGCAGGCAGACAAATCGAGCGTGTTCGGCGAGATCAAGTCATTCTTGCACCAGTTTTTCGTCAAGGCTTTCGACCCGTACCGGCCGGAACTGCACTATATGCGCGGCCCCGGACCGGCCTGCCGCGCCAAGGAAATGACGCTCTCGCCCGCCGTGCAGGTGATGCTGGCGGAAATCCGCGCCGCCAAGTCCGTCAAGTCGCAGGCGTCTTCGTAGGCCGCGCTTTTGTCGCCGCATCTGCTTGCGCGCGCAGTGATTGCGCGCGACGATGGGATGTTCGGACGGCCTGCTCGCCGCCGTCCCCATCGCAAGAACGGACCTTTCCATGACGCGGCTGCGCTGTGCAATTCTCGACGACTATTTCGACATCGCCTTGAAGATCGCCGACTGGTCGAAGATCGGTGACCGCGTCGAGGTCACCAGCTTCACCGAACCGTTCCCGTCGACCGAGGCCGCGGCCAGCGCGCTACAGGATTTCGAGATCGTCTGTGCGATGCGCGAACGCACGCCGTTTCCGCGCCAATTGATCGAAGCGCTACCCAAGCTGAAACTCCTGATCACCTCGGGCCTGCGCAACGCGGCATTCGATATGGAAGCTGCGAAACAGCGCGACATCGTGCTGTGCGGAACCCAGTGGAAGCAGGACCCGACCGCCCCGCTGACCATGGGGCTGATCCTGGAATTGACCCGCGGCGTCGGCCGGGAAAACGCCCGCATGCATGCCGGCGAGCCCTGGCAGAAATTCTGCGGCATCGAAATCGAGGGCAGGACGCTTGGCATCCTCGGCCTCGGCAAGCTCGGCAGCAAGATGGCCAGCCTCGGCAAGGCGTTCGGGATGAAGGTGATCGCCTGGAGTCCCAATCTCACGCCGGAGCGTTGCCAGGAGGTCGGCGTCGGCTACGCCACCAAGGAGCAATTGTTCCCGAGCGCCGACGTCATCACCATCCACATGGTGCTGAGCCAGCGCTCACGCGGCCTGGTGGGGCGGGAGGATCTCGCACGCATGAAGCCGACGGCCTATCTGGTCAATACCTCGCGCGGGCCGATCGTCGACGAGGCGGCGCTGCTGGACGTCCTGCAGCAGCGCAAGATTGCCGGCGCCGGGATCGACGTGTTCTCGGTCGAACCGCTGCCGGTCGACCATCCCTTCCGCAAGCTCGACAACATGGTGCTGACGCCGCACCTCGGCTACGTGTCGAGAGACGCCTTTGAGGCTCACTACGGCCAGATGGTGGAAAACATTCAGGCGTGGCTCAAGGGCGAGCCGATCCGAAAGCTGGCATAGCTTACGGAATGGCTAGCGCGTTTTCGAGCGAAGCGGAGACCGCTTCGCGCGAAGAAAACGCGTCAAAACAAAAACCTAGAGCCCGGTTCTGATTCCATCAGAACCGAAAGGCTTCAGTTCAGAATCCATCGGAACGCCCGGCGTAATTCTGCACCGCCATTGCGGTCGTACCAGCGGCCATGGGCGAGGATGATCCGCTCCGGGTCCCAATCGATCATGGTCTCGACCGCAGCCTTCACTTGCGCCTTGTTTCGCAAAAAGGTCACGCGCATGTCGCGCGGCGTACTTCCGTCAGGATCTCGGGCACCGCCGGCCCAAATCAAAAATCGCATCAGCGGCGCTCTGATCTTTTTCGGCTCAAAATTCTCGATCAGGTCCGTCAACACCAATGTTCGGGAGGGCGTGTGCAGGAATGCCACTTCCGTCATATAGGTGCCGCTGATCGGAAGCGTCTTGATCCGATGGTCCCAGGGGTAACCGGACGACTGATCGAGCGGGCGCCAATCAAGTGCCAACCGGGCACCGGCCTGCTCTGCCGTTTTCGGCGCGAGATAAACCTCTGCATCCGGATAGGCAGCATGCCAATCAGGGATCCACCAATGATGCAGCCTGTTTGGCCCGATCACCCATCGCGGCGTTCCGATCTTGTCGACTGCCGCTCTCAATCCGTCACCAAGAGGGGTCGGCGAATGGATGAATAGGCCGCCGCCCTCAAGACGGATGATGGTCGCGCGGGTGGGAAACGGCATCCTGAGACCGGGCACGCCGAACCGGATCACCGGACCGTCGACGATCCAGATATTGTCGGCGACCGGCTTCAGCGTGTTCAGCGGCGGATAAGTGAGGTGCGTCTCCCTGGGCATCGAAATCGCTCATCTTGGAGATAACGACGGCCATCAATCAATGTTGCGGCCGGCATCGAAGAGCCTTGCTTTGAAGAGCCTCGCAATGAAAACGAAAAAGGCGTGCCAGCGGCACGCCTTTAAAGAACGCTTTCGGGTGATGCAATCGCAGCTAGCGCACCGACACCGGTGGACCGAGCGGCGGCACCACGGTCGGCTGCGTACCGCCGGGAACAGCCGAGGCCTGGGCTTCCCGCGGTGACGCGGATGCTCCGGGAGCCGGCTGGGCCGAGGCGACCGTCGAGCCCGGCGGGTTAGCCGGCCAGACCACCACACGGGTGCCGACCTTGACGCGGTCGAACAGGTCTTCGACGTCCTCGTTCAGCATGCCAATGCAGCCGGAGGAGACGAACTTGCCGATCGTTGACGGCTGGTTGGTGCCGTGGATGCGATAGACGGTCGAACCAAGATACATGGCGCGCGCACCCAGGGGATTACCCGGACCACCGGCCATGAAGCGCGGCAGGTAGGGCTGGCGGTCGATCATCTCCGGCGGCGGATGCCAATCCGGCCATTCCGCCTTGCGGGTGATCTTCTGGACACCGGTCCAAGTGAAGCCGTCGCGGCCGACTCGGACGCCGTAACGGATCGCACGGCCATGCCCCAAGACGTAATAGAGGTAAGTGTGAGGGGTATCGACGATGATGGTTCCAGGCGGCTCCTTGGTCTGGAAATCCACCTCCTGCCGGCGCAGGTTCGGCGGCAATTCGGCCGGCCCCGATTCCGGCTGATCTTCCGGTGGCAGCGCCGCCACCGTCATCACGCTGTTCTTGTCGCCCGTTGGCTGCTGCTGCGCCTGGGCGGGCGCCTGATAATCGGGATTGCCCACCGCTTCCGGCGGACGCAGGCCGGTATTGCCATCGGCCGGAGTGCCACGATCGGAATAGATCACGGGAGGCGGCCCGGCCGGCTGACCATAGCGGGGATCGTTCGGCGACATCACCGGACCGCTCGGAGTAGCCGAGGAATAAGTCGGCGACGACGCCATCGGGCGGCCGTAGCGCGGATCATCCGGCGACATCACCGGCCCTGTCGGAGCGGCAGAAGAATAGGAGGAGGATGCGGGCCGGCCGTAACGAGGATCGTCCGGCGACATCACCGGCCCGGTCGGACTGGCGGAAGAATAGGTGGACGCGGACCGGCCGTAACGCGGGTCATCCGGCGACATCACCGGGCCGGGCGGCGGCAGCGAGGCCGAATCGGATTGATCCGACCCGTCATCCTGGGACAACGCATCGAAATTCGGATCGTCGGGGTTGCGGCGAGTGTCGGTTGGATAACCGCTCGGCGGAGTCGTGGAATAAGCAGGAGCCGGAGAAGGCGGATAGCCCTGCGCCTGCGCGAACGAAGCGCCTGCCGCGCCCGCCGCCACGGCAGCACAAATCATCAGAGTGCGTTTGATCATCATCGCCCTTGTATAGCCCCCGAGCCGAGACCGGACTGTAACTGGCAGATGACGGAAGATAGCGGCGCATTCAAGACAAATCGGCCCAATTCGGTCCTGGTTCCGCCATTTGTGATGATCACAGACTCAAACCGTTGCCGCGAAGCCTCACCGGAGGCGCAAATCGGCGCCGGATTCCGCGGAAATATCGCTCTCGTCGATTTTTAACAAGCGCCGAGGAAGCCTTGCGCTATCCTCGGTTGAGCCCTGATTCGCTCGCGCCGGTTATGCCGCCGCGCCGTGGACGCGGCTTTCACTGTCCTCACCGCGTTCCCGGCAGTTCAATATCTTCGCCCCCTCGCGAAGCGGAATTTGGCGTCCATGCTTCCCGGCCTTCGTTTCATCTTCGCTGCGGTCGTGCTGTTGGTGTCGATCCTGGTGTTCGGGTTCGGCGCGACGGCGCTCTTGAATACTGCCCGTGAGGAATTCGCCAGTGCACCGGCCTGGCAGCCATTGCCGGAAACCCGATTTGCGCAGGAAAGCCCGCCGACCAAGCCGGTACTGGCGGTGTTGCGGGTCAATGATGACCCCAAGGCTACCCAAGACCCCAAGGCCACCCAACCGCCAGCGCCGGCCGACAATCCGGCGCCGCAAGCCGACCTGCCGGCGCCGGACCAGACGCCGGCCGCGGCTGCGGCAGCAGAGCAACAGGTGGCGACGGCTCCGGCCGAGGAGCCGGCTCCTGTGGCGCCAGCCGCCCCACCGCCTTCGACCGGGGAGACCGGCGCGCAGCCGCCGCAGGATTCATCAGCCACGGCCACGGAGTCCAACGCCCCCGTCGCGGCACCCGGGCCGCAGACGCAGACGACCGCGTCGACCGGCGATTCGCCAGTTCCACATGACGTGGCTCCAGCCGCGGTTACCGAGCCGGCCGCGGTCCCTGCCAAGGATGCGCCCCCGTCCCCCGCCGCAGCCGTCGAATCGGCTCCGGCCGCAGCAGCCGCCGTCGAGCCGGCAGCGCCAGCTCCGGCCAGTTCCGTTACTGCGACGACGCCGGCACCGGCCGCTGCCGCAACGCCTGCCCCTCAGGCCTCACCTGTCCCCGAGCAAGCGAGCACGCCGCCAACGCCCACCGCCGACGGGAACGCGGCCAAAATTGCCACACTGGGCGGGCCTCCCGTTGACGTCGCGGACGCGCCGAAAGCGATGCAGGCCGACAGCAAGGCCGCCGACAAGGAAAAGGCCCAGAAGCTCGCCGAGAAGAAACGGCAGGCCCAGCGTGAGGCTGCCCGGCGCCGCCGCATCGCTGCGGCACGGGCCCGCCTCGCCCGGCAGCAAGCAGCGGCAGCCCTGGCGGCGCAGCAGGCTGCCGATCCGTTTGCTCAACCTGCGCTGATCGCCCAGCCGGCCACGCGCTGAAATTCTCTTCGCGCGAAAGCCTTCAGGCCGGGCCGGTGGCGATCGGCGGGCCGTCCGGCAATCCCCATTCGGCCCAGGAGCCATCATAGAGCGCCGTGCCGCGCACGCCGAGGCGATAGAGCGCAAGTACCAGCACCAGGGCAGAAACGCCCGAGCCACAGGAGGCCACGATCGGCTTCGTCATGTCGACGGCGGCATCGGTGAAAGCCTTGCGGAGTTCGTCGAGCGGTTTCATCGCGCCGGTTTTTGCATCGAACAGGTCGGCATAGGGCACATTACGGCTGCCGGGAATGTGCCCCGAGCGGCGGCCGGGCCAGGCTTCGGCGACCGTGCCCTCGAAGCGCGGACGTGGCCGGGCGTCGACCAACTGCTCTTTCCTGGTTTCGAGATTATCGACCAGTTGCTCCTTGCTCCGGATCCGGTTCGGATCGAGCCTGGCCTCGAACGTTCCCGCCTTCGGTATGACCTCGCCGGCTTCGACCGCGCGGCCTTCGGCGCGCCATTTCAGCAACCCGCCATCCAGCACTTTCGCCTTCGGATGGCCGAATGACAGAAACATCCACCATGCCCGCGGAGCGGCAACCCAGCCGCCGGCATCATAAGCCACCACCGTGTCATCGGAGGAGATGCCGAGTGCGGCGACATCGCGCGCGAACTGCCCGGCGTCCGGAAACATATGGGGCCTGGGATCATCGGGGGCGGCGATGGTGTTGACGTTGAAGAACACCGCGCCCGGAATATGCGCGGCACGATAATCCTCCTCCGGCAACGGCGTCACGCCGGGCATCTTATAGGAGGCATCGATGATCTTGACCTTGGGATCGCCCAGATGCGCGGCAAGCCATTCGGTCGAGACAAGCGGATCGTCAGTGGTGGTCATGACAGTAAATCTCCCGACATTCTCTTGGTCATCATTGCCGCACTTGATCCGGCAATCCATCTTCTTGAGATGATCGACACGAGGATCAAGCCCGCGTGGGACGAATCTCAATCTTTCTTCTTCGGCTCCCATTTCTCCACCGGTCCACCGGCATCGCGCCAGGCGGCAAAACCGCCGCCGATATGCGCGACCGGCTTCAGGCCCATATCCTGCGCCGTCTTGGCCGCGAGCGCCGAGCGCAGGCCGCCGGCGCAGTGGAAGATGAATTTCTTGTCCTGCTGAAAGATCGGCTTGGCATAGGGGCTGTTCGGATCGATCCAGAATTCCAGCATGCCGCGGGTACAGGAGAAGGCGCCGGGAATGCGCCCGTCGCGCTCGATTTCGCGGGGATCGCGGATATCGACGATCACGACATCATCATTATGCGCGATCTTGATCGCATCAGTTGCATTGAGCGTCTCGATCTCGGCATTGGCCTCATCGATCATCGCCTTGATGCCGCGGTGAATGGTCTGGGGCATGTTTCCTCTCTCGCTTAATCCATTGTCATTCCGGGGCGCGCGGCGACAAAACTGCCGCATATGCACCAATTTTGCGCTGATAGCGTGAACTCCGATGTGCAATCGCGCATCGGAGAATCCCAAGGTAGATCAAGTTCGATCAGGATTCCGGGCTGGATGCCTTCGCCTCGGCCCGGAATGACGGCGACTCAATCGAATGACGCCGCTCGCGCGTCTAGTGCGTCAGCTCCTTCATCGCATTTTCCAGACCTTCAATCGTGATCGGGAACATGCGGTTGGAAAAGATGCGGCGGATGATGTTGGTCGATTCCGAATAGTCCCAGTGCTTCTGCGATACCGGATTGAGCCACACCGTGTGCGGATAGGTGCGGATGACGCGTTCGAGCCAGACCGATCCGGCCTCCTCGTTGACATGCTCGACCGAGCCGCCAGGCACCATGATCTCGTAAGGTGACATCGAGGCATCGCCGACGAACACCACTTTGTAATCGTGCGGATATTTATGCAGCACCTCCCAGGTCGGCGTACGGTCGGTGAAGCGGCGCTTGTTCTGCTTCCACACGCCTTCATAGAGGCAGTTGTGGAAATAGAAATATTCCATGTGCTTGAATTCGGACTTTGCGGCCGAGAACAGCTCCTCGACCTGTTCGACGTGGGAATCCATCGAGCCGCCGATATCGAAGAACACCAGCACCTTGACCGCGTTGCGCCGTTCCGGGCGCATATGCACGTCGAGATAGCCGTGATTGGCAGTCTCCTTGATCGTGGCGTCGAGATCGAGTTCGTCAGGCGCGCCGGTGCGGGCGAATTTGCGCAGGCGCCGCAGCGCGACCTTGATGTTGCGGATGCCAAGCTCGACATCGCCATCGAGATCCCTGAACTCGCGCCGATCCCACACCTTCACCGCGCGGTTGTTGCGGTTCTTCTCCTGGCCGATGCGGATGCCTTCGGGATTGTAGCCATAGGCGCCGAATGGCGAGGTGCCGGCGGTGCCGATCCACTTGTTGCCGCCCTGGTGGCGCTCCTTCTGCTCCTTCAGGCGCTGGCGCAAGGTCTCCATGAGCTTGTCCCAGCCCATCGCCTCGATCTGCTGCTTCTCTTCCTCGGTAAGGTATTTTTCGGCCAGCTTCTTCAGCCATTCGGCGGGAATGTCCGCCTTCTCCATCGCGTCGAGCAGGCTTTCCAGCCCCTTGAAGACGGTGCCGAACACGCGATCGAACTTGTCGAGGTTGCGCTCGTCCTTCACCAGCGCGGCGCGCGAAAGATAATAGAAATTCTCCACCGACTGCCCGGCGAGATCGGCGTCGAGCGCCTCCATCAGCGTCAGATATTCGCGCAAGGATACCGGGACCTGGGCCTCGCGCAGCGATGTGAAGAATTGCAGGAACATGAGTGACAGATTGCCCGCCCTACCCCTGGCGTCAAGGGTTTCGCGCCCTGACTTTGAGACTTCCCGGCCGCTTTTCCGGGCCTAGACCTGCCGGCTATTTCAATTAGTATCGAGCAAGACCTTAGGCTTTTATCCCCGCAACAAACCGCCATTCTGCTGTTGGGACGCTAGTGTCCCGAAGCCGAAGTTCGCAATCTCTGCGGCGCCCACCGGAGCGAACTTCGGCTTCGAAAGGACACTAGAAGACTATGATTCTAGTGTGGTTTTAGTTCAGAAGTTCTCTTGACGGTCGCGCGGCAAAAGTGAAGAGAACTTCTGAACACCACACTATCTGCCGTTCCGAGCGACATGGCGCGCATATTCCGCGCCAGAGAAAACGAGGCATCAACTCGATGAAATTTACCGGTACCAAGGATTACGTCGCTACCGACGACCTCAAGGTCGCCGTCAATGCCGCGATCGTGCTGGAGCGTCCGCTGCTGGTGAAGGGCGAACCCGGCACCGGCAAGACCGTGCTGGCCGAGGAAGTCGCCAAGGCGCTTGGCGCACCGCTTCTGACCTGGCACATCAAATCGACCACCAAGGCGCAACAGGGACTTTACGAATACGACGCGGTGTCGCGGCTGCGCGACAGCCAGCTCGGCGATAGCAGAGTTTCCGACATTTCGAACTACATCAAGCGCGGCAAGCTGTGGGAAGCCTTTACTGCCGAGATCCGGCCGGTGCTTCTGATCGACGAGATCGACAAGGCCGACATCGAATTCCCCAATGATCTCCTGCTTGAGCTCGATCGCATGGAGTTCTTCGTCTACGAGACCGGCGAGAACATCAAGGCCAAGCTGCGGCCGATCGTGATGATCACGTCGAACAATGAGAAGGAGTTGCCGGACGCTTTCTTGCGCCGCTGCTTCTTCCACTACATCAAATTTCCCGATATCGACACCATGAACCAGATCGTCGAGGTGCACTTCCCCGGCATCCAGAAGCGGCTGGTGGAGCAGGCGCTGCGCATCTTCTTCGAGGTGCGCGAGGTGCCGGGCCTGAAGAAGAAGCCTTCGACCTCCGAGCTTCTGGACTGGCTGAAGCTCCTGCTCAACGAGGACATCACGCCGGAAATGCTGCGCGAGCGCGATCCGCGCAAACTGATCCCGCCGCTGCATGGCGCCCTGCTGAAAAACGAGCAGGACGTGCACCTGTTCGAGCGGCTGGCATTCCTCAGCCGGCGCGAAGTGTAGCGCCTACCCCGCCGCTGCCCCGAGAACGACCGCGTCCGGCGCGGCACGGCCGCGGATCAGGTCCGACGCCTTGTCGGCGATCATCATGGTCGAGGCGTTGAGATTGGCCGAGATCATCCGCGGCATGATCGAGGCGTCGATCACCCGCAGACCCTGCAGCCCATGGACGCGAAGCTGGTCATCGACCACCGCCCAGGGCGCGCTGGCCGGTCCCATCCGGCAGGTGCAGCCGGGATGGAAGGTGGTGGTGCCGCGCTGGGTTGCCGCGGCGAGGAATTCATCGTCGGTCTGCACCTGGGGCCCGGGAAAATCTTCGTGGTCGTAATAGGGCGCGAGCGGCACCGATTTGAGCAGCCGGCGTGCCAGCTTCATGCCGGCGACCACGGTGCGACGATCAAGCTCCTCGGCAAGATAATTGGTCTGGATGATCGGCGGATCGAACGGATCGGCCGAGCGGGCATGGACATAGCCCCGGCTCTCGGGACGCTGCTGCCAGGATGCCACCGTCATGCCCGGTAGATCTTCAAGCTGGCCCTGCACCCCTTCCTTGTAGCTCGCCGGCGTGAAGGTGAGCTGCAGGTCGGAGCTTTCGGTGCTCTCGCCGGAGTGCCAGAAGCAATAGACCATGGTCGGCGACAGCGAGAGCAGGCCGCGCCGCGTCGTCGCCCATTTCACCGCCTCCAGCGCAAGGCCGAGGCCGCGGCGGCGTTCATTGATGGTCTTGATGCTCTTGACCCGCGCCACCGAGCGCGGCGCGTAATGATCCTGCAGGCCCTCGCCCACGCCCGGCAGCGCATGGCGTAGCTCGATGCCGAGCGAGGCAAGCAGATCGGGAGAGCCGACGCCCGACAATTGCAGGACCTGTGGCGAGTTGTAAGCGCCGCCGCACAGGATCACTTCCCTGCTGGCGCGGACCTCGACCGGCGTGCCGCTGCGTCCGCCCTTCAGATAACGCACGCCGATGGCGCGTTTGCCCTCGAAGATGATGTTGGTGACATGCGCGCGTGTCCGGACATCGACATTGGGCCGCTTGCGTGCCGGATGCAGGAAGGCAGTCGCGGCGCTGACGCGCAAGCCGTTACGGATGGTGCGCTGGGCGTAGGAAACACCCTCCTGGATCGCGCCGTTGTAGTCGGGATTGCGGGGAATGCCGAGGCTGACCGCGCCCGCCATGAAGGCTTCGCAAAGCGGATCCTTCCAGTCCATGGTGGTGACGGTGAGATTGCCTTCGCGGCCACGATAGGCGTCCTCGCCCTCGCCGATGCGCCGCTCCAGCCGTTTGAAATAGGGCAGCACATCCTGATAGCCCCAGCCACGGTTGCCGTATTGCGCCCAGGTGTCGAAGTCCTGACGCTGGCCACGATTATAAATATGGCCGTTGATCGAGGACGAGCCGCCCAGCGTCTTGCCGCGCGGCGCGTAGATGCTGCGCCCGCCGGTCCACGGACCGGGCTCCTGCTGATAGGCCCAGTTGATGCTGCGCATGTGGAAGGTCTTGATGAAACCGGCGGGCAGATGGATGTAGGGATGCCAGTCGCTGGGACCTGCTTCGAGAACGCAGATCGTGGTGCCGGGATCTTCGCTCAGGCGGTAGGTGAGAACGCTCCCGGCAGAGCCGGATCCAATAATCACATAGTCGAATGTGTCCATCGTTTCCGCCCGAATGCGCGGTGCTACCGCGCTTTTTCATTTAGTTGGTAGGTGAGATGCGCCTTCACCGTCGGCCACTCGCTGGCGATGATGCTGTAGACGACCGTATCACGCAACGTGCCATTCGGGGCAATCTGATGGCTGCGCAGAATGCCATCCTGCTTTGCGCCGAGCCGCTCGATCCCGCGCCGGCTCTGGTGATTGAAGAAATGGGTGCGGAATTCGACCGCGATGCAATCGAGTTTCTCGAAGGCATGCGCCAGCAGCAGCAGCTTGCACTGCGTATTGACTCCGCTGCGCTGCACACCCCTGGCATACCAAGTCGAACCGATCTCGACGCGCCGGTTCGGCGCATCGACGTTCATGTAGGTCGTCATGCCCGCGACCTTGCCACCGGCATCGAACACCGTGAACGGCAGCATCGAGCCTGCGGCCTGCAGGGCGAGCCGGCGATCGATTTCTTTCCGCATGTCTTCAGGGCGCGGAATGAAGGTGTACCAGAGCTTCCACAGCTCACCATCCTTCACCGCTTCAGTAAGGCCATCGCAATGATCCTGCGACAGCGGCTCAAGCCGTGCATGAGTGCCGTTCAACGTAACCGGTTCTAGCCAAGGCATATTGGTCTCTCTTTTTCGTTTTCTGACGAACACACCCCGTCATTCCCGGGCGCCCGAAGGGCGAACTCGGAATGACGAGGTGTGTGCTTCGCTGACGCTCGCAGCGATGACGAAAGAACTCTTTCTCACTTGTTCAAAAAGTTCAGCGGCAGTCCCGGCCGCGCCCAATCCATCGTAATCAACTCGCCCTTGCCGGACAACGTGATGTAGGCGGTCTTCAAGTCCGGTCCGCCGAAGGCAATGTTAGTGGTGACACGATCGCCGGTCGGGACCTGCTCGACGATGGTCCCATCAGGCGCGATCACGGAGATGCAGCCGGAAACCAGGGTGGCGACGCAGACATTGCCGCCAGCCTCGACCGCGAGCGAGTCGAACATCTGATAGCCGCCGAGGCCGGCCACCGGCTTGCCCCGCTCACCGCGATAGATCACCTCGCGCGGCCTGACCGTGCCCGGCGCCGACAGATCAAACGCCCACAGCCGCGCCGTCGGTGTCTCCGCGATATAGACCGTGTTCTCGTCCGGCGACAGGCCGATGCCGTTGGCAGGCAACATCCCGAACACGCCCTCGACGATCTCCTTCATCCCGGGCTTGATGTAGTAGAACGCGCCGACATCCATCTCGCGGGCGCGGCGCTTGCCCAGATCGGAGAACCAGAGCCCGCCATGGCGGTCGAACACGAGGTCGTTCGGCCCCCGCAGCGCGTGCTCGCCACATTTGTCGACGACGGTCTCGACCTTGCCGCTGTGCAGATCGACGCGCTGGATCGAGCCGCCGATATAATCATCCGGCTGCGGTCCCGGCATGATGGTGCTGCGCGTGGCAATCCAGCTGAAGCCGCCATTGTTGCAGATGTACATCTTGCCATCGGGCCCGAGCGCCGCGCCATTGGGACCGCCAGGAATTTCGGCAACCACTTCCTTGCGGCCGTCAGGCCAGACCCGGGTCAACCGCTTGCCGCGGATTTCGACCAGCACCACCGATCCGTCCGGCATCGCCACCGGCCCCTCCGGAAATTCAAGACCGGTCGCGAGCACACGCATATTGGACATCAACTCCTCCCGCTTTTTCTTGGTTGCCGGCGGATTCGATTTCGATCTCGCGCGCAACGTTTCGTTGCGTGAAGTTATGGCAAAGACGCCATCGCTTGCCAAGCAAGCGCGGGCCGCATGAACGCGCAAGGCAGCGTTGCAGTGCCGTCGAGGGCACTGAACATCACTTACTGCCTGCGTTGGCCGGCGCGTTATCCTTGACCGTTGCATTGTCCTTTGGCGGAGCATCGGCCTTCTTGGCGAGATCATCGGCCAGTTTCTTTTGCGCCGCCTGGAGATCTTGCACGCTCTTCTGCAGGCTGGTGATTGTTGCCTTCAGCGCATCGATCTGGCGATTGGCGGCATCGAGCTTTTGCTGATGATCTGCGGTGAGCTTGCTGATGGTAACCTGCAGGAAATTGATGTTGCTCTGCAGGCAGCTGGTGCGCCGCTCCATGGTCTTTTCCACGGTGCAGATCTCGATGCCGGGAACGTCCTGGGCGAAGGCGTGCCCTGACGTCCAAAAGCACGGCGTCAAAACCGCCAGCGCGACAACGGTCCGGCCAATCATTGAAAAATCCTTATCCCGGTAGCGCTCGCTACGGTCAATTTATCGCGAGTCGGGTGCCGACATGACAAAGATACCACAGTGCGACCTCATTCGCGCCTTGAGGTTTTGGCGAAATATCTCTGTGGGGCGAAGGGGCGTCGCAACAGGGGATGGTGAAATGGTAACGCGTGAACGTCGTTTAGCCGAATTCGACGGCCTCGGCGCACCGCCGCCGGATCAGGCGGTCGAAGTGTTGTGCGAGGATCACAGCGGGACGTATCAACTGCCGTTTGCCTGCCGCTTCAGCGCGGGCCAATGGCTCAATGACGAGTCAGGAGGCATGCTGGAAGCCAACGTGGTGGGTTGGCGTTTTCCCCGTTTCCAGCGTGTCTAGCGTGCTTTCGCGTTCTACTTCATTCGCAATCAGTCTCTGGTTTGTTTAGCGCGTGTTCTCCACGCGAACGGCTAAGGACCACAGCGGCGGCGCAGGCTCTGAAGGCGCCGACGCTGTGCCATAATGCAACGTGTCCCGCAGCGCCGTTAACAATCGGAACGCGGACGGAACGAATCGCGTCCGAATCAGCGGCCGAGCTTCGTACGCCGTTGTTCACGGCTAGATGTCGACACCGGTCGCACACCATGCACAACATCCAGCACGCGAGCGATCGGCGGCAGCCCGCGGCCGAACACAAAGGTTAATCCCTCAGGCGATGATGTCCTGGACTTAACTCCACGGTGTGACCGGCGGCACCGTGGCGGTCGCCGGCGGCATCTCGACGGTCTTGAAATCCGCGGGGCTGACGATTTCCAGATATTCCATGTCCGGCGAGTAATCGAACAGGTAATGCACAATGCCCGGCCGCTGGTGCACGACATCACCGGCCGACACCAAAGTCGGCTTGTCCTCGTACATGAAGCGCGCCCAGCCCTTCATCATGATCACGATCTGGAAGTCGCAGTCGTGGCGGTGCCAGCCGGTACCGTCCTCCGGCGGACAATCCGGATTGGCCTTGACCAGATGGCAGATCACTTGTCCGCCGGTGGCATCGGCAATGCCGAGATCGCGATACAGAAAAAAGTCGCGAAGACCGCCTCCCTTGTAGTCGGTATCGCCGGGCTTGACGTGCGAGAACTTGCTGACCACTGCATGCTGGTTCATGACGGCCTCCACCGTGCTTTCGCGTGCGGTCGCGACCAACATCGGCGTCCAATTTTTTGGCAGCGCCGGATCGCGGCGTTCACAGCTCAATGGGTCATGCGAAAATCGCGCCAGCCGCACCGCCGCATGGCGGCTTTCCGCTGATAGCCGCGCCAAGGCAGGGAAGCCGCTGGACCCTATTCGAAAATTTCGACGAGCTAAATTAGCTCGCGGCAACCGGATCGACTTGAGGCCGACGCCGAGAGCGGCGGGTGGAATAAGCTTGAGCACGGCATGCCCGGTGCGTGGGCCGCCGAAACAGGCAAGGCCGCGCGCCGGCTGCCTAAAGCATGATCGGTTCTGGTTAAATCAAAACCGGGCTTCGGATTCCCGTTTGACGCGTTTTCTCCGCGCGAACCGGTCTCCATCCCGGATCAAATCCGGGGCAGGCTTTCGCTCGACAACGCTCTAATATTCGACCTCGAGTTCTTCGATTTCGGCGGGCTCGGCTTTCGCCGCCTCGACCCATTCCTGCATCTCCGGCATCGCCATGATCGTATCGGCATAAGTGGCGAGCGCCGGCTCCAGCTTCACGTCATAGGTCATGAAGCGCGTCACCACCGGCGCATACATCGCGTCCGCCATGGTGCGCTCGCCGAACAGGAACGGGCCGCCCGACTGGACCAGGCACTCCCGCCAGATGGTGCAGACCCGGTCGATATCGGCTTGCGCCCGCGACCAGATCTTGAAGTTCGGAAAGTGTCCTTTCAGATTGACCGGCAACGATGCCCGCAGCGTCGTAAAACCGGAATGGATTTCGCCGCAGATCGCCCGGCAATGCGCCCGCCGGATACGATCTGCCGGCAGCAATCCCGCCTGCGGCATGGTCTCGTTGAGATATTCGGCAATCGCCAGCGTATCCCAGACCGTGGCGCCCTCGTGCCGCAGGCACGGCACCAGGATCGAGGACGACAGCAAGAGGATTTCCGCCCGCGCCGACGGATCGTCGGGCGCGACAATGATTTCGTCGAATTCGAGCCCCGACAACCTGGCCAGGAGCCAGCCGCGTAGCGACCACGACGAATAGTTCTTGCTGCTGATGGTCAATGTCGCTTTCGCCATGCGGTCCTTCCCCCATGCCGGCCGGTCGCGCCGGGCGAACCCCGCCGCTGCGCCCGGCCCAGATTTTGTGCGCCTCGCCTCTTGCGAGGCAAGCGACGTGCCAATTTCGGAGGCGATTTGACCCGACTCTGGCGTCGATATTGCATGGCAAGCGGGAATCCCGGGGGCTTTCGGATGACGTCGATGTTGTATCAGGCCTATCAGAACCACATGGATCTGACTGCGCCCTGGCGCACCGGGGCGGCAACGGCGCTGAAATATCTCAACCTGGTTCCGCAGGGCATGTCCGACAAATTGTTCGGACGGCTCGCCGCCGCGCTGGAACTGATCTCGCGCTCTTCCCTCACCTATACGCGCCCGGCTTACGGCATCGACCGGGTGCTGGTCGGCAACCGCGAATTCGAGGTGAGCGAGGAAGTCAGTTATGCGACGCCGTTCGGCTCGCTCCTGCATTTCAAGAAGGAAGGCGCCCCAGAGCAGCCGCGCGTGCTGCTGGTGGCGCCGATGTCCGGCCACTTCGCCACGCTGCTCCGCGGTACGGTGAAGACGCTGCTGCAGGATCACGACGTCTACATCACCGACTGGCACAACCCGCGCGACATCCCGCTCGACCGGGGCAAGTTCGGCCTCGACGAATATACCGAGCACCTGATTACGTTCCTGGATCAGCTCGGTCCGCGCGCACACATGATCGCGATCTGCCAGCCCTCGGTCTCGGCGCTGGCGGCGGCTGCGATCATGTCGGAGGACAATCATCCGTCGCGGCCGGCGACGCTGACGCTGATGGCGGGACCGATCGATACAAGGATTCAACCGACCAAGGTCAACCAGTTTGCCAAGAGCAAACCGCTGAAATGGTTCGAAGACAATATGATCAATTACGTGCCGCTTCAGTGCAAGGGCGCGTTCCGCCAGGTCTATCCCGGCTTCGTGCAGCTCACCGCCTTCGTATCGATGAATCTCGAACGCCACATCAGGCAGCACATCGAGCTCGCCAATCATCTTGCGCGAGGCGATAAGGAGAAGGCCGATGTCATCAAGACCTTCTACGACGAATATTTCGCGGTGATGGACCTGCCGGCCGAATTCTACATCGAGACCATCCGCGACGTGTTCCAGGAGCACCTGCTGCCGCAGGGAAAACTGTCCTATCGCGGACGCCCGGTAAATCCAGCCTCGATCAGGCGCATGGGCCTGATGACGGTGGAAGGCGAAAAGGACGACATCTGCTCGATCGGCCAGACGCTGGCGGCACAGGATCTCTGCACCGGCGTGCGCGCCTACCGCAAGGTGCATCACATGCAGGCCGGCGTCGGCCATTACGGCGTCTTCAGCGGCAAGCGCTGGAATAACGAGATCTATCCGCTGCTGCGCGATTTCATTCACATCAATTCGTGAGGCCGCATCATTCCGGGAGACAGGTGCGCGCCCGATGACAGGCTCCGCGAAGCAATCCGATAAATTCGTCATTCCGGGATCGCGCGTCAGCGCGAGACCCGGAATCTCGCGCCACAATATCGAGATTCCAGATCGCTGCGGAGCCTGTCATCGGGCCGCGCCTTGCGCGGACCCGTTGGCGCCGTCCGGAATGACGGTACGTGGACTGAATTGCTTCGTCGCTTCCGCTCCTCGCAATGACACCGTAGACGCGATTCCACATTCCCGCGACACAGTGCGCCCGAGCCATGCATCAATCTCGCCCCTCAAATCGAGAGGGCGCAGGGAAGACCGGGTGCCCGCCGCACCCGCGGCCCCGTGTGCAGTTAAAAAAGCACACGAGTGTAGTCGCCACAGGTGAAGTCGGATCGCTCCGGCCTTCCCTGCGCAATGGTTTTAACGGCTTACTCCGGGCTCTCCCTGGTGACCGGGCTTTATTGCCACCATCATCAGCGCAATGCGGAAGCATTGTCGCCAACTTGAATGCCAGCGTCGGGGCATCAGGACCACACGGCTTCGCCGTATGCGACAAGCGCGCTTCGTCCGGCACGCCGCCGCATCCATCGCATCCCGCACTCAACGTCCGTGACGACGCGTACGCCCCTCTCATCAAGGCGAGACGGCGACACATATGAAGTGATTTGGCCCGGCGGTGAACCAGAATATTTTTGCCAAAGGCAATGGACAGAGACCAAATCAGCCGACGGCCGGTCCAAACGTGAGCCACCAAGTCAAAGTGATCGATGGGCTTCTGGCCCATGGGAGCCAGCGAGCTCCTCTGTATCTGTTTTGAATCAAACGCGTCGTTTTGAACGCCGGCCAATCCTGTCCGCGCATCCTCATAAGAAAATGAATCCGTGGCGGCTTGCTGGAAAAATATCTCCGCACGAATTCGCCTGCACGCGCATGCAACCAACCACCACAATCAGGAAAGATGATCTAGTCATCTTAGTTAAGCACGGATTCATCGTGCAAAATCTTGCACGCACGCATCGCAATTTGATGCATCGCAATGCCGCCAGTGCCGCGATGACAGAATTATAAAATGCCGAAGGCGATTTAGGACATTGCTGCAATGCGGGCAGCGCCGATTGTCGAGGCAACCTCGACGCCTACATGCGCGCCGATGAACTTCAGCGCGACCTGCGTGTTGAAGAAATCTTTTTGCGGGGTATTTCCGACCTGCAAAACGCAACAACCGAAGAGAAAGAAAAAAAGATGACACCAGCCTCGAAGAAACTCACCGCCTCGGCGGCAACGTTGTTCACATTTGCGTTTGTGGCGATGACAGCGCCCGCCGCTTACGCAGATGACTATTGCATCACGAACGGCGCTCAGGTTGCTCATGGCTGCGGTTATCCGACCATGGAGGCATGCCGGGCCGCATCCGCCGGCATTGGCGGCTCCTGTTCGGAAGCTCCGTCCGGCAGCGGCTCCACAGCCAGCAATCCCAGCAGCGCCATGGCTTATCAGCCAAGGCACCCGCACGCACGGATCAAGCATCATCGCGTCCGGTAAAACATGGCGAGATACTGACTGACCGTCAGATAATTTCGAATGGGGCGACCCCGGGGTTGATCTCGGGGTCGTCACATAGCTGACCACGATGCCTGAAGCGAAAGCTGGTGGCGAAGGGCGGAACTCCGTCGTTTCCGCTTCTATGCGCAGCTTGTTATCTCCCGCTCCAAAATCGCGGATTGCCCGGCGCTGCGGACCGGCCGCAATGACAAGGCCGTCGCAGCAGGATACGATCGCCGTCAATGAAGGGCGGCCGGCCTAGAGTCGCCCATGGGAGGAGTGATCATGCGGCGATATCCTGCGTACCTGCGCGTTCTCGCGCTCGGCTTTCTCAGTCTGCTCTGGCTGGCGGGTGCTGCGAGCGCGGCGGAGTTGCACGTCATGATCTCCGGCGGATTGACCGCTGCCTATAATGAGCTGGTGCCGAACTTCGAGCGCCTCACCGGCCACACGGTGATCACCTCATACGGTCCGTCGATGGGAACGACGGTGAACGCCATACCGGTACGGCTGGAACGCGGCGAACCGGCCGACGTGCTGATCATGGTCGGCTACGCGCTCGACGATCTCGCCAGGAAGGGCAAGGTCGTCGCCGACAGCGAGGTCAGGCTGGTGAAATCGCCGATCGGGATTGCGGTGAAGGCCGGTGCGCCGAAGCCCGACATCAGCACGGCCGATGCGGTGAAGCGGGCGCTGCTGGCGGCAAAATCGGTCGCCTATTCCGACAGTGCCAGCGGCGTCTATGTTTCGACCGAAATGTTCCAGCGCCTCGGCATTGTCGATGCCATGAAGGGCAAGGCCAGGCAGATTCCGGCCGAGCCTGTCGCCGGCGTGGTGGCGCGCGGCGATGCCGAGATCGGCCTGCAGCAGATCAGCGAGATGCTGCCGGTGAAAGGCGTCGACATCGTCGGCCCGCTGCCGCCGGAATTGCAGAAGATCACCGTCTTCTCCGCCGGCATCACCACCGGCGCCAGGGAGGAGGAGGCCGGCAGGGAGTTGATCAATTATCTCGCCTCGCCCGCTGCGCGTGATGCCATCGTCAAGAGCGGCATGGAGCCGATCGCGGCGGTAACGAAAAACTGAAGCATGCGTCATTGCGGGCCAACGGCTCGGGCGAATGCGCGCCCGATGACAGGCTCCGCGAAGCAATCCAAGACGCTCCTGAGATCAGAAGGATTGCTTCGTCGCTTTGCTCCTCGCAATGACCTTTCGTCAAAGCATCGCGCTTCCGGATACTGCTTCACTGCGTGCGGACCGGCCTGTCCTTCAGGCCGTTATTGTCATAAGCCTTGCGCACGGTGCCGTTGGCCAGCGCGGCGGTCATGAATTTGGTGGCAAAGGCCAGCGACTGCGGATGGTCGAGCGGCACGGCGATCGCCGTGACGGTCTGCTTGAAGGTTTCGCTCAGGACCTTCGTTCCCGGAATCTTCTTCGCCATCGCGTTGAGCTGATCGCGCGACAGCGCGAACGCATCGATCTCGCCGTTCTTCAACAGATTGAAGATCTCGTCATAGGTCTGGTAGCCGGTAACCTTGGCATTCTTCAGATGGGCGATGGCGCCACGCATGGTCGTGGTGTTGTTGACGGCTGCGACCTTCACCCCCGGCTGATCCAGCGACTTGAAATCTGATATCGCCGAACCCGGCTTGACGATATAGGTCGCATCCGCGACCTCATAGACGGGGCCGAACGACATCCTGGTGGCGCGCTCGGGGTCCTTGGGCAGGAAGGTAACATCCCAGGCGCCTTTCGAGGCCGCATCGGTAATCTGCCCGGAATTCTGGTAGACGACATATTCGACTGATACCCCGAGTTCGCTCGCCATCTCGCTGCCGAGATCGACCGGCACGCCGGCATAGCCGCCGCTCTCCTTCTTCGTGCACCAGAACGCACCGCCGGCCGGACTGATCGCGATCGCCACCCGCAACTTGCCGGTCGGCGCGATCTCGTCCTTGAGCGAAGCCGCATTGGCGGGACTTGCCATCATCGCAGCCGCCAGAACGAGCCCGGCGACAACAGGCATGGATTGCAACAGCATTCGGGTTCTCCCGCCAAACATCGCGTTTTCGAGCGAAGTGGCTTCCGGTTCGCGTGACGAAAACGCGTCAAAACAAAGAAGCTTGGCCGGATATTCACAGCCGAGCCCTCACCGGCCATTGTGGCCGATCGATACGGGCGTTGAAACCGAAATCCTGGCCGACACTATAAATTTGTTGCGACGCCAGAACGTATCGCCATCACGCGGCACTTTCCGCGAACTGATAAGCGGGCTGGCCGGAGGATCGGGACGCCGACGGCATAAAACTCACCGCAATGTGTTGCGACACGAATTCGGCGTCACGGCCGACGCCGACGAAACGTCCCGAACCCCAGGTGTAGAGCCAGGGCAGGCCCAGCACATAGACGCCCGCCATCGAGGTGACGCCGCGCCGATGCGTCGGATAACCGGCGCCGTCGAAGATCGGCAACTCGACCCATGACCAGTCGGAACGGAATCCGGTGGTCCAGATCACTGTGCTGATTCCGGCTTCAGCCGCATCGAGGCTGCCAACGGTTTCAGCCGGTTGCCACGCCGGCTCGTAATGCGGCGAGACCGGCGCGTCGATATGGTTGCGTGCGATATAGTCATCGATCAGGCCGCAGATCCCGTTATAGACGCGATCGGCATTGTCGAGATTCTTCGCGAGGTCATCGGCGAATTCGAACCGGCCGTCCTGGATGTCCTTCAATCGGCCATACAGCTTCATGCCTTCGAGTGCGAATTTGCGCAGATCGATATCGCGGCCACCGTCGCGCCCGGTCAGATAATGATTGGCGTTCTTGCGGACCTTCTCTTTCAGGGGATGCTGATCGACCGGCAGATCGTATTGGCCGAGATCGTCGAGCCATTCCACCGCATCGCGGCCGCGATAAACCCGCGGGCAGCGCGGTGCGCTGCCGACTGCCAGATGCACCTTGCGGCCGGAAAGATGCAGATCCTCGGCGATCTGGCAGCCCGACTGGCCGCTGCCGACCACCAGCACCTCGCCCGCCGGCAGGCTTTGCGGGTTGCGATAAACAGAAGAATGCAGTTGCGTCAGCGAACCATCGAGCCGCTCAGCCATCCGCGGCACGTTCGGCACGTGATAGCCGCTGATCGCAAGCACGACTGCATCGGCCGTCATTTCGCCCGCACTGGTTTCGAGCACAAAGCCGCTCCCCTCGCTTTGCCTCAGGCGCGTCACCGCAACGCCCTCCCTGACGGGAGCTGCGATATGCCTGGCATAGCCCTCGACATAGTCGACGATCTCCTGGCGCAGCATGAACCCCTTGGGGTCATTGCCCTGGTAGGGATATCCGGGAAGCTGGCATTGCCAGTTCGGCGTCACCAGGCAGAACGCATCCCAGCGCTGCGTCTTCCAGGCATGCGCGATTCCATTCTTCTCCAGGATCACGTGATCGATGCCTTGCGTTTTGAGATGATAGCTCATGGCAAGGCCGGCCTGGCCGCCGCCGATCACCGCAACGCTGACGTGAGATGGAATCGAACCTGTCATGTCGTACTCCCGGAGTATTTTTCAAACGAGCTATTCGGTGAAGGATGTGACGGTGACGCGCGCGTCGGGCGCGCCGTCGAAACGGCTGGCCGCGGCTTCGAGCCGCGCGAGCTGGGCCATCGCCCGCGAGCAGGCGAAGCCGTATTTCTCGCGCACGCGGTCGCTGGCAATCGTCAGCGCCAGGCGGCTGCGCCGCATGAATTCAGCGATCTCGTAACTCTCACCAGGCTCGAGATGCTCCTTGATGACCAGCGACGGCGAATAGCATGGCTCGGTTGCGCCGTCGGACCAGCGGATGTGGAACAGCATCTCAGGCATGCTGCAGCTCCGAAAGCCGCTGATAGACCGCAAGATGGGCGCGCGCGGTGTTGCCCCAATCATATTGCCGCGCCGCCAGCACGCCGCGCTCGGCCAGTCGCGAATGCAGCGGTTCGGTAAGCACGATGGCGATCGCATTCGCAATCGAGGCGATGTTGTCGGGATCGCACCACACCGCATCGTTCTCATGGAGGTATTCGGTGAACGGCGCGATCCGCGAGGTCACCACCGGCGTTCCGCTGGCCATCGCTTCCAGCACGACGAGGCCAAAGCCCTCCTTCACCGAGGGAAAGATCAGCGCGTCGGCCAGCCGGTAAAGCGAGGGCATGTCAGCATCCGGCACCGGGCCGAGATAGCGCACCGCACGATTGAGCACGTCGTTATCTGACAGCATCGCATTGAAGCGCTGCCGGTAGGAGGCGTGATCGAGCAGCGAGGCGCCGCCGGCGATCACGAGCCGGGCGTCGCGATGGATGTTCAGCACCTGCTGGAAGGCTTGGAGGACGCCGACGCTGTTCTTGCGCGCCTCGATGCCGCCGACCGCGAGCAGGACCGGGCTGCCATGAATGCCATATCTCGCCCGCACCTCCTGGTCGATCGCGCGGGGCGCGCTATTGAAACGTTCGGCGTCGACACCGTTTCCGATCACCGTCGCCGGCCGGCCGAAGGTTGACATCAGCTCGGTTTGCCAGAGCGCGCTGACGACGAACAGCTCATCGGCCTCGGCAATCGAGCGCATCTGCCATCCGGAGAGACGCGGATCGCTGAAGCTGTCGATGTGATGCACCGTGCGTGCAAAGCCTCCGATCAAGCCGCGCTGCTTCAGCGTCGCCAGCGCATTGCCGGAAATCGAGTCCTGGGCGTGGAACACGTCGAAGCGCCGGTTCGCCCGCGCCTCGAAATGCCTGACGTAATCGGCAATGCGAGCGCGCGCCATCTCGGCAACGTCCTTGCCCGCTGGCGTCGCCATCACCATCACCGCCGGCGACAACGGCGCGCGGAACAGCCCCTTGCCGTTCGGATCGGGCGCGTGAACCACCGCTTCGTGGCCGAGCCGTGTCAGGCTGTCGGCAAGCTCGATCGCGTGCACCACGCCGCCGCGCGGATTGGTCGAATGTGCGAGAACGGCGATCCGCAATGGCCGGGCGCTCGGACTCATGCCACCGCTCCGATGGTCTGCCGCGCCGTTCGGCCGGCGCCGATCAAGGGCGCTTTCGCAAAGTCCCAGATCGTTTCGGTCGATGCGCCCTCGCCGATGCTGATGCGGCTGCCGCGCGAAATCGTACCGATCGCCGCCGCGGCGATGCTCCGCGCGGTGAAGCGCGCAATCGTCTCGGCCGCGGCCTGCGGCCTGACCGCGAGCAGATAGCCGAAGCTCGGGAACGTCAGCAGCCAGCGCTCCAGCGCCACGTCATCCGGTTTCGGGATCGCGCGCAGGTCGATGTCAATGGCGACGCCGGAGCATTCCGCCAGCATCGCCGCGGTGCCGACGAGGCCGCCCTGGCTGATATCCTTGGCGGCGCGCGCCAGCCCGGCTTCAGCGATCGCCGGCAGCAGTTCGAGATCGCCACGCAGCCGCACCGGCGGCGCATCGGTCGCAGCTTCCCAGTTCGAGAACGGCTCGCGATAGCGGCCGCGCAGATCAATGGCCGCGATCAGCACGTCACCCGGTTCAGCATCGAAGCTGGTCAGCAGCTTCCGGGCACGGCCGAGGATGGCGACCGACAATTGGCCGCGGTCGGTGCGGACATTGGTGTGGCCGCCGACCACAGGCACATTGTAGGCCTGCGCCGCCTGCCTCAGGCCCGCCAGCACCGGCGATGCCTGTTCCTCGCCATTGGCCCAGATCGCGTTGACGATGGCGATCGGGCGCCCGCCCATCGCCGCAACGTCGGAGATATTGACCATGGCGCCGCACCAGCCCGCGAACCAGGGATCTCCGGCGACGAATTCATTGATGAAGCCTTCGATGGCGAACAACAGATACCCATCGCCATCGGCAATCGCGGCGCAGTCGTCACCGACCGCGATGGCGTCAGCGCCGGACAGCCCGAGCGATCGTGCAACAGCGGCGATATCGCTCTTGGCCGCAAGGCCGCCGCTCTGGCGCAGCCGCTCGGCAATCGCGGATATGGCGGATGACCCGATCATCAGGCGGCGAGCTTCGGCAGGGAGAGGAAACCGGCTTCGGGCCGTTCGAACGGCGGATAGAAATCAAGATCGGCCTGCATCATGTGATGCGGCTTGCCGTGAAGTTCGAGCTGTTGCAGCGAGCGCCAGTGCATGCGGCGAAACAGCTCGACATTCTGGCTCTGGATGTTGCCGAGGAAGGTGTGGCAGCCACGTGCATGGGCAGAGGCGACCGCAAGGCGGATCAGCCCGCTGCCGACCGCGCCGAGCCGGCGATATTGACCTGATACCGCCAGCCGCGATCCCCACCACACGCCGGGCTCCTCGGGATGCGGGTGGATGCGAACCGTGCCGACCACCGCATCGGGCGCGATGCCGAACAGCGAGATCGCCACGATCGGAATCGCTGTGTCGTCGACCGCATCGCGGTCATCGCCGTCGAACAGGCCCTGCTCGTGACAGAACACCTGGCGCCGCAACGCTGCGGCACCGCGCTTTTCCCAGGCCTCGGTCGCGAACTTGATCTGATAGGCACTGGCGAGGAACGGCCTGACGGGTTCGAAGATCATGCGCCGCTCCTTTTCTCGTAAGTGGAGAGCGCCGAGCAGGCGCCGCATTTTCCGCACCCGGCCTTGATCCGGCTCGACTGCATGCCGGCCTTCACCAGCATGTCGGCGAGCGGGGCGAGGATGGCGTGCATGAAGGACGGCGGCGGTGTCGGATGGCTTTCCAGCGGCGTGCCGGCGATCGGCACGAACGGCACCACGAAGGGATAGACGCCGGTCGCAACCAGCCGCTCGCAAGTGGCGAGAATGTCTTCGCTTCTGTCGCCGAGGCCGGCGAGGATATAGGTCGAGACCTGGCCGCGGCCGAACACCGGCACCGCGGCTTCGAAGGCGCTGAAATATCGCTCGACCGATACCTGCGCCTTGCCCGGCATGATGCGGGCGCGGACCTCCTCGGTCACCGCTTCCAGATGCATGCCGAGCGTATCGATGCCGGCCTCGCGCATCCGCGTGAACCAGATATCGTCATCGGGCGGCTCGCACTGGCCCTGGATCGGCAGATCGACCGCGGCTTTGACGCCGATCGCGCTCTCGCACAGGATGCTGGCGCCGCGGTCGCGGCCGGGCGGCGTGCCCGTCGTCATCACCATGTGGGTGACGCCATCGAGCTCGACCGCGGCCTTCGCCACCTCGCCAAGCTGCTGCGGCGTCTTGCGCTCGATGGTGCGGCCGGCGGCGAGCGACTGGCCGATGGCGCAGAACTGGCAGGTCTTGGTGCGGCTCTGATAGCGGATGCAGCTCTGCAGGATGGTGGTCGCCAGCACGTCACGGCCGTGCAGCGTCGCGATCTTCGAATAGGGAATGCCGTCGGCGGTCGAGCGCTCGTAGAAGCGCGGCCGCAGCTGGAATTTCACCTCGCCGATAGCGGCGCCGTCACGGCTGACCCGGCTGCGGCCGAGCGCGTCGGGCCTGTCGACGAGATAGGGGCTTTCGAAGGCCGGCGCGTTGTGCACCGGGATCATCACGGTCGCGCCGCCGATCGTCATCGGCATGTGATCGGAAGGGCCGGCGCCGCCGCGGCGACTATCGCCGCCGGCCCTGGGATCAACGAGACGGACCCCGAAGGACTGCAACTCGTTGATCAGCTGCTCGGTCGGCATCGGCTTCGGCTGCTCGGAAGCCAGCATCGGTTTCATCGGATGATCCTCCTGAAGTGGAGAAAGACGGCGTCGGGTGCAGTTTGTGCAGCGGGCTTGCGGGGCGGTCGTCCCACAGCAGCGACAACAGTTCGGGGCGGGCGTAATGGCCGACCGAATCCATCATCCGCTTGCGCTTGACGATCAGCGCCATGTCGAGATCGGCAACCAGGATGCCTTCGCCCGACGTGAGCGGCGGCACGAGGTGATTGCCTTCCGGCGAGATGATCGCGGTCATGCAGCCGCCGCGCAGGCCGCGACGCGGCCCCTCTTCGGGTGAGATCTTGGTAATCTGTTCTTCGGTCAGCCAGCCGGTGGCGTTGACGACGAAGCATCCGCTTTCCAGCGCATGATGGCGGATCGTCACCTCGATCTGGTCGGCGAAGATCTGCCCGACCAGCGAGCCCGGAAACTGCGCGACGTGGATTTGCTCGTGCTGCGCCATCAGCGCATAGCGCGCGAGCGGATTGTAGTGCTCCCAGCAGGCCAGCGCGCCGATCCGTCCGACCGCCGTGTCCGCGACCTTGAGGCCGGAGCCGTCGCCCTGCCCCCAGATCATGCGCTCGTGGAAGGTCGGCGTGATCTTGCGCCGCTTGAGAACGAGGCTGCCGTCGGCATCGAAAATCAGTTGCGCGTTGTACAGCGTGCCGTAGTCGCGCTCGTTGACGCCGAGCACGACCACGATGTTGTGCTGCCGCGCCGCAGCCGCCACCGCCTCGGTCACCGGACCGGGAACGGCAACCGCGTTGTCATAGAGATGAATATGCTCGGCGCCGGAGAGCATCGGCGGGCGGATGAAGGAGAAATACGGATAGAAGGGCACGAAGGTCTCGGGGAATACGACCAGATGCGCGCCCTTGCCGGCCGCTTCCGCGGTTGCGGCGAGGACGCGGTCGAGCGTCCCCGTCGCGGTGTCGAGATCCGGCGCGATCTGCACCGCCGCGACCCTGACTTTTGCTTTCTCGGCCATGCGTGCCTCGTCCGTGAGCTTGCCCGGTTGGAGAGTTCAAGCCCTAGAGGGTCCACGTGTGCAGCATGAACGCGTTCTCGTTGCGATGGATCAGGATCAGATCGAGCACGTCGAGCGGGCTGATCGGAATGATGCCGGGGATCAGCGACGGCTCGCCGTGACCGTACAGCGCCTGCAGCGCGAAACGGCAGGCATAGACCTTGCCGCCTTCGGTCATGAACTTGGTCAGCGTGTTGTTGAAATTCTGATGTCCGGGAAACGCCTCGTCGCCGAGCTTGGGGAAGCCGCGCTGCACGCCGAGCGTGACGCCCGGGCCATACAGCAGGATCGAGGTCTCGAAGCCCTTGCGCATCAGGCGCGTGGCCTGCAGCATGTTGACGAAACCGATTGAGCCTTCGAACGCGACCGTGTGGAACGTGACGAGCGCCTTTTCGCCGGGCTTGGCTTTGACGTCTTCGAAAACCTTGCTTTCGTAATCGACGAGATAGTCGCCTTTCTGGTGCGCAGGCTTGGTGACGGCTGGCATGTTGCACTCCTTGCTTTGGCCCCGGGGCGTTTGGCCGGGCGCGCAGCAAATATTGCAACACATGTGCCAATTGACCTTTTGCACAACCGATCATCAAAACAGTCAATTTACATTCAATTATCCATTCAATCTTGAATGGATTCCTGACGGGATCGGAAAGCCTGGCGCGAAAAGATGCGTTGAAATCCTGAGCAGCATGCATTTCCGATAAGCAAAGATCCTGCGTGGGAACCGGACCGGAGGCGCTCGCGCGAAACTCTTTACAGCGCGCATGAAAGGTTGCAAGGAGGCCGCGGAATGCAACAATATGCAGTCAACAATCGACCGCGGGATTACAACAAATCGATGGCCGACTGGACTCCTGATCTTTCGACGAGCGACAAGCCACGTTACCTCGCGATCGCCGATGCCATTTCCGACGACATCAGCGCCGGACGATTGGCGGTCGGCGACCGGCTGCCGCCGCAGCGCAAGCTGGCCAAGCGACTCGACGTCGATTTCACCACGGTCGCGCGCGGCTATGTCGAAGCGCAGAAACGCGGCCTGATCGAATCCAAGGTCGGACAGGGCACTTTCGTCCGTGGCAGGCCGAAGCCGCGCCGCAGCCAGCAGGCGCCGCCGCCGCGTCCGGTCGATTTCTCGATGAACCTGCCGCCGGAACCCGACGACCCTGAATTGATCGAACGGATGCAGGCGGGCGTGGAATATGTCTCGCGCGACATCGTTTCGCTGTTGCGCTATCAGGGGCTCGGCGGCACCCAAGCCGACAAGGATGCGGCCTCGAGCTGGCTCGGTCGCCGCGCGCTGGTGCCGGCGCAGGAACGGATCTTCGTCTCGCCAGGCGCGCATCCGGCACTGCTCTCGATCCTGACCATTCTCGCCAAGCCCGGCGATACCGTACTGTGCGAGGCCATCACCTATCCCGGTATCCGATCGATCGCGGCCCAGCTCGGGCTCAAGCTGGTCGGATTGCCGATGGATAAGGAAGGCATCGAGGTCGACGCGCTGGCGGACGCCTGCAAGAAAGCAAAGCCGAAGGCGCTCTATCTCAATCCGACGCTGCAGAACCCCACCACGCTGACGATCAGCGACCAGCGGCGGCGCGACATTGCCGCGGTGGCGCGCCGCTTCAAGCTGCCGCTGATCGAGGACGATGCCTACGGCTTCATTCCGCCCCATGGACACGCGCCCTTTGCCGCGATCGCGCCCGACCTGACCTGGCATGTCGCGGGGCTCGCCAAATGCATCGGCGCGGGGCTGCGCGCCGCTTACGTCGTCGTTCCCGACACGCGCTCGGCCTGGTCGTTCGCATCCGCGCTGCGCGCCGCGACCGTGATGGCCTCGCCCTTCACCGTGGCGCTGGTGACGCGATGGATCGAGGATGGAACGGCCGACACGCTGCTGCGCTTCATCCGCAACGAGACCATGGCGCGGCAGAAGCTCGCCGCGCAGATCCTGCCGAAGGGGGTCTGCAGGAGCGACCCGCTCAGCTTCAACATCTGGATCGAGCTGCCGGCCTTGTGGAATCGCGCCGCCTTCGTCGAGCATATGCGCTCGACCGCGATCGGCGTCGTCGCCAGCGATGCGTTCACCGCGGCAGGTCCGCCACCGGAAGCGGTGCGCGTCTGTCTCGGCGGTCCGATCACCCGTTCGCGGCTTGCGGCGGGCCTGGAATACATGACCCACGCGCTGGAAGAAGCGCCGGCGCTGGCATCGGCATTTCTTTAGATCAGAACCTTGGGATCAAGGCATGCGAGGTCATGATTGGATCTGGCGGTCCCAATAAATCGCAGTGAGTTTTGGTTGAATCGATTCGACCGCGGCTCCTTTTCCCCTTGTGGGAGAGGCGCATTGTGACCGCAGCATCCAATCAAACCCGATCTCATCACGCGCTAACGTCCAACCACGATCGGCGGAAAACCTTCGCAATTGGCCTTCCAGGCGCGGCTGTATTCGATGATCCGCGCGGTCTCGTCGGCCACATGCTTGCCGAGCATGGCCGCCAGCAGATGCAGCGTGGTGTCGATGCATAGCGAAACCCCGCCGCCCGTCACCACGTCTCCACGGTCCACCAGCATCGCCTCGCGCACGTCGATCGGCGGATAGGATGCGCGCATCACTTCCACCGGCGACGTTTCCGGCGGCACCACTTCGCGCTTGGTGGTCGCCGGACCATGATCGAGGATGCCGCTTGCCGCCAGGATCATGCCGCCGGTGCACACCGAGGCGATACGCCCCGCGGCATGAACGCGCCTGATGTAATCGAGCGTCGCCGGCGCCGCTGCCTGCACAGACCAGCCGGGACCGCCGGTGACGATGACGAGGTCGCAGACAGGCGCATCGTCGATGCCGAAATCGGCGGTCACCTTCAGCCCGTTGGCGAGCGCGACCGGCCCAGCCTGCGGCGCGATGGTGCAGATCTCGATTTCGGGAGCGATACGGCGCGCCATCGAGAGCACGCCGAAGGTCGCCAGATCGATCGGTTCGACGCCATCATAGACGAAGATGCCGAACCGCATGGCGCGACGCTCCAAGCCGCTATTCGGTCAGAGAGCCGCCCAGGGTCTCGCGTGCCGCCAGCGCGGCGGCGAGCGTGATCAGGCCGAGAATGACCAGCATGATCGAGACGCCGGTGGTGCCCCCGATATAGCCGGCCATTGCGGTGGCGATGATCGGCGCAAAGCCGCCGCCGATTGCCGCCGAGAGCTGGAATCCGAAGGTCGCGCCGCTATAGCGCACGCGCGGTCCGAACAATTCCGGGAAATAGGCGGATTCAGAGGCGAACATCAGGCCGTGGCCGAAATTCATCGCGATCATGATGGCGATAAGGACGATCGCGGCGCTCCTGCTTTCCAGCATCCAGAACAGCGGGAAGGCGAACGCGATCGTGAACAGCGCGCCGAGAATGAACAGCGGCCGGCGGCCGATCTTGTCCGCGAGCCAGCCGAACAGCGGCAAGGTGATCAACTCCACCAGCGCCGCGTACATGACGGCATCGAGCATCATCGGCTTGGGCAGCTTGAGCTGGGTGGTGGCATAGACCACGACGAACACCGTGAGCATATAGACCCACGATACCTCCGAGAGCTTGAGCCCAACCGCGATCAGGAACGATTTGGTGTTCTTGCCGACCGCCTCGGCAAACGGATTGACGGAGAGGCCGTCGCGCTGCTTCAGGCCTTCGAATACCGGCGTCTCCGGCACGCGGGAGCGCACGAAGGTGCCGACCGCCAGCAGGAGAATGCTGAGCAGGAACGGGATGCGCCAGCCATAGGCCGCGAGGTCGGCATCAGACAATTTGGTGACCAGCGAGAATACCCAGGTGGCGAGCACGAGCCCGATCGGGAAGCCGACCTGCACGAAGCTGGTGTAGAAGCCGCGCTTATCGGCCGGCGCGTGCTCCAGCACCATCAGCGAGGCGCCGCCCCACTCGCCGCCGAGGCCGATGCCCTGGATGATGCGAAGCAGGATCAAGAGGGTCGGCGCCATGATGCCGATCGAGGCATAGGTCGGGAGCAGGCCGACACAGAAGGTGGAGAGGCCCATGATGAACAGGGTCAGCACCAGCATGGACTTGCGCCCGAGCCTGTCGCCGAAATGGCCGAACAGCGCCGCGCCGAGCGGCCGGGCGACGAAGCCGACGGCGTAGGCGCCGAGCGCAGCCAGGGTGCCGGCGAGCGGATCGAAGGTCGGAAAGAACGCCTTGTTGAACACCAGCGCCGCCGCGGTGGCGTAGATCAGGAAATCATACCATTCGATGACGGTGCCGATGCTGCTGGCAAAGACGATGGAATTGATCTTCGTCCGCTGGCCGGCCCCCTGGCCGGCGACCGGGGCTGCTGCCGTAAGGGTCATTGGACCTCCGCTCAAGCGCGGTCCTCAAAAGGAGGACACCGGCTCAAACGAATGCAAGCAGCGTGCCGGAATGGCTAAAGGGCTGCCAGACGCGCCGGTGAAAGCCAAGGCCGGCGGATACCCGCGTCGACGGGCCGGCAATGCCGCGCCGGCCGCGATCAGTTCGTGCATCATGAGATTATGAAGGCAGCGGCAGACCCGCCTCCGCATCTTCGGAAGCGGGCGTCTCACCACTGATATCGCAGCACACCCTTGCCGGCATAGGAGCGGGTCACATCGGAGAACTCGCCTTCAAAAGTGGCGGCGACCGAAAAGCCGTTCTGCCATTTGACCTCGGCCGACGCCGTCGTCAGCGCCGAATTATGCGCTGGCGCCGTGCCATTCACCACGAAGCTTGCACCGGGCAGCGACTGGAACGTGGCCATCGCGCTACGGCTGGTGTCGTAGTCGTAAGCCCATGCAGCGCGAGCACGCAGCGTCACGACCGCGGTATCGAGCGCAAAGGACTTATCGGTACGGAGGCCGAGCTCGGTGCGGGGATCGGTGATGCTCTGCGATCCGTAGGACAGCGCGAAGGTGCTGACCCCCGACAGCGACTGTTCGGCATAGGCCGGCAGATCGAAGGTGGTGAACTGCGCTGCGGCATAAGGCGTGAGCCCGACGCCCATCCATGGCGTCTGGAAGCGGTAACCGCCTTCAAGCCGGCCGGAGATCGCGTTGGCGTCGAAGTTGGCGCGCAGCGGCTCGGCGCCTCCGATCGTCACGGTGCGATTGGTCGTGACGTTCTGCCATCCATAGGCGAGCGCGGCGGAGATATAGGCCGGACCGACGCTATGCCTGACATAGGCGCCGGCCTGGAACAGGTCGGAACGGCCGGTGCCGATGCTGCCGACGCTGAAATTGGTGGCGCCCCCGGCGACGGCCAATCCGGCGACGGTGTAAGGAGAGATGCGATAGTCGGCGCCGACGGCGGTGCCATAGATCTGGCTGGAGGTGCCGCTCGATCCGACTGCAGCGTTGCCATCGGTGTTTTGCGAACCGCCGAAGCCGGCCGCCCACACACTCCAGCCCGGCATGAATGGATTGACCGGGCGCAGCGGCGCCTTGGTGTACATGGCCGCATAGGCGTCGCGCTCACTCTGCGAGCGCGGCGCGCCGTTCGCCGCGTAGGCGCTTGCACCTGCATCCCCATTGGCAAACGCGGTAGCGCCAGGCGCCGGTGCGGGACTCACGCCCTCGCCGCCCATGTGGTCGAGCAGCGAACTGACGAACTGCGTCATCGCGTCGAATGTGGTCTGTTGCGGACTGGTTCCGACTTCGCCGGACAGCTGCGTCAGCGCGGCAGGGATTGCGGCCGGCGAGAGGCTGAGCAAACTGTCAAATCCAGCAGGCAGCGAGCCGGCCGAATTGGCGACATGGTCGATCGCCGCGCCGATCGACTGCTGGTTGCCGGTGAGGCCGGCGAGCTGCTCCAACCCCAGTCCCAAGGTCAATGAGACATCGGTCGGCGAATAGCTCAAGGTGCCCGTGATGAAGCCCGGCAACTCCAGCGAACTGAATTGCGAGCCGCCGAGGCCGCCATCGGCCGACAGGATCTGATAGGGCTGGTTGAACTTGTAGGCGCCCGTTGACGAGCCGACCTGAACCGCGCCCGCAAGCGCTGCAGTGCCCGAGACCTCGGTCTGGCCATACGCCGACTGCCCAATCTCGACGAGATATGTGGCTGCGGTCGTGAAGGCGAGATTGCCGTTCACATGCAGCGTGCCGGTCGTGTCACCAGGCGAGAGCGTGCCGCCGTTGATCGCGGCATTGCCGATAAAGCCATCGCCGCCAAGCGTGCCGCCGGCATTGACCGTGGTCAGGCTCGACGAAACGATGCTGCCATCGACATTGAGCAGGCCGCCATTGACCGTGGTCGGGCCGGTATAGGTGCTGCTGCCGGTGAGCGTCTCGGTGCCGCCGCCCGACATGACCAGCCCGCCGCTTCCGTTGATCGCGCCACCGAACTGAAACGTCAGGCCGCTGGCGACGTTCAGCGTCAACGTGCTGCTGTCGAGCTGAACGGCGGTGTTGTTGCCGGACTCATTCATCAGCCCCTGGATGGTGTTGTCCGCCGATAGCGCCAGGGTCGCCGTCACCGGCCCGTTGCTCGGAGCGGCGCCCGTTCCGGTCGGGCCGCCGACGCGGCCGAGATCGACGCCGCTGCTGCTGGCGATCGCGTCGGCGACGCCGAGCGTGAGCGTGCCGGCCTCGACGAAGGTGCCGCCAGTATAGGTCTGCGCCGTTGCAAGCGTGAGATTGCCGCCATTGGCGCCGCTCGAATCGTCCTTGACCAGGCTGCCCGACAGTAGCGGACCGCTGCTTGCTTCCATCTGACGGCCGTCGCTGATCACACCGGAATAGGTGCCATTGGTTGCCTGATCGAATACGACGAGACCGCCGGCATCGATGATATTGGCATTGCCGCTGGAAACATTCGCCGTGGTCAGGTCGAGCGTCGATCCCTGCTCGACCACCGTGCCGCCGCTATAGCTATTGGCAGTGCTGGTGAGCTGCACGGTGCCGCCGATCACGTGGAAGATACCGGCGCCTTCGATCGGATCGTTGAACTTCGATCCGCCATTGCCGGCATATTGCAGTTCGGTGCCTGCGGCGAGCACGATCGGCGTGGTGGCGCTGGCGCCGAACACCCCGTTGGCAATGCGCAAGACGCCGCCATTGACCACCACCGTACTTCCCGAGGCGAAGCTGACACCGGCCGAGCTGGAGAGATCAAGGATGCCCGAGCCGTCCTTGGTCAGCGCGCCGTCGACCGCGGTTCCGGTTTGCGAGATCGTGCTCAACAGCACCGAGTCGAGATTGGTGGTGGTGTCGCCGATCGTCAGTGACGCGCCGTTGCTGATGTTCACGGTGCTGTTGTTGCCGACCGAATTCAGGCTCGCCAGCGTGTTGTTGGCGGTGATATCGAGTACCGCAGGGGCCGGCGATTTCTTGACGTCACCGAGCATGATGCCGGTCGAATTGCCGGCGAAGATATTGCTGCCCGAGAGCGTGACGGTGCCGGAATCGATGGTGATCGCGCCGCTCACATTCGCAGCCGTCGAGATCGACACGCCGCCCGAGCCCGCGAAGGTCAGGCCGTTGCTGCCGGTGATCTCGGCCGAAATGGTCGGATTGCTGCCGCTCAGCCAGATCATGCCTTCGCTGCCGCCGAAGGCCAGCGTACCGTTGGAGATCGATGCGCCCGAAGCCAGAATGAGGCCGCCGGCATTGGTGCCGTCGCCGAGCGTCAGCGTGTTGCCGTTGAGGTTGACGGCCTTGCCTTCGGTGTTCAGCGCAAATGCTGCGACATTGCCGCTGATCGTGGGCGCGGCGGACAGCGCAACAACATCGCCAGGCGAATCCGTCAGAGTGGCGGCGTTGTAGGTCGCCTTGACGTATCCGTCCGCACCATACGTTACGAAGTCGTACGGGCCGGCACTTTTCGATGTGCCGTTGTTGGTGACGATATAGACCGGCGCGATCGCATCCGTCGCGGTGTTGACCAGCGATGATGTTCCGACGCCGGACAGCACTTTTTCCGTGGTCCCGAGCGAAGTCGACGAGCTCGGCTGGATGATCAGCGTCCCGGCAGCCTGACGGTCGATGCCGTTGGTCAGCGTCACGGCTTCGCCGGCTGCGCCTCCGGCAAGCTGCAGCGTCGCGGTGCCGCCGATCGACAGGCTGTTGAAGGTGACGGCGCCGGCGGTCGTCGTATTGCTGTTGAGGATATCGAGCGTGCGCTGCACGTCGGTGATCGTGCCCCAGCTGGTGGTGAAGCCGTTGACGTCGAAATCGCTGCCGCTGCCGAGGAACAGGTCTCGCTCCGGCGCCGCGAACGAAGCGCCGGCCTGCAGCGTTCCGCCGTTCAGCTCGATTTCACCGATCGATATCGCCGGGCCGGAAGTATTGCCGAGCGCCGCGTCGTCCATCACGCGCACGGTCGGCGCGTTGCTGTTGCCGATGATGATGTTGCCGTAGAAATAGGGACTCGGCGTCGACAGGATCAGCACGCCCTTGTTCGACGAATTGTCGTCGATGGTGAGATCCGAGAAGCCGCTCTGGTTGCCGAGCCCGATGCCATCGGCGCCGAGCGAGACGAGCTGGCCGTTGAGCGTGGTGATATAGCCGTTGAGGTCGATGGTCGCGGTCTCGCCGCCGACGGCGATCGGCCGTGAGGTCGAGAAGGTCGCGGTGCCGCCTCCGGCCGTGGTGCCGATGGTGAGCGTTCCGTTACCCTCGTCGAGGCTGTTGAAGATGATGCCGTTCGCCGCCTGGACGCTGGCGAGCACGTGGCTGGGATCGATCGCTGCGCCGGCCGGCACGGCCGCGCCGAGCGAGCTGTCGCCGGCGATGACGAGATCGCCGGCGAGAATCGAGGTTCCGCCGGTATAGGTATTGGCGGCATCGAGCGTAACGGTTTTGCCGTCATCGTTGCCGAGCTGCATGACGAAGCCGACATTGGGCGTGCCGATGATGATGGGGTCGGCGGCCGTGCCGGCATTGATCGTGGTGATGCCGGTGAATGTGCCGTTGCCGTCGAGCGCGCCGCTCGCCAGCGTCGAATCGCTGATGGGGCTGTTGAGCACGATATTGTTCGAGAGGATGAAGCCCGGCAATTGCGCCGCGGTGACGGTCCCCGGAACGTTGGGCAGCGTGGTCTGGCTTGTCGCCGTCAAATTCCATTTGGTCGCGATCGCGATATCGCCCGGCGACAGATACGGAAGACCAAGCCCGTTATTGGCATTGCGATAGGCCGCAGCTTCGAAGAAATCCTCATAGAAGCCGGTCATCTTGTCGAGACCGGGAATCGAGGAGCCTGCGGCGCCGGTGATGTTCGAGCTCGAGGTGAAGAGTTTCGAGCTCTTGTTCTTCAGGATGCTGTATTCGAGGCCGCGATACGGATCGCTGCTCGTGCCTGTGAGGCTCGTCGGAATCGGCGCGCCGGTTACGGGGTCGACGGCTTCCGGAACGCCGTCATTGAGCGGCAACAGCAGATTCTGCGATTCCATCATCGCAAAGAACTGGCTGGTGGTCAGGTTCGAGTAATTGGCGACGACGTAGACATAGACGGTCGGGTCGGATGCGCCGTAGATCGACTTTTCGAGCGCGGTCAATGTGTGATGACCGTCGGTCAGATAGAGCTGGCCGCCGGGGCCGATCACCACCGGCTCGATGTCGGTCAGCAGATTGGCCTGCAGCTGTGATGGCGCCAGAAGATCGAATCCGGCGACTTTCTTGTCGACTTCGACGAAACCTTCGTCCATCTGCGTCGGATGCAGGCTGTCGACCGGCACCGCATAGAGCGCGAGCGGGCCCGGAACGATGCTCGACGCCATCGACGGATCGTAGGTCTGGAACGCCGATGCGGGCAACTGCCCGGCATGAGCGCCGTTCATCGCGCCGATCACAATGGCGGATGCGGAGCATAGCAGCGCCAGTCGCCGCCGAAGATTTCTGCTGATTGAAGGAGAAAGTGAAGAAATCGACGCAACGCGACGCCTGCGGCCAAAGCCGCCAACCCCAAACCTAACCACGCCCAACCCCAAGCCCCGAATTTGGTAACGGGTAATGGAATAGGGTGGTCACATAACGGAAAGATGACAGTTTAATAATTCGTAAAAAACAGCAATCCGTCAGAAACGCTGCGAAATCATCCTGGCCTCGCAAGGGCCGGGCGCTCGCGCGAGATCGCAGCGGCCGCCGCAATTGCTGCCGCCCGGCCAGCCGCGCCAATTTCAGTCGATGCAGACAGTTCGGCCGCGATCAATCGGTCGGGACCGCCGGCACCTTGATCTCGTGCGGCAGGATGATCGCCGCCGCCACCGTCAGCAGGCACAGGGCGCCGAACGCATGCAGCATGGTGACGAAGCCGCCGTGCTGGTACAGCCAGGCGACAAGGCCGACGGAAACGCCGGCGGCGGTGAAGCCGACGAAGTAGCGCACTGCATAGGCGCGCGAGCGCCATTCCTCGCTGGTGTATTTGCCGACCATGGCGTCGTTGACGGTCACCTGCCCGAACGCGCCCATCACGATGCCGATCGAAACCGCGATCAGCGGCAGGTTCGACAGGCTGGCAGCGAAATAAAGCAGCGGCGCCAGCACGAACGATAACGGCAGCGCCACCGTTTTGAGCGAGTGCCGGTCGAGCAGCCTGCCGATCGTGTATTGGGTCATCGCACCGAACACATAGACACCGGCCGTGATCAGCCCGAGCAGCGCCGGGCTCTTGGTGAGATCGGCCAGGCGCTCGGCGAACAGTTTCGGCAAGGCCACGGTGACGGCGTTGAAGGTGGTGGAGATCGCGATCACCACGATGAGTAGCGCCACGATCACCCGCCACATGTCCTGCTTGGCGACGCGCGCCTGGGCTGCGGCCTGCCTGGTGCCGGTGCGGTCCTCGTGAACCACGAGGCTGGCAAAGGCGATGCCGATCAGGATCGTGATGGCGCCGGGAACGATGAAGGCAAAGCGCCAGCCGAGATACTGGCCGATCACGCCGGTGACCAGCGCCGAGGACGCGACGCCGAGATTGCCCCAGACGCCATTGATCCCCATCTCGCGGCCAAGCTTGTCGGCATAGGACACGATCATCGCGGTGCCGACCGGATGATAGATCGAGGCGAAGATGCCGATCGCAAGCAGCGCTGCGCCAAGCTGCAGCGGCGTCTGCACGAAGCCAACCGAAATCATCGAGGCGCCGATGCCGACAAAGAAGATCACCATCATGTGCCGGCGGCTCCAGCGGTCGCCGAGCCAGCCGGTGAGCAGCGAGCCGGCGCCGAAGGCGATGAAGGCGGGCGTCGCATAGGGCAGCAGATCCGAATAGGCCATGCCGAGCGCCGGCCCCATGATGATGACGGCGGCAGCGAAAATCAGCATCGAATAATGATCGATGAAATGAGCGGCGTTGACGAAGCCGATCACCCGGCCGGAAGCGTTCATAGCGAAATCCTGGGTCGAATCCTCTGTTGTGCTGAAACAAATTATAGGGTGTTGTCCTTATGGGATGTGGCCAATGATTATCGCCGAAAAGCCAGTTGCGACCCTCGACGGCATCCAGCCCCCGATCACCGGCGGCGTGCATCGGGTGGCACGCCGCTACAAAAAGGGCGTCCGGATCGACACTCACATGCACCGCGAGGCGCAGCTGGTCTATGCCGCCCGCGGCATGATGCAGGTGACCACCCCGAAGGGACGCTGGCTGGTGCCGCCCGACCGCGCGGTCTGGGTGCCGGCCCGCCTCGCCCACTCCATCGACGTGCTGGCCGACAGCGAGATGCGGACGCTCTATTTCGATGTCAACTGGCTGGCGCAGCAGGACCGCAGCGAAGGCCTGCGCCATGAATATGTGGTGCGGGTGTCGCGGCTGCTGCACGAGGCGATCCTGGCGCTGTTCGACGGCCGCGACGATCCCGAGCGGGCGGCGGTACTGGTCAAGCTCGCGCTGCTGGAACTGCACGAAGCCGAGGATTCCACCACCTTCATCCCGCTGCCGCGCGAGCCGCGCTGCCGGCGCGCCGCCGACATCGTGCTTTCCGACCCCACCGGCTCGCATGAGATCGAAACGCTGGCGAGCACGGTAGGAACCTCGGTGCGGACCTTGTCGCGCCTGTTCGCCGCCGAGACCCAACTGAGCTTCAAGAGCTGGTGCCAGCGGGCGCGGATCGCGGCCGCGATCGAGCGGCTGTCGATGGAGGCCAATGTCTCGGTCAAGCAGCTCGCTTCCGATCTCGGCTATGCCAGCGTACCGGCATTCTCGCACGCCTTCCGCCAGGTCACCGGCAAGACGCCGACGGAATTTGCCGGCAAGGAGTGAGCAGGGCTCGCCTGGCGCCGAGCCGGTCAGGATCGACGCGATACTCGTCGCCCCCCTTGAGCGGGACGAAATCACAGCCAAGTCAAGTGCAAGGCGGCAGATTTGGTCCTTCGCGGCCAGGGCAAATTGCCGTACTATGCTGCCGTTCAATTGTGACTGACTTTGCCATAAACTGTCGCAAAACTCAGCGCTGTCCGGACTGATTCTCCCATGGCCAACGCCTTTTTCTCCGACCTCCTCGCGACGATCTCCGAGCGCGGCCGCACATTTTTGCGTCGCGGCAATTCAAACGGCACCAAGGAGGATGCGTCGGAACTGCTGGAACTCTGCGAGGCGCTGCTGTCGGGCCGCGGCGAGGCTTCGGGTATCGCAATGGCCCGCGAAGTGCTCGACCGCTACCATCATCTCGACGACGCCGAGCGGCAGGCCTTTTTCAGCACGCTGGCGCGCGACTTCGGCCCGGACCGGGAAAAGCTCGCACGCGCCATCGAAGGCTGGCGCGCGCAGCCCGATATCGACGGCGGCGATCTGCATTTCGCATCCGAGCCGCGGCGGCAGGAACTGATCCGCCGGCTGAACCGGGCGCCGGGCGGCACTAGCGAATTGGTAGCGATGCGCGCTGACCTGCTCCGTGTCATGAAGGGCAACAAGGACCTTGCCGCGCTCGACCGCGACATCACGCATCTGCTGTCTTCATGGTTCAACAGGGGATTTCTCGTGCTCCGCAGGATTGACTGGTCAAGTCCGGCGAACATCCTGGAAAAGATCATCCGCTACGAGGCCGTGCACGAGATCCGCGACTGGAACGATCTGCGCCGCCGTATCGATCCTGTCGACCGCCGTTGCTATGCCTTCTTCCATCCCGCGCTGGTCGACGAACCCCTGATCTTCGTCGAAGTCGCATTGACCGAGAATATTCCCGGCGCGATCGCGCCGCTGCTCGCCGAGGACCGCCAGCCGGTGCCGATCGAGCGCGCGCGCACCGCGGTGTTCTATTCGATCTCGAATACCCAGCGCGGCCTCGGCGGCATTTCCTTCGGCAGCTTCCTGATCAAGCAGGTGGTCGAGGAATTGCAGCGCGAGCTGCCGAAGCTTGACACCTTCGTGACGCTGTCGCCGGTGCCGGGCTTCATGCAATGGCTGAAGCAGACCGCCGACCTTCCGATATCGGAGGAAGACCGCGCCCTGCTCGAACAGCTCGACAAGCCGGGCTGGCACGAAAACGCGGAACTCGCCGCGCAATTGCGCAGCGTGGTCGAGCCGCTCGCCGCCTATTATTTCCTGAAGGCGCGCACGCCCAAGGGGCGGCTGATCGATTCAGTGGCGCGCTTCCATCTCGGCAATGGCGCGCGGCTGGAACGGATCGACTGGCTCGGCGATCTCTCGCCGAAAGGACTGCGCGAATCCGCCGGCATCATGGTCAACTATCTCTATCGTCTCGAGGACATCGAGAAGAACCACGAAGCCTATGTCAATCAGGATGAGATCGCCGCCTCCAGCGCGGTCAAGAAGCTCCTGAAGACCGAAGGCCGGCGGCTTTTGGACATGCGGCTGTCGTAGAGTTTTTTACCGCTGCCATCCCCCCTCACCGCTCCCAACAAGAGAGGTCGAGAAATTGCGGCGGATCGTACAGCCACCGTCATTGCGAGGAGCGCGAGCTCCGAAGCAATCCGGATATGCCTTTGCGGAAAGATTCCGGATTGCGTCGCTTACGCTCGCAATGACGACCGGCCTTACTTCGTGTCGCGGAAATACGGTTCGACCGGCCCGTGCACCTTCAGCGTCAGCGGGTTGCCGTGACGATCCCTGGCATTGCCGGCGGGAACGCGGATCCAGCCCTCGCTGACGCAATATTCCTCGACATTGGTCTTCTCGGCGCCCTTGAAGCGAATGCCGACATCGCGCGCCAGAATCTCGGCGTTGTAATAGGGGCTGTTCGGATCGACCGACAGACGGTCGGGCAGTTGATCGTTCATCGCTTCGGTTTTCTCGTTCACAGTGTTTTCTCGTTCACAGTAACGCCTCGATTTCCCTGGTGAGCCCGTCCGGCCTTGCCGTCGGCGCATATCGCGCCACCACCTGACCTGAACGATCGACCAGGAATTTGGTGAAATTCCATTTGATCGCAGCGCCGAGCAATCCCGATTTCTCGCCCTTCAGATATTGATAGAGCGGATGGGCGTTGCTGCCGTTGACGTCGATCTTGGCGAACATCGGAAAGGTGACGGCATAATTGGTGGTGCAGAACTGCTCGATCTCGCGTGAATCGCCCGGCTCCTGACGGCCGAACTGATTGCACGGGAATCCGAGCACGGCAAAGCCGCGCGGGGCAAATGTCCGATACAGCTCCTGCAGGCCCTCATATTGCGGCGTGAATCCACATTGGCTCGCCGTGTTGACGATCAGCAGGACCTGCCCCTCATACTGCTTCAGCCTGATCTCTTCGCCGGCGAGCGATGTCGCCGTGAAATCATAGACGCTGGCCATTGCTTCACCCGACTTCGATGTGGTCCCGGTCATTCGACGGGATCGATCGGTGCCGCCGGGGTGCCAGCTGCTTCGATCGCCTCGCCCGCGAGCAGGCAAAGGTCCTCGCGGTAGCGGCCGGCCACCAGCTGGACGCCGACCGGCACGCGTCCGACCAATCCCGTGGAGACGGTTAGCCCAGGCAGCCCCATGAAGGGAATAGCAATCTGCGTCAATTGCGCCTGCCAGACCCGCGCGAAGGATGCATCGTCCTTGATGTCGAGCTGGTCCGGGAACGGCAGCTCGCCGGAAACCGGCATCAGCAGCACCGGATATTTCTCCAGGAAGACCAGCCATTCCCGCGTCAAGGTCGCCCGTCGCGTCAGGATGTTGGAAAGCGTGGCGGCGTCGAATGGAAACACCTTGGAGCGATTGCCGCGCAGGCAGGCCAGCGCGCCGGGATCGCCTTCGCGCTCGGCGGCCTGAAGTTGCGCCTCATAGCCGTCGCCGAGCCAGAGCTTGGTCTGCAGGTCCGCCGGCTCGCGCAGCGGCGGGGTTGCGACCTCCTCGATCGTCCATCCCGCGCGTTCCAGGCGCCTCGCGGCATCGGCAACGGCCGCCCCCACCTCGGCCGCCGTTTCGAGCCCGTCGGGATTGAAACAGAACGCCGCGCGCTTCGGCATTGCCGGCCCCTGCAACGGCGCGGGCACCCACCAGGGATCGCGTGCGTCAAAGCCGGACATTGCGGCCAGCGCGACCTTGAGATCGCCGATGCTGCGCGCCAGCGGACCGGACACCGCGCTGATCTGCGGCCCGATCGTGCGTTCCGGGAGCGCAGCGTTGAAGGCGGCGACGCGGCCGACCGTTGGCCGCAGGCCGTGGACCCCGCAGGCATAGGCCGGATAGCGGATCGAGCCGGCGATGTCGGTGCCATGGGCAATGTGCCCGATGCCGGCGGCGACCGCAGCGCCCGCCCCGCCGGACGAACCGCCCGGGGTGATACCCGGATCGCGCGGATTCTTGGTATCGCCATGGATCAGATTGGTAGTGAACCAACGGTAGGAAAAGGCCGGGCAATTGGTGCGCCCGAGAATGACCGCACCCGCCTTGCGCAGATTGTCGACCACCGGGCTGTTGCTGGCCGCGACGGTGTCGCGCTGCAGCTTGAGCCCGTTGGTGGTGGCGAAACCTTGCTGATCGATATTGACCTTGACCGTCACCGGCACGCCGGCCAGCGGCCCCAGCGCCTCGCCGCGCGAAATCGCGGCGTCGACGCCTGCGGCCTGCGCCAGCACCTCCTTAGGGCGATGATCGATCACCGCGTTGATCCTGGGATTGACCGCATCGAGCCGCGCCAGCGCCGATTGCGCCGCCTCCGTGGCCGATATTTTCTTCGCCCTTATTGCAGCCGCGACATCAACAGCCGACAAACGCCAGAGATCTTCCATGGACAGCTCCGTTTGATCAGCGGTCTTTGTAGCGCCGCCCCACCACGAGCGCCACGGCGATTGCAAACGAAATATGCCTTCGGATCGGGCAGTTGCCGATAAGTTTTAAGTCAGCGCACCCGGGCGATGTAGTAGGCGAGATCGGCGATCTGCTCGTCGGTGATCGGCTGCAGCACCTCGGCCATGGTGTCGTCATAGCCGTGGCGGGTATTGTTCTTGTATTCGCGCAAGGTCTTGACGAGATAGTCTTCGCGCTGATCGGCGATGCGCGGCACGTTATCGCTGCCGGAGAAATCCGCCTGGTGGCAGGAATTGCAGTGGTTCTGCTGAACCAGCGCAGCCGCGCGCGCCATTCGCGCCGGATCGGGCGCATCGGCCGGCGGCGCCGGCTTCGGCAGCGTGGCGATGAAATCGGAGAACGCATGCAGGTCGTCGTCGGACAACGATCTGGTGATGTCGTTCATCGGCTCGAAGGTGCGCAGCTTCTCGCGGAACATGAAGAGCTGGATCAGCGCATATCCCGCCTGCTGCCCCCCGAGCGAGGGGATGTCCTCGGTCTGCGACTGGCCGTTGTCGCCATGACAGGCGAGACAGGGCGCGGCACGCTCCTCGATGGTTTCGGCTTTCAGCGGTGCGGCGGCAACCAGCAACGCCAGAACGGCAAACATTTTACGCATCGGCAATCCCTGGGCCCGTCGTCATTCCGGGGCGATCCATCAGGCTCGTCATTCCGGACGCCGGACGGAGCGACCATCCGGATCTCGTGGTTGCGGTGCGAGATTCCCGATGCGCAATTGCGCGCCTGAGAATCTCGAGATTCCAAGATCTGGCGCTGACGCGCCAGATCCGGAATGACTGAGTTGAATGGTTACCTGTTAGCCACCTTCGGCTTGCCGTAGGTGATGCGATAGACCGCGCCATTCCAGTCGTCAGAGACCAGCAACGAGCCATCCTTCATCTGCATCACGTCCACTGGCCGGCCGACATATTTGTTGTTCTGGATGAAGCCGGTCAGAAATGGTTCGACCGATTTCACCGTGCCATCCCTGTTCAGCCTGACCACGGCAACGTCGCCGCCGGCCTTGTTGGTCCTATTCCACGAGCCGTGCCGGGCCACGAAGATGACGTCCTTATAGCTCTTCGGGAACATGCTGCCGGTGTAGAACCGCATGCCGAGCGAAGCGGTGTGCGGGCCAAGCAGGCCGACCGGAGGCGTGTAGTCCGAGCAGGAATGCCCCCAGCCGAATTCGGGGTCGGCAATATTGCCCTGGTAGCAATAGGGCGCGCCGAAATCCTCGCCGACCTTGGTGATGCGGTTGAGCTCGTCCTGCGGCACGTCTTCTGACATCCAGTCGCGGCCGTTGTCGGTGAAGTACATCTGCCTGGTTTGCGGATTCCAGTCGAAGCCGACGCTGTTACGCACGCCGAATGCAACCACTTCCGCACCGGTGCCGTCGAGATTGATGCGGCGGATCTGACCATGCGCACTATCGTGCAGCACGTCATTGCCGGGCTGGCCGACCGGAACGTAGAGCTTGTTGTCCGGGCCGATGGCGATGAACTTCCAGCCATGGGCTTCGTCCTTTGGCAGATCATCGTAGATCGTGGTCGGCTTCGGCGGATTGTCCAGGACCTGTTCGATGTTGTCGATCTTGTCGATCTTCGACAGCTCGGCGATATAGAGCGTGCCATTATGGAAAGCGACGCCGTTGGGACGATAAAGGCCGGAAGCAATCACCTTGACCGAGCGTTTGCCGTCCTTGTTGATGATGGCGTAGACCTTGTCGAGCGTGCGACTGCCGACGAACACCGTGCCCTTGTCGCTCTGCGCCAGCGAGCGCGCGTTGCCCATACCGGCGGCATAGACTTCGATATTGAAGCCCGGCGGCACCTTGAGCTGCGAGACCGGCAGCTTGCCTGCGGCAGTAGCGATCGGCGGTCCGCTGACAGGTGCGAGCTTCGCAGCATCGGCGTTGTCCGGCCGGCCGATCAGGGGCGATCCCGGAGGCAGCGCGGGCGCAGCCGCCGTCTGCGCCGGAGTGGCAGCAGGCGCCGCGGCCGGCGCTGCCTGAGGCGTAGACGGGTTTGCGGAATTGTTGGATGGCGCGGCGGGCTGCTGTGCCGCGGCCGCGATGGTAAAGGCACCGAGAAAAACGCCGGCGAGCAAAACGCTGCGCGGCGCGCACGAACTGATCGTCATATGAGTGTTCTCCCTTTATGGAAGCCGTTATATTCCGCGCGAGCGAACGGTGCGGGTGGCATTCCTGATTGGCAGTCTCCAATATTTTTCAACTGGAGTGCAATCGAAAACACCCCGTCAGATCGCCATGACTCCGCCGAGACGCGATGCCCGGCACATGATCGATGTCGCGCGAAGTTGATTCAGGGAGTTTAGCGAGAGCTGGCTACGAAAATTTGATTCCGGGCCGGGATAAGGCGATCGGCTAATGCCTGGTGGCCCGACGTTCGGGCATGTCGAGCAGCGCTTCGGTGAAGGGAAATTCCAGGACGATCTCGCCGTCCTCGTCGGTGACTTCCAGCGTCGCACTCAACACTTTCGCGTGCCGGCCTTCCGTTCTCAGCACCTCGCGTATCATGGCACGCGCCACTTCCCAGGCGCGATCAGGATTACGCAATTCCTCCCCCTCGGAGTCGGTGATCAACTCGTTACCGATCCGTGTGTTGAAAAAATATCGTGGCATGGTCGAGAACCCAACTTTTCGATACCGGCTTGGTGGCCTTTGAGACGCTCACAACTTATTGAACCCGATAGTTGTGCGCCACCGGGCTTAGAGCTTTTTCGGTTCTGATGGAATCAGAACCGGGCTTCTGGTCTTGTTCTAACGTGTTTTTTCACGTGAACCGAACACTCTCCAACTGGCTGACTGGCGAAAGAACCAAGCGCTTTGATGTCCTACGCGTTCAAACGGTTCCTGCGAAAAAACAGGCCAAACCTTTTGCGTCGCAGCATATGATCTCTGCGCGCGAAGCCAAGATTTTACTGGCGAAGTTCTCAGTCCGTATTACCTTATGTTGCGGGCGGAGATCGCCCTGCTCGAGCAAGGAGAATCCAAATGGCCTGGAAAGCACCCAAGATCGTTGAAGTGCCAGTTGGCATGGAAATCAACATGTATGCGTGCGCCGCCCGCAAATAAGCGGCAGCGAACATCACGTTTCACGCAGGTGGATTTTCCGGTCGCGGCAGGTTGCGATCAGCGCGTTGGTCGGAACGGTTGCGAACCGGAGTCCACCTTCGAAACATGAAAGGCCCGAATACGGGGATACCAGGGGACGGATCATGCTTCGAGTCGTCGTCCTCGGCGCCGGTGCCGGCGGCGGCGTTCCGCAGTGGAACTGCGGATGTCCGGTGTGCCAGACAGCACGAACCGAGCAACCGGAACTTCAGCGAACCCAGGCCTCGATCGCCATTAGCGCCGACGGCGACCATTGGTTCCTAATCAACGCCTCGCCTGACCTGCGCCAGCAACTGATCGCAACGCCGCAGCTCCATCCTGCTCGGGGCAAGCTTCGCCACAGTCCGGTAACCGGCGTCATCCTGACCAATGGCGAGATCGATGCCGTCGCGGGCCTGCTATCGATGCGCGAAGGCTGGCCGTTCACGATCTACGCGCACGCCCGCGTGCTTTCGATCCTGAACAGCAACAGCATCTTTAACGTGCTGAACGAAAAGAACGTGCGGCGTCAGCCGATCGAGCTCGATCAAGCGTTTGAACCGATCTTGGCCGACGGCACTGCTTCCGGAATCGAGATCTTGCCGTTCGCTGTTCCCGGCAAGGGCGCATGGTATCTCGAGGGCAAGGCGCATCCGGCCGGAGATGACGGCGAAGGCGACACGCTGGGGCTTCGCATCGCCGATAAGACGAGCGGCAAGCATTTCTATTTCCTCGCTGCCTGTGCCCACGTCACCGACGATCTCAGGACGCGGCTGAACGGCGCCTCCGCGGTATTCTTCGACGGCACGGTGTGGCGCGATGACGAATTGATCGCCGCGGGGCTCGGCACCAAGACCGGGCAAGGCATGGGACATATTTCGATGTCGGGCGCTGACGGCGCCATCGCGCGCCTCGCCGGCCTTGATATCGGCAGAAAGATGTTCCTGCATATCAACAATTCCAACCCGGTGCTGCTTGGCGATTCCGCGGAGCGCAAAGCCGCCGAGCGCGCCGGCTGGCAGATCCCATCAGATGGAATGGAGATGACGCTGTGAACGCGAACGCCAACCTTTCGAGCGGCAAATCTTCCGATACGATGACGGCCTATTCGGCCGGCAAGGACGTCCCGCTCAACAGCGCCGAGGAATTGGAGGCGGCACTCCGCCACATCGGCGCGACGCGCTATCACAATCTGCACCCGTTCCATCGATTGCTGCACGGCGGCAAGCTCAACAAGGGCCAGGTACAGGCCTGGGCGCTGAACCGCTATTATTACCAGAGCACGATTCCGATCAAGGACGCGGTGGTGATCTCGCGCTTTCGCGACCGCAACATCCGCCTGGAATGGCGGCACCGGATCGAGGATCACGACGGCGATATCGGCACCGAAGGCGGCATCGAGCGCTGGCTGAAGCTCACCGAAGGCCTGGGGCTCGATACCGCCTATGTCGAATCCACCGAAGGCATCCTGCCGGCGACCCGCTTTGCGGTGGAGGCCTATGTGCATTTCGTCCGCGACCGAACGCCGCTGGAAGCGATCGCCTCCTCGCTCACCGAATTGTTCGCGCCCAACCTGCATGAGGAGCGCATTGCGGGAATGCTGGCGCATTACGATTTCGTCAACCCCGACATCATGAGCTATTTCAGCCGCCGCCTGCAGCAGGCGCCGCGCGACGCAGGGTTCGCGCTTCAATATGTCAAGGAAAACGCTGCGACGCCTGCCGAGCGCGAGGCGGTCTGCAACGCGCTGATTTTCAAGACCAACGTGCTATGGGTGCAACTCGATGCCCTGTACCATGCCTATGTCGATGGCCATATACCGCCGGGAGCGTTTGTTCCCAAACCCGACTAACAAAAGGCAATTCGATGGCAGCGCAGCGCAACATCAGTGTCAGCGAATTGAGCCGCCCGGTGCTGCCGCGGCATGCCCGGCTGAAATTCGATCAGACACGGCAGGTCTGGGTGATCCTGGCGCCGGAGCGGGTGCTGGCGCCCGACGAGATCGCCGTGGAGGTGCTGCAGCTGTGCGATGGCGTTCGCAGCATCGGCGAGATCGCCGATCTGCTCGCAAAAAAGTATGCCGCGGAGCGCGAGGCGATCCTGACCGACGTGATCGCCATGCTGCAGGACCTTGCCGACAAGGGTTTTCTCACCGAAGCACGGGAGAAAACGTCATGAGCATGATCGAACAGGAAGCCGCCGCCAAGGAACTCAAGGCGACCGATCCGCGCGATGGCCTCGCGGTGCTGGAGAAGCAGGGCTCGGCGGCCGAGACCTATGGCATTCCGCTCGCCGTGCTGGCCGAAGTGACGCATCGCTGCCCGCTGCAAGGCCCCTATTGCTCCAATCCGGTCGAACTGGATCGCGCCGGCAGCGAGCTGACGACCGAGGAATGGAAGAAGGTTTTGAGCGAGCTTGCCGAGATCGGCGTGCTGCAAATCCATTTCTCCGGCGGGGAGCCGACCGCGCGCAAGGACCTGGTCGAGCTGGTCCGGCATGCAACCGATGTCGGGCTTTACTCCAATCTCATCACTTCGGCCGTGCTGTTGACCAAGGACAAGCTTACCGCGCTTGCCGATGCCGGCCTGTGCCACGTCCAGATCAGCTTCCAGGGCAGCGAGCCCGACCTCGCCAACCGCGTCGCCGGATTCAGGCAGGCGCACGAGAAGAAGCTCGAGGTCGCCAAATGGACCCGCGAACTCGAGCTGCCGCTGACCGTTAACGCCGTGATGCATCGGCAGAACCTGTTCCAGCTGCCCGACATCATCCAGATGGCGGTCGATCTCGATGCCGACCGGCTCGAAGTCGCCAATGTACAATATTACGGCTGGGCGCTGAAGAACCGCGCCGCGCTGATGCCGACACTGGCGCAGATCGAGGAGACCAGCCGCATCGTCGAGGAAGCACAGCAGCGGCTCAAGGGCATCCTCACCATCGACTATGTGGTGCCGGACTATTACGCGCTGCGGCCGAAGAAATGCATGGGCGGCTGGGGCCGGCAGTTCTTCAACATCTCGCCGGCCGGCAAGGTGCTGCCCTGCCACGCCGCTGAAAGCATCACCGGCCTCGAATTCGAATCGGTGCGTTCCAACCATTCGATCGCCTGGATCTGGCAGAATTCCGAAGCATTCAACCGCTATCGCGGCACCGGCTGGATGCCGGAGCCGTGCCGGAGTTGCGAATTCAAGGAAGTCGATTTCGGCGGCTGCCGTTGCCAGGCCTTCGCGCTGACCGGCGAGGCCGGCAATACCGATCCGGCCTGCGCGCTGTCACCGCTGCACGAGCAGATCTTCAAGCAGGCCGAAACGGAAGCTGCCGGCGATCACAACCGTTTCATCTATCGCAACTTCGCCGGAGGCACGCCGGAGACGGAAGGCGAGCATGGCGCCTGACGCCGAGGCTGGCAGAGCCGCCAGACGTTCCGATCCCTTCGCACCGCTCACCTCCGAGCACCTTGCCGTCGGTGACGGCCATGAGATTTATGTCGAGAGCGTCGGGCGCGCCGGCGGCATTCCCGCGGTTTACCTGCATGGCGGCCCGGGCAGCGGCTGCCAGCCCGATCACCGGCGGCTGTTCGACCCCGAACGCTTCCATGCCGTGCTGTTCGATCAGCGCGGTGCCGGACGCAGCCTGCCTAAGCGCAGCCGCGACCACAACACGCTGCCGCACCTGATCGCCGACATGGAGGCGATCCGCGAAAAATTCGGCTTCGAACGCTGGATGGTGGTCGGCGGCTCCTGGGGGGCGACACTGGCATTGGCTTACGCCGAAACGCACCCCGATCGCGTCACCGGCATGGTGCTGCGCGCGACCTTTCTCGGCACCAGGGCAGAACTCGACGGCGCTTTCCGCAAGGTGCTGCCGCTGCTCTATCCCGATCTCAGCGACGACTTCCTTGGCATCCTGCCGAAGAAAGAGCGCCGAAAGCCGCTCGACGCCTATTGGCAGCGCATCCTCGATCCCGATCCGGCCATTCATGGTCCTGCCGCGCGGGCCTGGAATGACACCGAGCGGATTCTTTCCGAGCATGCGCCTTCCCGCGTCAGGCTCGATCTGAATGCGATCAGGTCAGCGTCCGGCGCCCTGCCCGCTTCGGCATTCATGGAAGCACATTATTTCAAGCACGACTGCTTCATGCAGCCGAACCAGCTGATGAACGAGGCGGGCCGGCTCGCCGGCATCCCCGGCATCATCGTGCAAGGCCGTTACGATTTGTTATGCCCGCCGGCAACCTCGCACACGCTTCACGCCGCCTGGCCGCAATCCGAAATACGCATGGTCGAAGGCGCCGGCCACATGCTCTATGACCCCGGCGTGCGCAACGCGGTGATGAAGGGAATAGCGGACATCACAAGGAGGTAAGTTACCAAAACATATATCCCTTGGTTGTCCTTTACCTCGATCGCAACTAGATCTAATGTGGGTCTTTCATCCCACAGAGTTCTTGAGCTCAATCTTATGAAACGTCCGATTTCGGCCGCCCGACTATACAGTCGGCTGCGGCGAACTGCTGCCCTACACGGCAGATCGAAGCAACAAATCATTCACACTGCAAGGTCTGAAGCAGAGAAAAAAGCCGACAGCTTTGACGCGATTCAAAAGTCCGTAGAGGATGCCGCGACCGTCGGAGCCGGCATTTGGTTGTCATACCTCTTTGTTCTTTTCTATCTTGCCGTGGCGGCCGCAGCAGTGACGCACGCCGACTTGCTCCTTGAGAATCCGGTCAAGCTACCCTTCCTAAACATTGAATTGCCCCTAACTTTCTTTTTCTTATTGTCGCCGGTGCTATTTGTCGTCGTGCATGCTTACACTTTGGTACATTTTGTATTTCTCAGTCGAAAAACAGCAAGGTTTCACGACGCCCTGCACGTTCTCTTTCCAGATCGAAGTGATAGTACAGCTCACGACCAAAGCGATCGTAATTCCTCCATTCGAGAAGCCCTCCGGCGACAATTACCCAGCAATGTCTTTGTTCAAATTCTTGCCGGCCCTAACGACATACGAAAAAAAAGCTTCGGCCGCTTGCTGAGGCTAATCACGCTGTTTACGCTGGTGCTGGGTCCCATCGGAACGCTTTTATTATTTCAAATCAGCTTTCTTCCCTACCATGGAAGCTTTGTAACGTGGTTGCATCGATGCGCCATCATTCTAGATGCCGGTCTGATCCTGTGGTTATGGCCATCGATCGTGGGGCACCGGGATAGCGAGCGAAGGAAGTTCAGAGCGACGGCAAGGCCGGGTTTTGGAATCATCGTATTGACCCTTTTAGCCGTCACCTTCTCTTTCACTACAGCTACATTTCCAGGTGAAAAACTTGAGCGCGTTCTACCCAATGTCGCTTTTGTTCCTACAAAATGGACATCCCCCAGCATCCAAGTCTTCACCGCCAGGACGCCATTTTTAGATTGGACAACCTCCCTAGACCTTAAGTCGCCACATGAGCTCCTGTTCTCTGGTGCAGTAGATCCAACTAGCCGCAGGCGTTCAAGTTTATTTTCCAACACATTGGTCCTTCCTGACTTTGATATCTACAACGCTCTTAAAGTAGATGAACCAAGCAAGATTCAGTGGAAGGATACAATTCTCAGCCTTCGTGGCCGACACCTTGAGGGAGCCGTACTCGACAATGCCCGGCTGTATAAGGTCGATCTTACCGGTTCTCACATGGAGAATGCATCGCTAGTGGGGACCAATCTAGCGGGCGCCGTGTTAACTGATGTCAATCTTCAAGGAGCGATGCTTTCGGCCGCACATCTTGAAGGTGCCAACATGAGTTCTGCTCAGCTAGACGGCGCCACGCTCGTACAAACGAGCTTGGAGGGCACCTCCCTCGAAAATGCTTCGTTGCTGGGCGCTGCTCTCTTGGAATCGCACCTGCAGGGGGCAAATCTGCGCTATGCCCAGCTGCAAGGCGTCGTAACGCAGATTGATCCCTCCGATCCTATCGTCGGCCCGGATTTCTCGGGCGCACTTCTTGGAGAAGCCAACCTTCAAGGCGCATCTCTCGTTAATTCAAATTTTACGGGCGCCGAACTGACCCAAGCCCGAGTTTGGCGGACTGATTTCGATGGCTCGAAGTCGCCGAGTGCAAACTGTGAAGGCATGAATTTTCGTCCATCAGTGCCCAGCACGAATGACAATCAAGACATTCTTTGGGATGAGTCCGCCTACCAAAATTTCCTTGGCGATCTCTCCAAGAAGATAACTTTTGACGAGACTAAGGAGAGAGTGCTCCACTCACTGGACATACTCTCTTGTGAGAGACCGGACCTTCAGGTTCCGGAACTTTCATGTGCGTCAGGAGGCAAGATTCCTCCTAAAATTGAAGAGATGCAACGCGATTTTAAAAAACACTGTAAGACAGATATCGCGCATTACCGTACCGCGGCTATGAATGAACTTAAGCAAGTCATATGTAATGGAAAGGAGGAAGCAATCTACGTCCTTAGGGGACTTTTGGGTTCGCCAATAGTTGCGGGAGAAATGTTCGACAAACCTTCGAAAGAGGCAGCCGACCTCATGATCTACGTAGCCAGCAAGAAATGTGCGGTGAATCCTTTTTTAACCGATCGGGACAGATCTGATATTGAGTTTATTATCAGCAGGGCTAACGCACCAGAATAGCTCAAGCCGGAGAATCCTACGATGCCGCTCGCCGGAAAAGGGATGCTGCTGACGTCGATGGACATCGACGATGCGAACGAGGCCGACTTCAACCGCTGGTACGATCGCGAGCATCTGCAAGAACGCGTCGCCATCGAAGGCTTTCTCGAAGCCCGCCGCTACGTCGCCCATGAGGCAGAGCCGAAATATCTCAGCCTCTATTCCACCGAGACCCTCGAGGTGCTCGACAGCCCGGCCTATCGCACCGCCCTGGCCAACCAGACGAAGTGGTCGCAAGAGAACATCTCGCGGTTCAAGAACATGATCCGCGCGGTCGCCCGCATCACCTTCAGCCGCGGACAGGGCCGCGGCGCTGCGCTCGGCATCATCCGCCTGCGCCCTTCTGCCGGCGGCGAAGCGAAACTGCGCAGCGTTTTGGAAGAACAGCTCGATCCGGCAAGGCTCGACCGCATCATCTCGATGCATGTGATCGAAAGCGATCCACTTCTGTCAAAGTCTCTCACTGAAGATGCTGCGCGTCCCAATCCCGGCGCATCCGACTGGTTCGTGCTGATTGATGCCACCGATGTGAACGCCGTTCCGGCCGCCGCAGCGCTCATCAATGACAATGTCGCGTTGAAACCACTCGTGATCTCCAGCGGTATTTACCGGCTGCTGTGGGACATCGCAAAAAGCGAACTTCCAACGGTTTGATTGCACCGCTTCACGCATGTTGCGGTGCCGCATGAATGGCACTTGGCTGATTGCGCGCCCTTTTCGTTCCTGGAGCCCGTTCTGATGGAGCAGAACCCAAGGCTCCAGGCATTTATTTTGATGCATCGTCACGTGAACCGCGTCCATGCCGGTCAAGTCCGGGGGGACAGGCTTTGCCCGAAAACGCCCTAAACCGTCGATCGCGTAAAATTGCCTTTGTGCATCGCTTCGAATGGTTCTAATAATAAGACAAGTCAATGGTCCGATTTAAAAACCACAAGAACGTCCGTTGAGCGTTCAAGGGAAGAGATAAAGGCCGCACTGGTTTTGCTATCAGGGCGGACAAAGGTGGGAATGAAACCGACTGATATTTCGGCACCCGACTACTTCCATAAAGTGGTCGACTGCCAGTGGGCCTGTCCCGCACACACGCCCGTCCCCGAATATATCCGCCTGATCGCCGAGGGCCGCTATAGCGACGCCTACATGATCAATTGGCGATCGAACGTGTTTCCCGGAATCCTGGGACGCACCTGCGACCGTCCATGCGAGCCGGCATGCCGCCGCGGCCGCGTCGAAGAAAACCCGGTCGCAATCTGCCGGCTCAAGCGCGTCGCGGCCGACTTCAAGGACGACGTCAGACACCGCATGCCGCGGCCCTCGCCAAAGAACGGCAAGCGGATCGCGCTGGTCGGCGGCGGTCCGGCCTCGCTGACGGTGGCGCGTGACCTGGCGCCGCTCGGCTATCACTGCACCGTGTTCGATGCCGATCCCAAGACCGGCGGCATGATGCGGACGCAGATTCCGAAATTCCGCCTGCCCGATTCCGTGATCGACGAAGAGACCGATTATATCCTGGGCCTCGGCATCGAGTTCAAAGGCGGTCAGCGCATCGACAGCATGAAGGAGCTGCTCGATGACAAGTATGACGCAATTTTCGTCGGCTCCGGCGCACCGCGCGGCCGTGAGCTCGATATCCCCGGCCGCAAGGAAGCGGCGGAGAATATCCATATCGGCATCGACTGGCTCTCCAGCGTCTCGTTCGGCCATACCGACAAGATCGGCAAGCGCGTGATCGTGCTCGGTGGCGGCAACACCGCAATGGATTGCTGCCGTACCGCGCGCCGCCTCGGCGGCGAGGACGTCAAGGTGATCGTGCGCTCCGGCTTCGAGGAGATGAAGGCCTCGCCCTGGGAGAAGGAAGACGCCATCCATGAGGATATTCCGATCCTCAATTTCATGGTGCCGGTCGCCTTCGTTCACGACAATGGCAGGCTCACCGGCGTCACCTTCCAGAAGGTCAGGGCCGAGTACGATGCCAAGGGCAAACGCAGCCTGGTGCCGTCGGGCGAGCCGGATCAAACCATTGCCTGCGACGACGTGCTGGTCGCGGTCGGCCAGGAGAACGCGTTTCCCTGGATCGAGCGCGACTGCGGCATCGAGTTCGACAAATGGAATATGCCGAAGGTCGATGCCAGGACCATGGGCTCGACCCATCCAAAGGTGTTTTTCGGCGGCGATGCCGCGTTCGGCCCCAAGAACATCATCTGGGCGGTAGCGCACGGCCACGACGCCGCGCTGTCGATCCACCAGCTGCTGTCCGGCGAGGACGTCAATGAGCGGCCGCTGCCGGAAGTGCATGTCAGTTCGCAGAAGATGGGCATCCACGAATGGAGCTATGACAACGACATCTCCACTGACAAGCGCTTCAAGGTGCCGCATCGCGACAAGGTGGTGGCACTGAAGGACATCCGCGCCGAGGTCGAACTCGGCTACGATGTCAAGCTCGCGCTCGGCGAAGCCGAGCGCTGCCTGAACTGCGACGTGCAGACCGTCTTCAGCGCCAAGCTCTGCATCGAATGCGACGCCTGCGTCGACATCTGTCCGATGGACTGCATCACCTTCACGCAAAATGGCGAGGAGGACGATCTGCGCCAACGGCTCAAGGCGCCCTCGCCGCATCACGACCAGGCGCTTTATGTCGCCGACGGCCTCAAGACCGGGCGCGTGATGGCGAAGGACGAAGACGTCTGCCTGCATTGCGGGCTGTGCGCCGAGCGCTGTCCGACCGGCGCCTGGGACATGCAGAAATATCTCATCGATATGGTTCACGCAGGTACATCATGCCCGTCCAAAGCCCGATCAGCAGCGTAAACGACTTCGTCGTCCGCTTCGCCAACGTCAACGGTTCGGGCTCGGCCAGCGCCAACGAGCTGTTCGCCCGCGCGGTGCTGCGCCACGGCGTCCCGGTGTCGCCACGCAACGTGTTCCCGTCCAACATCCAGGGCCTGCCGACCTGGTATGAGGTGCGGGTGACCGAGGATGGCCATCTCGGCGCCCGCGGCGGCGTCGACATGATGGTGGCGATGAACCCGCAGACCTGGGACAAGGATGTCGCCGGAATCGAGCCGGGCGGCTATCTGTTCTACGACTCGACCAAGCCGATGCCGACGTCGAAATTCCGCGACGACATCACGGTGATCGGCGTGCCGCTGACCGCAATCACCAATTCGACCTATACCGATCCGCGCCAGCGCCAGCTGTTCAAGAACATCATCTATCTCGGTGCGTTATGCGCGCTGCTCGACATGGACCCGAAGCTGATCGAACAGCTGATCGGCGAGCAATACAAGGGCAAGGAAAAGTTGCTTTCCTCCAACGTGCATGCGCTGCATCTCGGCCGCGACTGGGCGCTGCAGAACCTGAAATGCCCGATCGGCCTGCAGGTGAAGAAGGCCGACAAGGTCGGCGACCGGATTTTCCTCGAGGGCAACAGCGCCGCGGCGCTCGGCGCGGTCTATGGCGGCGCCACGGTGTGCGCCTGGTATCCGATCACGCCATCCTCGTCGCTGGCCGACGCCTTCACCAGCCATTGCAAGAAGCTGCGGCACGATCCCGAGACCGGCAAGGCGCAATATGCCATCGTGCAGGGCGAGGACGAACTTGCCTCGATCGGCATCGTGATCGGCGCCTCCTGGAACGGCGCCCGCGCCTTCACTGCCACTTCCGGCCCCGGCATTTCGCTGATGACCGAATTCATCGGCCTGTCCTATTTCGCCGAGATTCCGGCTGTCATCATGAATGTGCAGCGCGCAGGCCCCTCGACCGGCATGCCGACGCGCACCCAGCAATGCGACATCATCGCCTGCGCCTATGCTTCGCACGGCGACACCAAGCATGTGCTGCTGTTTCCGGAAGACCCGGCGGAGGCATTCGAATTCGCCGCTCACGCCTTCGACCTCGCCGAACGGCTGCAGACCGTGATCTTCCTGATGCTCGATCTCGATATCGGCATGAACCACCGGCTGTGCCGCCCGCTGAAATGGGACGACGCAAGGCAATATGACCGCGGCAAGGTGATGACCGCGGAGATGCTGGACGACGGCCGCGATTTCGGCCGCTATCTCGACGTCGACGGCGACGGCATTCCCTACCGCACCTATCCCGGCACCCATCCGACCAGGGGTTCGTTCTTCACCCGCGGCACCTCGCGCGACCGCTATGCGCGCTATTCCGAGGAAGGGCCTGTCTATGCCGACAACATGCAGCGTCTCCTGCGCAAGTTCGAGACCGCGCAGGACATGGTGCCGCGGCCGCTGCAGGCCAATGCCGCCAAGCCGACCAAATATGGCGTGATCTATTTCGGCTCGACCTCGCCGGCGATGGACGAGGCGATCGGGATGCTGGCTGCGCGCGGCCATCATCTGGATCGCCTGCGCATCCGCGCCTTCCCGTTCCATTCCAGCGTCGCCAGCTTCATCGCCGACCATGATTTCGTCTACGTGGTCGAGCAGAACCGCGACGCCCAGCTTCGCCAGCTGATCGTCAACGAGAACGGCATCGATCCGGTCCGGCTGGTGCCGATCCTGCATTACGACGGCACGCCGATCACGGCGCGCTTCATCGCCGGAGCCATCGGCGATCATCAGGATCAGCTCAAAGTTACTCCGCTCCGCAAGGTTAAATCATGACCTATATTGCCAAGCCGAAATTTCATCACCCGAGCCTGAAGAAGAACGATCTCGGCTATACCCACCGCGATTACGAGGGCAAGATTTCGACCCTGTGCGCCGGCTGCGGCCACGACTCGATCACGGCGTCGATCATCGAGGCCTGCTTCGAGCTGTCGATCGAGCCGCACCGCGTCGCCAAGATCTCCGGCATCGGCTGCTCGTCGAAAACCCCGGACTATTTCCTCGGCAATTCGCACGGCTTCAACTCGGTGCATGGCCGCATGCCGTCGGTGCTGACCGGCGCCAACCTCGCCAACCGCGAACTGATCTATCTCGGCGTCTCCGGCGACGGCGATTCCGCCTCGATCGGCTTCGGCCAGTTCGCGCATTCGATCCGGCGTGGCGTCAACATGACCTATATCGTCGAGAACAACGGCGTCTACGGCCTCACCAAGGGCCAGTTCTCGGCCACCGCCGACCGCGGCTCGAAATCCAAGAAGGGCATCACCAATACCGACAACGCCATCGATCTGGTCGCGATCGCGCTGCAATTAGGAGCCACCTTCGTGGCGCGCAGTTTCTCCGGCGACAAGACCCAGCTGGTGCCGCTGATCGCCGCCGCGATCCAGCACAAGGGCTCGGCCTTCATCGACGTGATCAGCCCCTGCATCGCCTTCAACAACCATGCCGGCTCGACCAAGAGCTTCGATTACGTGCGCGAGCACAACGATGCGGTGAACCGGCTCGACGTGCTCACCGGCCGTGACCCGATCACGGTCGATTATGCGCCCGGCACCGTGACGGTGGTGGAGCAGCATGACGGCACCAAGCTGGCGCTGCGCAAGATCGACGCCGATTACGATCCGCATGACCGGCTGGGCGCGATGACTTTCCTGCAGAAGCACGCCGCCAAGGGCCAGATCGTTACCGGGCTGCTCTATGTCGACCCGGATTCGGAAGACCTGCACAGCCATCTCAACACCGTCGAAAGGCCGCTCAACCAGCTCGGCGAACGCGAGCTTTGCCCCGGCTCGGCGGCGCTGGACAAGATCAACGCCAGCCTGCGCTAAAGCGTGAAGATATTAAGTTCGATTGTTTGCGGCAAAGGCAGTTCGCCTCTCCCCTTGCGGCAGAGGCCGGATCGCATTGAAAGATGCGATCCGGGTGAGGGGTTCGTCTCCACGAGCGAATGTCGCTTACGTTATTTCTACTACATACGCGGATAGACTCCCCTCATCCGGCGCCGGTTTCTCCCGCGCCACCTTCTCCCGCAAGGGGAGAAGGAAAATCGTCGCAGCCGCATCGTTTTCACCTAACCTCACACCGCTGCAACCGAGATAATCGCTAACACCTATCTCACCCTGATGCTGATCTTTTGCGAGACCAGCGGAGGGTCGAACGGGTAATGCTTGGCATCGCCCAGCACCAGCTGCAGCGTGTGCCTGCCCCGCGGCAGTTCGATGAAGGCCTCGGTCTGGCCGGCGCCGAAATGAAGATGTGACTTGTCCTGCGGGATCGGCTCCTTGGGATTGATCGGCTCCTTGACGTCGATCAGCAGGTGATGATGACCGCTGTTCTGATAGGTGTCGCCGGCGTGGGTCACTCCCATGTTGCGCAGGCCGAAGCGACACCAGAACCCGCCCCTGACCACCGCGCCGTCGCGCGGGGTGATGAAATACAGGCGTGCATCCTTCGGCGCCGTTTGCTCTTGAGCGCAGGCAGTATCCGCGAGCAGCACGAAGGCTGCAACGAGGGCGATGATGCGGGCGATCCTCATGGGCGCTCTCACGTTACGAGGGAGTCAGAGCGATGCGGAATCCGTGGGTCGGATAGCGCACATTGGTATCGTAATTGTCGCGATTGGCCGGCCGGACGTAGCTTGAATTGTTCTGCCAGGAGCCTGAACGCAGCACATGCGACTGGCAATCCCCTCCCATCCACGCCGAGCCGTCGGCCGGAGCTCCCAGATAATTCTTGTGCCAGCAATCCTCGACCCATTGATCGACGCTGCCGCCCATGTCGAACAGCCCGAACGGGTTCGGCCTGAAGCTGCCCACTTCGATCGGCTGATCCGAGGCAGCCGCGTCAGTGCAATCCTTGCAATTGGCCATGCCGGATTGCAGCTTGTCGCCCCACCAATATCTGGTCTCTGTGCCGCCGCGCGCCGCATATTCCCATTCGGCCTCGGTCGGCAGGCGATAGGATTTTTTCGTCGTCGCCGAAAGCCAGCTCGCATATTGCTGGGCGTCGCTCCAGCTCACATTGGTGACGGGGGCGTCATCCTTGCCGGGAGCGACGAAGGCGCATGCCTTGGCGGCCGCACACTCGTTCCATTCCGCAACGGTGACGGGATATTTGCCGATCCCGAAAGGCTTCAATGATACCTGATGCGGCGGCCTTTCGGAGCCATCGCCGTTGCTGCCCATTGCAAAGCTGCCGCCCGGCAACATGACCGTCTCCGGCTCCTTGACCGAAGGCGCTGGGGGCGCCGGTGCAGGCGCGGCGGTCGAGGATGGCGCGGCCTGCGTCGCCACATTCTGCTCCGGCCGCGACTCCGCTTGAGGCCTGGGCGAAGCGACGGAGATCCCGTTCGGGACAGATGCCTGTTCGCCCGATCCGCGGCGCGACTGCGCCAGCAGATACCAAAGAACGGCGCCGGCGATCACCAGCAGACAGAGGCTGAGCAGGAAGATCAGAATATTCTCCCGCCGCCTGCGCGTCCGGCCGAAGGCCGCAGCGTCCGGCAGCACGCGGTAAACCCTGACCGGATCGGTGATGTTCTTGACCCTGCGGTCCCCCAGTGACTCATAGCCGCAGACCACCTTGTGCTTGATCTGCTCATAGATGCCGCCGGAAATATAGACCTCTCCCGGCCCGGCAATCCCTTCCAGCCGCGAGGCGACGTTGACGCCATCGCCATAGACATCGTCGGTTTCAATGATGACGTCACCGAGATTGACGCCAATCCGGTACTCGACCCAGGAATGTTTCGGAACCGATGCGTTGCGGCCGACCAGATTTTGCTGGATGACGATGCTGCAGCGGACGGCCTCGACCGGGCTGTCGAAAATCGCGATGAAGCCGTCGCCGGTGGTCTTGACCAACTTTCCGTGATGTTCCGTGATCGTCGGCTCGACGATATCACGCTCGATCCGCTTGACGCGGGAATGCGTGCCTTCTTCGTCCTGCTCCATCAAGCGGCTGTAGCCGGCGATGTCGGCCGCGATGATCGCAGCAAGGCGTCGGGGCATCGCGCTACTTGGCGGCCCATCCTTCCCCGATTTGAAGTTGCGAATTTCCCCCATGATCCGGGTCTCCATCAACTTGCAAACGGTGACTACGAATCACTGTCGTCTTGACCTTTTCCCCCGGTGAACCAGTTCCACTTGGCTCGAAAACGCCCCTCAACATTATGAGTTTTGGCTGCACGGATTTGGTTCATCCGTTCCTTCTCATATTGTCGGAAAAGGGCGGCTCACCCATGCGCGGATGAGGATACCTGTCCGCGCATGCAGAAAATGCAGGGAGGAGGGACAAGCCACTCACCCCGGAAAGAGGAGAGACGCATCGTCATTGCGGCGCCTCACCCCAATCTCATCACGGCCTTGAAAATATCGCGGCCTTGGAAATTACGTCCGGAAGGCTATCACATCGACGGGGCGGAACAAGCCGGGAAACCCTGCACGCTGAGGGGCGCGGCATTCTGGCCCGCACGTCGCCAGCCTTCAGAGCCGCAGGCTGGTTGTAACGGGGCTGAATTCACCTCGCCACGGCAAGGCGCTAGGCGGCTGCCGCGGCGGCAAGTTTGCGCGGATTCAGCACATATTCCTTCAGCACCTTGTCGGAGGAGGAATCGACCTCGATCAAGGAGACGTCATAGCTCCAGAGATCGGCGAGATGCTGCAACACGCGCTTGGCATCGACCTCGTTGAGCTGGGCGCCCTTCACGACGGCATGGCGCAGCAACAGGCGGCGATCGCCGGCCAGATCGACATCCACCACCTCGATATTGGCGTCGATGAAGCCGACATCATATTGCTTCGCCAGCTCACGGCGAATGCGGCGATAGCCGCGGCCATCGTGGATCGCATCGACGCGGATGCCGGCGCGTTCCTCGGGATCGTCGTGCAGGTGGAACATGCGGAAGTGACGCATCAGCCGCGGACTCAGGAACTGTCCGATAAAGCTCTCATCGCGATAATTGGCCCAGATGTCGCGGAGCACCGCCATCGCATCGCCCTTGCCGGCGATATCCGGAAACCATTCGCGATCCTCGTCGTCGGGATTGGTCACGATGCGCTCGATGTCCTGCATCATCGCAAAGCCCAGCGCATAGGGGTTGAACCCCGAATAGCGCGGATCATCGAAATCCGGCTGGAACACCACATTGGTGTGCGACTGCAAAAATTCGAGGAAATTGCCGTCCGAGAGCCGGCCTTGCTGGTGCAGCCGGTTCATGATGCGGTAATGCACGTAGGTCGCAGTGCCCTCGTTCATCACCTTGGTCTGGCTCTGCGGATAGAAATATTGCGCGATGTGCCGCACGATGCGCAGCAGCTCGCGCTGCCAGGCATGCAGGCGCGGCGCGGACTTCTCAAGGAAGTACAGCAGATTTTCCTGCGGCAGGCCGAGCAGCGCACGGCGCCGTTCGATATTCAGCGTGGCCTCGCTTTTGGGCGTTCCTTTGGGAACGGTGCGCCACAAATCATTGAATGCGCTTTCGCGATGACGTCGCCGGTCACGGGCGCGCTTTTCCTCGGCGCGAAGATCGAGCTTTTTCTTGCCCGGATAGCGGTCGACCCCGTGCGACATCAGCGCATGCGCGGCATCCAGCGTCTGCTCGACGGCGATCCGGCCATGCTTCTCCTCGCATTGCGCGACATAATTCTTGGCGAAATCGAGATAATCCAGGATGCCGTCGGCGTCGGTCCACTGCTTGAACAGATAATTGTTCTTGAAGAAATGGTTGTGGCCGAAGGCGGCATGCGCGATCACCAGCGCCTGCATGGTCGCGGTGTTCTCCTCCATCAAGTATGAGATGCAGGGCGAGCTGTTGATCACGATCTCATAGGCGAGCCCCATCAATCCCTTGCGATAGGAGGCTTCCTGATGGGCGAAGTGCTTGCCGAACGACCAATGCTTGTAGAACAGCGGCATGCCGACCGACGAATAGGCGTCCAGCATCTGCTCCGACGTGATGACCTCGATCTGGTTCGGATAGACGTCGAGACCTAGTTCGGATTTGGCGATCTCCTCGCAGGCGTCATGGACGCGCTGCAGGGTGCGGAAATCCCAGTCGGCGCCTTCGAACAGCCGCTCCGTCATGCACTGGCCCTTTCCTGCTTGCTGCGGCGCTTGAAGAGATCCTGGAATACCGGGAAG
>DASZTN010000091.1:0-3289 GCA_035547995.1 Bradyrhizobium sp. | reverse complement strand
ACGACGACGACGCTCCGGCCCGGTCAATACCGTCACTTGGCTCATGCTGTGCTGCTAACTGTGCTCGTAAGGATGACCTTATGAGCGCAGCCTCGCTACCACGCCACCCGCCCGCAAGGTGGCCTTCGGCGGAGGGGTACGGATCACTCGGCGCCGGTCGGCATCACGTACTCGGTCAACAGCGGCAAGGATAAAGGCGGCCGGTTCCGGCTACACACGGTGTGCGGACTGCTGATGCACTCCAGCTTGGCGGTTACCACGGACGGCCTGCCGCTGGGCCTCGCCGCGATCAAGTTCTGGAACCGGCAGAAATTCAAGGGCACGGCCGCCCTGAAACGGAAGATCAATCCCACGCGCGTGCCGATCGAACAAAAGGAGAGCTTTCGCTGGCTGGAAAACATGCGTCAGTCGATGGCCCTGTTCGGCGCCCCTAGGTTCTGTACCCATAAAGGGGATTCCCCTTTGCGGGCGGATGTGGTTCATGTGTGGACGGCCCCCGTTGGGCAAGAGGGTTGGCAGCGTTTTGGCGATCGGGTCAGGTACATTCATGTGTCCGGCCTGTGCACGCGGCGCCAGGCCGCTGGCCATGATGGTGTCGGTGGAGCGGGTCCTCATCAAGCTGCCGCGCTCGCTGCGCGTTGAATCACGCAGGTTGTCCCGCTCACCGGCTTGACCGATCGGCATCACGCTCGTCGTTCTCTCCTGCCCAAAGCGGTTGTGACTGCGGGTTTCTGCTGACTCACAGGGCAGCGGGGGTGGCGCGATAATTTTCCTCGCGCGCCATGACCGCCCAGGCGATGCGGGCCATCTTGTTGGCGACGGCGACGGTGACCAGCCGGGCAGGCTTGCGGTCCAGCAGGCGGTTTGCCCAGATGCTGATGGTGGTCGCCTTTCGCCGCGTATAGCGCACGACCGCGGTGGCACCGACGACGAGCAGATGCCGCAAGTAGCGATCGCCCATCTTGGAGATGCCCACCAGCCGGTCCTTGCCGCCGCTGGAGTGCTGCCGCGGCACCAAGCCGAGCCAGGCGGCGAACTGGCGACCCGACCGGAAGACCTTGGCATCGAGAACGGTGGCGGCCAGCGCCGTGGCGGTGATGACGCCGATGCCGGGAATGGTCTCCAGCCGTTGGCTGGCGGGATTGTTTCGGTGCCAAGCCAGCAGTTCGGTCTCGATCCTGCGGATTTGCACCGTCAGCGCCTCGATCAGTTGAGCGATCAGGAGCAGGGTTTGGCGCGCCAGCTCGGGCAGGACGCCGGCGCTCGCGTTGAGCACCGGCAGCAGGTCGCGTAACCGCGAGATGCCCTTCGCCGCGATAACACCGTATTCGGCAAGATGCGCCCGCATTGCGCTGACCTGCGCCGTGCGCTGCCGCACCAGCAGGTGGCGGGCACGATGCAGCATCAGAACACTTTGCGCCTCAGCCGACTTGACCGGCACAAAGCGCATCGTCGGCCGCGTCACCGCCTCGCAGATCGCCTCGGCGTCGGCCGCGTCGTTCTTGTGGCGCTTGACGTAAGCCTTCACGTAGGCCGGCGGCATCAGCCGGACCTCGTGCCCGAGCGCGCGCAGTTCACGAGCCCAGTGATGCGCGGTCGCGCACGCCTCCATACCGACAAGACAAGGTTCGAGGCCACCGAACAGTTTCAACAGCTGGTCGCGGCGAACCTTGCGGCGAAGCACGGCACGACCCTCCCCATCGACGCCATGAACCTGAAAGACGTTCTTCGCGATATCCAGACCGACGGTAACAATCTGCATCAGGACGGCTCCTGCCCTTGGGGTGGTGCGATCGACAGTCACCACCCTGGCACATTGTGATGCCGTCAGCTCGGGGGCCGTCCACCCCATCAAGCTTCCAAACTGGGGGAGCTTGGGGATGGCGCGGTTTGATCTGAGTGACGCGGAATGGGCGATCATTGCGCCACTGCTGCCGAACAAGCCGCGCGGGGTGCCGCGGACGGACGACCGTCGGGTGCTGAACGGGATATTCTGGACCCTGCGCACGGGCTCGCCGTGGCGCGACCTGCCGGAACGCTACGGCCCCTACACGACGGTCTACAACCGCTACAATCGCTGGGCCAAGGCCGGAGTTTGGCTGCGCATCTTCGAAGCTTTGGCCGCGCGCTCGCCGGATTCGCTGCATCTGATCGATTCCTCGATTGTCCGCGCTCATCAGCATGCCGCGGGCGGAAAAAAGGGGGCGAGGATCACGCCATTGGCCGTTCTCGTGGAGGATTGAGCACCAAAATCCATGCCGTCGTCGATGCCGTTGGCCTGCCGGTTCGTCTGTTGCTGACCCCAGGGCAGGCCTCCGACAAAACCACCTTGCCGAACCTGATCGAGGGGTTGCGCCCGGCCCTGGAGGCCATCGCCGACCGCGGCTACAGCGCCCGCTTTATCATCGAGCTCTTCGCCCAAAGGGGAACAACCGCCCACATCCCCAGCCAGAGCAATGTGCGGGTCGTCCGCACCGTCGATCTGCAACGCTATCGCCAGCGCAACCTCGTCGAGCGCTTCTTCAACAAACTCAAACATCTGCGCCGGATCGCCACCCGCTACGACAAACTCGCCAGGAACTTCCTTGCCGCCGTCACCCTGGCTTCCATTCGCATCCAAATCAGACATTATGAGTCCACGACCTAATCCGCACCTGGAAGGTGACCGATGCCGCCCGCCATGACGGGGCGCAACTGCCCGAACTGATCGACAAGAACAACACCGCCGGCGATGTCTGGGCTGATACCGCCTACCGCTCAAAGGCGAACGAGGCCTTCCTGGCCGGCCGTCTGATGCGCTCGCAAATCCACCACAAGAAGCCCAAGGGCAGGCCGATGCCGCGGCGCATCGCTCGCGCTAACAATCGAAAATCCAAGGTGCGCGCCGCGGTCGAGCACGTCTTCGCCCGCCAGAAAGGGCCGATGGGGCTGTTCATCCGCACCATCGGCATCGCCCGCGCCACAACAAAGATCGGCTTGGCCAACATCCTCTACAACATGAAGCGAGTACTTTGGCTCACGGGCCAGTCGGCGACAGCCTGACACAAGAACTCGGCTGCAGCGCCAGTCGCGGAGGGCACGCCGCTCCCAGCAGCGTCAACTCGCCACTCGTCACCGAAAAACCCGCTCAGCGCACCCCGCAGAGACAGTTCTTGGAGATGCGGTCATTGGGCTCCCCAGCCGATAGGTTGAGGCCCCCACTGCAGGAGCTGACCGATGACTCTTTATGTTGCATTCGACGTCTCGTTGGAAAAGACCGCGGTGTGCGTGATGGACGCCGAAGGGATCC
>DASZTN010000090.1:0-9453 GCA_035547995.1 Bradyrhizobium sp. | reverse complement strand
GCAGTCGCGCCAGCCGAAACGCCTCTTCGGCAATTCTTTCGCTCGCCGCGCGGGTGACCTTGCGGGTCGACAGCGCGATGTCCGGTGTCGGCATGTATTCGCCCGGACCTGAGAACATCGAACGGTCAGCGTAAAAGCCTTCGGTGTTCTCGCGCACGATCACGAGATCAAATGGCACCCGGCTTGGATAAGGCACGGCGTCGCGGGTAAAGGCAGGGCGGATGTTGGCGAACAGATCAAGGTGCCTGCGCAATTCGCCCGATGGATTGATTCCGCCCTCGGCGGCCGGCGGGTAGTCATTGTGCGAAACCGGCCCGAGCACGACGCCGTCGCACGTTCTTGCCAGCTCCAGCGTGCGCGGCGGGAAGGTCGTCCCCTCCGCCTTCAAGGCATCGAACCCGATCATGGCCCGCTGATATTCGATCTTCAGGCCGAACAACTGATCGGCCGTATTGAGCACGTCGACGGCGGCGCGGGTGATCTCCGGCCCGATGCCGTCGCCTTCGAGGATCAAAAGTCGTAACGGTCTCAAGTTTAACGTCTTGGACACATCGTTCTCCGGCATGGCGAAGATCGGGCTGATATCGCCGCCCGATTCCGTCTCGCCCCCATCTTCGTATTCCGAGGGGTGCAGCACAAGCCACCTCCTCGAAAGCGAAAACATGCCGGCGGCACCCGATCGACGAGCGATCGGGCGCCTAGGACATCACCGCGTCTCGACCTGCACGATACCGCCGGATTTGTCGCCGTCGCTTTCGGCAATGACCAGAAAACGCTTTTGCGCCGACGCGGCACCATCGACCAATTGCCGGATCGGCCCCGCCGCATTGACGATCGCCGAGCCCGCCGGGTTGGTCATGAACCTGGCAAGCGGCTGCAACGGTCCGCTGCCGTCGCGGTTGTTGGCAAAGGCCAGCACATAAGGCTTCTTCGGCTCCAATCCCGTCACCGACGCCTGCAGCACCTGCACCAGCCCCTGATCGAACAGCGACACGCTGGTCGGTGCCTTGCCGGACGCTTCCAGCGAAGCCTTCGTCGATCGTGGCGTGAGCACAAGATGCGCTGCCTGTCCGGCAAGACCGAGCGGCTGCAGATTCTGCATGCCGTCGCCTTCCGGCACCGCATCCGGCACATAGGTGACCGCCTGCGGCGCCTGCCCGATCGGGATCGTCGCGACGACCTTGTTGGTCATGGTGTCGATCGCGGCCAGCGCATCGTCGTTTTCCAGGCCGACATAGACGCGGCTGCCGTCGCCCGAAGGCCAGACGCCGTGCGGCAGCTTGCCGACCGGAATGGTTGCCACCTGCTCGAAATTGTCGGTGCGGAACACCTTCACCTGGTTGAGGCCGCCAACCGTCACATAGGCGAAGGTGCCGTTGGCATTGTGCGCGATATTGACGTGGTTGGTGATCGGACCGGTATCGAGCGTCTTGATGACGTTGAACGGCGGTTCTGCGTTGAACACCTGGGTCTTGCCGGTGTCCTTCAGCGTGAACCACACCTGCTTGCCGTCGGGCGTCGCCGCGATGTTCGGGCAGAACGGGCTCGCCTGCTTCACGCGCCCGACGATCTGGTGATCGGCGACGCTGACGACATCGGTCTCCGGATTGAAGGACGAGCAGACATAGCCGTACTTTCCGTCCGGCGAAAAGATCTGCATGCCCGGGCCGCTTGGCGTCTTGATGCGGGTCTTCTCCTCGAAGGTCTTGCCGTCCAGCACCGAAACATAATCCTCGCCGCGCACCGTGACCCAGACCTCGCTGCCATCGGGCGTGAAGAAGGCTTCATGCGGCGAACGCCCGACATAGGTGGTGTGCCTGATCTTATTGGCAGCAGTATCGATGAAGGTCACCGAATTCGATCCGATCGACACCACGGCGATGGTCTTGTGATCGGGCGAAAAGCCCATGCCGTGGACCAGCACCTGACCCTTGTAGAGCGGACTGAAATTGCCCGGCTGCGGATCGCCGAGGCGGATGACGCCGAGCAGCTTGTTGTCGGCGGGATCGGTCACCGACACCGTGTTGGAGAATTGCTCGGCGGCATAGACGCGGTCATGATGGCTGAGCGGGATATCCGGCGCTGATGCCGCGGCCGGCGCCTGGCCGGCCCATGCCGGCAACGAGACTGCAACGAGGGCGCAGAAGCATGCGGAGAGCAGATAGCGATTCATCACAATATCCTTATTTCATATGCATCATGGACATGCCGTTGTGCGGCATCGCGGCATGGTCGGGAGCCGATGAAGGTTTGCTCGAATCGACTTGCGTCGGCGCCGGCACATCGGGCTCAAGCGGCTGACCAAGCGCCAGATGCATGGCGTTGATCTCCTGCTGCTGATCCACGATGATTTCCTGCGCGATCCGGCGTAACTGTTCGTTCTTGCCGTAGCGCAGCTCCGATAGCGCCATGTCGATGGCGCCTTGATGATGCGGGATCATCATGGCCGCGAAATCGGCATCGACGTCGCCGGTCGGCTTGACGTCCATGCCCTTCATCATCTTGTCCATCGCCGCATTGTTTTCGGCGATGAAGGGAGCCTCGGCAGAAGATTGGCCGGCTGTCGAAGCCGCGGTGGCGGGGCCGTCCTCGGCGCGTGTCGCTGACTGGGAAAGCAACACATATGAAATCGCAAAACCCGCGGCTGATAATGCCAGGCCGCGGGTCCAGGCTGAGCTGGACAAATTGGTCTCCGTTGTTGACGCCCCCAGACAGATAAACGAAGGCTAAACTGCAATATTTCTTCGGTGGCCGATGAAGTTTACGTGAATGCTCAAGATCCGGCGCAGAATAGCCGATGTTCAAACTTCGTTCCGCCCTCCACTATTTCCCGTTGTCCTGATCTATATCAATCGGCCGTCCCCGGTAGCGAGCTAACCAGCTAGACGTTGCGCCCAGTCAGGCTCCCTGACGCTTCCTCCAGAGGACCGCAGAGGTTATGCTCGTCTCCCTTGCGCGGCGTTCTTTTGTTGGAAGCCGGTGCGAGACGTGGCCGCATCCATATGAGCTGACCCGAGAGGAACCCAATGCCATCGAGAGATCCCGTCAACTGGATGCTTTCTGAAGCCATCGAACAGCTGGCGCGCGCCGAGCGCATGCACCGGCAGTTCTTCAGCTTGAAGGGAGCGGCCGAACAGCGGGGATCGAGCTGGGAGCCTCCGATCGATGTGCTCGAAACCGACAGCGAGCTTTTGATCATTGTCGCCCTCCCCGGCGTCGATCCCGACAAGGTCGAAGCCGTGATCCGCGACGGCGTGCTCATCGTCAGCGGCCAGCGGACGCTTCCGGATGAATTGCGCAAGGCGCGCATTCACCGCCTTGAATTGCCCCAGGGCCGGTTCGAGCGCCGGATCGCGCTGCCCGTCGGGCGCTATGCCGTCAGTCGCTTTGCGGTGAACGGCTGTATCGTGTTGCACCTTGCAAAGTCTGTGTGAGCATAGAAATGGCTTCTGAAGAGCAAACCGCCTCCGCCCGTCAGCCTGGCGCCGATAACGTTCGCATCCCGGACGATGCCCTCATCATCGTGCCGGTGCGAAATACCGTACTGTTCCCAGGCGTCGTTGCGCCCATCACCATCGCGCGGCCGAAATCGGTTGCGGCGGCCCAGCAGGCGCTGCGCGAGCAGCGGCCGATCGGGATTCTGCTCCAGCGCAATGCTGAGGTCGACGATCCCGGACCAGGCGATTTGCATCGCATCTGCACCGTCGCCAACATCGTGCGCTACATCACCGCGCCGGACGAGACCCATCACATCATCTGCCAGGGCGTTCAACGCGCCCGCATCGTCGATTTCCTTCCTGGCACGCCGTTCCTCGCGGCGCGCGTCCTGAACATCCCGGAGCCGACCAGCACTTCGCCGGAAATCGAGGCCCGTTTCCTCAACCTGCAACGACAGGCGATCGAAGCGATCCAACTGCTGCCGCAGGCGCCGCCCGAACTGCTCGCAGCATTTCAATCGACCACATCGCCCGCCGCGCTCGCCGATCTTGCGACCTCCTATATGGACATCAAGCCGCCGGAGAAGCAGGAGATCCTGGAGACGATCGACCTTTCGCTGCGCATGGACAAGGTATCGCGCTTTCTCGCCGAGCGGCTGGAAGTGCTGCGGCTGACCAACGAGATCGGGCAGAAGACCAAGGCCGCTTTCGACGAACGCCAGCGCGAGGCGATTTTGCGCGAACAGATGGCGACGATCCAGCGCCAGCTCGGCGAAGGCGACGGCAAGACGCAGGAAGTCGCGGAGCTGACCGAGGCGATCGCCAAGGCGCAGATGCCGCCGGAGGCGGAGAGCCAGGCGCGCAAGGAATTGCGCCGCTATGAGCGCATGCCGGAATCCGCCGCAGAAGCCGGCATGGTTCGCAGCTATCTCGACTGGCTGGTCGATCTGCCATGGGCGCTGCCGGCGGAAAAGCCGATCGACATCACAGAAGCGCGCCGCATCCTCGATGAGGATCATTATGGCCTGGAGAAGATCAAGAGCCGCATCATCGAGTATCTGGCGGTGCGCAAGCTGGCGCCGCAGGGCAAGGCGCCGATCCTCTGCTTCGTCGGGCCGCCCGGCGTCGGCAAGACCTCGCTCGGGCAATCGATCGCGCGGGCGCTGGGGCGGCCATTCGTCCGCGTCAGCCTCGGCGGCGTTCACGACGAGGCTGAAATCCGTGGCCATCGGCGCACCTATATCGGCGCACTGCCCGGCAACATCATCCAGGGAATCAAGAAGGCCGGCGCGCGCAATTGCGTCATGATGCTGGATGAGATCGACAAGATGGGGCGCGGCATCCAGGGCGATCCGTCGGCGGCCATGCTCGAAGTGCTCGACCCCGAGCAGAACTCCACCTTCCGCGACAATTATCTCGGCGTTCCCTTCGATCTGTCACGGGTCGCCTTCATCGCCACCGCCAACATGCTCGACACCATCCCGGGCCCGCTGCTGGATCGCATGGAGATCATCAGCCTGCCCGGCTATACCGAGGATGAGAAGCTCGAGATCGCGCGGCGCTATCTGGTGCGCCGCCAGCTCGAGGCCAACGGGTTGAAGCCGGAGCAGGCCGAGATCGAACCGGATGCGCTGCGCCTCATCATCAAGGGGTATACGCGGGAAGCCGGCGTACGCTCGCTGGAGCGGGAAATCGGCAGGGCGCTGCGTTACGCTGCCGTGCAGGTCGCCGAGGGCACCGCCAGCAAGGTCACGATCGAGCCCAAGGATCTCATCACCATTCTCGGCCAGCCGCGCTTTGAAGGCGAGATCGCGCTGCGCACCAGCATTCCCGGGGTTGCCACCGGTCTTGCCTGGACTCCGGTCGGCGGCGACATTCTTTTCATCGAGGCCACGCGCGTGGCCGGAAAGGGTGCGCTGATCCTGACCGGCCAACTCGGTGACGTCATGCGCGAGAGCGCACAGGCAGCGATGACGCTGGTGAAGAGCCGCGCCTCCGAGCTCGGAATCGACCCGTCGGTGTTCGAGAAAAGCGACATCCACGTCCATGTCCCCGCCGGCGCCACGCCCAAGGACGGCCCGAGCGCAGGTGTCGCGATGTTCACCGCCCTTGCTTCGCTGCTAACCAACCGCACGGTCAGGAAAGATACGGCAATGACCGGCGAGATCTCGCTGCGCGGCCTGGTGCTGCCGGTCGGCGGCATCAAGGAGAAGGTGGTCGCCGCCGCGGCCGCCGGCCTCACCCGGGTGATGCTGCCGGCGCGCAACCGGCGCGACTTCGATGATATCCCGCAAGGTGCGCGCGAGAAGCTTGAGTTCATCTGGCTGGAGCGCGTCGACGACGCCATTGCCGCGGCCCTGGAAGGACCGGAGCCGTCCCCGACGTAACCGCGTCGCCCGGTTGCCGATTGCGGACACTAAATAACAAATAATGAAGGGACGGATGCCATGAAGGGTTGGCGCACGCGAATTGGTTTCCTGGTGCCGCCGGGAAATCCGACGGTCGAGCCCGAGGTGACGGAGCTGACGCCGCGCGGCGTATCCGTACATTTCACCCGCATGACCGCCGGCGGCGGCGCCGGCACGCATAGCGGCCAGGAGGAGCGCAATCTCAGCCAGGTCGCCAGCATTCCCGATTGCGTCAAGCTGCTCTCGATGGTTTCGCCCAGCGTCATCGTGATGGCCCACACGGCCACCAGCTACACGCTCGGCGAGGCCCGCGAAGCCGAGCTGGCAGCACAGATGGAAGCGGTCAGCGGGGCGCGTTTCATCACCGCGTTCGGCAGCGTCCTCGCCGCGCTGAAACAGCTCGGCGTGCGCCGGATCGCCTATGCTACGCCCTATTCGGAAGAGATGACGCTGCTTGGCAAGCGGCATCTCGAGAGCTGCGGGGTGGAGGTAGTCAGCCACGGCAATTTAAGCAACGTCCGCAACATCTACGAGGAGACAAGCGAGCGCGCCTATATGATCGCCCGACAGGTCGATTGCGCCAAGGCCGAAGCGATCTTCCTGAGCGGCGTCGGCATGCCGACCCTCGATGCGCTGGCGCCGCTGGAGACCGATACCGGCAAGCCGGTGATCTCGGCGACCTCGGCCATGATGTGGCATGCGCTTCGGACCGCTGGCGTCGGCGAGAAGGTTTCCGGCTATGGGCGGCTGCTGGATAATTAGGCTGGGCCCTGACAGGACCTGACAATTGGTCGCAACAGATCCTGGTACACCATTAGCCTTTGCTCATCCGCGAAAAACAAAGCCCGGCTGGGCCGGGAATGCCGTCAAATTATTGGACATTGCGCCCGGTCCGTGTCTTAACGCCACGATCAAGTCGATCGAGCTTAACCTTGTCAACATCGGGTTAGCCGAATTATGAATGGTTTTATCGACTTCAACGGATAAGACCTTTGAACGGTCTCATAATTTAAGGAGGAAGCCCTAGTATGCGTAAACTTATCATGACTGCCGCCATGACGCTGCCGATGCTTGTCGGCACGGCGTATGCGCAGGACAACGTCAAGATCGGTTATATCGATCCCTTGTCCGGAGGCGGCGCCAGCGTTGGCGAGGGCGGCCTCAAAACGTTTCAATACCTTGCTGATGAGCTGAACGCCAAAGGCGGCATCCTCGGTCATAAGGTCGAGATCGTGCCGATGGACAACAAAGTCAATCCGCAGGAAAGCCTGGTCCAGGCCCAGAAGGCGGTCGACGACGGCATCCACTATATCACCCAGGGCAACGGTTCTTCGGTCGGTGCGGCGCTGGAGGATTTCGTCACCAAGAACAATTCGCGAAATCCGGGCAAGGAAGTGCTCTATTTCAACTATGCCGCGGTCGAGCCTAGCCTGACCAACGAGAAGTGCAGCTATTGGCACTTCCGCTGGGATGCCAATTCGGACATCAAGATGGAAGCGCTCACCAACTACATGAAGACCCAGCCGTCGATCAAGAAAGTGTACTTGATCAACATGGATTATTCCTTCGGCCAGGCGGTCCGGAGCGCGGCGCGCAAGATGCTGGCCGAGAAACGGCCCGACATCCAGATCGTCGGCGACGAAGTGCATCCGATGCTCAAGGTCACTGACTTCTCGCCCTATATCGCCAAGATCAAGGCTTCCGGCGCCGACAGCGTCGTGACCGGCAATTGGGGACAGGACTTCGCATTGCTGCTGAAGGCAGCCGCCGATGCCGGCCTCAAGGTCAACTGGTACACCTATTATGCCGGCGGCGCCGGCGGCCCGACCGCGATCAAGCAGACTGGCCTTGATCATCAGGTGTTCCAGATCACCGAAGGCATCCCGAACTCCGGCGACAAGGCGGCGATGGACCTCGAGAAGGATTTCCGTGCCAAGGAAAAAATGTCGCTGTGGTATCCGCGCGCCGTCAACGAGATGCGGATGTTCAAGGCGGCCGCTGAAAAGGCCAATTCGATCGATCCGGTGAAAGTCGCTGCTGCACTCGAGGGCATGAAGTTCGACGTCCTCGATGGCGGCGAGGGCTTCATGCGCAAGGATGACCATCAATTCTTCCAGCCGATCTACATCTCTTCGTTCGGCAGCCTGACCGACAAGGCCAAGGACCCGTTCGATGAGGAAAATACCGGCTGGGGCTGGCATCTCGTGTCCAAGATCGACACCGACCAGACCATGGTGCCGACGACCTGCAAGATGAAGCGGCCCTGATCGCCCAAGAGCCGGCCCTCGTGCGTCATCCAGGCACGAGGGCCCCTTCCTCCGCAGCAATGCGTTCGTGCCGGGCACCCTCTTAAGCTCGGCCCTTTCTGTCACTTGAGCCGTCAAGTCATTCCGCGAGTGCGCCGTGGCTGAGCTGATCGTCATTTCAACCCTCAACGGCGTTCTGTACGGAATGCTGCTGTTCCTGCTGTCAAGCGGGCTGACCGTGATCTTCAGCATGATGGGCGTGCTCAACTTCGCGCATGCCAGCTTCTATATGCTGGGCGCGTTTTTCGGTTACCAGCTCACCCGCTGGATCGGCTTCTGGCCGGCCCTGGTGCTGGCGCCGCTCCTGGTCGGAACGATCGGCATGGCGGTCGAGCGCTACGGCCTGCGCAACACCCATAAGCACGGACATGTCGCCGAATTATTGCTGACCTTTGGCCTTGCGTTCGCGATCGAGGAAATCGTCTCGATGATCTGGGGCAAAAGCCCGGTGGACTACCGGGTCCCGGCGTCGCTCGACTTTCCGGCATTCACGGTGTTCTCGACCAATTATCCCGCCTACAAGATTTTCATGCTGGTCGTCTCGGTTGCGGTCTTCGTGGCACTGCTGATGGTGCTCAAGAGAACGCGCGTCGGCCTGATCGTGCAGGCGGCGCTGACGCATCCGAGCATGGTCGCCCATCTCGGCCACAATGTCGGGCGTGTGTTCATGATCGTGTTCGGCGTCGGCAGCGCGCTTGCCGGCCTCGCCGGCGTCATCGCCGGCCCCTCGCTGGTGACGCAGTCGGATATGGCGGCGCTGCTCGGCCCGATCCTGTTCGTCGTCATCGTGTTCGGCGGCCTCGGCTCCCTGCCCGGCGCCTTCATCGCCTCGCTCGCCATCGGGCTGATCCAGACCTTTGCGGTCGCGCTGAACGGATCGCTTGCGAGCGCCTTCGGGCCGCTTGACCCGGGCATGGGTCCGTCGGTTCTCACCGACATCTGGAACGTCACCATCGCCCAGATCGCGCCGATCCTGCCCTATGTCCTGCTGGTGCTGATCCTGATCGTCCGTCCCATGGGTCTTCTGGGGACGCGCGAAACATGACCAAAGCCTCAAGCGCGGCGCCCAAGCTGCTGATGGAGCGTTCCGGTCCCGATTTCGGCTTCTACGGCCTCTGGCTGGCTGCCACGATCATACTCGTCGTGCTGCCGCTGATCTTCTCTTCCGGCGGCTCGCTGACATCGTTCAGCCTGATCGGAATCTCGATCATCTTCGCGCTCTCCTACAATATCCTGCTCGGCCAGACCGGGCTGTTGTCGTTCGGTCATGCGGTTCACTATGGCCTCGGCGGCTTCCTGGCG
>DASZTN010000089.1:0-16426 GCA_035547995.1 Bradyrhizobium sp. | reverse complement strand
TCTTGCGGAACGTCGCCGCATCAGCGGTCCAGAGCGAGTGGTTCATCTCATGCCTCCCGGCATTCTCTTTGCAGAAGATCAGGAATTCAGCCGATTGAGCGCGGCGCGGTTGCGAAGCTCGATGCGGCGGGATGACGGCAGCGCGATCAAGGCGGAATGTTCGAATTGGGTCAGGGTGCGGGAAACGGTTTCGATCGTCAGCCCGAGATAATCAGCGATGTCCTGACGAGACATCGGCAGCTGCACCATCGTCGTGGCGGCGGTACGACGAGCCATTTCGAGGAGAAAGCCGGCGACGCGTTCTTCTGCACTCTTGACCAGCAGCAGCGCCCTGTTCTGCACCCGGGCAAGCTCCTGGCTGGTCAGCGACCAGAGCTGGCGCGCTACCGATCGGTCCTGGTCGATGCGGGCCATGACACTGCTGCGCTTGATGACGCTGATCTGGGAATCGATGATGGCGTCAGCCGACGATGCATATTCCTCACCGGCTTCGAGCCCGAAGATATCGCCTGGCAGATAGAAGGCACGAATCTGGCGGCGGCCATCGTCGAGAATCTTGTAGGCGCGGACGGCGCCGGAAATCACCTGATAGAAATATTCGGCAGGCTCACCCTCGCCATAGACCTCGGTATTGCGGGCGAAGCGCATCGCAACTCCGGGAAGGCTATTCCGCTCATCCAGGCCGAAGAAGATCGATGGCGGCGGGGTCGGAACGACACGGGTGGAAGCGACGGTGGCGATGTGGTTCAGCATGGCGAGGTCCTCTCTCAATCAGGATTGATCGAGAGAGTGCCGAAGACATTCGCGCCGCGAAATTTGGATATTTTCCCTAGGGGTTTATACGGAGGATTGCCGGAAAGCCCCTGCGCTGCCGCCTGAGAGGGCCTCTGTCCCGGCACGGGAAAAGCCGCTTGCCCGGCGCCGGCAAGCCCGACGGATCAGCGCTACGCCGGGACGACCCCCTGGTCGATGAGGTAGGTGACGAAGCGCTCGTGATTCTCAGCCAGATCCCGCACAATCTCGCCGAGCAGATCCAAGCTATAGCTGGTGTCGTCCGAAACCGGTGCACGATAAGTCGGCTCGATGCCGGGAGGCAGCCGAAGGATCCAGTTTGGCTGGATCGATGCAGGCTCAGGCGATTTCTTCCAGGTTGAATGCACGATCTGATCCTGCAACGAAGCCCGGGTGGCCGGCACCGCCAGAAACGCGAAAATGCGTTCCCAGAAATCGTCTGGCAGCGCCCGTTCCTTTACCAGATCCAGCAACGCCGCCCGCTTTCGCGTGAAATCGAGATCCCGTGTCAAAAGGACAGCGGACGACACCTCGATCCGCAATATTCCGGAGATCGCGCGCTGTATCGTGAGTTCGTAGTGGGCGAACCACTGCACAATCGAGCCAAACAGCATCAAGTGCTGATCTGAGAGAACGTCAGGTTCATCCATATCGTCAATCCCCAACTTGCAGCTTACCATCTCGATCAGGTACCTGCGAATGGTCTTCGGCCCGGCGCTTTCCTATGCACACCGCTTTGACGCAAATCAATGAAGCCGCTGGCGGCGCTGCCGACATTTTCCGCTGGATATCCTGTCCACCGAACATACCAAAGGACGTCTCAAATGGACATCAGCGAAGCGATCTATGGCCGCCGCGCAACACGGTCTTTCAAGACGGATCAAGTTTCCGAAACCATCTTAACTGGACTGATCGATGCAGCAATCCAGGCGCCCAGTGCTGTCAACGAGCAGCCCTGGCTCTTCACCGTCATTCGTGACAAGGAACTGATGTCCCGTATCTCGCAAGAAGCCAAGGACCATATGCTTCGCACTTCACCGGCCGGGCTCGCTTCGCATCACTTTCAGAGCATCCTCGGCGACCCTGACTTCCACGTCTTTTATCACGCGCCTGCGCTCATCGTAATATCGGCGACCTCCGGCCCCTGGACGACCGAAGACTGCGCCCTGGCGGCCGAGAACATGATGCTCAGCGCCCATGCAGCAGGCCTTGGCACGTGCTGGATCGGGTTCGCACAGGCTTGGCTTGCCACCGCAGCGGGAAAGGCCGCGATCAAAGTGCCGGACCATTACGTTCCGGTTGCCCCGATCATCATCGGATATCCGACATCGGCGCCACCGCGCGTCGAACGGAAACCCGCCCAAATAGAGTGGATCTCTTGATACCCGGTAGTTGAGGCTGCAGCAGGCGGCCTGCCTTCTCCGGTATCTTCAGGCCTCGCCAATCGAAATGGGGGCCTCCGTCAATACTAAGGTCGCCGTCATTCTTTTGGTTCCAGGCGCCGGGAGCGCAGGTTTCCTTGAAGCTGTCTTTCGTGGCAAGTCGCTGCGCTGCCGTTTGAACGATCATCTCTTTGCAATTTGCCGTCTCGGCCAATCGCGCCGCCGTCGCCTGCTTCCGTAATTGCCCGATAAGTAGACGACCGGAGCAGCGCTGGACCAGCTTTTTCGCTAAATCATCCTCAGCTTCGCTAGATAGAGCGAGAAAGATTCATGACATTAAATCTGATCTACTCCTGTCCGGAGACGGGACGGAATGTTCAACACCGGCTGAGTGTCGATGACCCCGTAGCCATCAACGAGTATGAGGTGGTGCTCTGCCCAGCCTGCTCAAAAGCCCATTTTGTCAATCGCAAGACTGGCAAACTTCTGGGACATGAGAGAAGGTAGCGTCTGCGGATTCATTGATTTCGATTGCTGCAGCTGGATATCAATCGCGGCGGAGTTCTGACGTTGGGGTGTGAATCCGCCGCGTGCTTGATGACCACCTGTTTTTGGGCTTGCTGCGTCAGGTGATCGCACGCTCCATTGAGCGAGATCAAACCTCGCCAAGCTTTCCTTTCTATCCTTCTTTAATTCCAAGTAAAGGAGGAGCACTTGCCATGGCAGAAGCTGCTACGAAGTTACCTGTGAAAACCGAAACCACGACGCCTGCGGCACGGCCGCCCGGAATTCTCGACTGGCAGCCATTCGAGAGCCTGCGAAACCAGGTCGACAAACTGTTTCACGATTTCGAGGCCGGATTCCTGCAATCGCCGCTTTACCGGGACATCGACAATTTTTGGCGGCGCGACCTGAGACTTCCTGTTACGCCCGCGGTCGATATCGCCGAGAAGGACAACGCCTTCGAGATCACCGCCGAGTTGCCGGGGCTCGACATCAAGGATATCTCACTTCAGCTCTCGGATGGAATCCTGACCATCAAGGGAGAAAAGAAGGAAGAGAAAGAGGAAAGGGCCAAGGACCGCTATGTGTCCGAGCGCCGTTATGGCTCGTTCCGCCGGTCCCTGCAGATCCCCTCAAGTGTCGATGCGGACAAGATCGAGGCCAACTACAAAAGCGGCGTTCTCACCGTCACGTTGCCGAAGTCGGCTGAAGCGCAGAAAAAGCAGAAGAATATTCCCGTTACCGCAACATAGCCAAACCCGCGGCCTCGGAACGAGGCCGCCTTTTGGTTGGTTTCGTCGAAAATAAAATCCGACACCGGCAAGAGCAGAGAAGACGCCGGACGCCTTCTCTGCTTTGGATTGTCAGCCGACCGTCAGCCGATCCTCAATGGTGATGACGCCAGGTGCCGACCAGGCCGCTCCTTCGGCTGCGCGCTGTTCCGCCAGGGTATCCACCCGTCCCTCGAGCACGACACAATCGCCGTCCTTCACCAGCACCCGGATCGCCTTCGCGTCCAGCTCGGCGTGGCGCTTCAAAGCGGCCTCGATCTTGCCTTTGATATCGGCGACGTTGAGCCGCGGCTTGAGCTGGATCCTGTTGGTGACACCGACCACCCCCGAGAGCTTTCGGATGCAATCCTCGGCCGCATGCCTTTGAAATTCCCAGTCGGTGGTCCCGCTCAACGTAACCCAGCCGCTCTGCACCAGGACATCAATCGGAAAGTGAGAAACCGTTGCATTCCATTTAAGAATGTCCAGGGCGCGCCTGGCGATCTGATCATCGGCAGTCTTGGACTGAGAAGGATAGCGAACATCGATTTCCTCGGCAATCGCGTGAACCCCTCGCACGCGACGGGCTGCGGCAATCGCAGCCACCTTCTGGTCGTAGCTCTCGACGTGCCCCGTGAGGGTGACGACACCATCTTCGACGCCGACGCCGATATGGTCGGAATCGAAGCTCGGATCGAATTCCAGTTCGTCAAGCACTTCCTGGCGCAGGATCTTGTCGTTCATGTGGAACCTCCGTTCGATGAAAAACGAGCCAAATTAATGCCGGCCGAAGCACCGGCCTTGACCAGAATCAAGGCCAGCCTCCAACCCAGTGCTGCGACAGCGCCTGGCCGACCTATGCCCGGCTTGTTCCACCTTGCTCGCTTCGGCTGAGACTCCGTTCAAGGGCGGCGATAAGTTCGATCCGGCTGACCATGCCGATCACCTTGCCAGCACGGACGACCGGCAATTGACCCAGCTGATGCAGATCCATTTCGGTTATGATGTCACTGACCGTTGCATCCGCATCGACGCAAATCGGATCCAGCGTCATGATGGTCGCGACACACAGGGCCCGCATCCTTTCTCGCTGCGGCCCTCCTTCCTCGATTCCCAAAAGCTGCTCCAGCCAGTTCCCGGACGGAGGACTGACGCCGAATTCGTCGCGGTGCAGAAGGTCTCCCTCTGAAATGATTCCTACCAGGCTGCCGTCATCATCCAGTACGGGGAGTCCTCTTTGATTGGTCTTGAGCAATAGCCGTACGACATCGATGAGCGACGCGGTCGGTTTGATCGTTTCGAACGAGCTTCGCATAACGTCGCTAGCGAGCATGGGATTTGAGCTCCTCTGCCTAGGAAGTCGAACCGCGGATCGCGGCTTCGGCCTTAACCATCAACTGATTCATCTTTTCTCCGACCTCCTGTTCGCTGATTCCAGCCGCCTTCAGATCGGTTGCGATCCGATCGATGGTCAATTGAGATTTTTCGCTGACGATATCGTTCCCCACGATGTCGTTGGCGTAGCTCTCGCCTTCCTTGCCTGTCTTGTTCATTTTCTCCGCGGCCCATCGCGCAAGCTCTCTCACTGCCCGTTCCCTCACCTTGAATCTCACCTCCTCCTGGTGTGCGAACTCAAGTTCATAGGCGTTTTCACGATCATCGAATGTCGTCATGGCAACCCTCCTCTTGTTCCAAAACACATAAAAGTTAGCCGGGGTACGGGCGCCGCTCTTGATTCAGGTCAACGCCAGTTTGCCGCAACAGTCTTTGCTTTTCGGCGAAACATGCGTTGCGGGTCCCGGGGATGCTGAGGATGAGATCGACCGCCCCTCCGATGCAGGGTCAGACCAAGGGGCATGGAGGGCAGCAGGATGATTCCGTCCTCGATTGCCGGGCCACCTTTCAACACATCGCGATCGGCTGCACCCGCCTGATCGAATGCAGTCGCGCGGCGGCGATCGCGGGCGATCCCAGGGCTATTCACACCATGCGGATAGAACTCACGCGCCTGCGTGCTGCGGCGTTGTTCTTCTCTCCGATGATCAGAGACGCCGCCTGGCACTGGCTCAGGAAGGAACTCCGATGGTTGAATTCGGCTCTCGGCTCTGCACGGGACGACGACGTCACGGTCAGCTATGCGAAGCAGAAGCGCTATCGCGGCTGGGTGAAGAAATCCCGGGAGGCGCTGATACGCGCCCGGGACAGGAGTCACCGCAGCCTGTCGAAAAAGCTGAACTCGGCCCGGTATGAGCGCCTGATGATGGAGCTGGGCCATTGGATCACGAACGGCGGCTGGCAGATGAACGAGTTCTCGTCCCGTTCGGGCCGCGCGGATGTTTATAGCCGATCCCGCCTGCGCGATTGGCGAAAACGGATCGTCCGGGACGGCCGTCAGCTTGCGGCAATGCGCCACCAGCAATTGCATCGGCTGCGGATCCGATGCAAACACTATCGCTACATCCTGGTCTCACTCCGTGATCTCGACATTCCCCTGGCGCCGGAGGATTTAGCCTTCTGCGACATCGTCACGCAGGTCCACCAGGCGCTGGGCGATCTCCGGGACCTCGGGCGATTGAAGGACGCGGCCCCCGGTCACCCGCCCGGTTATCGCAAAAGCAAACGAAAGTTTCTCGAAGCGGCACAGCACGCGCTCCGGTGCCGCCCGGCCGTGATCGGGCAGCGGAAGACCGGCCGCCGCTGACGTTGTCGTCAATAGGGCTGATCGCGCACATGCAGTCCATAGAGGAGGCGCGAAATGACCAATTCCCCGACCAGGAATACCACCGCACAGATCACGACATCGACCAACGTCAACGAGAGCAATTTCAGGCAGGCGAGCAGCGGAAGCAGCGATTCCGGAATTTGATCCAGTCCGAGCGCCCGGGTGCTCGGCGGCAACGACAGCCGTCGCTTGACGAAGCTGGAGGACAGGTCGCCGATCATGGCAAGCACCGCTACTATCCCACCGGTAACGACGCTTGCGCCGAGCAGCGGCGCAAGGCATCCGGTAACCAGGATTGAAGCAACAATCCCGCGAATGGTCTTCGAAGCGCCGAACAGCGGCCGCCCGTCGAAAAACCGAATTCCGGCATCCAGCGGAAAGGCCATATAGAATCCAAGGACCTTTTTGACGATGACCGGCGTTCCATTCGCCAAAGTCAGCAGGCAGAGCGCTTGCAAGATTGGCACAACCTGCATTCCGAATACCTCGATCCATGTTGGACATCGCCGGCGACGGATGTTTGGCGCGCATCTGAGTGGAAAACTCATTGATCCCGGTCAACGTGGAGATGCCGATAATCTGTTTTGACTCTTGACGGTAAAGTCAGGATATTGGCCATGATACATTCAATATCGAGCTTTTTATTCCGCCTCTTCAACGTCCTTGAATGGCACGATATCGCGACCGCTCCTTTCCATCAGGAGATCGAACTCGCAATCATCGACGATAAGGTCACGATGTCAGCTCTGACCTATCTTCGTGAGGCCAGCGGATGGCTCGATGCCGAAACGCTCCGGCCGGTCTCCGTCACTGCAACACATTGGCGTTATCGGCAGCCGGTGGCGGCACCGAGCTGTTGCTGATCGAAAATAGGGCAGAAGATTAGGGAATGAGAAGGCCATGGACCTCGTTCTTGTGATCAGGCCCTGGCGATCGATCAACCCTGGCGCGGCGCAGTCGGTGTGTCAGCCGGCTCGTCATCGGCGATCGCACGCCACGCCGCGCCCTCGAGATCGTCATATTGACCGTTCCGCAGCGACCAGAGAAAGCCTGCCAGACCGACAGCCCCAAGGGAAAGCGCCAGGGGAACGAGGATCACCAGCACTTCCATCAGCTCGCTCCCTTGTGACGGCTCCGCGCACGCAACGCATTGAGCATGACCAGCAGCGATGAGCCGGACATGGCGGCTGCCGCGATCAGCGGTGTTACCAATCCGAAGATTGCAATCGGCACCGCCACCGCATTGTAGATCACCGCAAGCCACAGGTTCTGCTTCATCAGCCATAGCGCTTTCCGGGAGATCGTAACCGCAGCCGCCACCGGCGCGAGACGATCGCCGAGAAAGACGGCATCGGCGGCGGCCTGGCTGATATGCGCAGCGGAAATCGGCGACATTGACGCGTAGGCGGCAGCGAGTGCCGGCGCATCGTTCAGTCCGTCTCCGACCATCAATACCTTGCGGCCCTGCCGCGTCAGATCCTTGATGCGCTCGATCTTGTCGACCGGCGTCACCTCTGCGCGCCACTCGTGAATGCCAAGCGATTGAGCGGCGGCCCTGACGGCAGCCTCCCGATCGCCGGAGACGATCTCGACAGCGACGCCGAACTTCTGCAGCTGCGCGATCACTTTGGCTGCATCAGGACGCAGGCGCTGCCGGACCGCAAAGACGTGACAGGTCTCCCCGTGCCGGAACGCCACCACGGAGGTTTCCGGGTCCTCGGCCAGAAGCGCCCTGGCGAGATCATCGGCCCCGCAATAGGAGGGACGGCCGAGCTTTATCTCCCTTCCATCGAACGTAGCGCACACACCCAGTCCCGCCTCTTCGTCGACCCCGGGCAGCGGCGTATGCGCGTCAGCGGCTCGCGCAACGGCAGCCGCGACCGGATGACGGCTCGAAAGCGCCAGACGTCCGGCGAGATGAAGGATGTCCGCCGGAATGCTGGAAGCATTGGCGACTTCCAGTTCGGGCAATGTCAGCGTTCCCGTCTTGTCGAAGATGACATGGTCGATCTGCGCGATGCGCTCGATGGCATCGCCAGAATTGAACAGCACGCCCGAACCAAACAGCGCGCCGGACGCAACCGTCTGCACTGCGGGAATCGCCAGCCCGAGCGCGCAAGGACAGGTGATGATCAGGACCGCGATCGCGGTAACGATCGAATCATGAAGGCTCGCGCCATAGGCAAGCCAGCCGATCATGGTCAGCAATGCGGCGGCATGCACGACCGGCGCATACAGCCGAGATGCGCGCTCCGCGAGCCGCATATAACGCGAGCGCGATTGCAGCGCGTTGTCGAGCAGGCGGGAAATCTCGGCGAGCAGCGTATCTTCGGACGCCGCCGCCACGCGGACGTGCAACGTGCCCGATCGGACCAGCGTGCCGGCGAAAACCGGGCTACCGCATTCGGCAATCGCCGGCAGGGTCTCTCCCGTGATCAGGCTTTGATCGATCTCCGAACGCCCATCGATCACGTTGCCATCTACGGCCGAACGCTCGCCCGGCCGCAACAGAACGATGTCGCCGGGATGGACCGCTGCGACGGGAACGGTGCGGACTTCACCACCATCGACAAATTTGGTGGCGGTCTCCGCCTTGAGCGCGGCGAGATTGCCGGCGAAGGCGCGCGTACGCCGCCGCATGTTCTGGTCGAGATAGCGGCCGGCGAGCAGAAAGGCGATCAGCATGATCGCGGCGTCGTAATAAGCATGCTGCGCGTGAGTCGCCGTCTCGGCCAGCGACATCGCAAGAGCCAGGAAGATCCCGACGCTGATCGGGACATCCATATTGACGCTGCGCGCGCGCAGCGCCCTGAACGCCGACGAAAGGAACGGCTGGGCGGAATAGGCGGCGGCCGGCAGCACGATCAGCGCCGACAGCCAGTGAAAGAAATCGCGCTGCTCAGGCAGCATGTCACTGCCATTGCCCGACCAGACCGGGACCGACAGCATCATTACATTCATCGCGGCAAAAGCTGCGACGCCGAGGCGCCGGAGCAGCGAATTCGCGCGGTCGGCCTCCTCGGCTTCGGCGCCGGCCCGCTCGAACGGATAGGCCTTGTAGCCAAGCTCGGCGAGCCGATCGATGAACAAGGACGGTTCGAGCGATCCGGCCTTCCATTCCAGCGCCAACCGGCGGTCGGTCAGATTGACGCGCGCCGATGTTACGTCGGGTATCTTCGACAGGTTGCGCTCGATCTTCGCCATGCAGCCGGCGCAGTTGATCCCCTCTACCGCAAGCTCCAGGTGAAGCAGTCCCGATCCGGCGGGTTTCAGATAATGCGAAAAGTCCAGCGTGGATTGCATGATCAGCCCGTCAGTTCAGGACGATCCGGTTTCGCGAGCGGAACATGCGCTGCCTGCCGGAATCGGCTTCGATCACCAGATCCCACTGTCCCGGCAGGATACCCTGTGCAACGCCGCGATAGCTGCCATTGCCAAGTTCGGTCATCTCGATCGTCTGGTCGTCGCGCCGGTCCGTCGGACGCTCGAGCTGCCCTGAGAACACGAGCCCGGAGAGCGGGCTTCCTTTTGCGTCCTGAACGTGAACGGTCAGGCTTGCAGCGCTATCCTTCCCGCGCTCGATATGCGCATCGACCTTCCAGTTGCGCTCGTTCTGCTGCTCTGCGGCCGTGATTTCATGCTGGTAGGCAAGACCTGCACTGTAGGCGCTGTCGACCTCGGTACCCGGCAGGGTGGTGATGGCCAGACGCATCATCACGATATTGACGCCGGTGACGATGGCAAAGAACGTCACCACGGTGATGAAGACGAAGCGTCCGGTCAGCGGCCGCGTCGTTGAATCAGATGCTGTCATGGCTGCCCCTCGCCGGCTGGTCATGGAGTGACGAAATTATCGGTTGCCGAGGCGACCTCGCCGAGACCGATATCAGTCACGCGGAATTTGAGCGGCGTTTCTCCCGGATGGCCGCCGGGCGGCGCCGTTACCAGCACGCGCAATTCGGTCGTCGTATCCCGGTCAAGAATGATCATCGGCCGGTCGGGAGTCACGGAATCCGAACCGACGACATGAATCTTGGCGTCGGCAGGCCCGTCGATATCGACCGCCACCACGCGGTCGAAGCCGCGCTTGTTCAGGAAGCGCAAGGTATAGGCATTGCGAATCGAGCCGTCGCTGAGCTTGACGGCAACGGGATTCCGATCATGCAGCACGTTGAGATCGAGCAGGCTGCGCGTCAGCAGCGTGTAAAGCATCACCGAACAGACGACCACGATCAACGATGCGTAGACCACGGTCCGCGCCCGGACCGGCTTGAAGATCTCCGGCTGGCCCGCGATCCGGCGCTGGATGTTGATATCATTGTCATAGCCTATCAGGCGCGGATGCCGCCCGATCTTCTTCATTACCGTATCGCAGGCATCGATGCACAGCCCGCACTGGATGCAGCCGAGCTGCGCCCCATCGCGAATGTCGATGCCGGTCGGGCAGACCGCGACACACTGGTTGCAGTCGACGCAGTCGCCGATCTTCTCACCGAGGGCGCGCAGATCGTTTGCCTTTTTCAACGAACAGCGCTTTTCGCCGCGATCATATTTATACGTGACGTTCAGCGCCCACTCGTCGGTGAGTGCAGCCTGGATGCGTGGCCACGGACACATATAGACGCAGACCTGCTCGCGCATGACGCCGGCCAGCAGATAGGTGCTGAAGGTCAGGATCGCGATCCAGATATAGGCGACCGCGGGCGCCTGGAGCGTGGCGAGATCGTGGACCAGCGTCGGCGCGTCAGAGAAGTAAAGGACCCAGGCACCACCGGTCCACCACGCGATCATCAGCCAGATCACATGCTTGAGCACACGCCTCGCGGCGAGGCCGGCGTTCATGCCGGAGGCGTCGGCCCTGATCCGCTCGCGGCGATCGCCCTCGATCCGGCGCTCGACTGCATAGAAAAGATCGGTCCAGACCGTCTGCGGGCAGAGATAGCCGCACCAGATCCGTCCGCCGAGCGCGTTCATCAGGAACAGCGCGAGGGCCGCAAGGATCAACAGGCCGGTAAAGTAATAAACCTCCTGCGGCCACAGCTCGATGAAGAAGAAATAGAAGCGCCGGTTGGGAAAATCGATCAGGACCGCCTGGTCGGGAGCGCCGAGTCCGCGATGCCAGCGGACGAACGGCAGCAGGTAATAGATGCCGAGGCAAAGCGCCATCAAGCCCCATTTGATCCGGCGGAACGTGCCGGATACCCGCTGCGGATAGATCTTCTTGCGGGCCACATAGAGCGGCCCGTCTTCATCGATCTGCACGGCGTTTGGTGGAACGAGCTTGTTCATGCCGGACGCCCGGAAGGATCCTTTGTTTAAAGTTATCGCCAGCGGGCCTGCGGAGATTGACCTGCGTCAACCGCAAACCGATCCGGTAAAAGAGCCGCTACTTGCCGCCGCCCAGCGAATGCACATAGACAGTAAGCGCCTTGATGGTGATCGGATCGAGCCGCCCGCTCCACGCCGGCATCACACCGGCACGGCCGTTGGTGATCGTTTCCACGATGGTGTCCCTGTCCGATCCGTACAGCCAGATCTGGTCGGTCAGGTTCGGCGCACCGACCTGCTGGTTTCCCTTGCCGCCCTCGCCATGACAGGCGACGCAGTTGTCCGAAAAAATCTTCCTTCCTGCCGCGGCGTCATAGCCGGGATCGGTCGACAGTCCGGAAAGCGAGCGCACATAGTTCGCGACAGTGACGATCTCGTCGTTCTTCAGCATGCCGTCACGGCCGAACGCCAGCATCTGCCCTTCGTGAGCTTTCGGATTTCCCGACCTGGCGCCGAACTGAATGGTCTGCGTGATCTGGTCGAGCGTTCCACCCCAGAGCCAGTCGTCATCATTGAGGTTGGGATAGCCCTTCGCCCCGGCCGCGCCGATGCCGTGGCAGGCAGCGCAATTGTCCGCAAAGACGGTCCTGCCCTGCGCCCGTGCCAGCGACAGCAGCGTCGGATCCCGTTCGATATCCGCAAGCGAGGCGTTGCCAAGCACCGCCATCTTCTCGCCCCGCATGGCTTCGAGATTGGCGAGATCGACGGCGACGCTGGCGCGGGACGAATAGTTCAGCAGGCCCGTGGTATAGCCGTGAACCAGAGGCCAGGCCGGATACACCACCCAGTAGCCGATGGCCCAGATGATGGTGGCGTAAAAGGTGAAGAGCCACCAGCGCGGCAGCGGCGTATTCAGTTCCTTGATGCCGTCCCACTCATGACCGGTGGTCGAGCGGCCGGAAAGACTATCAATGTCGTGCTGTTCACTCATGGGATATCAATCCTCCCGCAGCGGCATTTTCGACGCCGCATCGAACAGCGTCTTGTTGCGAGGCCGCAGCGCATAAATGAGAATGGCGATGAAGATCGCGACAAAGAGCGGCGTCCAGAACGTCAGCACGAAATGCGACGCCAGGTTTTCAACGGAAACGATCGCGTTCATATCGATTCCCTCAGCGCAGATTGGCTTTTTCGTTGTAGAGCTTGAAATCGACGAGAGTGCCCAGCATCTGCAGATAGGCGATCAGCGCGTCGAGCTCGGTCGGATTGCCTGGCCTGCCGTCGAAATTGCGAACCACGGCTTTCGGATAGCGCTTCTGAAACGCATCGACATCCGCGCTGTCGGGATCGGCCTGCGCCAGGAGATCGGCCTTGGCGTCGGCGATCTGCTCGTCGGTGTAGGGAACGCCGACGTCCCGGTTGGCACGAAGATGGTCGGCGATGTTGCTGGCATCCAGCTCGGTCGTCGCGAGGGCCGGATATCCAGGCATGATCGATTGCGGCACGATCGAGCGCGGATCGGTCAGATGCCGGACGTGCCAGTCATCTGAATATTTGCCGCCGACACGCGCAAGATCAGGACCGGTCCGTTTCGATCCCCATTGGAACGGATGATCGTACATGCTCTCCGCGGCGAGCGAATAATGCCCATATCGTTCGACCTCGTCACGCAACGGGCGGATCATCTGCGAGTGGCAGAGATAACAGCCCTCGCGGACATAGATGTTGCGGCCGGCCAGTTCCAGCGGCGTATAGGGGCGGACGCCGTCGACGGCCTCAATGGTGCTCTTCAGGTAGAAAAGCGGTGTGATCTCCACGAGGCCGCCAATCGCAATGACGGCGAGAATCCCGCCGACAAGAATGATCGAATTCTTTTCGAAGATGGCGTGTCTGTTCCAGAGAGACATTGCGATGACCTATTCGGCAGGCTGGAGTAATCCGGCAGCGCTCTGGGTCTCCTCGGCCTCGCCGGCATTGACCGTCATCCAGAGATTGTAGGCCATGATCAGGGCGCCAGTCAGATAGAGCGCCCCGCCGGCTGCGCGGATGATGTAGAAGGGATGCATCGCCTCGACGGATTCGATGAAGGAATATTCGAGGAAGCCGAGCGACGTATAGGCTCGCCACATCAATCCCTGCAGGATACCCGACACCCACATCGCGGAAATGTAGAGCACGATGCCGATGGTCGAGATCCAGAAATGCCAGTTGACGAGCTTTAGGCTGTAAAGCCCCTTGCGATTCCAGAGCCAGGGAAACAGGCAATACACCGCGCCGAATGATACGAAGCCGACCCAGCCTAGCGCGCCCGAGTGGACGTGGCCGATGGTCCAGTCGGTGTAATGGCTGAGCGAATTGACGACCTTGATCGACATCATCGGGCCCTCGAAGGTCGCCATGCCGTAAAACGCCACCGAAACCACAAGCATGCGAAGAACGGGATCGGTGCGCAGCTTGTCCCAGGCGCCGGACAGGGTCATGATGCCGTTGATCATGCCGCCCCAGGACGGCATCCAGAGCATGATCGAGAAGGTCATGCCGAGGGTCTGGGCCCAATCTGGCAGCGCAGTGTAATGAAGATGGTGCGGGCCGGCCCAGATGTAGAGGAAGATCAGCGCCCAGAAGTGGATGATGGAAAGCCTGTAGGAATAAACCGGCCGTTCCGCCCGCTTCGGGATGAAATAATACATGATTGCGAGGAAGCCCGCGGTCAGGAAGAAACCGACCGCGTTATGCCCATACCACCATTGAAACATCGCGTCCTGTACACCGCCCCAGATGACGTAGGACTTCGAGCCGAAGAAGGAAACGGGCACCGCCGGATTGTTGCCGAGATGAAGCACGGCGATGGTGATGATGAAGGCGAGATAGAACCAGTTGGCGACGTAGATATGGGGCTCCTTGCGCTTCATCAGCGTCATCAGGAACACCAGCAGATAGGTGACCCACACGATCGTCAGCCAGAGATCGGCATACCATTCCGGCTCGGCATATTCCTTGGACTGAGTGACACCAAGCAGATAGCCGGTGCCGGCAATCAGGATGAAGAAGTTATAGCCGAGCACGACGAACCATGGCGCCAGATCGCCCGCGAGGCGGACGCGACAGGTTTTCTGGACCACGTAAAACGAGGTTGCGATCAGGACATTGCCACCGAATGCGAAGATCACAGCCGACGTGTGCAGCGGCCGCAGCCGGCCAAATGTAGTCCATGGCAGATCAAAATTGAGCCATGGCCAGGCCAGCTGGCACGCAATGAGAAGGCCGACGGAGAATCCGGCGATGCCCCAGAACACGCCCATGACGGACGCAAATTTGATCGGACCGAAATTGTAGTTGGGCCGGCCGTTGATTTCCTGAGGCGCCAGCTCCATTGGACGGTCGTAATATCGCTTCACGATCGCGAATGCGGCGATCAGACTTGCCGCACATCCGAGCAAGGCATGGAAAGCAAATGCGCTGTCGACCGCCAGCGCTGTCGCCGCCAGGCAAAGGAATGCGAGTGCGATAAACAGCGACGCAAGACCCGCTTCACCTTCCGTCATGTATTTTCTGGCGGCAACGGACTCAGTCGTCATGGATTGCTTTCCTTTCGGGACTTCCGATTTACGGAGACCGGCTTACGCATTCGGTCGGAATCAATTTCGGACGCTTAGGTAGAGAACGAAAATCAGACGGAGTACTTTGCAAGATTCTTGGTAAGTGAGTTCAGTGTCGACGAATTGGGGCAATAGGCGGCTTGCCTTCCCGCATCGAGATCGGCCGCGCAGCGGACCTTTTGGGCGCAAAGGCCACAAACCCGCTGCAAATCGCGCAGCACATCCCCCCGCCCGGCGAGCGAGTTCTCGGACAAGCCGAATTGCGCGAGCCGGCGATTAAGCAGGATCGCAGAGCTTGGCGGCTCCTGGGCAAGCAAAAGAAACTCGGGAACAGCGATATGGAGGTCGCGGGAAATCTCTTCGATTTCGTCCGAACTCAGGCGACTGATCTCGTTCCAGCGAGACATCGCCCTCCTGGCACGACTGACAATGTCCCGGAAGAACGACCCGTTCCCGATCTTATCCGGCTCGACATACATGATGATCCGCCCCCCATTCGGCATGCGGATAGCGGACTCAGCAGAGGCGGTCTTTGATGCAGGTCAAACAGTGCAGCGAATCCCGTAAAACTACGGGGGCATTCAGACCGCGGAGCTGAACTGGGCCGAACGGGAGCGGCGCGCGGTATCGAATGTGGCGGCAATTACCCTTACGAGTGGTCGGCCGAATTCCGTCACCACCAGTTTCCGGTCGTCGATGGCAAGCAGCCCGTCCTCGACCATCGGAGCGAGGGCGGCAAGCTCGTCGCTGAAATCGGCATCCGGCGCAAGTAACGCCAGATCGGCCTCGAACGCACACATCAGCCTTTCGATAATCGCGGCGCGCTGCCGATCCTCGCTACTCAATCGGGCTCCTCGGGCGGATGCAAGCGCGCCGTCGTTTATCGCACGGACATATCTTGGAACGTCCGAGATGTTCTGAACGATGCCTTCGGGAAAGGAAGAAATCGCCGATGCTCCAAATCCGAGCAGGATCTTCCGATCATCGTCGGTATAGCCCTGAAAATTGCGGTGCAGGCGTTTCGAGGCGGCAGCGATCGCCAGCGAATCGTGCGGCTTGGCGAAATGGTCGATGCCGATCCTGAGATAGCCGTTCGCCACCAGTTCCTCGGCCATGACCTCGGCCTGATCGGCCCGGCAATCCTGCGACGGCAGCTTCGACTGATCGATCAGGCGTTGATTGGCCCTCAGCGACGGCAGATGAGCATAGCCAAAACATGCAATTCGATCCGGCGACAGTCCGACCACCGATTGGCACGTCCTCCTGATCGATTCAGCAGTCTGCAGCGGAAGCCCGTAGATGAGATCGAAGCTCAGATTGCGAATGCCCGCGGAACGCAGGTGCTGCACGGCCGCTTCGATCATGCCGATCGGCTGGCGCCGGCCGATC
>DASZTN010000088.1:0-71579 GCA_035547995.1 Bradyrhizobium sp. | reverse complement strand
CGAGATACTCGGATTTGCGCGCGAATACGGCGCCACGATCTTCCATCCTTCAGGCACCTGCAAGATGGGCAGTGATGCGATGGCGGTAACCGACGCGCGACTGCGCGTGCACGGCATCGGAGGTTTGCGGGTGGTCGATTGCTCGATCATGCCGACGCTCGTTTCCGGCAACACTCATGCACCTGCGGTGATGATCGCTGAAAAGGCCTCCGACATGATTTTGGCGGACCTGGCGCAAGACCAGATCGCCGCCTGAACGAAAACTACAAACCGGTCACAAGAGCCGGATCAAAACAGGGTGAAACGCAGATGGGGAGAGGAACCCATGAACGAGAGCAAATTACTACGACGGGTGGTCATCGCATCTTTGATCGGTGCGACGGTTGAATGGTACGACTTCTTTCTCTACGGCGTCGTTGCCGGCATTGTCTTCAATCATCTCTATTTCCCGGCAGGTAATCCGTTGGTGGCGACCCTGCTGGCCTATACGACCTTCGCAGTCGGCTTCGTCACGCGTCCGTTAGGCGGCGTCATTTTCGGCCATTTCGGCGATCGCCTCGGCCGCAAGAGCATGCTCGTGCTCACCTTGATGATTATGGGTGTCGCGACGTTCCTGATCGGGCTGGTGCCGACCTATAACCAGATCGGCGTCTGGGCGCCGATCACGCTGTTGCTGCTCCGGGTGCTCCAGGGCATCGGGCTCGGCGGCGAATGGGGCGGCGCAGTGCTCATGACCTATGAATATGCCAAGCCGGAGGAGCGGGGATTCTATGCCAGCCTGCCGCAAATCGGGCTTTCGATCGGGCTCTGTCTGGCGTCCGGCGTGGTGGCGTTGCTCTCCTACACACTGACCAACGAGCAGTTCCTGTCGTGGGGCTGGCGGGTTGGTTTCGTCCTGAGCTTCATCCTGGTCGTCATCGGTCTTTATATCCGGCTCAACATCATGGAGACGCCGGAATTCGCCCAGCTCAAGGAGCAGCGCAGAGAGGCGAAGGTGCCGTTCGCCTCGATGATCGCCGATTACCCGAAGGAGGTCCTCGCCGGCATGGGCGCACGCTTCATCGACGGCGTCTTCTTCAACATTTTCGGCGTCTACTCGATTGCCTATCTGACCTCGCAGCTCAAAGTGCCGCGCACCGAGGCGCTGCTCGGCGTTACGGCCGCGGCTCTTATCATGTGCCTGTTCATTCCTTGGTTTGGCCGGATGTCCGACCGACTCGGCCGGACCCGCGTATACGGGTGGGGATCCCTGATCACTGGTCTGTCGGCACTGCCTGCCTTCTGGATCTGGTCGGCATTCCCCGATCAGCCTGCGATGGTATGGATCGGCCTGATCGTGCCGTTCGGGATTTTGTATGCGTCGATCTACGGACCGGAAGCCGCATTGTTCTGCGACCTGTTCAAGCCGCAGGTGCGCTACACCGGAATTTCGTTCGTCTATCAATTCTCCGGAATCTTTGCATCAGGGCTCACTCCCATTATCGCGACAGCCCTGGTTCAGGCCTATGGCGGCAATGGTGGATGGGCGATCGCCATATATTGCGTTTTCGCAGGCGTCGTCAGCGCATTGTCGGCGGTGTGGATTTCCGCATTGGCCCGCCGCCGCATCGAGCCGCATTCGCTTGGCGACATCGGCTACGTGGCTGGACGAGTGGGGACCACGAGGTGAGTTGTAAACAATGCCGGGGTCCTCGCGGGCCCTGGCATTGTCGCTGATTAAAATCTTCGATTTCCAATCATCGGGCCCATTCGGAAAAATTCCGAATCCGCAGCCTGTTCTCAATCAAGCGAGGAGAGTCGAAATGGCAGAAGATGGCAGCCAGGCAACGCCAAAGCTTCCGGCCGGACAGCCGGAATTGGCCGCCGAGATCGAGGTCACGAAGACGATCGCGTTCTACGCGTTGATGGCGAGCCTGAGAGCTCTGGAGGGAGACACGCGTGCCAGGATCGAAAACTTCGAGCGGGCGATCAAGGCGTTTTTCGCGACCTACCAGGCCGATCTTCCTCCCGACGAGCGCATCCGGTTTCGCAATCAGGCGCAGGTAACGATCGAAAATCTTCTCTCCCGCGTCGATATCGACCAACGACCCTATAAACAGTAGGCGGCGATGTATCAGGCGGCCTCGTCGCGCAGCTGATACCAGCGATACAGCATTCGCTGTCCAAGCCGGCGAAACGGCGCGAAGGGATGTCCCGGCAGTGGCGAGGTGAAGATCGGAAGATCCTGTCCTTTGAATGCCTGTCCGGCGACCATCTGCGCCATGCGCCTGCCGGCCTGCGCTGAATAGGACACGCCGTTGCCGCCATAGCCCAGGGCGTAAAAAAGATTTTGCGCCGGGTCCGGGCGGAAAATCCGCGGCATCATGTCGTGGCTGACATCGACCCAACCCCACCATGAATATTCGATCTCGATGCCGCGCAACGGTGGAAATTTCCGGTGCAGCCCGTCGATGAGAAGTTGCAGGTGCTTCGGATGCGTCGCATCGGCTCCGGTGATGGCGCTGCGGCTGCCGATCTGGACGCGATTATCGGGAAGCAGGCGGTAGTAGAAGCGCAAGGTCCGGGTGTCGGTGATCACCTGTCTGGTTCGAAAGCCCGTCGCTTCCAATTCGGATGCGGTAAGCGGCCGGGTGACGAGGGAATTGGACAGGATCGGCATACACCGTCCCTGCAACACCGGGGTCAGGCCGAGCGATGTATAGGCGCCGGTCGCAATCGCAACCGCGCGAGCCTTGACCGTTCCGCCCGGCGTTCGCAGGCAAAACGACGTGCCGCGCGGTTCGATTTCAATGACCGGGCTTGCGGTGTGCACGCGGGCGCCCAGCGACCGCGCCATCTGCAGGTATCCGAAGGCGAGCTTTGCCGGTTGAACGCCGGTGCCGAGCGGCTCGTGCACCGCGCCAACGGCCTCGGCCTCATTGACGAAATCGCGCCGAAGCTCTTCGGCTGAGATCACCCGGGTCGCATAGCCGAAGGTTTCGTTGAGGACCTTGGATTCGGCGGCGATCTTTTCGAGACTGCGTTGCCGGTGCGCGACATAGAGATGTCCGCCGCGCTGCGGCTCGCAATCGATCGGACTGTTGCGGATCAGCTCCTCAAACGTCTCGAAGCCGTCTTCGATCTCGGCGTGCAGGCGCCGGGCGACATCGAGGCCCCAGCGTGCAATCCATTGCGAGCGGGTCAGCCGCCCGGAAGCGTTTTGCCCCTGGCCGCCATTGCGGGTGCTGCAGCCCCAGGCGACGCGGTTGGCCTCAAGGACGGTCGCCTTGATCCCGAATTCCCGCGCAAGATAGATCGCGCAGGCAAGGCCAGTATAGCCGGAGCCGATGATGGCGACGTCGGCATCGACGTCGCTGACGATCGCCCCGTCTGACTCCGGCGGCGCGCCGGCCGTGGCAATCCAATAGGTCGGCGCGTAATCGCGGTTGCGTCCCGGACCATCGGCAACAAGCGGATCGTATTGCGGCTCATAGGCCGCGAGCGGCGGCATCGGCTGTACATTCATCGCTGCGTCGTCCCGCTGCTGCCGGGCGCGGCTTGCAGTGGCCGGTCCTTGCGGAAGGCGCTCTTGGTGCAGATCTTGTCGCCGCGAAAGGAGAACAGGTCGCAGCCTTCCGCCTCGATGCGCATCCCATCCTTGGTGGTGGCGCGGAAGATCCATTCGGAAATGCCGCGGTCGCCGAACACTTCGTGCCGGGTGCATTGCCAGCTCACGTCGGGCATGCCGGTCCAGGTATTTTCGAATGCCGCACGGACTTCGCTGGTACCGCTCAGCCGTCGGCCGCAGATGTCCGGGCCGGCAGCGGCATCGAATATGATGTCATCCGTCATGCAGGCCATGACGGCAGCGCCATCGTGGCGGTTGAAGGCTGCGAATAATTCTTCAAGCAGGTTTCGCCTGATGGTCTCGAGCGTTGGCATTTCGGTTTCCGAACAACGGCGCGCCGCCGCCTTGGATCAAGGCTTTGGCATCGCGAATGGCTTGTCGGCAAATTGCCATGGGCGTCAAAGCGCCCTTAGGACCAGATCGCCCGATCTTCTGTGACCAGAACGGGAATAGGCTGGAGCCGGTCGTGGCGTCGGCACCTTGCATCAGCAGAGCATTTTCGATGCGAAGCCTGTCCGGACTGATCCGGGTGGATATCGGTTCGCGTGAAGAAAATGCGCCAACAAAAGCCGGAAGCCGGGTTCTGATTCCATCAGAATCCGGCTTCTGAAGCTCAGTCGTCGCACCGAAAGCAGCGAGCCATCGCCGCGGCAGGCATCAGTTCCGTGCGAGCACCGTTCCCAGCCGTTCGATCCCGGGCTCGATCCGATCGGTGCGGATCGATGAGAAGCCGAGGCGGAAACAATGGCGGGTTGCGGTCTCATCCATCGAGAACACTTCGCCGGGCTCGATCACAACGCCCTCGGCGCGCGCGGCTGCGGCCAGCCGCGTGGCATCGGTGCCGGAAGGGCAGCGAACCCAGTAATTGGTGCTGCCTGGTGCGCGCGACCATGTGCAGGTCGGAAGCAATTGCGGCAGCAGCCGATCGAGCAGTTTGGCGCGCTCCAGCAGCACCCTGGCGACCTGCTGCAGGTGGGAACGGTAATGTCCGAGACCGATGAACAGCGCTGCCACGCGCTGATTGTTCAGCGGCGGATGGCGGAGCATCAGGCGGCGCAGCGCCCGCAGTTCGCGGATCACCGGTGCCGGCGCGACGACATAGCCAAGCCGCAGGCCAGGCGCCAAGGCCTTGGAAAGGCTGCCGACATAGAGAACGCTCTGATCGCGATCGAGACTTGTCAACGGTGGCAGCTCGTTGCCTTCGGGGATCAATTCGCTTTCATAATCATCCTCGATCAGGACGATGTTCCGCTCGCGGGCGATCGTGAGCAGCTCCTTTCGGCGCTTGAGCGACATCGCAACCGCCGTGGGACATTGATGGCTAGCGGTGACATAGGCCAGTCCGCATTGTTCCAGGGCGGTATCCGGAACCAATCCTTCGTCGTCGACCCGAAGCGGGACGACATTGGTGGTGAGCATGCCGAAAATATTGCGTGCATCGGGATAGCCGGGGTCTTCCATGCCGACGCGGGTGGTCGGACCGACGAACAGCTTGGCAATCAGATAGAGCGCGTGTTGTGCGCCGATGGTCATCATGACCTCGTCCGACCTTGCGCGGATTCCGCGCCGCGGCAAGACCTGGCGCTGCAGCTGCTCGATCAGGGCGGGGTCGTCGCCATCGATCATGTCCCGCGCCCAATTGTTGATTTCGGGAACGCTGAGCGCAGCGCGCGCGCTTTCGCGCCAATTATTGGTCGGGAAGAGGCTGGGGTCGAACTGGCCGAAGATGAAGGGGTAGGGATAGTTCTGCCAGTCGAGCGGCTTGACGATGTTTCGAAAGCCGGAGGGCCGTAGCGCAAAACGCTCCGTCCAGCGGATTTCGTCGCTGCCGCTGGCCGCGGCGGCGTTCGCCGGCCGAGGTCCGATCTGTTTCGGCAGGCCGGCTACGAAATAGCCGCTGCGCTCGCGCGAGACCAGGAAGTTCTGGTCGACGAGCTGCTCGTAGGCGATGACGATCGTGTTCCGCGAAACCTTGAGCAGCGAGGCCAGATCGCGGCTGGACGGCATGCGAACGCCAAGCGGGAGGCGGCCATCCTCGATCGCCGTTACGATGATCTGGCGGATCTGGAGCTGCAGGAACGGGCCCGACCGGTCCAGCCCGGCGAACAGGGACCCCCAGAACAAAAGGTCGCTCGGCGGAAGGACAGGCGCCCCAACCGCCGCCTCAGATCGATGCGATGGCAGCAACCTACCCATCAGAATCCTGTGCCAAAATGATCTCCTCAGTTGACCTGCAGTTGCCGTAAAAGTGAAGCAAAAACCGCGCCATGATCCGGCATCCATTCGGCTAGGGCTGCGGGCTGGCCCCATTTGTGCTTGGCATCTGGCGCTTACGTGGATGCCATCGGCGATTCAGGGTTGGATCATGCAGTTTGGGAGCCCCAGGGGATGAACGAGGAGACGGCCGTCTTTTCGGCGCGCAAGATCATTACGATGAATCCGTCGCGGCCGTTTGCGAGCCACGTAGCCGTACGCGGGGGCCGTATCGTCGCGGTCGGCAGCGAGGCCGAACTCGCCGGTTTAGCCAAGGGAGGCAAGATCGACGACCGGCTCAAGGACAAGATCCTGCTCCCCGGTTTCGTCGAAGGCCACAGCCACATCATGGAAGGGATGATGTGGTCGCTTCCCTATGTGGGGGCCGGGGACCGCCGTTCGCCGGAAGGCCGTCTGGTCGAAGGCGTGCGCGATGTCGATTCCATCGTGGCGCGGCTGAAGCAGGCCGAGGCCGAGCTCAAAGATCCGAATGCGCCGCTGTTCGCCTGGGGATTTGATCCTCTGCATATCGGCGGCCGTATGCTGCTGCGGCAGGATCTCGACCGGGTCTCGACCACGCGGCCGATCATGGTCATCCATGCAAGCTTCCACATCAGCAACGTCAATACGCTGGTGCTCGAACAAACCGATCTGTTGCGCGGCGCCAATATCTCCGGGGTCGTGCGCGGCAAGGACGGCCTCGCCAGCGGCGAGCTGCAGGGCATCGCGGCGCGCTTCCGCGTATTCCGTGCGCTCGGCAATCCGCTGTCCGGATCGCTCACGCCGGCAGATGTCGCCCGTTACGCCGCATCCGCCTGTGTTCAGGGTGTGACCACGATTACCGACCTGCACAACGATCTGGTCGACAACACCATCGCGCTTTACAAGGAGGCGACCCGGCAGCCCGACTTTGGCGTGCGGCTGGTGCCGGCGCTTGCCTCGGTATCGAACCCGCCCGAGCAGGCCATCGCCAAGATCGCCGCATTGCGGGCGAGCAACAACGACAAGCTTCACTACGGCATCGTCAAGCTCGTCGTCGACGGCTCGATCCAGGGGTTTACCGCGCGTCTGCGCTGGCCCGGCTACCACAATGGTAATGCGAACGGGCTGTGGTATATCGCCCCCGAGGAATTGCCGCGCCTGGTGGATATCTATCACAAGGCCGGAATTCAGCTCCACATCCATACCAATGGCGACGAGGCCACCGAGCTTGCGCTCGATGCCATCGAAGCCGCACAGACCGCGATGCCGCGGCCCGACCACCGGCATACGCTGCAGCATTGCCAGATGGCCGATGCGGCGCTGTTTCGCCGCATGAAAGCGCTTGGCGTCTGCGCCAATCTGTTTGCCAATCATATCTACTACTGGGGCGATGCCCACTACGAACTGACCATGGGCCCCGAGCGCGCCGCGCGGATGGATGCAACCGGAACGGCTGAGCGGATCGGCGTGCCCTTTGCGATTCACTCCGACGCGCCGGTGACGCCGCTCGGGCCGCTGTTCACGGCCTGGTGCGCCGTCAACCGAACGTCCTCGTCGGGGCGCAATCTCGGCCGCGAGACCGAGGGGCTGACGGTCGAGCAGGCTCTTGCGGCGGTCACGATCGGTGCAGCCTATACTTTGAAGATGGATGGTATGGTCGGCAGCATCGAGTGCGGCAAGTATGCCGATTTCGCCGTGCTTGAGGACGATCCGCTTGCAGTCGCACCGGAAAAGCTGAAAGATATCGGCGTCTGGGGAACCGTGGTCGGCGGACAGGTCAAGAAAGCGCCTCGCGCATGATCGCAAAGGCAGCGCCCACACCGGTGACTGTGATCGGCGGCTTTCTCGGCGCCGGCAAGACGACGTTCCTCAATCGGCTGTTGGCGGCGACGACGTCGCGCTATGCCGTGCTGGTCAATGATTTCGGCGAGATCAATATCGATGCCAGCCTGATCGAGCGGCATGACGGCGCCACGATGTCGCTAGCCAATGGCTGCGTCTGCTGCAGCATCGGTTCGGGTTTTCTCGAGACGCTCGGCGGCCTGCTGGACAGCGGCGAACGGTTTGAGCGCATCGTGATCGAGGCGAGCGGGGTCGGTGACCCCTGGCGGATCGCCGAGATCGCGCTGATCGAGCCGGGATTGCGACTCGATGGCGTACTCGTCATCGCCGATGCAACGCGAATCGCGACCCTGATCGACGATCGCCGCGTCGGCGAAACCGTCCGCAATCAATTCGAAAAGTGCGATGCCGTTCTGCTCAGCAAGAGTGATCTGGTGACGGCAGACGCATTGAATGCCGCGGGGAGAGCCGTCCGCGCAGTGCGACAAGACGCGCGGATCGAGGTGCTCTCCGGCGACTCGAAGCTGGATCGTTTTCTGGCGACCGCAGGCGCGAAATCGCCGTTTCGCGCCGACGGCGTGGAAGATGATGTCACTGAGCACGAGGAGAGTTTCAGGCGGTGGACTTACCGGCGTCACGGATCGTTCGACCGGGCGCGGCTGGCGCTGGCGATCGGCGCCCTTCCATCGCAATTATTGCGCCTCAAGGGAGCTTGCCAGGTCGACGGCGAGCGCACGCCCTTGGTGCTGCAGATGGTGTCCGGGGACTGGTCCTTGTCGCCGGCCGAATCTGTCGGCGATAGCGATCTCGAATCCATCGCTCTGGTCGGAGTAGGAACTGCCGACCTGCCGTCCGACGGCGTGCTCGAGGCCATCCTCGATGATGCGCTGATGTGATCATTGCTCAATCAATGATCGTACCAATTTATTTCCCTCGAATGGCATCGCAGAAATGCCAGTCCATCACAATCAACCAGGAAAACGGGATTTGATCATGTCGACTAGAAGAGATTTTTTGCAGACTGCCGGCGGTCTCCTCGTGCTCTCTGCGGTGCCCGTGCGGGCGATGGCGCAAACGGCGCCGGCCAAGACCCTGGTCGCGGCGACGACCCAGGTTCCGCGTCACTTCAACGGTGCGGTGCAGTCAGGGGTCGCCACGGCGATGCCGAGCACGCAGATTTTTGCAAGCCCGCTGCGTTATGACGATAATTGGAAGCCGCAGCCCTATCTGGCCCAGTCCTGGGACGTTTCATCCGACGGGCTGACGGTGACGCTGCATCTCGTCAAGGATGTCCTGTTTCACGACGGCCATCCCTTGACGTCGGAAGACGTTGCCTTCTCGATCATGGCGATCAAGGCCAACCATCCGTTCCAGACCATGCTGGAAGCGGTCGACAAGGTCGACACTCCGGATCCCCTGACGGTCGTGATCCACCTGTCGCATCCCAACCCGGCCTTGCTGCTCGCGATGTCACCGGCCCTGATGCCGATATTGCCCAAGCATGTCTATGGCGACGGTCAGGATCTCAAGACGCACCCAGCAAATCTCAAGCCGATCGGGTCGGGGCCGTTCAGGCTGACCGAATACAAGCAGGGCGAATATTACACGCTGGAGAAGTTCGACAAGTTCTTCATCCCGGGCCGCCCGAAGCTCGACAAGATCGTGATGCGGCTGGTGTCCGACGAAAATGCCGCTGTCGTGTCGATGGAGCGGGGCGACATCAATATGCTGCCGTTCGTCCCCAGCGTCCGCGACATCGACCGGCTGCAAAAGGTCCAAAGCCTGTTTGTCACCAACAAGGGATTCGCCGGTATCGGACCGCTCAACTGGCTGGCCTTCAACACCAAGAAAAAACCGCTTGACGATGTGCGGGTCCGCCAGGCGATTGCCTATGCTGCAAATCGCGACTTCATCATCAGCAAGTTGATGAGCGGCAAGGCGACGCCGGCGACCGGACCGATTGCGCCGGGATCGCCGCTTTATGAGCCGAATGTCGAAACCTATAAGGTCGACTATGCCAAGGCCGCCGCCCTTCTCGATGCGGCAGGCCATTCCAAAGGCGCCGACGGCTCGCGCTTTTCGCTGACGATCGACTACATTCCGGGAGCTGACGAGCAACAGCGCAATATTGCCGAATATCTTCGGGCGCAGCTGAAGCGGATCGGCGTCAATTTGGAGGTCCGCGCCGCACCGGATTTTCCGACCTGGGCCCAGCGCGTGTCGAATTACGATTTCGACCTGACAATGGATACGGTGTTCAACTGGGGCGATCCGATCATCGGCGTCAACCGGACCTATCTGACCTCGAATATACGGAAAGGCATCATCTGGTCGAACACCCAGCAATACAGCAATCCGAAGGTCGATCAGTTGCTGCAGGACGCCGCCGTCGAAACCTCGCCGGAAAAACGCAAGGAACTCTATTCCGAGTTCCAGAAGATCGTGGTGTCTGACGTGCCGATCTATTTCATCAACGTCACACCTTATTACAATGCGTTCAACAAGGGGTTGGCGAACCTGCCGACCACGATCTGGGGTGTGATGTCGCCGCTTGACGAACTGTACTGGGCAACGCCGCCCAAAACCTGAACAAGTGCCGCTTGATTAGATAAGATCAGCTATGGCTTTCGCCGTCCGTCTCGCCAGTCAGCTAGCTAACGCGCTCGCATTGCTGCTTGCCGTGCTGGTGCTCAATTTCTTTCTGATCCACTTGACGCCGGGCGATCCGGTACAAGTGATCGCGGGCGAGATGGGCGGCGCTTCCCCGCAAGTCGTGGCGGCGCTGCGGGCGAAATATGGGCTGGACCATAGTTTGCTTGAGCAGCTCTTCACTTATCTCGGCAAGGTCATCACCGGTGATTTCGGTTACTCCTATTACTTCAACATGCCGGTGCTAACCCTGATCACACAACGGCTTCCGGCGACCCTGTATCTGATGGTCTGCTCGCTGCTATTTGCGGTCATCATCGGCACCTTGCTCGGGGTGATCAGCGCTCGCCGTCCGAATGGAATCTTCAGCCACATCGTCACGATATTTTCGCTATTTGGATACGCCGCGCCGGTGTTCTGGACCGGACTGATGTTCCTGCTGTTGTTCGGCTCGGTATGGCCGATCCTGCCCGTTGTCGGCATGGAGGATGTAAGCCTGCCCAAGCAAGGGATCGCCCATTTTTTCGATGTCCTGTATCATCTGATATTGCCCTCGCTCACGCTCGCCCTTGTCTTCATGGCCCAGTACAGCCGCCTGGCGCGCGTCAACATGATCGACGCCCTGTCCGCGGATTATGTGCGAACGGCGCGCGCCAAGGGGCTGCCGGAGTGGCTGGTGATCGGCAAGCACGCGCTGCGCAATACGCTGATTCCGATTGTCACCGTGATCGGGCTGCAGTTCGGCAATCTGCTGGCCGGCGCCGTTCTGGTGGAGACGGTCTTCAGCTGGCCGGGGATGGGACGCCTGGTATTCGATTCCATTCTGCGGCGCGATTATCCGACCCTGATGGCGGTGCTGTTCTTCTCCGCCGTGCTGGTCATGGTCGCCAACATCCTCACCGATATTGTCTATCGTCTTATCGATCCACGCATTGGAGCGGCACGGTCATGACCGCGCTGGAGCGCTCCGAGCCACTGGTCATCGAGACACCTGACCTTCCGACGCCGCAGGTGGCCTCGCCCGGATGGGCTGCCTTCTCGCAATTCCTGCGCAGTCCGTCCGGCGTGATCGGCGCCTGCCTGCTCATCATTCTCGTCGCAGCGACGATCTTCGGCCCGATGCTGTATCGGGTCGACCCGCAGGATATCGCCGGTGCTCCGTTTACGGCGCCATCCGCCGATGCCTGGCTCGGTACCGATTATCTGGGTCGCGACGTGCTGGCGGGATTGATTTACGGGGGGCGGGGAAGTCTTACCGTCGGCACGGTGGCAGCCTTGATCACGATCATCATCGGCCTGACTGTGGGAGCCTTGAGCGGCTTTTTCGGCGGCGTCGTGGATGCGGCCCTGATGAAGATCACGGAATTCTTCCAGGTCCTGCCGCCGTTGCTGCTGGCAATGGTGCTCGTTACCCTGTTCGGCCCGAAGCTTTCGACCATCACCGTTGCCATCGGTGTAGTGAGCTGGACCTCGGCAGCCCGCATCACGCGGGCCGAGTTCATGCGGCTGCGAAATCTTGATTTCGTAAAAGCGTCGCGCGCCGCCGGAGCCGGCAACGCCTACCTCATTCTCCGGGTGTTGTTGCCGAACGCATTGCCACCCGTCATCGTCTCCGCGACGCTCGCGATCGGCGTTGCGATCCTGTTCGAAGGCGGGTTGAGCTTTCTTGGCCTCGGCGATCCCAACACCATGAGCTGGGGATTGATGCTCGGCGAAAACCGCAACTACATCCTTGACGCCTGGTGGGCGGTGACGTTTCCGGGCGCGGCAATTTTCCTTGCCGTGCTTGCGATCAGCCTTGTCGGCGACGGAATAAATGACGCGATCAATCCGCGTCTTCGCCGGAGAACATGATGGACCCCGTGCTCCAGGTGAAAGACCTCAGCGTCGGCATGATCGCCCGCGACGGAACGCTGGTGCCGGTGCTCGAGAACCTGTCCTTCTCGGTCGGGGCCGGGCAGACCGCAGCCTTGGTCGGCGAATCCGGTTGCGGCAAGAGCATGACCGCGCTGGCGATCATGCGACTGCTCCCGGAGGGCTTTGTCATCACGGGTGGAAGCATTTTGCTGGAAGGAGAGGAAATTCTGACGGCGTCTCCGAAGCGCATGCGCGCATTGCGGGGCAATGGCATGTCGATGATCTTCCAGGAACCGATGACCGCGCTCAATCCGCTGTTTACGGTTGGCGATCAAATCGCCGAGGTGCTGCGCTGGCATCAGGATATGAGCGCCGCAGAGGCGCGCGCGCGAGCGATCGAGTTGCTCCGCGCGGTGCAGATCCCTGCGCCCGAGCGCCGCGTGACGGCCTATCCCCATCAGCTTTCGGGCGGCATGCGTCAGCGCGTGATGATTGCGATGGCCCTGGCAGGCCGGCCGAAGCTGTTGATCGCCGATGAGCCCACCACCGCGCTCGACGTCACGGTTCAGGCGCAGATCTTCGATCTGCTGGCCGAATTGCAGCGGGAAACCAAGACCGCGATCGTGCTTATCACCCACGATCTTGGCGCCGTTGCGGAGCTCGCAAACGACATCATGGTGCTCTATGCCGGTCGCTGTATTGAGGCCGGCAGGACTGAAAGCGTCGTTGGACACGCGCGTCATCCCTATACCAGGGGCTTGCTGGGCTGCGTACCGCATCTGAGGCTCGGGCAGGGTTCAACGCGGTCCTGGTCGGATCTCGCCGAGATTCCGGGAATGGTGCCGCCACTCGGCGCAAGAGGGGCGGACTGCGCTTTCCTGGCGAGATGCGGTGCCGCGAACCAGACCTGCAGGTCACGTCCGCAACCGGCGTTGGAGCCGGTCGCGTCCGATCACGAGGTATCCTGCTGGCGAAAATCGGAGCTTGTCGCATGAGCGTGCTCCAGGCTGTCATGATGGCTGAAGCGTCCGAGCCCGTCCTCGACGTCAACGACCTCGTTGTCCACTTCGCGGCCGGCCGGAAAGGGCCGCGCGAGCGGCCTTCCGGGGTGCATGCGGGCGATGGCGTCAGCTTCCGGGTCAGGCGCGGCACCAGCTTTGGCATCGTGGGCGAGAGCGGATCCGGAAAATCGACGACGGCGCAGGCGATCATGCGGCTTGCTCCCGTGACGTCGGGCCAGATCGTGTTTCGCGGGCGGAATATCCTGGATCTGACCGGCAGGAGGCTGCAGGAAGTCCGCAAGCATCTGCAAATCGTGTTTCAGGATCCATTCTCCGCGCTTAATCCCAGACGGCGCGCCGGCGACCAGATTCGCGAGCCGCTCGATCTTCTGGGGATCGGCACGGCACGCGAGCGAACCGAGCGGGTGCGCCACCTGCTCGAGGAAGTAGGACTTCCCCCGCAAGCAGCTGATCTATTTCCGCATCAGTTCTCGGGGGGCCAGCGTCAGCGCCTCTGCATCGCCCGTGCGCTGGCGCCGGAGCCGGATCTGATCGTTTGCGATGAAGCCGTCTCCGCACTCGACGTCGCCATCCAGGCCCAGATCCTCAACCTGTTGAAGCGGCTGCAACGCGAGCGAAATCTCACCTATATTTTCATTTCTCACGATCTCGGTGTGATTCAGCAATTCTGCGATGAGATCGCGGTGATGTATCTCGGCAAGATCGTCGAGCAGGCCCCAGCAGCAAATATTTTTGCGGTTCCGCGCCATCCCTATACATGGTCCCTGATTGCCGCGGCAGCTCCGGCCGGGCCGATGCGGGATCGGCTCAAGCAGAGCTATCTGGTCAAGGGAGATCCGCCAAGTCCCGTCGATCCGCCTCCGGGATGCCGGTTTGCCCAGCGCTGTCCATCGGCGACAATGCATTGCCGCGAGACGCTGCCGGGTCTCGATGCGATCGGAGCAGATCATTTCGTTGCCTGTCACCGCGTCGGCGAGCTCGTACCGCCGGACCTGAATGCGGGGTAGCGTATGCGCGCATGATTACTCTTGGCGTGCAGATCAGGTGACATAACCCCTGTCTATGGCTCCAGGAGAAAAAGATATTGTTGCATTGCTCCCGTTTGCCGTAACAGCCATGGATCAGGTCAAGAAAATGGATGTCTGGCGCGCGGTTCTGGACAGCATGCCGGTCGTATGATCCGTGCGGCCCGTGGCATGAATCGTTTGCATCTCGATATCGTTCAAGATCGCCGCCGCGACAATTGGAGCAACCTCTTCATCTTCGCCGTGTTCTCCTGAATGTTGACAATGACGACGCGGGAAAGACCGGCATAGAGCCTTTGGAACGTGGAAGATGTTGTGGCGATCGACAACGCAACTCGAGACCCCGTTGGCGAGGCGCGACAATCGGTGGCTGACGATTGTCAAGTCGATTCGGACCAAGTTTCGAAATACCGAAATACTTCTGATCCCTCTGGCAATTCTGAGCGGGGCTGTAACCGGCGCAATCGTGACCGGCATGAGCGAAATCGCGCAGCTAGCGCATGTTTTCATCTACGGAATCCGAATTGACGTCAGGCTGAGCGCGAACGATGTGATCGTTCCTCAAGTCGCTTTCAGCGCGCTGGCGAGTGGGGGGCTGATCCTTGGCGTCATGGAGTGGTATCGACGCCGCTGGAAGATATCCAGCGCGACCGATCCGATCGAAGCAAACGCGCTACGCGGAGGCCGGCTATCCATCAGAGATAGCCTGATCGTGAGCCTGCAGACCCTGATCTCGAATGGTTGCGGTGCTTCGGTCGGGCTGGAGGCCGGATATACGCAGATCGGATCGGGGCTTTCCTCTCTCTTCGGGCGTTTGCTTAACCTGAGAAGGAACGATTTGCGGCTGATGGTGGGCGCCGGAGCGGCTGCGGCCATAGCGGCGGCATTTAATGCGCCTCTGACAGGAGCATTCTATGCATGCGAGTTGATTGTCGGGACATATTCCGTTGCCAGCGCCGCTCCGATCCTGGCTGCGGCGATTTCCGCGACCCTGGTGGTGCAGGGATTTGGCGCCAATGTTTACGCGATCGATGTTTCGGACGTAGGACATGGCAGTGCCCGTCAGTACGTTCTCATGATCGTCCTGGCCTGTCTGGTCAGCCTGCTGGGCATTGTGATCATGCGCGCGGCCCCCGTCGTCGAACGCATCTTCAATCGAAAGTTCCTGCCGGTCTGGCTGAGGCCGGTGGTGGGCGGCCTACTGGTCGGCGGCATGGCCTATGTGACGCCCCAAGTGCTGGCGGCCGGTCATGGAGCGATGCTTCTCGATCTTCCCCGCGACATGACGATCAACGTTGTTGCCCTGATCGTCCTGCTGAAGATATCAGCCTGTCTCATTTCACTTGCCTCTGGATTTCGCGGCGGCCTGTTTTTTGCGTCCCTGTTCGTTGGCTCGCTGTTCGGAAAATTATTCACCGGAATCCTCCAGTTGCCGTTGATCGGCCTTGAGATCGATCCAACCGTCAGCGCTCTGACCGCAATGGCGAGTCTGGGAACGGCGATCGTCGGTGGCCCGCTGACGATGTCGTTTCTCGTCCTGGAAATGACGCGGAACCTGGAATTGACCGCTGGAGTCCTGGCATCGTGCATCGTAACCAGCGTGCTGGTGCGGTCGTTGTTCGGCCATTCGTTCTCCACCTGGCGGTTGCATCTTCGCGGTGAAACCATCCGCGGCGCCAATGACGTGGGCTGGCTGCGGAATCTCACAGTGGAGCGTCTGATGAGATCGGACGCCGTTACAGTTCCGGAGGATGTTACGATCGCCGAGTGCAGGAGGAATCACCCGCTCGGATCAGCCCAGGCTGTATTCCTGATAAACCCGAACGCCGAATATGCGGGAATTGTCCTGCTCGCCGAATTGTTCTCATCTGAGGCTGACGAGGATGCCGAAAATCGCCCGGTCAAGGATCTTGCCAGATATGTCGGCGTGACCTTGCTTCCGACCATGAACGTGAAAGTTGCCATGAGCTGTTTTGACCAGGCCGAAGCCGAAATTCTCGCGGTGGTGGATGGTGGGACCAAAAGGATAATCGGCTTTCTCACGGAGTCCTTTGCCAGGAAGCGCTACGTCGAGGAGATAGACCGCGTTACCGCGGAGGTGTTCAAGTAAAACGTCCGACCGCGGACGACGAAGCTGACAAATCGTGGAGCCCCAAACCGGACGTGCCCTTAGGTTTTCCGTTAACGGGGCAGGACCGAAGCCTGGTTATGGGGTCGGCGACTTATTCGGGCACCAGCCGGTCCTGCCAGAGAATTCGATCAAACGCCGTAGCCGCCGGAATGCTGATCCGCCCGGGCGACTGCAGCTGCCAAAGCGTACGTTCGATCTGGAGATCCTCGATTGCGATCTCCTTGAGCCGCCCAAGCTTCAGCTGATCCGAAATCGCAACGCCTGAGACGAGGGATACACCAAGGCCGGCAGCGACCGCCTGTTTGATCGCCTCCGTGCTGCCGATCTCCAGCGTTTGTTTCGGCTCGATGGCGTGCAACCCCAATGCCTGCGCAACCACCTCGCGCGACCCGGAGCCGGGCTCCCGCACGATCAGAATTTCCTCGTTCAACGCCGTAGCCTTGATGGCGTCGGGCGATTGCGCAAAATGGTGTTGCGGACTTACGATCAGTTTCATCACGTCCGTGCGCCATGGTTTGCTGAGAAGCTCGTCGTCCGCCACCGGCCCCTCGACCAGGGCGATATCGATGTCGTGAGCGATCATCTTGTCTGCGATATCGCGCGTGTTGGCGCTGACGAGGTGCAGTTCGATGCCAGGATATTGTCGATAGAACGTTCCGAGATATTCCGCGATCATGTAGGTGGCGATTGTCGTGGAAGCGCCGATGCGAAGAGAGCCACTGTCGAGGTTGCGAAGCGACAGCAATTCATCTTCGGCGGCCCGTTCGAGGGCGAACATTTCCTCTGCATGCCGTGCCAGCGCCTGACCTTCCCTGGTCGGCCGGACGCCTTTGGGCGTGCGGTCCAGCAATCGGCAACCGACCTGAAGTTCGAAGTCGCGGACTCCCTTCGAGATCGCCGGCTGGCTGATGCGAAGAATGGCCGCAGCCCGCGAAAAGCTCCCGGTTCTGACAACCGTCGCGAACAGGCGCAGAAGGTGCAGGTTTAACGACATAGCTCCGCTCTGGAGGTGGTGGTGGATGCTGCCTGATGTGAACGACGCCCGACGGGGAGGTCCCATCAAGGATGGTCGGCGGGCCGGCGCAGGGAAGGCGCACGCTTTGAAGGTCTGACGCAGGCCCGTGGAGCCTGCCGATCAAAAACACGTTTAGAATATAACCTCCATCTATTGCGCTAGATAGAAAAGATATTACCAATTTCTCGCGAAATGGCGCATCAAAACTTCCGTGCCCCGGGGGGATTACTGCGCTGCAAAATAGAGGGCCGATAGCTCCGATACCGTGCCGGCGGGGTGATTGGGATCGCTTCGGCCGGAGATCATGGCGTCTCATTTGAACTCCCGCTCGCGCAGGGATTTTTCTCTGGAAAGGTTGCGATGGAAGAAACAGCCGACCGATCGGTCATTCAAGTGCAGAAGGCAGGACTTCCGTGAGCTTGGTCGCCGACGCTTTGGGCTACGCCGGCCGTGTATTCAAGCGCGTTGATACGGAAGCGCGCGGGGCACCCGGATCGATCGACCGGCGCGATCCGATCGAGCTGCTTGCCGGCCCCGCGGAGGTCGTCGACACCTCGCCAATCGTAGCCGATGAGGTGAAGTACACGACCTGTTACATGTGCGCCTGCCGCTGCGGGATCAAAGTTCATATCAAGGACGGCCGCATCCGCTATATCGAAGGCAACAAGGAGCATCCCGTCAATCGTGGCGTGCTGTGCGGCAAGGGGTCCGCCGGCATCATGCAGCAATATTCGCCGGCGAAGCTCCGCAAACCGCTGCTTCGCACCGGCGAACGTGGCGCCGGCGAATTCAAGGAGATTGAATGGGAAGAGGCGCTTGGCCTCGCGACCAAATGGCTGGCTGATATCCGCCATACCGATCCAAAGAAGCTCGCTTTCTTTACGGGACGCGACCAGAGCCAGTCTCTTACCGGTTGGTGGGCGGCGCAATTCGGCACTCCGAACTTCGCGGCGCATGGCGGGTTCTGCTCGGTCAACATGGCTGCCGCCGGGCTCTACTCGATCGGCGGCGCGTTCTGGGAGTTCGGCGAGCCGGACTGGGAGCGCGCCAAGTACTTCATGCTGTTCGGCGTCGCCGAAGACCACGATTCCAACCCGATCAAGATCGGACTCGCCAAGCTCAAGGAGCGGGGCGCCAAGTTCATGTCTATCAATCCGGTCAAGACCGGCTATTCGGCGATCGCGGACGAATGGGTGGGCATTCGGCCTGGCACCGACGGCCTGTTCATTTTCGCGCTGATCCATTGCCTGCTCAAAATGGATGCCGTCGATCTCGACTTCCTCGCCCGCTATACCAACGCGACCTGGCTGGTCGTGCAGAATCCGGGTGGAGCGGATCACGGCCTGTTTGCCCGCAACGCCGAGAACGCCACCCTGGCATGGGATATCAAGGCGAACCGGGCGGTGCCTGCGAGCGGAACGGAGTTTTCACCGGCGATTGTCGGGACCTTCGAGCTGGAGGACGGCCGTCGCGCTGTCCCGGTCTTTCAGCTGCTTGCCGACCGCTATATGGCAGACGAATTTTCGCCGGAGGCGGTCGCAGAACGCTGCGGTCTGACGGCAGAGCGGATCCGCCGCATCGCCGGCGAACTTGCCGACGCTTTTCACGATCCCGTTGTGATCGACCAGCCATGGACCGACTGGGCGGGGCGCCGCCACGACAAGATGATCGGCCGCCCGATCGCGATGCACGCCATGCGCGGCATCTCGGCTCATTCGAACGGTTTCCACACCTGCCGTGCGCTCCACGTTCTGCAGATGCTGCTTGGCGCGGTCGATACGCCAGGCTCATGGCGCTACAAGGCGCCGTATCCGAAACCGCTGCCGGGCGGCCCGCGCCCGATGGGCAAGACCTGCGCGCCCGACACGCCGCTTGGCGGCATGCCGCTCGGCTTCACCATGGGGCCCGAAGACCTGCTGGTCGACGGCAAGGGCGCACCGACTCGCATCGACAAGGCCTATTCCTGGGAGGCGCCACTCTCGGCCCATGGTCTGATGCACATGGTGATTCACAACGCCTGGGCGGGTGATCCCTATCCGATCGACGTGCTGTTCATGTACATGGCCAACATGGCGTGGAATTCGTCCATGAATACGGCCGGCACCATGAAGATGCTGACCGATAAAAATCAGGACGGCAGCTACAAGATTCCAAAGATCATCTACTCGGACGCCTACGCTTCCGAGATGGTCGCCTATGCCGATCTGGTTCTGCCGGACACGACCTATCTTGAACGCTGGGACTGCATCTCGCTGCTCGACCGGCCGATCGGAAGCGCTCACGGGCCGGCCGACGCAATCCGGCGCCCGGTGCTGAAGCCCGACCGGGATGTCCGGCCGTTCCAGGATGCGTTGATTGAACTCGGTGCCCGCCTTGGCCTGCCAGGCTTTGTGAAGGAGGACGGTTCGGCGAAATATCCGGGCGGGTATCCCGATTACATCGTCAACCACGAACGCAAGCCGGGCATCGGACCGCTCGCCGGTTTCCGCGGCGAGGATGGCGAGACACCGGGCAAGGGTGCGCCGAACAAGGACCAGCTCGATCGCTATGTCGCGAACAAGAGCTTCTGGCGGCATGAGCTGCCGCATGACGAGGTCTACTTCAAGCACGGCAACAAGAAATATCTGGAGCATGCCGTCAAGCTCGGCATGATCGACAGTGCCAACCAGATCGTGCTGCATCTCTATAGCGAACCGCTGCAGAAATTCCGGTTGGCGGCCGAGGGGCACGGCGAGGTGCAGCCGCCGGAGCGCGATCGGGAACGGGTCCGGACCTACTTTGACCCGCTGCCTATCTGGTATCCGCCGCTCGAGGAACAGGCGGTGTCTGCAGGTGATTTCCCGCTGTCGGCGATCACCCAGCGGCCGATGGCAATGTACCATTCGTGGCACTCGCAAAATACCTGGCTGCGCCAGATATTCTCCAAGAACTTCCTTTATATGAACCGCGAGACTGCGGAGAAGCTTGGTCTTGCCAATGATGACTATGCCTGGGTGACCAGTCATCACGGCCGTATCCGTGTCCGCGTCCGCACCATGGAGGGCGTGAACCCGCACACGGTGTGGACCTGGAACGCCATCGGCAAGCGGAAAGGCGCCTGGAATCTTTCGCCCGATGCGCCGGAGGGCAAAGAAGGCTTTCTGCTCAACCACGTCATCTCCGAGCAATTGCCGGAGAACGGCGGATACCGTTATTCGAACTCCGACCCCGTGACCGGGCAGGCTGCCTGGTATGATGTGCGCGTTCGCGTCGAGAAGGCGGTCGATTGCGAGCAAACGATGATGCCGGATTTCGCGCCGCTCAAGCGTCCGCCGAGCATGCCGAGCCGTCCCGACGTGCTGCGTTATGACGCCGATCGTCGGAATTATCCGTGGGGCACGTCTTCGCATAAATCACAGGGAGCGGCCTCGTGACCAGCCTGCCGGAACCGGTCCCGGGCCAAAAGAAGCTCGGCCTCGTCATCGATCTCGATACCTGTGTCGGTTGCCATGCCTGCGCGGTGAATTGCAAGGAATGGAACGCAAGCGGCCACTCTGGCCCCCTCAGCGACTTCCAGAGCAGGTCCGACGGCGTCTGGTTCAACCGGGTCCACACCTATGAGGCGGGCGAGGGCGAGGCGTCGCGCACCGTGCACTTCCCGCGATCCTGTCTGCATTGCGAGGAGCCGGCCTGCGTCACCGTCTGTCCGACCGGCGCCTCCTACAAGCGATCCGAAGACGGCATCGTGCTCGTCAATGCCGACACCTGCATCGGCTGCAAGCTGTGCTCCTGGGCGTGCCCTTACGGCGCCCGCGAATTTGACGAGGGCGACGGCGTGATGAAGAAGTGCACGCTTTGCGTCGACAAGATCTACAATGACAATTTGCCCGAAGCCGACCGTGTGCCGGCGTGTGTTGCGACTTGTCCGGCGAGCGCCCGCCATTTCGGTGATCTCGGCGACCCGAACTCCGACGTATCGCGCCTCGTTGCCGATCGTGGCGGCTACGAGCTGATGCCCGAACTCGGTTATAAGCCGGTCAACCGCTACCTGCCGCCGCGGCCGCGCAAGAACGGTTCTTCCTGCGGATCGCACGAGCAGCTCTCGCTGGTCGACCTGGCGGCGAAGAACACGGCGTCCGAAGGCAAGGGTGCTGCGTTTCTTCGCTGGGCCGATCGCATTCTCTCGCGCTAAGGCCACGCAGATGCATCCAGCCCTTTCGGTCATCATTTTCACGACGACGTCCGGTGCGGGTTATGGCCTGCTTGTCTGGTATGGCTTGATGACGGCGTTCTCGGAAGCGGCGAGCGGACGCCTCGTCGCCCTGGTTGTCCTGCCACTCGCACTCGTGCTGGTCACCGCCGGCCTTCTGTCCTCGACCTTCCATCTCGGGCGGCCGGAACGCGCCTGGCGCGCTTTCTCCCAGTGGCGCACATCGTGGCTCTCGCGCGAGGGTATCTGCTCCTTCATCACCTACGCTCCGGCCGGATTGCTGTTGCTGGCCTGGATCATATCGCCGGCGCCCAGTGCCATCGCAGTGGCGCTCGGCCTGATGACCGTATTCGCGTCGCTGGTGACGATCTACTGCACCGCGATGATCTATGCCTCGCTCAAGACCGTGCACCAGTGGTGCAATCCTTACGTCGTGCCGAATTATTTCGCGCTCGGCCTGTATAGCGGTGCACTCCTGCTCGCGACCATCCTGCATTTGCTTGGCCGCGGGTCGCAGGCCCTTGACGTCGTGGCGCTTGTCGTGGGGCTTGCCGCTCTCATCGGCAAGATCAGCTACTGGCGTTTCATTGCGACCACCCGGCATCCGGCGAGCCCGGAAAGCGCAACCGGCCTCGGTCCGATCGGAAAGGTCCGCCTGTTCGAAGCGCCGCACACGGAAGAGAACTACCTGATGCGGGAGATGGGGTTCACCATCGCGCGCAAGCACGCCGAAAAACTTCGTAAGCTGTCGCTGCTTGCATTATTCGGCGGGCCGCTCGTCCTCCTGCTGATCGCGATTTTAGTCGGCGACGGCGTCGCTGCTTCTATCGTGACGACCCTCGCCGTGTTGCTCGCAGCCGCAGGTGTTCTGGTCGAGCGCTGGCTGTTTTTCGCGGAGGCCCGGCACGTCGTTACGCTGTTCTATGGTGCGCGAGCGGCGTGACAGTTGTGCAGGTTTGTCTCGTTAGCGCCGAGGCGCGCAGCTCTCGACGATCTTTCTTGCCATCGCCTCAACGTCTTCCGGCAGACTATGGCGGCTTGCGTAAGGCTGCTTTTTGCGCGTCGCGTCGATCATGAGCTTGGCGGTCGCCCCGTTACGATTGGACGGATCGAGAATGGCTCCCATGCCGTTCCGGATCACGTCCATGTCGGTGTCGGCCTGAAAGCGCGTGCAGACCGCCCACATCACCTGCTCCTCATCGAAAACGTCGACGTCGTCGTCGACGACGATCACAAGTTTGAGGCTGAGATTGTCGCCGAACGCAGCGGCGGCGATATTGCTCGGCTCGCCCGGCGCCGGATCCTTGACGGCGACATAGGAATGCAAAAGGCAGGTCCCGGATTTCGGGTAATGAACGGCGGTCACGTTCGGATAGTGAACGCGCAAGGATTTCAGCTGCCTTGCCTCCTGCGATATCCCAAGCAGAAGCGTGTGCTCGTCCGAAATGCCCGGGATGATGGTGTGATAGAAAGCGTCCTTGCGATGCAGAATGCTCTTCACCTCGACGGCATTCCGCGTCGAACGCTCGGAGGCATAGCCGGTGAACTCGCCGAACGGACCTTCGTCTTCGTCAGCGTCGAGCAGAAGATTTCCCTCGATGGCGATCTCCGCATGGGCCGGGATTTCAACCGGACCGGTCACGCCCTCGACGATCTGCAGAGGTTCGCCAAGGAATCCGCCGGCAATCTCGTATTCGTCGGTACTGATGGGGCCCTTCCACAATCCGGAGCCGAAGGTGATGAGCGGATGGCAGCCGACGACAATGACGACGGGCAGTTCCTTGAGACCCATCTGGCTCGCCTTGCGGGCATAATTCCAAAGGTGCCGACGGCTATGCAGGCTGGTGCCGAAACGGGTCTTGCCGTTCATCTGCAGCCGGTGGAATGAGGCGTTGCGTACCCCCGTTTCCGGGTCCTTGGCCACGAACATGGCGTTGGTCAGGTAACTGCCGCCATCCTCGACGAAGTGACGCATGATGGGCAGGTAGGAAAGATCGAGATCGCTCCCCTGGCGCACGACGTCCAGAATGGGACCTGTCTTTACTACCTCAGGCTTGATCGGCACCGCATCGATCGCCGCCCACCGTTCGATCAACTGGTCTTCCCTGACACCGAGCGCGGCGGCAAAACGGTCACGCCTTCCATAAAGATTCATCAAGACCGGAAAACGAGAGCCCTTGACGTTTTCCAGGATGATGATGGGACTGCCGCGCTTCTCGAATTCGAACGTGATTGCGGTCGCATCATAATCGAGATCGACGGCATCCTGGATGCGAACCAGTTTGGTCGGGTTTTGCGCCTCGAAATGGGTCAGGAAGCTGCGGAGATCCTGCCGATGCATGGTTTGCGTCATAACGACGAACTCCTGACCTGTGTTGCCTCGGCGCCAAACTCAATGAGTGGTCACGCCACGAATTCTGGCGCAGCCATCTTAAGAACGAGCGCGCGCCATTTCCGTTTGCTGATGGGGCGAACTGTCCCAAGGATTGACGCCTGGTTCCGTCGGTCCATCATGTCTATACATATTAAAGCGAAACCGTGGAGATCAAGTCTAAAGTGTGGACATCCCCTGGGCCGGTTTCAGGCTCGGCTCCGCCGTCTGCCTACGGACCCGGATCAGCGCAGTTCACCGCTGGCAGACCGCCAAGCTGCGCATTGACTTTGGTATTCTGCCGAATAATGTATAGACATATTAATCCGTAGCCTCGGGAGTGCTTTCGTGCCGCCGGTCTATATCGACTATCTCAACCGCCTCGACATCGAAGAATTGAAGATCACCGACGAAGAGATCCTGTCTGCGATCGAGACCAGTCTCGGCAGCCAGGGCCGGGGCGAGACCGTCATCGAACCCCGCGTGCACCTCGAACCTGGCGTTGCCAACGGCCATTTCAACGTGCTGCGCGGAGCGATCAAGCCCCCGATCGACTCTGCCGGCGTCAAGATCGTCGGCGACTTCGTCGATAATTATAAGCTGGGGTTTCCGTCCGAACTCGCAATTCTGGCGCTGTTCGATCCCCGTATGGGCGCGCCGAGGGCGATCCTTGATGCCAGCGGCATTACGGATATGCGCACCGGCGCGGTCACCGCGATCGGCGCCAAATATCTGGCGCGGAAGAATTCAAAGATTCTCGGGCATATCGGCGCGCGCGGAACGGCGTACTGGAATGTCCGCCTTCTCAATCATCTGTTCGATTTCGACGAGATCCGCGTGCATTCGCGTCGGCCGGAAAGCCGCAACAGCTTTGCCGAGCGGCTCAGGAGCGATCTCGGCAAGAAGGTCATTGTGACGGAAGACTGGGAGAGCTGCGTCAAGGGAGCGGACATCGTGGTCGAAGCCTCTCGCCTCGACAAGCCGACGCCGATGCTGAAGACCGAGTGGATCAAGAAGGGAGCCTTCGTGGTCCCCTACGGCACGATGAGCGCGATCGAGCTGTCGCTCACCGATATCATGACCAAGCTGGTCGTGGACGATTGGGGGCAGTGCAAAGGCGGCAAATTCGGCAGCCTGCGCGCCCATGTGGAGGCCGGGAAGCTGTCGGAGGCGACCCTGCACGCCGAGCTTGGACAGATCGTGGCCGGGCTCAAGCCGGGTCGCGAGAGCGATTCCGAAACCAATCTGCTCTGGCACCGCGGGCTCTCGCTCTCTGACATCGCGCTTGGCCATGCCATGCTCGAGAAGGCGAGGCGGCTGGGGATCGGCCAGCGCTTGCGTTTCGCCTGATCCGCAGCGCTCCCACGGCCCTTGAAGCGAAGTTCCGGTTCGCATGAACGGAACGCGTCAAGACAAGATTCTGCGCCGTTTCTGATTCAACCAGAGACGGTCGGGCTTGGTCCGGTGTGCCGTTTTGTGTCCGTCGGTGCCCGGGGGATCGCCGACTGACGCAGCGCCGAGACCTGAAAGTGCGCGAACCAGCTTGAAATCAGTCTTGGTGATTGCGCCGCTCGCGCAGCAATACCACATAGCATCCGCCGGGGTTTGGCGGCGTGATTTCGAATGCCGTATCATCGGGCCGGTTCAGGATAGCGGCATCGCCGTGATTGAGGGTGATGGCGGTATGTCGCGAGATGACGCGAGTAGTGCTGTCCGGCGAGATGACCACCGCCACATCGTTGCCGTCGAAATCACTCGAAACCGGCTCCTGAATGCGCAGTAGCCGATGGCCGAATCGTGTTCGCCGGGTCATGACATTGAGATCGCTGATTTCGCCGGACAACAGCCGCGCCGAAGTGGCGACGTCGCCGGGAAACTGAATCGGATCGGAGCCACGATCGAGCCGCACCGGAGGCTTGCCGTCGATCGAGAGCTGCAGGCCGCTGCCGTTGACTACGGCTAGGGTGCGATCGATGTCCGGGAATTCGGAAAATGGACCATCGGATGCAACCTGCGCCATGCTGATGCGCCAGTCGAAGCACTCCAGCGACGCATCCGGCGGCTCAATCGCGATCTCGGTCGTTGAGCCGCCGCCGTTTTTCCAGCGCGTAGTCCGGCAATCGATGGCGCGGATGATCTTCAATGGAGCGGCCTGATCAGCGCAGGCTCGGCAGGTCGAGCTGGTTGGCCCGTGCGCATTCGATCGCGATGTCATAGCCGGCGTCGGCATGACGCATCACGCCACTGGCGGGATCGTTCCACAGCACACGCTCGATCCGCCGCGCCGCCTCCGCCGTTCCGTCGCAAACAATCACCATGCCGGCATGCTGCGAGAAGCCCATGCCGACGCCGCCGCCGTGATGCAGCGACACCCAGGTGGCGCCGCTGGCGCAATTGAGCAGTGCGTTCAGCATCGGCCAGTCGGAAACCGCATCCGAGCCGTCCTGCATCGCTTCGGTCTCGCGATTGGGCGAGGCGACCGAGCCGGAATCCAGATGGTCGCGTCCGATCACGATCGGGGCTTTCAATTCTCCGCGTGCAACCATCTCGTTGAAGGCGAGGCCGAGGCGGTGACGATCGCCGAGCCCGACCCAGCAGATGCGCGCCGGCAGCCCCTGGAACGCGATGCGCTGGCGTGCCATGTCGAGCCAGTGATGCAGCGAGGCGTCGTTGGGCATCAACTCCTTCACCTTCGCATCGGTGCGGTAGATGTCCTCCGGATCGCCGGAGAGCGCGGCCCAACGGAACGGGCCGATGCCGCGGCAGAACATCGGCCGGATATAGGCCGGCACGAAGCCAGGGAAATCGAACGCGTCCTTGACACCCTCTTCGAGCGCCATCTGGCGGATGTTGTTGCCATAGTCGACGACCGGAATGCCCATGCGGCGGAAGTCGAGCATGGCGCGGACGTGTTCGGCCATGGAAGCGCGCGCGGCGCGGTCGACCGATTTGGGATCGGTTTCGCGGCGAGACTCCCATTCGTTGATCGACCAGCCCTTGGGCAGATAGCCGTTGACGGGATCATGGGCCGAGGTCTGATCGGTGACGGCATCGGGCCGTATCCCGCGGCGCACCAGCTCAGGGAAAATCTCGGCTGCGTTGCCGAGGAGACCGACGGATACCGGCCTTCGTTCGCGGCCAGCCTGCTCGATGATGGCAAGCGCCTCGTCGAGATCCTTGGCCTGCCGGTCGAGATAGCGCGTGCGCATCCGCATCTCGATGCGCGAAGGCTGGCATTCGACGGCGAGGCAGGAGGCGCCGGCCATCACTGCCGCGAGAGGTTGTGCGCCGCCCATGCCGCCGAGGCCGGCGGTCAGTATCCACTTTCCGGCCAGGTCGCCGCCATAGTGGCGCCGTCCAAGCTCGGCGAAGGTCTCGTAGGTGCCCTGAACGATGCCCTGGCTGCCGATATAGATCCACGAGCCTGCGGTCATCTGGCCGTACATCATCAGGCCCTTGCGGTCGAGGACGTTGAAGTGCTCCCACGTCGCCCAGTGCGGCACCAGATTCGAATTGGCGATCAGCACCCGCGGCGCGTCCGGATGCGTGCGAAACACGCCGACCGGCTTGCCGGATTGGACCAGCAGAGTCTGATCGCCTTCAAGCCGCTTCAGCGTCGCCACGATGCGATCGAAACTTTCCCAGTCACGCGCGGCGCGTCCGATGCCGCCATAGACCACGAGCTCGCCGGGTTTTTCAGCGACGTCGGGATCGAGATTGTTCATCAGCATCCGGATCGGCGCTTCCGTCAGCCAGCTTTTGGCCGAAAGCTCGGAGCCGCGTGCCGCGCGAATCGTCCGCGCGTTATCGATACGTGTCATGGCGTTGAGTCCAATCCTGATTGGGACAAAGGAGACGTGGTCATGTCGTATGCCCGCGCCAGACGCGCGCATGAAGCGGGTTGAAGCCCATCCGATAGACCAGTTCCGCGGGCCGCTCGATGTCCCAGATCGCGAGATCACAACGCTTGCCGGCTTCGAGACTTCCAGCCTCGCCGAACATGCCGAGTGCCCGCGCGGCCTCGCGGGTTACCGCAGCGATGCACTCGTCGACCGTGAGGCGAAACAGCGTCGCTCCCATATTCATCGTCAGCAGCAACGACGTCAGCGGCGATGAGCCTGGATTGCTATCGGTTGCCAGCGCGATCGGGACATGGTGCTTGCGCATCAAGTCGATCGGCGGTGCCTGCCGCTCCCGGATGAAGTAGAAGGCGCCTGGAAGCACCACGGCGACGGTGCCGGCGCGCGCCATCGCGGCAACTCCGTTCTCATCGGCGTATTCAAGATGGTCCGCTGACAGCGCGTTGAACTGCGCCGCGAGCGCCGCGCCATGCAGATTCGATAGCTGGTCGGCGTGAAGCCGGACCGGCAGGTTGAGGTCGCGGGCGCGCATAAATACCTGCGCGGTTTCCTCGATCGAGAAGGCGATATTCTCGCAAAACGCATCGACGGAATCGATCAGCCCATCCTTGGCCAGCGCCGGTATCATCTCGCAGACGGCGGCGATGTAGGCGCCGGAATTGCCGGCATATTCGGGCGGCAGCGCATGAGCGCCCAGGAAGGTGGTTTTCACGTCGATCGGGTTTTCGCGCCCGAGCCGCCGCGCCGCCTTCAACTGGCGGCCTTCGGTTGCAAGCTCGAGACCGTAGCCCGATTTGATTTCGATCGTGGTCACGCCTTCGGCGATCAGCGTATCGAGCCGAACTTTCGCGCTTGATACAAGCTCGTCTTCACTTGCCTGCCGCGTCGCCTTCACCGTTGACACGATACCGCCGCCGCGGCGGGCAATCTCTTCATAGCTTGCGCCCGCAAGCCGCAGCTCGAATTCCTCGGCGCGATTGCCGCCATAGACGAGATGAGTGTGACAGTCGATCAGGCCGGGGGTAATCCATCGTCCCTTGCAGTCGACCGACTGCGCAGCCGCAAGGCCCGTTGGCGCATCTTTCCTTGTACCGGCGTAGACGATAATGCCGCCTTTCTCGACGATCAGGCCGTCCTCGACGGCGCCAAGGCCCGGTTGGCTGGCGGCGAGCGTCGCAAGGCGACAATTGTGCCAGACGTGATCAGCGGCGGTCATGACGATCAGAACTCGCTATCCTGGGGCGACGGGCGCTTGGCATAAACTGTATTTGTCTATACATATTATAGGATGGCGGCCGGAGTCCAGCGCCTGGAGGGGAATTTGATTCAGCTGCATTTCAAACAGGCTCTGCTGCCTATTGGATGGTCGTCCGATGTCAGGATCTCGATCGACCATGGCCGGATCGCTGCGATCGAGTCCAATGTCCAGGCGGAGGGCAGGGATGAACGCCACGCCGTCGGACTGCCGGGCCTGCCAAATCTCCACAGCCACGCCTTCCAGCGCGGCATGGCCGGCCTGACCGAGATCAGGGGAACCTCTTCCGACAGCTTCTGGACGTGGCGTGAGCTGATGTATCGTTTCGTCGGCCGGATGACGCCGGACGATGTCGCGGCGATCGCGGCGCAGGCTTATGTTGAAATGCTTGAGGCCGGATTCACGCGGGTCGGCGAATTTCACTATCTGCATCACGATATCTCCGGTACGCCTTACGGCAATATCGGTGAACTTGCCGAGCGCATCGTGTCATCGGCCAAAGACAGCGGTATCGCTCTGACGCTGCTGCCGGTCTTCTACGCCCATGCAGGTTTCGGCGGCCGCGCGCCCGATAGCGGGCAGCGGCGCTTCATCAATTCGGTCGACCAGTTCGGCCGGTTGATGGAGGCATCGCGCCAAGCGGTCGCCGCCTATCAAGGGGCCTTGCTCGGCATTGCACCGCATTCGCTGCGGGCCATCACGCCGGATGAACTGATCGCCATTATGCCGCTTGCCGGGGACGGTCCGATTCACATTCACGTCGCCGAGCAGGTCAAAGAGGTCGAGGATTGCGTATCCTGGAGCGGGCTGCGTCCGGTGCAATGGCTGCTGGAGCATATGCCGCTCGATCGCCGCTGGTGCCTGATCCACGCCACCCACATGACCGACGAGGAGACCCGGGGGATGGCGGCGAGCGGCGCGGTTGCCGGCCTGTGTCCGATTACCGAAGCCAATCTCGGCGACGGCATTTTCAATGCGCCGGCCTTTTTCGGCGCCGGTGGACATTTTGGCGTTGGTTCGGACTCCAATGTTCTGATCGGTGCAGCCGATGAACTGCGCCAACTGGAATATTCGCAGCGCCTGGCGCTTCGGGCGCGGAACGTACTGGCGACGCCCAGCATGGCCTCGACGGGGCGCGTTCTCTTCGAACGGGCGCTCGCCGGCGGTTCGCAGGCTCTCGGCACGTCCGGCGGTCTGGCTCCCGGCCATTCGGCCGATATCTTCAGCCTCGCCGCCGCCGATGTCGCGCTTGCGGGCCGCTCGGGTGACGCCCTTCTCGACAGCTGGGTTTTCTGCGGCAAGTCTCTTGTGGACTGCGTCTGGACATCGGGCCGTAAGGTTGTGACAAACGGCAAGCACCATCAGGCGGAACAGGTGGCAAGGCGTTTCCGCCAACGGCTCGAGGGACTGCTCGCTGCATGACCGCAACATCGAAATCGGACGAGAACGGCGGGATGGCGCTTTACCAGCGCATCCGCAGCGATATCGAGAGCCGCATTCTGTCGGGGGAATGGCCACCGGGACATCGCGTGCCGTTCGAGCACGAGCTGATGGAATCCTATTCCTGCTCGCGGATGACCGTGAACAAGGTGCTGTCGGGCCTCGCGGCCGCAGGTCTGGTCGAACGCAGGCGGCGCGCCGGCAGCTTCGTTTCCCGTCCCAAGGTCCATTCGGCTGTCTTGCAGATTCCCGATTTGAAGGCGGAGGTCGAAAGTCGCGGCGAGCAATATGGCTACAAGCTGCTGGAGCGCCAGAAACGCCCTGCTACGCGACAGGACAAGGCACGGCTGGAAGTCGACCTGCGGGCCCCGGTGCTTGCGTTGCGCTGCCTTCATGAAGCCGCGAAGCAACCGTTCGCGCTTGAAGACCGGCTTTTGAATGTGAAAGCCGTGCCGGAGTCCTTGCGGCAGGACTTTTCAGTTGTTGCGCCGAGCGCCTGGCTGGTCGATCATGTGCCGTGGACCGAAGCGGAGCATCGCATTTCTGCCTGCAATGCCGACAAGGCGCTTGCCGCCATACTAAAGATCGATGAGGGGGAAGCATGCCTCGTCATCGAACGCTGCACCTGGCGCAATGGCGAACCGATTACGGCGGTTCGCCTCATTCATCCCGGACCGCTTTATGACCTGACCGCGCGGTTCACGCCGAGCGGTTGAGGCCTGGAGGTTATTCGCCTTCGGTTATTTTGCTTTGGCGCCGTCGACGAAGCGGTTGGTCCAAAGCTCGTTCTCCGCGGCCTTGGCGTCGAATTCCTTGCCGAAATTGGTCCCGTTCTCCTTCGCGAAGGCCAGCATGTTCTGAAAGCCTTCGACGTCCATCGCGCCCGCGCCGGTGACGCCGCTGTTCATCGCCTTTACCGCGGCAACGATCGCTTCCGGTGTTGCCTTGGCGAAGAACTGCTTCTGGATGGCCTGAGCGGTCTGATCGGGCTGTTTTACCAACGCGTCACTTGCGGCTTGCAGCGCGCGTGCTGTCTTGACGAAAAGCGCAGCTTTCTGGTCGTCGATCGGCCTTTTGGCGACGAGAACCAGATAGGGCTGGTTCTTCAGCACCGGAAAATCGTCGCCGAGCGAGGTGATGACGGTGCCGCTTCCGGCCTTTTCAGCGAGAAAGCCTTCCGGCGGCGAGAGCACGAAGCCGTCGATCTGCTTGTTTTCCAGCGCCGCCTGCAAGGCAACGGGATTGCCGATCTGCGCGAACTTGACGTCGGTCTTGGGATCCAGGCCAGCCTTGGTTGCGAGCCAGCGCGCAACGATATCCTGGGTGCCGCCGGCTGCGGCGACGCCGATCGTCGCTCCCTTCAGCGCGCTGAGGCGCTTCTCGAGGGGATCGCTGGCTTTTACGCCGGCTCGTTCGAGCAGCGCCGGCGAAACCACAAGCTGAAGCGTCACCTTCGACATCAGCGAGTAGACCATCTCGAACGGCTGCCCCTTGGCTGCCGCGCGAAGAACCGCATCCGAGCCGACCGCTGCAAGATCGATGTCGCCGGCATCGAGCGCGGCAAGGGCGGTGGCGTCGCCGCCGGGTATCACCACGGCGTTTGCCGTCACGCCCTGGGGCGTGAACGTGTTCAGTGCACGCGCGGCCCACAGCGGCAGGAAGCTGAGCGTCGCAACGCCTTGGGCGATCCGCACGGTTTGCGCGAATGCCAGAGTTGGCGACAACATCAGCGCCGCTCCGACGGCCAACGTTCCAACCAGCTTGTTGAGTGAGCGCATCACATTCTCCGAATTCGATAGCTGATGATCAGATGTCGCTTGGGCCGAAACCCGACGGGCTGCGCCAGCGCAGCAGCCAGCGCTCCAGGCGGGTGGCGAAGGCGCCTGCGATCAGGACAAAGCCGAGCAGGATGACGATCCCGGCGAACACGCCGGCGGGATCGTAGGTTGCCGAAGCTTCATGGATGAACAGGCCGAGTCCTTGCGTCGATGACGTGAATTCTCCGACGATCACGCCGATGACGCTATAGGGAATGGCCATCCGCATTCCCAGAATCACGAACGGAGCCGCCGCCGGCAGAAAGACGTGGTAGGTGAGCTGCCGCTGGTTCGCGCCCATCACCAAAGTGAGGTTGACGAGTTCGCGATCGACGCTGCGCACGCCGGCAAACACGTTGTAGAACACCAGAAAGAATACCATGATCGAGGCCAGCGCGACCTTCGATCCCACGCCGATGCCGAACCAGATGATGAACAGCGGCGCCAGTGCGATCTTCGGGATGCCGTAGAAGGCCATCACATAGGGTTCGAAGATGCGGGCGAGGCGCGGCGAGCGGCCGAGGGCGTAGCCGCCGACCACGCCGCCGGTAACGCCGATGACATAGCCGAGCACGAGTTCCTGGCCCGTCGTCCACAGATGCGGATAGATTTCACCAGAGGCGAACAGTTCATAAAGACGTTCGGCCACGGCGGTCGGCTTGCTGACATAGATTTCCTTGATCAGCCGGCCTGACGCCCATTGCCAGAACAGCAGGAAGGCGGCGCCCGGCATCAGCATCACCAGCCAATGCATGACCTTCTGTATCCAGGCCCCACGGGGCTGGCTGTCGGAATCGGTCGCCGGCGAAGGCGCTTCATAAGCCATGTCGGTCATCGGCTTGCTCTCGCTCAATGGATGCGTCCGGTATCGATCTGCGAGCGAAACTCGGTCCACACCGCATCGTAAGCCGCCTCGAAGCCTGCATTGCGGAATGGCTCGAACATGTTCCGTGGTCGCGGCAGATCGATCGGGATGTTCGCCAGCAGCCGCGACGGCCGCTGACTGAGTACGACGACATTATCGGCAAGCAGCACTGCCTCGGTAATGTCGTGGGTAACGAAAATGATCGTTGCGCCGGCCCCGAGCGAGAGTGTCTGCAAATCGTTCTGCATCACCATGCGGGTCTGGGCATCAAGTGCGCCGAAGGGCTCGTCCATCAAAATGACGTCGGGCTTGTAGACAAGTGTCCGCGCAATCGATCCGCGCTTCTGCATGCCGCCGGAAAGCTGGCTCGGATAGTGATTTTCGAACCCGTCGAGTCCGACCGATTTAAGCGCGGCGGCTACGCGCGAATGCCTTTCGCTGGCAGCGACGCCGCGCAACAACAGCGGGAGCTCGACGTTTTCCTTCAGCGTCTTCCAGGGAAACAATTGTGCCTGCTGAGGCACGAACCCGACCTCGGTATTGACCGTCGTTACCTTGCGGCCATGATGACGGACGGCGCCGCGCGTCGGCGCAAGAAGGCCGGCGGCCATCTGCAACAGCGTGCTCTTGCCGCATCCGCTCGGGCCGATAACGGCAACGAATTTTCCACGGTCGATATCGAAGCTGATGCCATCGAGCACGCGCACCTTGGAGCGCTGCCCGGGCATCGGAAAGTCTTGCCCGATCCCGTCAAAGGCAAGGAGCGGATCGTTCATGTCAGCGGCTCTCCGTCCCGAACATGTCTATACATAATCGAACCGGTCGCCACGAGCAAGCGGGGATCTGTGCGCAGATTTTGCGCCGCACTTGCCTAAAGTGTCGGCAGCATAGAACTGGCCGATGTGCCCAACCGGATTGGAGGAATGCAATCTCCTGCCGGCCTGAAATTTGGTTTTTCCTATCAGCAGTTTCAGCCGATCGGGATTAGTCGTCTCTTTTGGCTTCGTCTAACGTCCGCGAGAACCGGTGCGACGAAAGTCGCAAGTACGGCTGCGGCGTTCATTTCAATCAAAAGAAGAGAAGACGATGGCTGACAAGGTTTTTGCAGGCGAGGTCGTTCTTGCCGACCGCGTGATCGATAACGGCTATGTTCTGGTCGGTGACGGCAAGATCCAGGCGATCGGAACCGGAGCCGCACCCGCCGGCGAGAGACATGGGGGGCCGGGATTTCTGGTCCTGCCCGGCGCCATCGATGCGCAGGTGCACAGCCGAAGCCAGCTCGGGCAGGAAGACTTCATCTGGTCGACGCGCAGCGCTGCGGCCGGCGGCGTCACCACCATCGTCGATATGCCCTATGATGACAATTGCCTGATTGCTACGGCGGAGCGCTTTCGTACCAAAATAAAGGAAGCCGGCGCGCAGGCACGGGTGGACTTTGCTCTGTATGCGACTGTCGATCCGGATGAGGGGCCGGCGAGGGTGGACGAACTCGTCGACGCCGGCGCGGCGGCGTTCAAGTTCTCGACGTTCGGGACCCATCCGAAACGGTTTCCGCGAATTCCTCCGCAGATTCTCTATGCCTGTTTCGCCGCCGTCGGAAAACGAGGCCTGATTGCCGGCATCCATAACGAGAACGACGAGATGGTGCGGGCCTTCATGGCCGATGTCGAAGCTGGCGGCATTACCGATTACACCGCGCATGGGCTTTCCCGTCCGCCGGTCACCGAGGCACTGGCCACGGCGGAAGTCTATGAGCTGGGTGCCGCCACCGGCTGTCCCGTGCATATCGTGCATAGCTCGATCAGCCGCGGCTACGAACTGGCCGCTGCCTATCGCGCGCAGGGGCATGGGGCGACCATCGAGGCCTGCGTCCACTATCTCACGCTCGACGAGGAGAACGACGTCCGCCGCCTGGGGGGCAAAGCCAAGATCAATCCGCCGTTGCGGCCGCGCCGGGAAGTCGAAGCGCTGTGGCATCATCTCGCTGCGGGCAATGTCACGATCGTATCGACGGACCATGTCAGCTGGTCGGAGGACCGCAAGACCGATCCGAACATGCTCAAGAACGCCTCGGGCATTCCGGGACTCGAAGTGCTTTACGGCTTGCTGTTGAAGGGGCTGGACGAGCGCAAATTGCCGCTGACCCATGCGGCACGTCTGCTTGCGCTCAATCCGGCGGCCTTGTTCAGGATCACGCATGTCAAAGGGGCATTGGAAGTCGGCCGCGATGCCGATGTGGTGCTGATGCGGCGCGACCCTTATCGCTACGATGCGGCGGCCAGCGGCAATAATTTCGTCTCCTGGAGCCCGTATGACGGCATCGAACTGCCGTTCAAGCCGGTCGCAACCTTCGTGCGGGGGCAATGCGTCGCCGCTGACGGACGCGTGATGGCCGATCCCGGCACCGGCCGTTTTGTCAGTCCGTTGCGTATGCGATAAAGACCGGCATCGATCAAGAGAGAGCAGGGCCCGCATGACAAGATCCAATCTTCCGCTCAACGCCGATCGCCTATGGGCGGATGTCATGGCGCTGGCAGAGATCACCGATCCGGCGCGGCCCTATACAAGGCGCTCCTTCACGGCGCTGTTTCTCGAGGGGCGGGCCTGGCTCGCGCAGCGCTTCGCCGAGGCCGGATTGACCACGCGGATCGACACCGCCGGCAATCTGATCGGCCGGATCGAAGGCCGCCGGCCTGAACTGGGCGTAATCGCGATCGGCTCGCACAGCGATACGGTGCCGGCGGGCGGCCGGTTCGACGGCATCGCCGGCGTGGCGACCGGCCTCGAGATCGCACGCGCGCTGCACGATTCGGGCACCCAGCTCGATCACACGCTGGAAGTAATCGACTTCCTCGCCGAGGAGCCGAGCGAATACGGACTGTCATGTGTCGGCAGCCGCGGTATGACCGGCTCGCTCGATGACAAGATGCTCGATCTCGCCGAGCCCGGCGGTGAGCCGCTGCGCGAGGCCTTGCGCAGGGTCGGCGGCGATCCCGACCGGCTTCGACAAGCCAGGCGCGACGATATCCGCGCCTTCCTGGAACTGCACATCGAACAGGGCATCGTGCTGGAGTCGCAGTCGCTCGATATCGGCGTGGTGACGTCGATCGTCGGCATCCGCCGCCTCGAAATCATTTTCGATGGCGAAGCCGATCACGCCGGCACCACGCCGCTTCACCTGCGCCACGATGCGCTGGTGGCGGCGGCAAGCACGGTTATGAGCGTGCGTCGCATCGCTGAGCAGCTTGACGGCGAGGGCGATGATTATTTCGTCGCCACGGTCGGCATTTTGACCGTCGAACCTTCGGCCTCCAACATCGTGCCAGGCCGATGCCGGCTCGTCGTCGATGCGCGCACGACCGATCCGGCGCTGACGGAGCGTTTCGTCCAAACCCTCGATCGGGAAAGCCAGGATGCCGCGACCGCGGCGCGTGTTAAGCGCAGCTCATTCACCACGCTGTCCGACGGACCGCCGGTTGCCTGTGATGGCGAATTGCGAACGGCGCTGAGCCAGGCCGCGAACGATCTTGGCCTTGGTCAAACCGATCTGCCGAGCGGTGCGGGGCACGATGCCGCCTTCATGAGCCGCATCTGCCGTTCTGCCATGGTATTCGTGCCGTGCCGCGCCGGAAAAAGCCACGCGCCGGAGGAATGGTCGGAAAAGGATGAAATCGCGGCCGGCGCGGCGGTCATCCTGCAGGCGGTCAAGGCACTCGATCGATCCCTGCAGCAGACAAAGTCGGCCGCGGAATAGCGATATCGTTGCGTCAACTTTCGCTCCGATGTTCCGACAGTTTCTTCCTTAGCGCATTGACCAGGCCGCGTTCGGGTTCGCTCAAGACCCGTTCGCCGGAATAGATGACATAGAGCCGCCGCGTGATCGCGGGATCGACGATCGGATGCGCGACGAGATCGCCGCTGGCAAGCTCGCCGGCAACTGCCGACGGCGGCAGCACGGTACAGACCGGCAACCGTGCCAGCGCCGCAACCGCCATCGGCAGGGAATCGATCTCCATCTGGGGATGAATTCTGAGATCATGCTCGCCGGCGGCATTTTCCAGCAACTGGCGCAAGCCGAAACGGTTGGTCGGCAGTGCAAGCTTGAGCCGCGGCAGATCGGCAAAACGTACGGGACCGGGCGGCAATAGCTGGTGGTCGGCATGGGCGATCACGGCAAGTCCTTCGGACGATCCAAGCGGTAGCCGAGGCATGCGCGGCAGAACGGTCTCGACGATGGCGACGCCGACCAGCCCGCGGATCACCCAGTCCTGCAAGGTACCGTTGGGCGCTTCCTGGACCACCAGCTTCAATGCGGGATAGCGGGCCTGAACCTCGACGATGGCCTCGGTGATCCGGTTGACCAGGAAGCCGTGTTGATTGACAGAGGGAAGAATGCCGGCGACGATGCGCCGGGCCTGCGGCACCGTCGCCCCGGTATCGCCCGCCGAGAGGCGGCGAAATCCGGATTCGATGAGCGCAGCGAGGACGGCAAAACGATCGCCCTTTGCGGTCGGCACGACGCCGTCGCCTTGCCGCTCGAACAATGCATCACCGAGCGAAGTTTCCATCTTGTGGAGCTGTTCGCTGAGCGCGGGCTGACTGATATTGGCCCCGCGCGCTGCGGCGGAAACCCGGCGAAGCCGATGGATCAGATTGAAATAATGGATTTGCCGGAGGCTGACGACCGGGCGCTCGGCCGGCACCGATCGGTCTTTCTCCAGCGCCAGCTTCAGATGGCGGATGAATTGGCTGGTAAGTGCGTTCGGTTTGATCGCTCGCGCCGTGATGTTCATCGTCAAGGGACGATCGGGCATGACCACGGCGACATTGGAGAGGCCGAGCCGTGCCGAGACCAGGCTTCGCGGCACGAACAGGGCGGCATCGGGATAGTCGTCGATGATGCGCGGCAGATCGCCGGGATGGTCGTTGAGAAAGCGAACGCCGGCAATTCTGTTTCGGCTGAAATAGCGCTCGGCCTGTTCGATCAGCGGCGCCGTCAGCGACGGAACCACGAGACGGCCGGCAATCAGTTCCGCGGCGCTCGGCGGGTTAGGCGTGCCAATCGGAAGCCGGCAGGCGAAGACCCAGGGGTCGGACAGCAGGAGGGTGTCCTTTCTGGTCTTATATCGACCGGTCTCGCCCAAGGCGATGGTCACGCGGCTGCTCTCGACGCCCGTCCAGTCATGGACGAACGGCGTGACGTGCGGCAGATCCTTTTCATCTTTCCAGTCCGCCTCGACGAAGACATCGGGCCGCTCGACCGCCATATCTTCGATGGCGCGACGGACAGCCTTGCAGACACCGCCGATGGTGAAGCTCAACCCGATATCGAGCACGAGCCGCTTCAATTTGGTTTTTGGCGGCGCCGCTACGTATCGGCGGGCGAACATTTCCGTGGTGAGAAGCGGTTCGGCAGCACGCATCAACGCCCGCGCCGCCGCCGTCGGATAGATATTGTTGTTGCTGCGCCGAAACAGTGCGACGCCCAGGTCCTGTCCCAATGCCTTGAGGGTCGTGCTCAGTGTCGAGACGGCAATATCGAGTTCGCGTGCGGCGAGCGCGAGACTCCCGGCCCGGCATGCCGTGACGAAATAGGCCAGGGTGCGCAGTTCAATCATTGGATTTCGATCGAACGCAGCATAGCTCGTCACTCCGGAGAAGTCATCGACTTTCGTTTTTGCCTATGACCTGATTTTGCTGACGGGACGATAGACCGCGCCGCGACGCAGAATATGATCGCTGTCATTCCGGACCCGTTGGTGGCCGGGCTGATGAGGCAACATGGAAATGCACGCAAAGCAAGAGGCGGCCAATTCCCGGCAGTCGATGCGGGCTTTTCTTTCCGATCTCAACGCTGTGGGCGGCCTCGTCAGCGTGTGCGATTCTATCAGTCTGGATTACGAGATCGCGGGGTGTCTTGCTGAAGCCGACACTGGGCCGGCCCTTCATTTCGTCAATGTGGCGGATCGAGCCGGTGGCCGCGCCATGCCGGTTGTCGGGAATTTGCTTAATTCGCTATCACGCCTTGCCATGGGATTGGGCACTTCGATCCGCGAGATGCAAACTGCACTGATCTCGGCGATCGAAAAGCCATTGCCGCATCGCATCGTGTCCTCTGCGCCGTGTCAGGAGCATGTCATCATCAATCCCTCGTTGGCCGAGGAGTTGCCGATCCCGCGTTTCTTCGAAAAGGAACAGGGGCCATACGTTACCGCTGGCGCGATCGTTGCAAAGGATCGCGTCACCGGCCAAACCAATTTGTCGATTGCCCGACTGATGCCGCTCGGAGGCAACCGAGCGTTCGTAGGGATCGCGCCCAATCACCATCTTGCCGTGCTGGCGCGGGCGGCGCAGGCCCGCGGCGAAAAGCTCGATATCGCGGTATGCATCGGCAATCACCCGGCCGTTCTGGTGGCGGCATGTCTTTATTTAGGATTAGGCGAGGACGAACTTCCGGTGGCAGGAGCGCTGCTGGGCCAGCCGCTTGATGTCGTCAGCTGTACGCAGTCGGATTTATTGGTGCCGGCGCATTGCGAATGCGTGCTCGAGGGGACGCTGGATGCCGGCGAGACCTTCACCGAAGGGCCGGTGAGCGAGTTTCACGGCATGTATGAAAGTTATGGAGCCGGCATCACCGCGACATTTGCCAGGCTCACTCGGCGTCGCGATGCCATCTTTCAGGTCGTCCTGCCGGGCTATCATCCCGAACATTGCCTGCTCGGGGGTGTCGCCATCGCAGCCGGTCTCTGCCGCGCCGTTCGCAACGCGGTGCCGGCGGTCCGCGAGGTCGCGGTCGGTATCGGCGGCGCGGGTCGCCTGCATGCGGTGGTTTCGCTCCGCGCCTCACGTCCGGGAGAGGCGCGCAAGGTCATGTTTGCCGTATGGGCTGCGGTCAATCTGATCAAGCAGGTGATCGTGGTCGACGACGATATCGATCCCTGGAACATGCTTGAGGTCGAATGGGCGAGCGCAACGCGCACAAAGCCCGACCGCGATTATGTCATTATTCCCGAGGTTCGCACCGACCGCTCCGAGCCGCTCGAGCAGGGCGGCACCATCACCAAGCTCGGTATTGATGCGACCCGCAAGGAGGGCGATCGGCCTGACTGGGAGCTGGCGCGGCCGCCGCAGGCAGCGCTGACGAGAGCCAGGGAAATCCTTCGCCAGCACAAGTTAATCTAGAGACGGCAACGATCAGTTCTCATTCGGTGGAGAAAAGCCATGTCGATATTCAGTTTTAAGTCTTCATTCCGCGGCAGAAAGGCGCTGCTGAGTCTTACCAGCCTCGTCCTGCTCGGCGCCGCCACCATGCCGGCTCACGCCGACGTCAAGATCGGCTTTCAGGTGCCGCTGACCGGGCCCGCGGCGACCGACGGCAAATCCGCCCAGATCGCCGGCGAGATGGCGGCCGAAGACATCAATGCCGCCGGCGGCGTGCTTGGACAGAAGGTGCAACTCGTCACCTATGACGACCAGGCCAAGTCGGACCAGGCGATCTTCACGGCCAACAAGCTGGTCGGTGAGGATGGCGTCAAGCTCGTCGTCAACGCAAGCTATTCGGCGTCGGGACGCGCCGCTGCTCCGGTATTCCAGAAGGCCGGTGTCGTGATGATCTCCGCCTATGGTGTGCATCCCGATATTACGCGCGCGGGCGATTATATGTTTCGTCTCGTCCATCTCGGGCCGCCGCAGGGTGCGGCCGCGGCGCTCTACATCGGCAAGACGTTGGGGCTGAAGAAGATCTCTACCATTACCATGGACAACGACTACGGCCAGGCCACCATGGATGGGTTCACCGCGGCGGCTCCGAAATACGGCATCGAGGTCCTCAACAAATATAGCTACTCGCTGAAAGACCGGCAGTTCGGGTCGATCGTCGCCAGCGTGAAGCGTGACAATCCCGACGGGATCTACGCCACCGGCTACTTCTTTACCGCCGGGCCGCTCGTCGCTCAGCTTCGCGCCGCCGGTGTCACCGTGCCGATCATTGGCTCGCAGGCGTTCGATTCCGAGAAGTTCATCGAGATCGCAGGACCCGCCGCCGAAGGTACCTACATCATCGACAGCTTCGACCGGGCGAGAAAGGATGAAGCGCTGCAAAAATTCTTCGCTGAGTTCACCAAGCGTGCAGGCTATCCGCCCGAGGGCGTGGCGGCGATCACCTATTCTGCGGTGCGATTGATGGCCGACGGCATCAAGCGGGCGAACAGCGCCGAGCCGGACAAGGTGCGCGACGCGCTTGCCCAGACGAAGGATTTCCCGCTGCTCGAGGGCAACATGAACGGCTTCAACAGCCTTCATGAGATGATCATGCCGATCCGGGTGAACATGATCAAGGACGGCAAGTTCACTGCGGCTGGCGAGATCGACGATTTGAGCGCGTTCGCTCCGCCGGAAAAATGAGCTGCTGCCAGATAGGACGACCGCGGTGTATTACATCGACCTCGCTGTAACCGGCATCAGCTTCGGCTGCATGTATGCGATCATGTCGGTCGGACTGACGCTGGTTTACGGCCTGCTCCGCATTCTGCATGTAGCGCATGCTGCCGTGTTCGCGCTCGGCGCCTATGTCACGGTTCTGGTGGCCAATGCCAGTGGCAGCATCTTGATCGGCCTGATCGCGGCCGTCATCATCACGCCGCTGTTCGGGATGGCCATCTACCGGCTGCTCTATGAGCCGCTGTTGAAGTATCGTCCTGATGTCCCGATGGTCGCTTCGGTCGGGCTGCTGGTGTTGATGCAGGATGCCTTCCGCGTCCTGTTCGGCGAGCAGGGCGTCACCTTTCGCCAGAATTCCCTGTCGTTCACCACCTTCGATATCGCTGGCGTAAATGTCAGCGCCGTCCAGATCGCAATCATCGTTACGACCGCGATCATCTTTCTCGGCCTGCATCTCTTTACGACTTACACCCGGATCGGAGTTGGCTGGCGCGCTACCGTGTCGAGACCTCAGATCGCCACCAGTTTTGGCATCGATCCGATCAAGGTCCGCTATCTGAACTTCGCCATCGGCTCCGCACTTGCGGCAATAGCCGGCGGGCTGGTGGCGCTGCTGAACAATCTGGTCGATCCCGGCATCGGCTTTGTAGTCAGTTACAAGGCGCTTGCCATTATCGTGCTCGGCGGTCTCGGCAGCGTGCAGGGCACGCTGGTGGCAAGCCTGGTGCTTGGACTGGTCGAGGCCTATGGCACGATCTTCATCGGCGCATGGCTCGATCGTGACGCAATCGCCTTCCTCGCCCTCATCCTGCTGCTGATGGTGCGTCCGCAGGGCTTTACCGGGGTACGCACGGCATGAGCGCCTATGGCATCAGCCTGGTCTCGATCGCGGGCATCAACGTCATCCTGGCCGTCAGCCTGAACATCATCAGCGGCTTCTGCGGACAGATCAGCCTCGGCCATGCGGCGTTCTTTGGTGCCGGGGCCTACGCCGCCGCGCTGATCATGGTCGCGACCGCGAATGTTCCACTGGCGCTGCTCGCCGCGCTGATCGTAGGCTGCACGCTGGGCATCGTGGTCGGCTTCGCTTCGCTGCGTGTACGCTCCGACTTCCTTGCGGTGACGACGATCGGGGTCAATTTCCTGTTCGTCGGCTTCGTGCGCAAGCAGGGCTGGCTGGGCGGCGAGATGGGCATCAGCGGTATTCCTGCGACCGGCCTTGGCGCTGCCGGCAACGCAATCATGATCGTGGCGCTGGCCTGCATGACCATCGCATTCAGCCTCTATATGAGCCGGTCGTGGATGGGCTTTGCCTTTCGCGCGGTCGGCGAGGACGAATCGTCGGCTGCAACGCTCGGGATCAACGCCGGAGCCTACAAGCTGGCGGCGTTCGGCATCGGAACCGCGCTCGCAGGTTTGGCCGGCGGCTTGTACACATTCTTTACGCAGTTCATCACCGTCGATTCCTTCGACTTCGTATTTTCGGTGATGCTGATGGCAATGGTCGTGATTGGCGGCGTCGGGTCGACCTGGGGCGTGGTCGTCGCCGCTGTCGGCTTGACCTTGCTTCCGGAGGCGATCCGCTTCGTCAACGACTACCGGCTGCTGGTATTCGGCGGCATGCTGGTGCTGGTGATCCGGCTGGCGCCTGGAGGGCTCGCGGCTCTGACGCGAAACTTGTTCGCGAAGGAGAAGCGGGCATGAGCGCCGTGCTAGAGCTCGACGACGTCGCGATCCATTTCGGCGGCGTGCAGGCCGTTGCCGGCGTGTCGCTGGCGGTCGAGGCGGGCGATTTCGTCGGGCTGATCGGACCGAATGGCGCCGGCAAGACCACGCTGATCCGCATCATCGCCGGCCTGCTTCGGCCGGATCGGGGCAGGGTGGTGCTCGCAGGCGCCGATGTGACGGGCGAGCCCACGGCAACAAGGGTCCGCCGCGGCCTTGCACTCACCCATCAGATCGTGCGGCCATTTCGGGAGATGACGGTACTCGACAACGTCGTCCTTGGTGTCGGCATTGATCATACCTCCAGTCCGCTGCGCGCCTTGCTGAGCATCGATCGGCGCCGCGAAAACGAACGGGCGGCGGAGATTCTCGCCTCGGTTGGATTGGCCGGCACCGAGCGCAAGCTGGCCGGCTCGCTGCCGCTCGGCCAGTTGAAGCGGCTCGAGCTTGCGCGCGGCCTTGCGGTCAATCCGAAAGTCATCTTGCTCGACGAGCCGCTCGCCGGTCTCAACCATACCGAGGCCGCAAAGCAGGCCGAGACCATTGCCGAGGTCCATCGGCGCGGCCTTACCATCGTTCTGGTCGAGCACAATCTTGAAGAAGTGATGCGCAATTGCCGGCGGCTGGTCGTGCTCAACAATGGGCAGGTGATCGGCGACGGCGAGCCGCGCGCGGTCATGGCCGATCCGGTGGTGCACGATGCCTATGTCGGCGGCGGGATGGTGAGCCATGCTGACGCTTGAAAGGCTGAGCTGTGGCTACGGTTCGGTGAAGGCTGTGCATGACGTCAGCCTCAACGTTCCCGCCGGTTCGATCTTCGCATTGCTGGGGCCGAACGGCGCGGGCAAGACCTCGACCATCATGGCGGTCATGGGCCATGTCGCCATTCACACCGGCTCCATTCTCTTTGAGGACAAGGACATCACCAACCGCCGCGCCATCGAGCGGGTCGGGCTCGGCATCGCGCTGGTGCCGGAGGGACGTCAGCTATTCTCGGATCTGACGGTCGATGAGAACCTGACCGTTGGCGGCTATGCCTGGCCGGCCGTTCGCGATGCTGCCAAGCGCGAGCGCGTGTTCGGCTATTTTCCGCGCCTGGCCGAGCGCCGCAGCCAGTTGGCGGGATCGCTGTCCGGCGGCGAGCAGCAGATGCTGGCGATCGGACGGGCGCTGATGGCCGAGCCGCGCCTGTTGCTGGTCGACGAACTCTCCTTGGGGCTGATGCCGAAGATGGTCGACCTGTGTCTGGACGCTTTGGTCCAGCTCAAGCGCGAAGGCCTCACCGTGGTCCTGGTCGAGCAGAATACGGCGCGCGCGCTGGATGTGGCCGACAATGTCTGCGTGATGTCATCGGGTGTGCAGGTCTATCAGGGCACAGCCGTCGAGGCCAAGGCGGCCGGCTCGATGTTCGCGACGTTCCTTGGGCTGAACGAGCCGGCGCGACCCTAGTTTCAAACGATAACTGCCGATGGTGACGAGCGAGGAAAAACAATGGCGCGAATGCTGACAGCGGATGATGTGGAAGCGGGGATGGTCGGCGGCCTGTTCCTGTCGGCGGGTGGCAGCGGCCGCAATGCGGTTGCCAAGAACCGCGGGCTCGGCCAGATGGCGCTCGATTATGGCGGCGTGCGGCTGGTCGGCATCGACGAATTGGAGCCGGATGCGCCGATCATCACGGCAACGGCGGTCGGTGCGCCCGGCTTTGCCAATTGGGCGATCCGGCCGCGCGATGCAGTCAATGCCGCCCGGCGGCTGATCGAAACGTTGGACAGGCCGCCGGCCGGCGTGATCTGCGGTCATGTGCCCGGCTTCAACGCCTGGCTGGTCGCCGCTGCGCTCGGGCTTGATTATGTCGACGCCGCATCGAACGGGCGCGGCCATCCGACGGTCAAGATGGGTGGAATGGGGCTGGCCTCCCGTCTCGATCTCTCCATCACCCAGGTCGGCAGCAGCGGCAGCAAGGCTGAAAATTCCGAATTCGCCGTGGTGGTGACGGGCGACATCGTCCGTACCTCGAACCTGATGCGGCAAGCCTCGGTGATCAATGGCGGCCTGATCTATGCGGCGCGCGGTCCGCTCAGCGCAGGCTTCATCAAGGAGAATGGCGCGGCCGGCGCCATCAGCTTCCAGCTCGACCTCGGCCGCGCCATGTTGGCGGCAAAGGGCAGCGACCGCGTCGGCGCCACCGTCGAGTTTCTCGGCGGCGAGCTGCTGGTCGAGGGCGAGGTCACCGAGAACACGGTGACCTATGGCGGCGGATTCGATCTCGGCCAGATGAAGGTGCGCGGCAGCAATGGCGAAGCCGTGCTTGGCGTCTACAATGAATTCATGACCGCCGAGTTCGGCGGTAAACGAATGGCGACCTTCCCGGACATGATCGGGACCCTCGATCCGCAAACCGGCGAAGTGGTGTCGATTTCGGAATCCAAGCCCGGCAGCCGGGTCGCGGTCATCATCGCCCACCGTTCGAAGTTTCCGGTCGGCAAGGGCGCGCTCGATCCGAACGTTTTTCCCGAGGTCGAAAAAGCCATGGGCGTCGATATGCGTTCATATCTTTAAGGAAAGGGCCTGGCGATCATGTTGCGTCTTTACGATAGCCGTCTGTCCGGAAATGCCTGGAAGGTCCGCATCCTGCTGACCCAGCTCGGGCTTCCCTTCGAGCGCGTCACCCTGGATTTGGCGAAGGGCGAGACGGCAGATCCAGCGTTTCGCGCGAAAAGTCGTTTTGCGCGTGTTCCCGTGCTCGAACTCGAGGACGGCCGGACCATCGTCGAATCGGCGGCAATCATGCTGTATCTCGCGGAAGGGACGCGCTTTCTCCCCGACGACCGCTATCTGCGTGCCGAGGTGACGAGCTGGCTGACCTTCGAGCAGGCCGACCTGTTGCGCGCGCTGGCACTGCCACGGTTCTATCGCATGCGTGGCATTGCCGACCAGATGGCAAGCCGTATCGCCGACTTTCAGGAGGGCGCTTATCTGGCGCTGGCCAAAGTCGAGGCCTGGCTTTCGACCCACGACTGGCTGGTCGATGGTCGCTACACCATCGCCGATATCGGTCTGTTCGGCTACGTGTCGATGGCGACAGAAGGCGGCTACGACATGGATCGCTTTCCTGCGATCGCCGCCTGGCTTGGGCGCGTCAAGACCCAGCCGGGCTGGGTGCCGCTGGTGGAGGAGGCCAAGGTATGAAGGAGATGGGCCAAGCCATGAACATTCCGGTTCGTCGCGGCAAGGAAGTGAAGGCCGAACGCGGCACCGCGCTGCGCTGCAAGGGCTGGCGGCAGGAGACGATCTTACGCCTGCTCGAAAACAATCTTGAGAATGCCGAGGCTCCGGACAATCTCGTGATCTACATGTCGGTCGCGCGGGCGGCGCGCGACTGGAACAGCTTCGATCGCATCGTCGGCGCGCTTCAGACCATGCGCGAGGATCAGACCCTGATCATGCAATCGGGCAAGCCGATCGGATTGTTTCCGGGGCAGGCGACGACGCCACTCGTCATCATGGCCAACGGCAATCTGGTCGGCGACTGGAGCGGCGAGGAGAGCCGCCGCAAGCTCGATGACATGGGCCTGACCGTCTATCCCGGCATGACGGCTGCGGCCTGGCAATATATCGGCAGCCAGGGAATCCTGCAGGGCACCTATGAGACCTTCATGGCAGTCGCGCGCCAGCATTTCGGCGGCTCGCTCGCCGGCCGATTGCTGTTGACATCCGGTTGCGGCGGCATGAGCGGCGCGCAGCCGCTGGCGGGAAAACTTTCCGGGGCGTCGACGCTGGTGATCGAGGTCGATCAGGCGCGGATCGATCGCCGCATCGCCAGCGGCTATTGCGATGGCACGACCGGCGATCTCGACGAGGCGATCGGGCGCTGGCTGGCGGCGCGCGACGCGCGGCAGCCGCTGGCACTGGCGCTCTGCGCGAATTCCGCGGTGGTGCTGCCGGAATTGGCCCGCCGCGGGATCATTCCCGATGTCGTCACCGACCAGACCTTTCCCGATCCGTTGAAGGGATATGTGCCGGCAGAGCTGACCGTCGAGCAGGCACGGGCGATGCGGCAGGACGATCCAGAGAGATTGATGGCGCTGGCGCGGCAGTCCGTCGCCGCGCATTGCCGCGCCATCCTCGGATTCATGGATCGCGGCGCGATCGCTTTCGAATACGGCAACAGCCTGCGTGCCGAGGCGAAGGACGCCGGCGTCGAAGATGCGTTCCGGATGCGCTCGTTCGTCGATCTCTATATCCGGCCGTTGTTCTGTCAGGGGATCGGTCCGTTCCGCTGGATCGCGGTTTCCGGAAATCCGCAGGACATTTATACGATCGACGACATGATCCTGGAGACATTTTCGTCAAACCATTCGATCTCATCGTGGATCAAGCTGGCCCGCGAGCACGTTCAATTCACCGGTTTGCCGGCTCGCATCGGCTGGCTCGGCTATGGCGAGCGAAGCCGGCTGGCGCTGCTGGTCAACCAAGCCGTCGCCGAAGGCAGAATATCCGCGCCGGTCGCATTCACGCGCGATCATCTCGACTCAGGTTCGGCGGCGCTGCCCTATCGCGAGACGGAGAACATGCGGGACGGATCGGATGCGATCGCCGACTGGCCGATCCTCAATGCGCTCTTGAACTGTGCTTCCGGCGCTGATCTCGTGGCCGTTCACGGTCTTGGTGGCCGCGGCGTCAGCGCCGGCCTGACCATCGTTGCCGATGGTCATCCGGCAACCGCCGAAAGACTGAAGCGCGTACTCGACGGCGATCCCGGCATCGGTGTGTTGCGCCATGCCGACGCCGGCTATGACATCGCGATCGAGCAGGCCGAGCGGGCCGGATTATCGGCAACTGTGCCGCAGGTATCGCCCGGTTAACTGGTATCCGGGGATACGCGAAGGAGCCACGACAATGGATCGCTTCAACCTCGGCAAACACTCCCGGTCAATTTCGACGACGTCTCCTGAGGCGCAACGATGGTTTGATCTGGGACTTAACTGGTGCTTCGGCTTCAACAAGGCCGAAGCCGTGAAGTGCTTCAGGAAGGCGCTCGAATTCGATCCCGAATGCGTCATGGCGCATTGGGGCATCGCCTATGGCAGCGGGCCCTTCTACAACCTGACCTGGCGCGATCTCGGCGAGGAAGAAGCCAGTGGCGCGACGACCACGGCCTTTGCACATATAGAGATGGCACGTGCTTTATCGCACAGAGCTACCGATCTCGAAAACTGGCTGGTGGATGCACAGGCCCGGCGTGTTCAGAAGCCGCATGCAGTCCCGCCGGAAGAGTTCGACCGCTGGGATGACGACTACGCCGCGGAAATGCGCAGGATCTATCATCAATACCCCGACGATCAGGACGTGGTCGCGCTTTTCGTCGAAGCGCTGATCACGCGGACGCCGAGGCGTCTATGGGACCTGCGGACCGGACGGTCGGCAAGAAATTCAGACGTGATCGAAGCGCTGCAGGTCAGTGAACGAGCGATCATGCTCGCCGGCGAAGCGGGAGAGCAAAGCCATCCGGCGATCCTGCATCTGCACATTCACGTTCTCGAAATGTCTAATGAGCCGGAGCGGGCCAAAAGCTCGGCCGAAGCTCTCGCGCTGCAGGCTTCGGATGCCGGCCACCTGAACCATATGCCGGCGCATATCCATGTGCTGTGCGGTGAATACGAAAAGGCGAAGCTCGCAAGCGAGAGGGCGATTGCTGTCAACTACAAGTATCTGGCCTATGCCGGTTCCCTTACGCCTTACACGACCGGATGCGCGCATGATCTGCTCCTGATGATGCATGCCTGCATGTTCATGGGCAGATACAAGGATTCGCTCGATGCCGCCGACAGGCTGCGTGGCCTCCTCACCAGGGAGGTGCTCAGCGTCAAAGGCCGTCCGAAATTTACCACCAGCCTGGAAGGCTATTATTCGATGAGGACGCACGTCATGGTGCGCTTCGGCCGCTGGCAGGACATCATCGACGAGCCGCTTCCCGACGATCCGGAGCTCTATTTGGTTTCGACAGCGATGCAGCACTATGCCAAGGCGATCGCCCATGCCACGCTGAAGAACTTCCCCGCTGCCGATCGGGAGCGCGAACTGTTCCATGAGAGTGTTGCTCGCGTTCCGGCTCAGCGCAAGGTCTTCAACAACAGCGCCCATAGTATTCTCGCCGTTGGAGAGAAGATGATGGACGGCGAGGTCGAATATCATAAAGGAAATCACGAGCTCGCCTTCGCGCATTTGCGGGCAGCCGTTCAGAGAGACGATAGCCTCGAATATGTCGAGCCGTGGGCCTGGATGCATCCGCCCAGGCATGCGCTGGCGGCACTGCTCGCAGAGCAGGGACATCACGCCGAAGCGGAACAGATCTATCGTGACGATCTCGGCATGACGAACAGAATTCAGCGCTGTTCGCAGCACCCGAACAATGTATGGGCTCTCCACGGCCTGGCGGAATGTCTCGAACTGCGCGGGGAATCGGCAGAGCTGGCCTCGATACTGCCGAAGCTCAAATACGCAATGGATTTGACGGACGTGACAATCAGCTCGTCTTGCCTCTGCCGAACCAGCGTCAGGACGCTTGATGCCGGCAGCTGCTGCCACTGAAACCGTCCGTCAAGGCGGTGTTCCTAAGATAGCCAGGACGCTTTTTGCGAAGCGCTGCAAAGTTTTTGCCCCGCGCCGGAGCTTGCTCGAACGGCTGGCCGCCCTTACGCTGGAATGGATGGTTTCCATCGTCACTGGCGATGTTCCATGGGGTGCTGGAAGAGGCGGCGTGACTGGATATGGTGGTAATAGACGATAAATCGGACAGTTGGCGCGTCGGCGTATTGTTTTCACAGACCGGCGTGACGCAGGCGATCGAGAAGACGCAGCTCAACGCCACTTTGCTCGCGATCGAGGAAATCAATGCCAATGGCGGCGTGCTCGGTCGGCGGATCGAGCCCGTGATCTACGATCCGGCTTCGGATTCCAAGAAGTTTCGCGGCTATGCCGAACGATTGTTTCAGGTCGACCGGGTGAAGCTGGTCTTCGGCTGCTATATGTCGAGTACGCGCAAGGCGGTTCTGCCGGTCGTGGAGTCTCATCGCGGCCTGTTGTTCTATCCCACGCTCTACGAGGGCTTTGAATACTCGAGGCACTGCATCTATACCGGTGCGGCGCCCAATCAGAACTCGATGCAGCTCGCCAAATTCCTGCTTTCGGCCTATGGCAACCGGTTTCTGTTCGTCGGCTCCAACTACATCTATCCCTACGAGTCGAACCGGGTCATGGCCGACCTCGTTGCGCAGGGCAGGGGCAAGGTGCTGGACGAGATCTACGTGCCGCTCTACCCCGAAGGCAAGGATTTCGAAAGGGTCATCAGTCGGATCAAAAAGACTTCACCCGAAGTGATCTTCTCGACCGTGGTAGGCAGCGGCACTTCCATGCTCTACCGGGCGTATCGTGCTGCAGGCTTCGACCCGGCCCGCATGCCGATCGCAAGCCTTACCACCAGCGAGGCGGAGCTGGCTGAAATGGGACCTGAAGCCGGCGAAGGGCATATCACCGCGGCTCCCTTCTTTGAAACGTTGTCGTCACCGACCGCCAGGCGTTTCGTCAGCGGATTCAAGGACAGATACGGTGCGGAGGCGCCGGTCACGGCGGGCGCGGAGTCGGCCTATTTCCAGGTGCATCTGGCAATGCGCGCGGTGGCCAAATGCGGATCCGACGATCCGGAGCAGGTTCTGGTCAATCTGCGTGACTCCGAATTCGATGCGCCGCAGGGGCGGGTCAGGATCGACAGCCAGAACAACCACACTTTTCTTTGGCCGCGCATCGCCCGGGTCGATCGCATGGGCCGGTTTCAGATCGTCTGGAATCCGGGAGTCCGCGTCAGGCCGGATCCGTACTGCGTCGTCCAAAGTCTGGACGATTGGTCGGTCGACGACGTGCCGCTGCTCCAACCCTGAGTACCCGCGGAGAGCTGACGTGGCCATCCAAATTCTTAGGGACTTGCGGGGACTGCGGGTTCACGTCGTGCATCCGGCGGATACGGAACGAACCAAGCTCGTCGAGCACCTCCGCCGCATCGGCTGCATGGTCGAGACCCAATGGCCTTTGCCCGAAGCCTGGCCTGAAGCGGCTGATATCGTCATCCTTTCGATCGAGCATGACGTGCGCGACGCGATACAGCGTCTGTTGAAATCGGATAGCGATCATCGTCCGACCTTGATCGCGGTAGTCAGCTATGAAGACCCCAGTACGCTGCAACTCGTCCTGGAAGCTGGCGCCGTCGCGGTGATCGAGCGCCCCATTCGTCCGTTCGGCCTTCTTACCAACCTCACGATTGCCAGAAGCCTCTGGCTTGAGCGTCGTGAAGCCGACAAGCGCGTTCGCAAACTCGAGCGAAAGCTCGCCGGGATTCAGCGCATTCAGAAGGCGAAGGTCATCTTGATGGATGGCCAAGGCCTTAGCGAAGCCGCGGCCTATGAAAGCATCCGGCGCCAGGCGATGTCGAAGCGCTTGTCGATGGACGATATGGCTGCTGCAATCATCCACGCAAATGAGCTGTTGCAATATCGTCCGAAAGGTGATTAGCTTTTTTTAGTCACGCGACAGTGATGTCGGTGCGAAGTTTGCTGGACCATCAATGTTGCTGGTTCGGCCTGCGGCTAGGTAGCCCGAGAGACCCGAGAAGGGTCTGTCGGGCTTTTTTGTTTTGCGGATCGTGCATCGCCGCCGGCGCGCCAGCGTCTTCGGATGCCGCTCCGATTTGCAAACTTTTGGCGCGAAACGGCGTGCTTCGGCGCGAACGGTGAGGTGTGTCTTGACACAGGGGAGTTTCGGTTATGGCGGTCGATAGGCGCAGATTTCTAAAGAACGGACTGCTCGCGAGTGGCGCATTGATAACGTCGCCTTACGTTTTCAGCACCGGGGCGAAAGCGGCAGGCGAGATCCAGGTCGGCGTTCTTTTCTCGTTGACCGGTGGTCTGTCGATTATCGAGAAGTCGCTCCATGATGCGACGTTGATGGCGATCAGCGAGATCAATGCTTCCGGCGGCGTGAAGGGAATGAAGGTCGTGGCGATCGCCGAGGATGGCGCCTCGGACCCCAAGACCTACAATGAAAAGGCATCCAAGCTCGTCATTCAGGATCGTGTTCCGACCGTATTCGGCTCCTATACGTCCGCCAGCCGCAAGGCCGTTCTTCCGGTCTTCGAAAAACACCACAATCTCTATTTCTACCCGACATATTACGAAGGCTTCGAATGTTCGAAGAACGTCGTCTATACCGGCGCCGTTCCGAACCAGCAGCTGTCGAATTTCATCCCCTGGATCATCAAGACCCTCGGCAAGAAGAAGTTCTTCATTGTCGGATCGAACTACATCTATCCACGGGAAATGGCAAAGGTCTCGAAAATTCTGATCGAGAAAAACGGCGGCCAATGGATTGCGGACGAATATCTCGAGCTCGGCCACTCCGAGTGGGGCTCGATGGTCAACAAGATCAAGACGTCGGGCTGCGACGTTGTCCTGTCCAATGTGGTCGGGGATTCGGTCGTCGCATTCTATCGCGAATACAAGAACCAGGGCCTCACTCACGACAAGTTGCCGATCTGCGCGACGGTGACCTCGGAAATCGAGATCGCGGCGATGGGAGCGGAGTACGCCGTAAACAGCTATACCTCGTTCCCTTATTTCCAGGCCATCGATACCGATCGCAACAAGGCATTCGTCGAGCGCTACCGCGCCTTCGTCAAGGATCCCAAGGCGGTGACGCATCATGCACTCGAATCTTCCTATTTCCAGGTCTTCCTGTGGAAACAGGCGGTGGAAAAAGCGCCTGAGATCTCGCCGCTTGCCATTCGCGACGCGGTGAAGGGGCAGGAGTTCGATGCACCCAACGGGCACGTGAAGATCGAGCCGCAGAACCTTCACACCTACCTGACGCCGCGGATTGCCCAGTGGCAGGCGGACGGTCAGGGCAAGATCGTCGACGCCTATAAGGAGCCGATCATGCCGCTGCCTTATGTTGCCTACGGCGAAACGCCCACCAACCTGTTCTGTACCGGGAAGGGGTTGGATACGACCAAGCTCAACAAAACCTAACCACTGGAAAACCCATCCACCGCTCCGTTAGCGAGCGGTGGATGGCAGGGTGATGTCATGCTTGAGATCCTCTTCATCGGCCTCAGTCTCGGATCGATTTTGCTTCTGGTCGCGCTTGGGCTCGCGATCACTTACGGCGCCATGGGCGTCATCAACATGGCGCATGGCGAGATGGTGATGGTCGGTGCCTATGTGACGGTGTTGTCGGAGATCTGGCTCGGCACCAGCATCTTCGCGGCAATTCCGCTTGCCTTCATCGTGACCGCGCTGCTCGGGCTCCTGATCGAGCGCGTGGTGGTACGGCGGTTATATGGACGCCTGCTCGATACGCTGCTGGCGACCTGGGGCATTGCGATTCTCATTCAGCAGGCGGTTCGGCTCGAATTTGGCCTGTCCTTCTTCGGCATCCATATTCAGGGACTAGGGCCGGGTCTCCAGAACGTGAGCGTTCCGGAAGTCCTGCAAGGGACATTCCCGATCGCAGGCGCGGAGATCAACCGCTACCGGACCTTTATCATTCTTGTCACCGCAGTGCTTTCACTGATCACCTGGTTCATCATCTATCGCACGTCACTCGGCACGCAGGTGAGAGCCATCATCCGCAACCCCAAAATGGCGGCGGCCTGCGGGATCGATGTGGCGCGGGTCAATGCGCTGACCTTCGCCCTCGGCTCCGGGCTCGCAGGCGTGGCCGGTGTCATGATGTCCGGCTTCAAGACCGTCTTCCCCGACATGGGCACGCCGATGGTGGTCGACGGCTTCCTTGTCGTGGTGATGGGAGGCATTGGAAGCCTGCTCGGCTCGGTGTTTTCCGCCGGCATCCTCGGCGAGATCAACGGCCTGGTCGCGGCCGCCACCAACGACATCCTGGCACGCGCGGTCGTGTTCGGCGTGGTGATCGCCATCATCATTCTCAAGCCGAAGGGCCTGTTTGCCCTGAAGGGCCGTTGAAATGTTGTCGAAGCGCCGCATCGATTGGGCGATCTATCTGGCCTTTGTGGCGCTCATCATGTTTGCGCCGCTTGTCATGGACCCGTTCTGGCTCAACCGTGTCGCCAAATATCTCGTCTACGGCATGCTGGGCGTCGCGATCGCGTTGTCGTGGGGATATGCCGGTATTCTCAATCTGGGCCAGGGCCTGTTTTTTGGCGCAGGCGCCTATATGCTTGCAATGTCGTTGAAGCTTGCCAGCGACACCAGCCTGCAGCAGGGCTCGGACAAGCCGGTGCCTGATTTCATGCTGTGGAACGCCGAGCCCGGCGCGCCGACCGAGCTGTGTTGCATCAACAAGGCTTCGTTTTTGTGGCTGCCGTTTCAAAGCCAGTGGTTCGGCACAGCGATGGGCATCATCATGCCGGTCGCGATTGCGGCGGTCCTGGGTACCATCGTCTTCCGCAAGCGGATTTCCGGGGTGTTCGTCTCCATCATCACCTTGGCGCTGGTACTGCTGGTGCGGCTCGTGGTGATCGACGCGCAGCCGATCACCAACGGCTTCAACGGCCTCACCGATCTCGGCTGGTTCAAGGTGTTGGGGTTCGAGTTCGATCCTTACATCGTTCCCACCTATTACCTGGTCGCGGTGTCGCTGAGCCTCGTGCTGATCGGCGCGCGTCTTTTGGTCGAGACCAGGGCGGGCATCATCCTGCAGGCGGTAAGAGACGACCAGAACCGGGCGCGGTATCTCGGCTTTGACGTTCCCGCCTATCAGACCTTTTTCCTGGCGGTCTCGGCGGCGATCGCGGGCTTTGCCGGCATGCTCTACGTGATCGTTTCCGAATTTGCCTCTCCAACCTTCATGGATCTGGCTTTCTCCATCACCATGGTCGTCTGGGCCGCCGTCGGGGGACGCTCATCGATCCTCGGTGCCTGCATCGGCGCGATCCTCATCAACGTCATCTCTGCAACTGTGAGCGAAACCCCGGGATTCGCCGAGGCCTGGAAGGCCGTGATCGGTCTGATCTTTGTCCTTGTCGTGCTTTATCTGCCGCGCGGGCTTGCCGGTCTCGCCCATGACTTCGTCGACCGCATCGTCACCGGTAAACCGGCTTCGCGCTCCGATGGTTTGCGTGTCGCCGATCCATCATCGCAACTGGCGGAGTAGGTCAATGGCGCAGGCGGCACTGACCATCGACGGCTTGAGCGTTGATTTCGAGGGCTTCAAGGCTGTCAACCAGGTCACGATGATGGTTGAAGAGGGCGAGCTGCGCGTGCTGCTTGGTGCCAATGGCGCGGGCAAGACCACGCTGATGGATCTGATTTCGGGCAAGACCAAATCTTCCAGCGGTCGGGTCTATCTCCATGATACCGACATCACCAATTGGGAGGAGCACCAGATCGCGCGCGCCGGAATCGGACGGAAATTCCAGATCCCGAGCGTGTTCAAGGAGCTCACCGTTCGTCGCAACCTCGAAGTGGCAAGCTGCGAGCGGCCCGGCGTGTTCGCCAATCTTCGCTTCGGCTTCGGAGCCGAGGCAAAAAAGCGGGTGGACGAGGTGCTCGAACTGATCGGCTTGACGGAGCAGGCTGATCAGATCGCCGCCTATCTCAGCCACGGCCAGACCCAATGGCTCGAACTCGGGCTGCTGATTACGCAGAACCCGAAGGTCATTTTGCTGGACGAGCCGACCGCGGGCATGACGCAGGCGGAGACGCATAAGACCTCCGTGATCGTCAACAGCCTGAAAGGCCGGCACACCATCATCGTCGTCGAGCACGACATGGCCTTCGTGAGGGAGATTGCCGAACGCATCACGGTGCTCCATCTCGGCCAGGTGCTGGCCGAAGGCAACGTCGCCGAGATCGAGAACAATGCCAAAGTGCGCGAGGCCTATCTCGGTTCGAAGGGAATTTCGTGATGCTGGCCTTCGCTCATGTCGACAGCTTCTACGACCGCAGTCACATCCTGCACGATGTCTGCCTGGATGTGCCGGACGGAAAGGTGACCGCGGTGCTGGGGCGCAACGGAACCGGCAGGACCACGCTGCTGAAGACGCTGATGGGGCTCACCGACCGGATGGAGGGCGAAATCCGGCTCAACGGGACCGATCTCGGCAGCGAGCCGACCTTCCGACGGGCACGGGCGGGCATCGCCTATGTGCCGCAGGGGCGCGAGATCATTCCGGATTTCAGCATCCGCGAAAACATCCTGATGGGTTCATTCGCCCGCGCCGATGGCAAACGCGAAATTCCGGCGCTGGTTGCGGAATTGTTCCCGTATCTGATCGAAAATCTCGATCGCAACGGCGGCGTGCTCTCGGGCGGGCAACAGCAGCAGCTCGCGATCGCCCGGGCGCTTGCCGCCGATCCCAGGATCATCCTGCTCGACGAGCCGAACGAGGGCATCCAGCCCTCGATCGTCGAAGAGATCGAGAACGTGATCATCCGCTTGAACCGTGAGATCGGCCTGACGGTGATCCTGGTCGAGCAGAACGTTGCATTTGCCCGCCGCGCCGCTCACCGCTTCGCCATGATGGAGAAGGGAAGAGTGGTTGCATCGGGCGACATCGGAGAACTCACCGATACGATGGTTCATCGTCACATGGCCGTGTGACCGGAGATCGAAGGGAAGGCGACCGGGTGCACCTGTGGAGCACCGTAGGACAGAACTGACAGGCAAGCTGCAAGGAGAGCAAGATGCTGCACGGAGACATTTCGTCAAGCAATGACACGGTGGGCGTAGCCGTCGTGAACTACAAGATGCCGCGCCTTCACACCAAGGCCGAGGTGCTGGCAAATGCCCGCAAGATCGCCGATATGATCGTCGGGATGAAGACCGGGCTGCCGGGCATGGATCTCGTGATCTTCCCGGAATATTCCACCCACGGCATCATGTACGACTCCAAGGAGATGTACGAGACGGCCTCCGTGGTGCCCGGCGAGGAGACCGAAATCTTCGCCGAAGCCTGCCGGAAGGCGAAGGTCTGGGGCGTGTTCTCGCTGACTGGCGAACGCCACGAAGAACATCCGAAGAAGGCGCCCTACAACACGCTGATCCTGATGAACGACAAGGGCGAGATCGTGCAGAAATATCGCAAGATCATGCCTTGGGTTCCGATCGAAGGCTGGTATCCCGGAAACTGCACCTATGTCTCCGAAGGACCGAAAGGTCTCAAGGTCTCGCTCATCATCTGCGACGACGGCAACTACCCCGAAATCTGGCGGGACTGCGCCATGAAGGGCGCAGAGCTGATCGTACGCTGCCAGGGCTACATGTACCCTGCCAAGGAGCAGCAGGTGATGATGGCAAAGGCGATGGCCTGGGCCAATAACGTCTATGTGGCGGTCGCCAACGCATCGGGATTTGACGGCGTCTATTCCTATTTCGGGCATTCGGCGATCATCGGCTTTGACGGCCGCACGCTCGGCGAGTGTGGCGAGGAGGATTACGGCGTTCAGTATGCGCAGCTCTCGAAGTCGCTGATCCGCGATGCCCGCAAGACCGGCCAGTCGCAGAACCATCTCTTCAAGCTTCTGCATCGCGGCTACACCGGCATCATCAATTCCGGCGACGGCGACCGTGGCGTGGCGGCCTGTCCGTATGACTTCTATGCCAAATGGATCGCCGATCCCGAAGGCACGCGCGAGATGGTCGAGTCCTTCACCCGATCGACGATTGGCGTCGAGGAATGCCCGATCGAGGGCATTCCCAACAAGAAGGTCGCGCACCGCTGAGGCGCTCGCTCGCTGTGGCAATGGCGCCCAAGGGGCTCCCAAGGGCTGCCGTTGCCTTTCCGTCACGATGAGAGACGTTCCGGAGGAAGAATTCGATGCGGCGCATCGATCACGTGTTGGGAAGCCGGCTTGAGCCAGATCTCTCCGAAGAGCTGCACAGGCTTGAGCATAGTGGCGTCATCGACATCGTGAATGTGCCGCCGGCAGACCTTGCTCGCCGCAGGCTGCTGATTACCACGCGAGGCGGCGAGGAACTGGCGATCGCGCTGCCGCGTCACGAAAAACTGTTCGACGGCGCAGTGCTGCTTTTGGAAGACGAGCGCGCGATCGTGGTGCGTGCAGCAACCGAGCGTTGGCTGCGTCTTGCGCCGCGCTCGCTGAGCGATGCGATCGAGCTCGGCTATCAGGTCGGTAACCTGCACTGGCGGGTCCGCTTCGACGGCGAGGTGCTGCTGGTGGCCCTTGAGGGACGACCGGAGGATTATCTTGCCCGCCTTGAAGCCTTGATCGAGGCCCGCCGTGTCGGCGTGAGCGTACTTGAGGAAGGGGATGGCGACAGTGGACCGGTCGCCGACGGCATCTCTGTTTCACACGTGCATCCGCACGATCACAGTCACTGACCATGTTGTCGGTCCTTCGCGCACTCTGGCAGGCCGACGGAACGTTTCCGAGCGGCTCGTTCGCCTTCTCCTATGGGCTGGAAGGAGCGATAGCGCTGCAGCGCCCCTGGCACGCGGATGACTTTGCGCAATTGATGATGTCGACCATCCGCCACCGCTGGGCGTGCTTCGACCGCATCGCCGTGGTGCGCGCCTTTCGTGCCGGTGGCGATCTCGATGCGATCGCCGATCTCGATCTGGAAGTCGAAGCATCGACGCTGTTTGCCGGTCTGCGGCTCGGCTCTCGCCGCAATGGCGGCTCGTTCCTCGCCTCCCATGCCAGGCTCGGCAATGAGCTGGCGATCGGCTTGCGCGAAGCCGTGCGAGCGGGCGAATGCCTCGGTCATGTCGCCGTGATGCAGGGCGCCGTCTGGCGTTCGGTCGGTCTGGACGAACAGCTCGTGCAATGGACGTCGGGCTACAGCGTCGCCTCCGGTCTGGTCACGGCGGCGGTGCGGCTCGGGGCGGTCAGCGTGCTGCAGGGGCAGGCGGTGCTTTGCGACTGCCTGCCCCTCATTGAGCGGCTTGCTGCAGAGCCGGTGGCGGATACCGCCGAGCTGCAGAGCTTTGTCCCGTTCCTCGACCTGGCCTCTGCGCGGCACGAGCAGGCCGATCTCAAATTGTTTGCCAACTGAGTGCTCCGGCATGTTGCTTACCCCGACCGAACTTGAACGTCTCACCATCTTCAATGCGGCGGAACTGGCGCGGCGGCGACGCGCGCGCGGTCTGAAGCTCAACTATCCCGAGGCCGTGGCGATCATCACCGACGAGATCCTGGAAGGCGCGCGTGATGGCCGCGCTGTAGCGGATCTGATCGGGTTCGGCTCGACGATACTTACGACCGCCGACGTCCTGCCCGGCATCGCCGCGATGATGGACATCATCCAGGTCGAATGCGTGTTTCCGGATGGCACCAAGCTGGTCACCGTGCATGAGCCGATCCGACCGGCGCCGGGAGCGGATACGGATTCCGAACGGCCCGGCCGGATCGACGCCCAGGACGGCACCATCGAGCTCAATGCCGGCCGCCGCAAAGTCAAACTCACCGCCGTCAACACCGGCGACCGGCCGATCCAGATCGGCTCGCATTACCACTTCTTCGAAGTGAACAAGGCACTGGAGTTCGACCGGGCCGCTTCGTTCAACATGCGCCTCGATATACCCGCCGGCACGGCGGTGCGATTCGAGCCTGGCGCTTCAAAGGAGGTCTGTCTGGTGGAATTCGGAGGCGAGCAGAGACTGACCGGTCTCAACAACCTGACCAACGGTCTCGGCAGCGACGCTGCGGCGCGGGACGCGGCGCTGGCGCGCGCCAAATCACGCAGTTTCCGCGGCGCCTGATCGGCATCATCGGTGATGTGAGGGGACTCCATTTGGCTACGATCGATCGGCGTGACTACGCTGCCCTGTACGGACCCACGACCGGGGATTCTGTCCGTCTCGGAGACACCTCGCTCTATGCCGTGGTGGAGAAGGACCACGCCGTCTATGGCGACGAATGCCTGCACGGCGGCGGCAAGACGCTTCGTGATGGCATCGGCCTTGCGGGAATAACGAGCGCCGAAGGCGCGCTCGACTTCCTGCTTTGCAACGTCACGGTCATCGATCCCGTCCTCGGCATCGTCAAGGGTGATCTTGGCATTCGCGATGGACGCATCGTCGGAATCGGTAAAGCCGGCAATCCGGCGATCATGGATGGAGTCGATCCCCGGCTGATCGTTTCGACCGGAACGACGGTGCGTGACTGCGAGGGGCTGATTGCGACCCCCGGTGCGATCGACGTCCACGTCCATTTCGACAGTGCCGGGCTTGTCGAGCATGCGCTGGCGAGCGGCATCACCACCATGATCGGCGGCTCGCTCGGTCCCATCACCGTGGGCATCGACTCCTCCGGTCCTTTCAATACCGGCAAGATGCTGCAGGCGGCCGAGGCCTGGCCGATGAATTTCGGCTTCCTTGGCCGGGGCAATTCACACCGTGCGCCGCCGATGGTCGAACAGCTCGAGACCGGCGTGATGGGCCTGAAGCTGCATGAGGATTGGGGCTCGATGCCGGCGGCAATCGACATGTGCCTGCGCGTCGCCGACGATTACGATTTCCAGGTCCAGATCCACACCGATACGCTCAACGAATCCGGCTTCGTCGAGAATACGCTGGAGGCGATCGGCGGCCGAACCATTCACATGTATCATACCGAGGGCGCCGGCGGCGGCCACGCGCCGGACATCATCCGGGTCGCCGGCGAGATGAACTGCCTGCCTTCTTCCACCAATCCAACCAATCCGTTCACGGTGAACACCTTCGACGAACATCTCGATATGACGATGGTCTGCCATCATCTCAATCCGGCTATCCCCGAGGATGTCGCTTTCGCGGAGAGCCGGATCAGGGCGCAGACGATCGCCGCCGAGGACGTGCTGCATGACATCGGCGCGATCTCCATGCTTGGCTCCGACAGCCAGGGCATGGGCCGCATTCACGAGGTGATCTGCCGCACCTGGCAGCTTGCCTCCAAGATGAAGGACCAGCGCGGCGCCTTGCCGGAAGAAAGGGCCGGTTTCGGCGACAATGCACGCATTCGCCGTTACATTGCGAAATACACCATCAATGCCGCAAGGACGTTCGGTATCGCGGGCCATGTCGGCTCGCTGGAAGACGGCAAGCTGGCGGACATCGTGGTCTGGCGCCCGGCATTTTTCGGCATCAAGCCGGAGCTGGTGATCAAGGGCGGCTTCATCGCCTGGGGCGCGATGGGCGACAGCGCCGCCTCGCTGATGACCTGCGAACCGATGCTGATGCGCCCGCAATGGGGGGCGTTCGGCCGCGCACCTCCGGCGCTGTCGGCCTGCTTTGTCCATCCGCTGGCACTGGAGCGGGATATCGGTGCCAGGCTGGGCCTCTCGAAGATGCTGTTTCCGGTCGGCAACACCCGCAAGCTGAGCAAGCGCGACATGCTTTGGAACGACAATTGTCCGAAAATCACCGTGGACCCGGAGACGTTCGATGTTTTCGTCGACGGCGCGCTTGCGACCTGCGCGCCAGCCCGCGAACTGCCCTTGGCGCGGCGCTATATGTTGAGGTGAGAGCATGCTGCAAAAAGCCGGTCACAACCCACAGACAGAACGGGCCGGGCCCGGCGCCGCACGTGTCGGGATCGGCGGGCCGGTCGGATCAGGCAAGACTGCGCTGATCGAGGCACTGATCCCGGTCCTGCAACGCCGTGAGATCGATTTCGCGGTTGTCACCAACGATCTCGTCACCAAAGAGGATGCCGAGCGCCTGCGACGGTCGGGACTGATCGACCCGGCGCGCGTTGCCGCTGTGGAAGCGGGGGCTTGTCCCCATACCGTGATCCGCGAAGACCCGACGCTGAACATCGCTGCCGGGGACGATCTCGAGGCGCGCTTTCCCGGCCTTGAACTGATCCTGTTCGAATCCGGCGGCGACAATCTCGCCTCGACCTTTTCGCTCGACCTGGTCGATTGGTGGATCTTCGTGATCGACGTCGCAGGCGGTGACGACATCCCGAGAAAGAAGGGACCCGGGCTGCTGCGCTGTGATCTTCTGGTGGTGAACAAGGTTGACCTCGCGCCCTATGTCGGCGTCAACCTCGATCGCATGCTCGAAGAGGCGGAGATGGTACGAGCCGGGCGGCCGGTGATCGCGACCGACATGCGTGCCGGGCTCGGCATCGAGGAGATCGCTGATGCCATCGCTGCCGCTGTCCTCTTTCGCGTCTGACTGCGGGCGGGCGGCGGAAGCCCGCCTGGTGGCGGAACGCGCGGGGGGCCGTACCATCTTGCGCCGCCAGCACGTCGGCTATCCCATGCATGTGACACGCGGGTTTTATCTCGATACGGTGCGGCCCGATCTGCTTACGCTCTATATCCAGTCGGCGTCCGGAGGCCTCTACGCCGGTGACCGTCTCGCGCTGGAGATTGCCGTCGAGGAAGGCGCGGCACTGCATGTGACGACGCAGGCCGCAACCGTGGTCCATGATGCGCGCGATCAGGTCTCTGCGCAGCACGTGCACCTCAGCGTCGGGGCCGGCGCATTCTGCGCGGTCACCAGCGACCCCTATGTTCTGTTTCCCGGCGCGAAGCTTTGCCTCGAAACGGCTGCCGTCGTTGCCGAGGATGCGGCTTTGATCTTTGCCGATGGTTTTGCCGTGCACGATCCGGGGCGCACCGGACGGAGCTTTACCGAATATGCCGGCCGGCTCCGCGTCCTGCGACCCGACGGCCGGATTCTGCTGTGTGACCGGGGCCGGATCGATGGCGTGGAGGCGTGTCGCGGCCCGCTCGGCGCCATGACGGCGGCGGCAAATCTAATCATCGTCGCGCCCCCCGAACGGCGCCCGCCGATCCCGGATTTGATGCGGGCAGCAGAACAGGTCTGCTGTCTTTTGGGGGCCTCGGAGGCGCCGAACCAGGCGGGTGTGGTGATGCGCCTTCTGGCACCGGACGGCGGCATCCTCGCACGCGGGATCGAGGCTGCCTTCCATGTTGCCGCCCGCGCCGCGCTCGGCGCTGAGCTGGCGCGCCGGCGTAAATGATCAGCGCCGCGCCAGCCTGAAATAAAGCTCCGACAGGCGATTTGGCAGATCCTCGATGCGATGAACCATCATCGTGTTGCCGCGCCCGAAGATATGCGCCGCTGCGTGCATTCCGCTCGAGCCGAGCACCACGCCATAGGCGTCGATGCCGCTTGCGCGCAGGCCGATCGCCGCCCGATGCGCATCCTCGACCAGTTCCTGCGGATCGGACACGTCGATGTCGGACGGCTCTCCATCGGTGAGCACGATGACGAGCTTGCGTGTCGAAACCGATCGACCGATCAGGCGCCCGGCGTGCCGGAGCGCTGCGCCCAGCCTCGTCGACAGACCGGGCCGCAGCCCGGCGAGCCGGGCCATGCAATCTCCGTCATAGCCCTCGTCAAAAGCTTTCACCGTGGTCATCCTGACATCGTCACGGCCATCGGAGGCGAAGGCGAGCAGGCTGAAGGGATCGCCGAGCGTGTTCATGGCCTCCGCGAGTACCGCGACCGCCAGACGCTCGATGTCCAGAACGCTTGCGCCGGAGGCAAGCCGGTCACGGGTGGATTCGGAGACGTCGATCAGGAGCAGCGCGAAAAGGTCGCGGTGCAGCGAAGTGGACGAACGGAATACCCGCGGATCCGGGTCCTGGCCTGCCCGAAGCGCGATGCCCGCATCGATCAATGCGTCGACGTCGAGGTCATGGCCCTCGTGCTGCCGGTTCAGCCGGACGGTCCGCCCGACCTTCACGCCTCGTACCAATTGTCCGATCCTGTTGCGCAGCGCAGTGGCGCGCTCGAGCGCCTCCGTGATGGAACGGGCATCGCCGGGATGCGGTGCCATCTCGCGGACCGTGGTCCATTCCGGCCGCTCGATGCGATGCTCGCGGTCCCATTCCGGATAGCGGCCGATCACGATGCCGCGCTGATCCGGCGCAACGGGCCGCGCACGTCCCAGCCGCCGTTCATCATCTCGTTGTTCGGTTTCGATATCATTGCCGTCGATATTCTCCTGACGCTCCATTCGGACCGCCTCGATCGGTGCCTCGATGATCTCGTCGGAGGCAGGCGCATTCTCGCCGAAATCCCATAGTCCAAGCCCGTCATCGCGATAGATAGGCTCGACGACGTACGTCTTTGCGTTGAACTGCACACGCATCTGGCCAAGATCGTTGCCGAGCAGCATGCCGATCTCACGGCTGATCGCGGGATCGTCAAGGCGCGCCGCGGCTGACAAGAACATGGTGCGCCCCTTGCTGACAAAGCTGTCATCGTCGGCATAGGCCGGATCGAAAAGGGCGCGTGAAAGGCGGGCCAGCAACAGGGGAGCCGAAATCACTCCGGTCGGCGAAGCCGTGTGAAAAGGACTCCATAACCGTCGCAGCCCGGGCAGGCGCCGCATCGCGAGTGCCTCGATCCGGGCGTCCTCGATCAGATTGACGAGGGCAACCTGCAGCGGCTTCAGCGTGCCGACAGGGAAAGGGTAGCGTCCGAGTGCAAGGTGTGCCTGCGCATGGGCGCCGGCGGCCCGGAATAAGGTGCGCGCTGCCTCGCCCTGCACGCCGCGATAGCTATCGGGCATCCGGATCAGCGGTCCGGCGATCGACACCCGGCGTTGCGGTCCGTGACTGGCGTCGGGAGCCAGGATCCGCAGCAAAGGCGGCCTTCCCCAAAGGGCGGTGATGAAGGCCTTCAGCTGGTTTTCGATATCCAGGAAGGTGATCGTGCCGAACTCGCGTGAGACCAGCCGGCGCGCCATCTCATCACGCAGCGAAAAGAAGGCGAGGCGGCGTGCCCTGTCGCCGGAGGCGATCCGCAAGCCGGAGGCTACGAACGTCTCGAACGCATCGATGGTACCGGGCGCAACGATCTCGGCCATCCGGTTGCAGGCGGGCGCGACCGATTCAGGCGCTTTCTCGGCCAGTGTCTGCATGATCCGCAACCAGCGTGCCAGCGGCGGCCCGGCGCCGAAGGCACGCCGCGCGACCGGGGCCGCCTGCAGCGAAGCCGTGGCCGCCTGTGCGCCAGCGACCCGGCAGATATCTTTTGCCATTTGCGCCATGGCCAGAAGCGGTGCGGTCTGCGCCTCCGCCGCAAACTGCCGGCTGAGCTCCCAGTAAGCAGTCAGGCAGGAAGGCCCGGCATTGACGTGAGCAAGGCCAAGCACCGCCTCGGCCCAGGCCTCAAGCTCGGTGGCGTCGCACCGGTGCGAGAGATCGTCCCAGATGGTGCGAAATATCGGGCGCAGCGCCTCGCGCTGGCGCATCAGCAGGTGCAGCCGGCGTGTCGCGCTGTCCTCGACCGCAGCGGCGACGACTTGAAGACTGGCAGGCTGCTTGCTGGTGTTCACGGCAGGCAAGCCTGGACGGCATCGCTCAGCGCCGAACGGATGTCGGGATTGTCGGTGATCGGCAGGATGATGCTTGACTGCACGGCGGCTTCGAGCGAGAGGCCCGCGCGCACCATCCGCCCGGCATGGATCAGCATTCGCGTGGAGGCGCCTTCATCGAGCCCGTGTCCCTGCAGGTTGCGCGACCGCTCGGCGATGGAAACCAGGATTCCGGCAAGTTCGCGATCCGCGCCGCTCTCGCGCGCGATGATGGTCGCCTCCGTGGCCGGCGGCGGATAGCCAAAATCGATCGCGATGAAGCGCTGCTTGGTCGATTCCTTGAGATCCTTCACCGCGCTCTGGTAGCCGGGATTGTAGGAAATCGTGAGCTGGAAATCCGGATGCGCGGCGACGATCTCGTTGTGCTTTTCGAGCGGCAGGATGCGACGGGCATCGGTGAGCGGGTGGATGACCACGGTAGTGTCCTGGCGTGCTTCCACGATCTCGTCGAGATAACAGATGGCGCCATGCCGCACCGCCAGCGTGAGCGGGCCGTCATGCCAGACCGTGCCGCCGGGCTCGAGCAGATAGCGGCCGGCGAGGTCCGCCGCGGTCATGTCTTCATGAGCCGCAACCGTAATCAGCGGTTTTCCAAGTTTCCAGGCCATGTGCTCGATGAAGCGCGTCTTGCCGCAACCGGTCGGGCCCTTGAGCATCACGGGGAGGCGCTCGGCGTACGCCGCCGCGAAAGTCGCGACCTCGTTGCCAAGCGGTTCGTAATAAGGTTCGGTGGCGACCAGGTAGGCACCGAGTGTCATGATTTCGCGTGTCATGATTTCCTCCGCAAGCTGGCGAAGGAAGCTCCTGGTGGCGAGTGCCACCATCCCTTCGCTATCGGGGTGTGGCAGCCTTTGCCGTGGGAAACACGCTGCAGCATCGAAGCGTGTGAGCAGAGACGAAGCTATTCATCTCGGTGCGATTAGACCCCTAAATTTCCTGCAATACAAGCTGTCAAAGGCCGATCGGACGAGATGGTAAAGAATAACGACATCAACGCATCGTCGCATTGGCTCTGCGTGGCGCCCGAACCCCGGGGCGAAATTGTACGGGCTGCGCCGGAGCACCGCATTGGCCAAGCGGCTCTAATTGTGCTGCCGGTGGCGATCTCGAGTTCACGAGCCGAATTGTTCCAGCCGAGCAATCTGCCGATGTCGGACGTATCGCGGTGTGGCGTGGTCAGCAGATTGCGGACAATCCGGGCAGCCGGCTGGCTGCTCTTCCAGAATGCTTCTGACCGACCGGGAGCAGAGACCACAGCGCACCAGGCAGCCGAGGCAATCGTAAACCTGTGCAGTCGAGTTCAGGTCGACCTCAGCGGAGCCGATAACATCCCGGATCTCGTGATCACTGATGACGTTGCAGGAGCAGATGATCATTCCAAATGTACCTTCTGGTCTGCCGGGGCGCTGGAAGCAGTGTGGCGCTGAACTGTCATCAAGGTTGCGTTCGCAATCGCGCGTCCGCGTTCGTCTATGCCCGTCCATTGCGCAAGCCGTCCCCGCGGATCGATCTCCAGAAGCTTGATGCCGGCCGTGACCTCACTGCCGTCACGGACGATGCCGCGCAGGATGCCGTCGCGGGGAGCCGCAACAGGCAGATCGGAAAGATGACCGAGCACGAGATCCTTGTAGACCCGGGTGCCGATCTCGATTGCCGTTCGCCAGCGGCCTGCGAATTGCGAATAGACGAAACGTTCGGCGCCGACATCGCCGAGTTGGCTGGCCACGCCATCGGCCGCATCGGTCCAGCCGTTTTTGCCGACCAGCCCGACCTTGCCCGGGCGGGTCTCGACCGCGGCATCGCAATTGAAGCTGGCGGAGAAGCCGGGCCCGAGCCCGACCGTGAACCGCGCCAGACGGCGCAGGTCTGGCGTGATGCGATGCTTCTGCAAGCGCGCATCGATCAGGATGTCGATCTGGCGGATCGGAAGCAGATCCAGAAGCCCGAGCCAGGTAACGAGAACCCGTGAGCGGCCGCGCAAGGCCCGCAAGACCTGCACGCCGTCGTCGACGCGCTCGGCCACGACATCCTCGACCTGCGCCAGATCGCCAAACAGCGCATTGTGAAAAGCCATCTTGCGGCGGATGACCGGCGGATGCGGGTCGTGCGATAGCGCCACGCTGTATCCGGCGCGCGACAGATGGACAGCGATTGCCGAGGCGATCTCGTTGGTACCGAGGATGACGGCGAAAGAACCCGTCCGGTGATCAGTCGTTTGGCGCATGAGGACCACATCATATGTGAGCGTTGTTCGTAGCGATGAAACAATGTCGACAAAATCGGAGCCGCCGCACTGTCATGGAACCAGCCGGAGCAAGAGGCGGGCCAAATTGGGGCATCGTCAGTCGAGCGGAGTTTGGATTCCGTCGAGACTCATCGTCGCTGCGTCTCTTCTGTCGCAAATCGCACGCGGCTTGTTTCGAATCCGCCAACATGTTGCGAAGCCGACATTCGGTCGTAAAAACTCTAGCAATGCGTCATGTAACCGTGGCCCAAATCCTGCACCGCAATATTGGGCGATCGCGAATCCGCCGAGCAAAATCTGATCCGGAGCTCGTTTGAGTATAGTTCTGCCAAGCCCTGATGCTGCGTCCTACTCATCTTTCGGTGGGAGCGCAGCGGCGTGTCCGTTTCATGGCGACAGACAGGCCGCTTCCTCGGGGCAGGGCAAGACACTCGTGCTGACCGGCGCCTCGCGCGGCATCGGACACGCCACCGGGAAACTATTCTCCGAGGCTGGCTGGCGGATCATCACCTGCGCCCGCCAGCCCTTCGATGGCGCACGCTGCCCTTGGGATTCCGGAACTGACAATCATGTCCAGGTCGATTTCAGCGATCATCGGGCAGTGCCGCGCGCGATCGCCGAGGTCAGGGAGCGGCTGAACGGCGCACCACTACACGCGCTGATCAACAACGCCGGAATTTCACCCAAGGGATTGGACGGCGCCAGGCTGACGTCGCTCACGACATCGGTTGAAACCTGGATGAGCGTATTTCATGTCAACCTGCTTGCCCCGATCCTTTTGGCGCGGGGATTGTTCGACGAATTGAAAGCCGCTTCCGGCTCGATCGTCAATGTCACCTCGATCGTCGGCTCGCGCGTGCATCCGTTCGCTGGCACGGCCTACGCGACATCGAAAGCCGCCCTTGCATGTCTGACGCGGGAGATGGCGCACGACTACGCACCGCATGGTATCCGCGTCAACGCGATCGCGCCCGGAGAGATCAAGACCGATATATTGTCGCCGGAAACGGAGGCCCGGCTTGCGCCGACCATCCCGCTGCATCGGGTCGGTACGCCTGACGAAGTGGCCAAGGTGATCTTCTTTCTCTGCTCGGATGCAGCGAGCTACGTGACGGGCGCCGAGGTGCCGATCAACGGCGGACAACACGTTTGATTGGCGTTCACGCGCGGCACGAAAAAGGTTTGGCTGATTTGCGCTAGATCAATGCGCGTCCAGTTTTGCGGGAACTTGCGTGTCGATATCGGAAAAGAGAGCAGAAAATAAGCAAGTCAAAGCACCATCTGCCATGAAGATGAGCGCGACAGCCGGCCCAAGATGCAAAAGAATACGTCTAAATCCCAACGGGGCACAGGGGAGGGTGTCGATGACAACGGAGATACCGTCATGCTGCATTCTGCTGCAATTATCGACAAGGACAAGATAGATCCGGCGGTTCCGGTCGTACCGCTCAGCGAGATCGCGCTTACCGGCATTTTCGAGATATCGAAGATACTGACCGCGCCGGCGCGGCTCGAAGTCACGCTCGCCAATGTCGTGAACCTGCTGCAGTCGTTCCTGCAGATGCGGCACGGCATCGTCTCGCTGCTCGCCGACGACGGAATACCCGACATCGCCGTCGGCGCCGGCTGGAGCGAGGGAAGCGATGAACGCTATCGGTTGCGTTTACCGCAGAAGGCGATCGATCAGATCGTGGCCACCGCGATGCCGCTGGTTGCGGAGAACATCGCGGTGCATCCGGCGTTTGATGCGGCCGATCTCGATGTGCTCGGCGCCTCCGATACCACGCGCGTGTCCTTCATCGGAGTCCCGATCCGCATCGACGCGAAGGTCGTCGGCACATTGACCATCGACCGTGTGCTCGATGAGAGATCGCTCTTCAGGCTCGACTCGGACGTTCGCCTGCTGACCATGATCGCCAATCTGGTGGGCCAGACGGTCAAGCTGCATCGCGTGCTTGCGCGGGATCGCGAGCGGCTGATGACGGAAAGCTATCGGCTGCAGAAGGAGCTTTCGGAGCTGAAGCCGGCACGGGACCGCAAAAAGGTTCATATCAACGGTATCATAGGCGACAGCCCGGCGCTTCGCGTGCTTCTGGAGAAGATCGCGGTTGTCGCCAAGTCAAATGCCACCGTTCTCCTGCGCGGCGAATCCGGAACCGGCAAGGAACTGGTCGCCAAGGCGATCCACGAGCTTTCGCCACGTGCGAAACGCCCATTCATCAAGATCAACTGCGCCGCTCTGCCGGAGACGGTGCTGGAATCCGAACTGTTCGGTCACGAGAAAGGCGCGTTTACGGGCGCACTCAACGCCCGCAAGGGCCGCTTCGAGCTGGCCGACAAGGGGACGCTGTTCCTCGACGAGATCGGCGAGATCTCGGCCTCATTCCAGGCGAAGCTGCTGCGTGTGCTGCAGGAGCAGGAATTCGAGCGGGTCGGCGGCAACCAGACCATCAAGGTCGATGTGCGCGTGATTGCCGCCACCAACAGGAATCTCGAGGAGGCGGTGGCTCGCAACGAGTTTCGTGCTGACCTCTATTACCGCATCAGCGTCGTGCCGATGCTGTTGCCGCCCCTGCGCGAGCGGCGCAGCGACATTCCCTTGCTCGCGGGCGAATTTCTCAAGAATTTCAACCACGAGAACAATCGCATGCTGACCTTCGATGGCAGCGCGATGGAGGTCCTGATGCATTGCGGTTTCCCCGGCAATGTGCGCGAGCTGGAGAACTGCGTGCAGCGGACTGCGACGCTGGCGCCCGGGCCGACGATCGTCAGGAACGATTTTGCCTGCTGTCACGGCCAGTGCCTGTCGGCGATGCTGTGGAGCGGCGGATCGGAAGGTGCGCCCTCGCGATCGCTGCCGATCGTTCCGCTCTCGCTGAAGGCGGCGCCGCCTGCCGCCGAAACCGTGCCGCCGAATCCGCAAGCCGCGGTTGAGCCGGTTGCGCCGGCGACCGGTCTTTCCGGCGGCGCCAAGATGACCGACCGCGACCGGGTCATTGCGGCCATGGAAAAGTCGGGCTGGGTGCAGGCCAAGGCGGCGCGACTGCTCGGGCTTACGCCACGCCAGATCGGCTACGCGCTGAAGAAGTACGGCATCGAGCTCAAGCGTCTCTGACGGCGACTGTCGCACTTGCGACACCCCTGTCGGGGCCGTGACAACTCCGGCCATGAGAATAGCCGTTACAAATCAAGGTATTCGCGCTTGGCACGACGCTTGAAAGGGGATGAGTAAACCGGCATCGCCTGCCAGGGAGTCGTGACCTATGGCCTACAAGATTGTCGCCTCGCAATGCACCGTCTGCGGCGCGTGTGAATTCGAATGCCCGAACGCGGCCATTCGCCTCAAGAACGATATGTACATCATCGACCCGAAGAAGTGCACGGAATGCGAGGGGCACTTCGACACGCCGCAATGTGCCGCGGTCTGTCCGGTGCCCGACACCTGTATTCCAGCATGAAGGGTCGTCCGATGATGGAGCCGTCGCCACGCCATGTGATCGATACGGCATCGGCATTTATCACCTTTCTGGTGGGGCGCCTGATCGTTCTCGCCGCCGGCCCTGAACTGCGTATCAGCTACGCGATCGCACAGGCGGCGAGGCGAGCGTGCCGGAACTCGCGCATGCGGAGTGGAAAATGGTAGCGGTGCAGGAAACCGTCGA
>DASZTN010000087.1:0-25654 GCA_035547995.1 Bradyrhizobium sp. | reverse complement strand
TAGCCGCCGCAGGAACTGCGAACTTCGGATGCGGGACCCTAGATCGGCCATGTCGCTCGATCACCTCCCGGGGGCTTCTCCCGCCAGGATGAAATTGGCGACCGCATCGATCATCGTGGGGTCGAGCTGGCGGTCCGGCTGGTTGTAGGCGGCATAATCATCCGCATCGTCGGTGACATCGACCAGCACATGATTCATGTCCGGCAGCCAGACCGTCTTTGCCAACGGCGAGGCGGTGCTGAGCGCCAGAAAATCCACCCGCGCCACTTGCAGGTCGCGGCCGCCCCCCACGATCAGCGTCGGCGCATTGATCTTTTTCAGGGGATCGATCGGGTCCTCGGTGAAGACCGAAGCGATGCTGGGCTGCATCGCCGGCGGGATCTCAAGCCCGCGGGGCGGCGGATCGACGATCTGGCCGGCCATCATCGCGTCGATCGCCGTGGCGATCGGTGCATAGACGTCCGGCGGAAGTTTCTTCTCAAGGTCGTCCTTGACCAGATCGCCCTGCCGCCGTGCGGCAGTTGCCAATAGCACGAGGCGGTCGATCGGCAGGCGCTGCGCGGTCAGGATTGCGACCAGGCCGCCTTCGCTATGACCGACGACGGTCACATGCGAGAACCGGCCGCTGCTGCGCAGGTAATTCACCAGCGAAGCCGCATCGTCGACATAGTCCTTGAAGCGGAAATCTTCCGGCCGCCCGAATTTCGGCTTCCAGCCGCCGGCGCCGCGTTTGTCATAGCGAAGCGTCGCGATATTGCGCGCGACCAGCTGCTCGGAGAGCTTCTTCAAGGTCGCCGGCCTCACCTTTGGGCCATTGCCATCATGGTCGGTCGAGCCCGATCCCGCGATCAACAGCGCAACCGGCGGCCGCTGGACGTTGAGCGGCATCGTCAGCACCGCATCGATCGGGCCGACGCGGATTTGGCTTTCCTGGATTTGTCCTGCCTGGGTTTGGCCTTGTTGGGCTTGGTCCGGTTGGAACTGGCTTTGCTGGGCGGAGGCATCCGTTGTTGCGCCTGCAAAGCAAATGGCGGCAAGCACAAGGGCGATCGTGCCGGCGCGCATGACCGGAGCCTTTACGGTTCTGATGGAATCAGAACCGGGCTCCGGCTTCTTGCTCTGACGCGTTTTCTTCACGCGAACCGGTATCCACACTTCGCTCGAAAACGTTCTAATCGATCTTCCGGGCCTCCTCGGGCAGCATGATCGGGATGCCGTCGCGGATCGGATAGGCAAGCTTGGCCGAGCGCGAGATCAGCTCCTGCCGTGCGGCGTCGAATTCGAGCGGCCCCTTGGTGATCGGGCAGACCAGGATTTCCAGCAGCTTTGGATCGACGGTGGCTTCGGCGCGCTCGGGCGTGGTCATCGGCTTTCTCCGATTGGTAAGGCCGAGCCCTTAGCACATTCGTATCACGTCGTCCGAATTAACTCAGCGCAATCCGCACCAGCTCCTCGATCACTGCTTCCCGCGGCGCTCTCGGCAAAGACCGCTCCGACAGCGCATGGCCGAGAAACGCCCAATAGAGGATCTGCGCGCGCGCCTGCGCCGTGGCGGGCGCGACGCCGCGGGCCCGTATCAGACCTTCGACGTAGTCGAGCCGCCGCCGATCGATCGCCTGCACTGCGCCCCTTGCTGCGGCATTGAACGCGGCCCAGTTGCGCACGGCGCGCTCCAGCGAGAGTTTCTCCGAAAATACCCGGCGCAATAATACGGCAAGCGGCTCATCACCTGCGGACGCGGCTTCGATGTTTGCGATGATGGCTTCAGCGGCGACCTCGCGCCAGGCCTTCAGGATCGCCGCATGGAACGCATCGATATCGGCAAAGTGCCAGTAAAAACTGCCGCGCGAAACGCCCATCGCCTTGGCCAGCGGATCGGCCTTGAGCCCGGAGTGACCCTGCGTGGCCAGGGTCTTAAGACCCCGGTCGAGCCAGTCCTGCGCGCAAAGTTGTTTAGTCGCCATTTCCTTTACCATACACCACTGTATTGACAGATGCCAGCGGCCGGCCTAGAACCATACATAGCTGTATGGAGCTGCCGATGCATGACGTCCTGCTGCAGGTTTCCGGCGTCGTTGCGATTGCCGCGGCCGCGATTCACGGGGTGCTGTCGGAAGCCAAGGTGTTTCCCCGCGTCACCATCCAGCCGCAGCGGCTGCGCACATTGTTCCGCTTCGTCTGGCAGGTGCCGACGGTTGCCTGGATCGCCGGCGGTGTACTGCTGATCGCGGCACCCTCGATGGGCTCGGAGGCCGCGCGGCACTGGATCGTCGTGACAATCGCTGGTGTGTTTGGCTTCAGCGCGTTTGGCAATGCCATCGGCACGCATGGCCGGCATTTCGGCTGGATCGTGCTGAGCGCCGTCGCGGCGATGGCAGTTGCGGGGTATTAGAGCGTTTTCGAGCGAAGTGGACGCCGGTTCGCGTGAAGAAAACGCGTCAAAACAAAAACCTGGAACCCGGCTGGCGCAAACGCGTCGGGGGCGCGGCTTCAATCCCAGTAGGGTTGCAGCTTATCGAAAGCCGCGAATGACCGTTCCGCGTCGGCAAGCACCGGCTCCAGCCGTGCTTCCTCGTGGCCTGTCAGCAGCCCGGCCGCGAAGACGCGTCGCGGCGATTTCGCCGATGCGGCGTTTGGCGTTTCGACGATTCCGGCGGTCAGCTTCTCGTGGACGAAGATGTCATTCAGCTCGCCGAAACAGTCCTGCAGGTCCTTCAGTGCCGAAAGGAAGGCTGCGCGGCGCTTGTGCGGCTTCTTTTCCGGGAATACGGCCTTATAGAATTCGGTGGCGTAACGCAGTTTCTTGATCCGGATGCGCAGTTTGTGCCGCGCATGAGGATCGAGGCTCGCCAGTTCGCGGCCGCGTTTGCGGATCTTCTTCCAATGCTTTTTCAGCTGCGTGCGGGCCATATGCTCGATCGGCTCGTCGCAGCGGGCGCGAAGCGCCTCGTCCTGCGGCTCCCGCCAGTCGCCGATCTCGAGCCATGCGGCACAATCCAAGGTCAGCTCACGAAAGCGCAGCGACGACACCGCCTCGATGGCGCGTGCGATTGCGGTTTCACGCTGGTCGGCGAGGTCGTGAGACAGGCTGCGCATCCCGGCCAGCCGCGCGTGCTGCTTGCCCAGCGGCGCCACCACCCGGGTCAGGAAAACCTCGAATTCGCGCGCAGGACCGAGCTCATTGGTGAGCCATTTCAGCTCGGCCTTGATATGCTTCGTCTTCGCATCCGCGACGATGTCGGAAAACAGCGAGATGCCGGCGCGCAGGCGCCGCAGGCCGACGCGCATCTGATGGATGCCTTCGGCATTGCCGGCAAGCACGGCGGGCTTATTGCTGATGACCTGTTTGAGGCAGTCGAAAGCGATCAGCTGGAAAGCGGTTTTGGCGGGCGTATCCGGCGCAATCTCGATGTCCTCGCCTCTTGTGGCGGCGGACTCCTCGCCGGAGAGAAGTTCATAGCCGCGCTGCGACTTGCTTTTGACGGCGAGTTCAGCGGCGGTTGCGCGCGCAAAGGCTGCGGCAAATTCGAACAGGCGCGCCCGATCGCCTCGCTTCAGCTCAAACTCTGCCTCGCAGAGCGGCAGGCTGTGATCACCGGCATCGATTTCGCCACGGTCGATCGTCAGCTCGATCTCGTAATCCTTGCGCGCAAACGGGTAAGTCGTGCGCTCGACGCGGGTTTCGAAGACCGGCCGTAATTGCTTGCCCAGTTTCTTGATGTCCAGCCCGTCGAGCGCCGAGGTATCGCCGCGTGTCAGGTCGGGCTGCTCGCTTTCGACCTCGGTTTCCCATTCGCCGCGCTCGAACAGGCCGCCATTGTCGGATTTGATGGTCTGGACATAGCGGTTGCCGACGTGGCGGACGCGCAGGGTGAGGCCATGCTTTCTCAGTTTCAGGCTTTCGGTGTCGAAATAGACCGAGACCTGTTTCTGCTTTTGGGCTGGGCCATCGGCGTCGCGCAGCAACGGGACCTGTCGCAATCGCGACGGACTTGCCGAGGGCAGCTGCAGTTTGACCTCGACCTCTTTTGCAGACGACACGCTGTGCACCGAATGTTGGATTTCGCTCATGTTGAGGATTCCCGAATCCGGCAAAAAAGAAAAGTTTCCGGCGCGGCTCAAGGAAAATAAAGACGACCGGCGGCTATCAGCGCATCTTTACTGCAGCGGTGGATCGCCGCTGGTGCGTTTTTTCGCCAGATCCATCTCGGTGACCGCGATCAGGATCTCGGCACGGGTCTTCAGGTCGGGCGCCTCCAGCATGGCCTGCTTTTCCGGCGGCCCATAGGGCGACATCATCGCCAATGCATTGACCAGCGCTTCGTTCGGCGCGTTCTCGACCCCTTCCCAGTCCACCTTGAGGTTGTTCACCTTGAGGAAGGCACGCAGCGTGTCGATCAGGGCCTCGCGATCGACGTCCTCCTCGCCCTTGCGCGCGATGAAATCGTCGGCATAGGGGAAATAATCCACCTTGCATTGCCGATAGGGCGTCAGCACCTCGACTTCCTCGACCACCTTGAATCGCGCAATTCCGGTCAGTTCGAGGATATAGCGGCCATCGCCGGATTCCGCGAGCTGGGTGATGCGGCCGACGCAGCCGACCCGGAACAGCGCCGGCTTGGTTTCACTATGGGAATGGGTGACGTCGGGCTGAATCATGCCGATCAGCCGGTGACCGTCACGAAAGGCGTCGTCGACCATCGCCAGGTAACGCGGCTCGAAGATGTTCAGCGGCATCTGGCCGCGCGGCAGCAACAAGGCGCCGGCCAGCGGAAAAACCGGGATCAGTTCGGGAAGCTCACCGGGTCCGCGATATTCGGCATTGATCGGCATGGTGCGGTCCCCGGCTGTCCAAGGATACTAGGAGAACAGGATCGTCGACAGCCGCTTTCGTCCCTCGACGGTCGCCTCGTCGGCACCGCCCCAGGCCTCGAAAAACTGAACCAGTTGCTTGCGTGCGGCGTCATCGTTCCATTTGCGGTCGCGCTTGACGATCTCGAGCAGGTGCTGGGTTGCTTCACTGCGCTTGCCGGAAGCGTTGAGCGCGGTCGCCAGATCGAATCGTGCCTGATGATCGAGCGGGTTTGCGGCGACTTTCTGTTCCAGCTCGGTGACCGGACCAACCGCCTCGGCCTGCTCGGCGAGATCGAGCGATGCCTGCACCGCCTTTACGGCGGCATCATTGCGCTTCGATTCCGGGACCATGGCAAGCGTCTGCTTGGCCTGCTCGATCGCGCCGGTCGCGACATAGCATTTCGCCAGACCCGCCAGCGCGGCGATATTGGTGGCGTCGACTGCCAGAACTTCGGCATAGATCTGCGCCGCGCCGGCCGGATCGCCGTCAGCGAGGACGGCGTCGGCTTCCTGGAGGATTTCGTCGATATTGGGCTGGCCCGGCGCCGGCATGCCGGCGGTGAGCTTGTTGATGAAGGCGGTGACCTGGCTTTCCGGCAGCGCGCCCATGAAGCCGTCGGCTGGCTGGCCGTTGACGAAGGCAATGACCGCCGGGATCGACTGAATCCCCATCTGGCCGGGAATCGCCGGATGGTGGTCGATGTTCATCTTGACCAGCTTGACCCTGCCACCCGCGGCGCTGACCGCCTTTTCGAGGATCGGCGTGAGCTGGCGGCAGGGGCCGCACCATTCGGCCCAGAAATCGATCAGCACCGGCTGGTGCTTCGATTCCTCGATCACGTCCTTCATGAAGCTCTGGGTGGTGGTTTCCTTGATCAGATCGGCCGCAGCGCTGGCTGCTCCATTGCCCTGCTCAATAATCGTCACGGGATCCTCGCCTGGGATACGGGTCGGGCCTGTTCTAGCATGGCCTGGTCCACTGTTTCACGCTTCTCACGCCCTAAGTGGCGGGTTGTCTGGAAATTTCAATTGGTTCCGGGCCGCCCAGCGCGGTTTCGTCGCGAGCGGTCATCAATAAAAATGTCTAGTCCCGTCAGTTGTTCTGGCCGTGCTCTTCAAGGACGCAAAAAACCGGACGTCCGGCTGGCCATTTGCGCCTTTTTGGACGGATTCCGGGTTTTTCCCTGTGATGCCCCTGCCGCCGGCCGCTTCATTCCTATCGCAGGACTGTTGCATTCACGAGCCGCATTTGGCATAGGTCTGTTGTTGCGGCGAGCAATCGCCGCCTTCTCGGATGCGGGTGTAGCTCAGGGGTAGAGCACAACCTTGCCAAGGTTGGGGTCGAGGGTTCGAATCCCTTCGCCCGCTCCAGAATTTCTCCGGCAACAATTCGGTCAACGCTCGTCATCCTGGTGTGATGGGGTCTTGCCCCATGGGCCAGCACGACCTGCGCGGTCTTTGACGGGACGGCCAGTAGCGTTACGGTCATGGCGATATATCGCTCCTGCCTGCCAGATGCCCCGGCGATCCCGCAACGCAGCGAGTACAGGGCTCCTACCCGGCGAGGCGGCTGAAGAAATTCCTTCTCAATTAGCCACCCCCGATCGATCAATTTCGAGTTGCGCTTCTCTCCCTCGGCGAACGTGCTAACATTTTCCGGTCTGATCATTCATTCAGACCAAAACTTCGTGTCTCGAAGCCTTCAAAACAAATAATGCGAGCAGCCCATCGGCTGCGTAGGGAGTGACGCAATGAAATCGATGCTCAGTCGATCTGTCCTTGCCGTCGCCGCAATCGCTCTTGTTGCGGGATTCGGTCAGGTCAGAGCTCAAGACAAGCTGCATAATTATCGATCAGGCACCAAGGAATTCTGGACGCATCCACCCGATGACTGGTTCCTTGGTGACGAGACGGAGGCGCAAAAAGGTCTTGCGCCGCCATCGGGTCCACCGACCGGCGCGTCCGAAGCCGAGCTCGCGGCTCTGATCAAGAAGATCCAGCTTCCGCCCGGATTCAAGATCGAGGTCTGGGCACCCGGCGTGCTCGCAGCGCGTCAGATGGCCTGGGGCGACAAGGGCACGCTGTTCGTCGGATCGTTTGGTCTCGGCAACGTCTATGCGATCACCGACAGGGACGGAAAGCGCGAGGTCAAAACCGTCCTCAAGGGACTGAACATGCCGACCGGCATCGCGTTCCAGGACGGTGCGCTCTACGTTGCGGCGGTCAACCGGATCATCCGTTACGACAATGCCGAAGCCAATATCGATCACCTCGGCGAGGGCACCGTCGTCTATGACGACATGCCGTCCTATGCGGCGCATGGCTGGAAATATATCGCCCCGGATAAAGACGGCTGGTTCTACATTCCGCTCGGACCGCCCTTCAACATCGGCATTCCTCCGACCAGCGTGTCGCAGATCCGCCGCGTCGATCCCAAGACCGGCAATGCCGAACTGGTCGCGCTCGGCGTCCGCAACAGCGTCGGCGGCGACGTCGATCCGCGGACCGGCCGCTACTGGTTCACCGAAAACGCGCGTGACTGGTTGAGTGACGACAAGCCGAGCGACAAGCTCAACATGATCTCTCGCCTCGGCGAGCATTTCGGTTATCCCTATTGCCACGAAGGGGATATCCCGGATCCGAAGTTTGCGATGGGTCACAAATGCTCGGAGTTCACGCCGCCAGTGTACAAGCTCGGCGCCCATGTCGCTCCGCTCGGCATGAAGTTCTATACCGGCGACCAGTTTCCCGCCGAGTACAAGAACAGCATCCTGATCGCCGAACACGGCTCCTGGAACAGGCATAAATACCAGGGCGCCCGCATCGTGCGCATCACGGTCGATCCCGACGGCAAGAATGCCAAGCAGGATATTTTTGCCAGTGGCTGGATCGAAGGCGATCAGGGCTATCTTGGCCGGCCCGACGACATCATCCTGGCCAAGGATGGCTCGATCCTCGTCGCCGATGACTGGGCAGGTGCGATCTACCGCATCAGCTACAGCAAATAGGCACGAAACATTCGGCGGCCGCGGCGGCTCCAATCGGCAACCGCGGCCTTCGTGTTGTCTGGCGGGAGATGACCATGCAGATTCGGTTTGTTGCCCGGGCGTGCTGCGGCCTGACGCTAAACCTCGCAGTGCTCGCGAACGCGCAGGCGGCCGACGCCATTGCTGCCGGCAAGGAGAAAGCCGACATGTGCGTCGGCTGCCACGGCGGGAATGGCATCTCGCAAACCGAGAACATTCCCTCGCTTGCCGGCCAGCAGGATCAGTTCATCCAGTGGCAGCTGGTCTTCTTCCGCAGCGGTGCGCGCAAGAACGAGCAGATGCAGCCGATCGCCGAACAGGTCAGCAATGAGGATATCCGCAACCTCGGTGCCTATTTTGCCTCGCTGACGCCGCCCAAAGCGACCACGCCCGACGACAATCCCGATTTATCCAAGAAAGGCGCGGAGGCCGCCATGGGCCGGCGCTGTGCATCCTGCCACACCGACTCCTATGCGGGCACGAAAGCGGTCGCCCGCCTTGCCGGCCAGCGCGAGGAATATCTCGTCAAGGCGCTGCACGATTACAAATCCGGCGTGCGCTCCGGCGGCGCCGGCGCGGCGATGGCGGATGTCGCCTATCCCCTGAGCGACGAGGAAATCACCGCGCTCGCGCATTACCTCGCGCATTTGTAGCGAGCACCCGCGAACGCGGTGTCAGGTCCGGCGCTGCCGCCGGACCTGACGTTGCGCGGAAATCATCCGCGCTGTTTCTGATAGGTCTTGAGCTGGGTGTAGGCGATGCGCAGCTTCGGCACCGGCACCTTGGCCGCATCGCCGCGCACGATCAAATCGCCGATCACGTGATCGGCTTCGACCTGCGCGCCGGCCTTGATGTCGCGGAACATCGAGGCGGTCATCTGCGAGCCCTCGGCCGTAAGCATGCCGCGGATGCGTTCCGCGAAAGCCTGGCGCGGCCTGTATCCCTGCTCGGTCGCGATCTCGGTGATTTCGTCGAGCACGCCCAGAATGAAGTCCTTGCCGCCGGCGACAGCCAGGATGATCCCGACCGGCGCGCGCATCAAGGTGGTGCAGGCCGCCAGCGTCGCCAGGAACACCCATTTCTCCCACATCTCCTGAACGATGATTTCACTCGCAGCCGAGCCGAAATTGCCCTTGGCAAAGACGTTTGCGATGGCGCGAACCCGCTCGGACATCTTGCCGTCGCGCTCGCCGAAGGTGAGCGATTGCATCGGCTGCAACTGAACGACCTCGCGCTGATCGTTGAGCGTCACCGCGATTGCGCATAGTCCGCCGAGCACATGCTCACGGCCGAATCTCTTGTCGAGCACGTCAAGATGCTGCATGCCATTGAGCAGCGGGATGATCGATGTCTGCGGCCCGACCGCCGGGGCAAAGGAATTGATGGCGTCCTCGAGGTCGTAAGCCTTGCAGCTGAGCAGCACGACGTCGAATTTTTCCTTGAGGGCATCGGCCTGAACCGCAGGCGGATTTTTCAAGGTGACATCGCCGTTCGGGCTCTTGATCACAAGACCCGCCGAGGCGAGCTCGGCGGCGCGGCGCGGCCGGACCAGGAATGTGACATCCTCGCCGGCCTGCAACAGCCTGCCGCCGAAATAGCCGCCGATCGCGCCGGCGCCGACCACGAGAATACGCATCGTTCAGTTCCTTTGTTGAAGGGGCGAGTAGCGAACAGCGAATGGGGAATAGCGAGTGGGTGAATCCATTCGCTACTCTCTATTCGCCATTTGCCTTACCTTACCATTTTTCGCCGAATGGGCGGATTTCAAGTTCAAAGGTCCAGGCGCTGCGCGGCTGCTGATAGAGCTGCCAATAGGCCGACGCCACCGAAGCCGGCGGCATCAGGAGATCCGGATTGTCGAGCGCCTCCTTGCCCCAGAGCTTTTCGCGGCGCTCGCGTACCCATGCGGTATCGACCCCGGCATCGATGATGAGGTGCGCGACATGGATGTTCCTGGGTCCGAGCTCGCGGGCCATCGCTTGCGCCACCGCGCGCAGGCCGAACTTGGCGCTGGCAAAGGCGGCAAAGCCGCTGCCGCCGCGCAGCGAGGCGGTGGCGCCGGTGAAGAAGATATTGCCCTTGCCGTGCGGCAGCATCAGCCGCGCCGATTCGCGCCCCGAAAGGAAGCCCGCCCAGCACGCCATCTCCCAGACCTTGCGGAACACGCGGTCGGTGGTCTCGAGAATTGGAAAATTGACGTTGGCGCCGACATTGAAGATCGTCACTTCCAGCGGCGCGTGCTTGTCGGCGTCGTTCAGGAAGGCGGTGACTTCTTCTTCCTTGCGGGCATCGAGCGAGCGGCCGAAGATGGTCCCGCCGGCGGCCTCGACCTCCTTGACCAGCGGTTCGAGCTTTTCGCCGTTGCGGCGTCCGGCGAACACCGCGAAGCCTTCGGCCGCGAACTTCTTGGCGATCTCGGCGCCGATGTAGTCGCCGGCGCCGATCACCGCGGCCGTCGCATTGCGTTTTTCCATGATGCCCGCTCCATTTTCCTCGGATCGAGGAGGCGGCTCAGCTGCCAGCCGAAATCAGTTCCTCGACTTCGCGCAACTGCTCCTTGCCGAAAAACATCTCCTTGCCGACGAAAAAAGTCGGCGAGCCGAACGCCCCGCGCTCGACTGCGCCTTGCGTGTTTTCGATCAGCCTGGCCTTGACGTCGGGCTCCTGGCCGCGGGCCAGCAGCTTCGCCCCGTCGAGGCCTGATGCGCTGAGCGCTTTGGCTGCGACCTCCGGATCATCCATCTTCTTCGGCTCGACCCACATGTGATGGAAGGCCGCCTCGACATAGGGCTCGAATACGCCCTCGAGCTGCGCGGCGATCGCGGCGCGCATCAGATTGAGCGTGTTGACGGGAAAGAACGGATTCCAGTTATAGGGTTTGACGTCGAAGCGCCTGATGAAGCGCTCGGTCTCGACGGCGTGAAACTCGCGCTTGTTCTTGACGCCGGCCAGCGTCTCGGCCGGCGATCTGTTGTTGGTGGCCTTGAAGATGCCGCCGAGGAGAACTGGCACATATTCGAATTTGACGCCGGTGCGTTTCTCGATCGCAGGGATCGCCTCATGGCTGAGAAAGGCGTTGGGGCTGCCGAAATCGAACATGAATTGCGGGGCGGTCGGGCTCACGGCGTCCTCCCTTGGTGATGATCCGTTCTTATATGATCTCCATCATTTCAACCAGCCTATCGGTTCACAGTTTCGGGATCAACTGGAGCATGATCCGGAAAAGTGGAAACCAGGTTTTCCCTGGCGACAAACGCGGAACGCGTCTACGCGGAGATCACGCTCAAGGGATAAGGTCATGATCCAATTCCGTCTAATCGGATCATGACTAATGTCCCGAATCCGAAGCTCGCAAATCCTGCGGCAGCGCTTCCCTTCCAAAGGCCCGCTCGGCCAGCATTGCCGCATGGTCGCGCACTTCCTTGGGCCATCCGGCGATCAACTGTGTGAAACGCACCGGATCGGGAGCGAACAGCGCGCGGATTGCATCCTCGAAATGCGGCTTGTTGCCGGCCATCACCGACATGAAGCGATAGGCGGCATCCTGAGCCGCGCGGATATGGTCGCGTTCCTCGCTGTGGCGGCGGGCTTGGTCGACCAGCTTGCGGACCGCGACCGAGGCTCCGCCGGGCTGCCTGGCGAGCCATTCCCAATGCCGCGGCAGCAGCGTGATCTCGCGCGCCACCACGCCGAGTTTCGGCCGGCCCGGGCCGCGGCTTGCGGGTGCTTCCAGCCCAGCATCGCGTGCGGCGGGTTCGGGATCCTGAACCGGCAAGCGTCTCAATACCTCTTCAAGGCTGCCGCGCAGGTCGAGTTCGACCGGTTCGCTGCTGATGTCATCGAAGATGAGGATCGAGGCATCGCTGCGCCGATCCAGTGTTTCCTTGGCGGCCCGGGCGACCTCGGGCAGGTCGCCGGCGGCGATGCGGTGATCGCCTTCGAACGCGGTATAGGCAGGGGGTGAGGCGGGATTCATGGAAACTTCCTTTCGTCTTCGAAATTTTACCCGGATAAAATGGGCCCGTCAATAAAGTCCGGGTAATATCTTCGCTCGACTTCAGGCCGTTCCGCTGGCACCACCGAGTGCCGAATGCGACAAGCCCGAAGGACCTGCCGTGCTGACCGTTCACCACCTCAACAATTCGCGTTCCCAGCGCGTGCTCTGGCTGCTCGAAGAGCTCGGCGTGCCCTACGAGATCGTGCGTTATCAGCGCCAGCCCGACATGCGTGCGCCGGCCGAATTGCGCGCCATCCATCCGCTCGGCAAGTCGCCCGTGATCACCGATCAGGGCAACACCATCGCCGAGTCCGGCGCGATCATCGAATATATCCTCGATGCCTATGGCGACGGCCGCCTGATCCCGCCTGCGAAGACGCCGGAACGGCTGCGTTTCACCTATTGGCTGCATTACGCCGAGGGGTCGGCGATGCCGCCGCTGCTGTTGAAGCTGCTGTTCACGACAATGCCGAAACGCGCGCCGGCACTGTTGCGGCCCTTGGTGCGCAAGATCTTCAACCAAGCCCTGACCGCGCTGGTCAATCCGCAGCTCAGGCAGCACATGGCGTTCTGGGAAGCGGAGCTGGGCAGGAACGAATGGTTTGCCGGCAACGAATTCAGCGCGGCCGACATTCAGATGAGCTTTCCGCTGGAAGCAGCTGCCGCCCGCGCCGGGCTGGAGGACGGCCATCCCAAGGCGATGGCCTTCCTCGACCGCATCCATGCGCGCCCGGCCTATCAGCGGGCGCTGGCAAAAGGCGGCCCGTATACGGTCGGACGATAATTCCGGCCTAATCGTCGGCGTGCAACACCCGGCCGCGGGTTTCCGGCAGCGCATAGGCTGCGAGGAAGAACAGGCAGTACGCGGCAACCGCAAAGATCGCGATCGCATTGGCGAGCGATGTCGAGGCCGAGAGCGCGCCGACCAGATAGGGAAACAGCGCGCCGATGCCGCGGCCGAAATTGTAGCAGAAGCCCTGGCCGGAACCGCGCAGGCGCGTCGGATAAAGCTCGGTCAGGAAGGCGCCGACGCCGGAGAAATAGGCCGAGGCGAAGAAGCCGAGCGGAAAGCCCAGCACCCACAGAATCTCATTGTTCAGCGGCAATTGCGTATAGGCGATGACGACCGCGATGGCGCCGAGCGAAGTGTACAGGAACAGCTTGCGCCGGCCGATCTTGTCGGCGAGCCAGGCGCCGGTGAGATAACCGATGAATGAGCCGATGATGAGCGCCGACAGGTAGCCGGTCGAGCCCACCACCGAGAGCTTGCGTTCGGTGGTGAGGAAACGGGGCACCCAGAAGGTGATGGCGTAATAGCCGCCCTGACAGCCGGTGACGGCGAGCGAGGCCAGGATCGTGGTCTTGAGAATGGGGCCAGTGAAGATCTCATGCAGGCCCGGCTGTTCGCCGCTGGCACTCTGCTTGGCGCGCGTGGCCACCGCGATCTCCGGCTCCTCGACATAGCGGCGCAGGAAGAACGTCATCAGCGCCGGCAGGGCGCCGATGGCGAACATCCAGCGCCAGGCGGTTTCCGCCGGGAACAGAGAGAACAGCACCGCCTGCGCCAGCACGGCGAAACCCCAGCCGATCGCCCAGCCGGATTGCACCGAGCCGACCGCGCGGCCACGATATTGCGGCCGGATCGATTCACCCATCAGCACCGCGCCTGCAGCCCATTCGCCGCCGAAGCCCAGACCGAGCAGGGCGCGGGCGATCAGGAGCTGATCGAAATTCTGCACGGCAGCGCAGATCAGCGAGAACACCGAGAACCAGAGGATCGTCAGCTGCAGGGTCTTCACCCGGCCGATGCGGTCGGCCAGATAGCCGCCGAGCCAGCCGCCGATCGCAGAGGCAAGCAGCGTGACAGTGCCGGCAAGGCCCGCGGTACCCGCATCGACCTTCCACATCGTGATGATGGTGCCGATCACCAGCGGGTAGATCATGAAATCCATGCCGTCGAGGGCCCAGCCGGCGGTGCATGCCCAGAACGTCCGCCGCTCCGGTGAATTCATGTCGCGGTAAAATGCGAAGAGGCTGGAATCCTCGATCCGGGCGATCTCGATGCCGGATTGTTCAGTGGCGCTGGTCATGATCAATTTGTCCCAAGAGACCGCGGCAGGCGCCTATTCGCCGGCTGCAGCCATTCGCGGCGCATTACTTCAGATTGAGGCCCCGGGCAAATCCGCCATCGTCCAAAGGCATGATTTCTATTCGCCCACGGCGGCCGATCCGCGGGTCCGGGGGTCGGCGGCTCCCTCCCATCCGTGTTCGATCGCGGCGATCGAATTGGCCGAGGTCTGGCCGAGCGGGGCGACCACATGGTGCCCTTTCGCCCTGAGCGCAGCGATCACGTCATCGGGAAAACCGCGTTCGATCCGCACTTCGTCCGGCAGCCATTGCTGGTGCAGCCGTGGGGCGGCGACCGCGTCCTCGACATCCATATGATAGTCGAGCACATTGACGATCACCTGCAGCACCGTCGAGATGATGCGGCTGCCGCCGGGTGAACCCGTCACCAGCACCGGCTTGCCGTCTTTCAGCACGATGGTCGGCGACATCGAGGACAGCGGCCGTTTTCCGGGCCCCGGCAGATTGGCGGCAAAGCCCACCAGCCCATAGGCGTTCGACGCCCCCGGCGCGGCGGTGAAATCGTCGAGCTCATTGTTGAGCAAGACGCCGGTGCCATCGGCGACAAGGCCGACGCCATAGCTGAAATTCAGCGTATAGGTATTGCTGACGGCGTTGCCCCTGTCGTCGACAACCGAGAAATGTGTGGTGTTGTCGCCTTCGTGAAGCGGCACGGCCGGCGTCACTTCGTTCCATGGCGTCGCACGATCGGGATCGATGCCGGCTCGTAACCTGGCTGCGTAGTCCTTGGAAACCAGGGTTGCGATCGGCGCCTTGACGAAAGCGGGATCGCCGAGATAACGCGCGCGGTCGGCATAGGCGCGCTTCATCGCCTCGATCAACAGATGCAGCGATGGCGCGGAGCCCTGCTTCATCCCGGCCATCGGAAAGCCTTCGAGAATATTCAGCGCCTCCAGTAGCACGACGCCGCCCGACGAGGGCTGTGGCATCGAGACGATGTCATAGCCGCGATAGGTGCCGTGCATCGGCGTGCGGACGATCGCCTGATAGGAACTCAGATCGTCCATCGTCATGATGCCGCCGGCATCATCAATGGCATCGACCAGCTTTTTGGCCACCGGTCCTTGATAAAATCCATTTGGGCCCTGTTTGGCGATAGCGCTGAGCGTTGCCGCGAGGTCGCTTTGGATCAACCTGTCGCCTTCACGCAGCGAAGTGCCGTCCGGGCGGGAAAAGATTTTTTCCGATGCCGGCCAACGCGCCAGCCGGGAATGCCAGTCCGGCAGCGTGTCGGCGCCATCATCGGTAACGATGATGCCGTTGCGTGCAAGATCGATCGCCGGCTGCAGCAGATCGGCCAGCGTGAATTTGCCCGATCCATATTTTTCGAGCGCCAGCGCCAGCCCTGCCGGCGTTCCCGGCACGCCGATGCCGAGCGCGGAGTCGCGTGACTTGGCTGGATCGGGCTTGCCGTCGGCTCCGAGGAAGATCGTCGGCGTCATTGCCGCTGGCGCCGTCTCACGATAATCGATCGCGACATCTGCGTGATGTTCGGTGGAGTGGATGATCATGAATCCGCCGCCGCCGATATTGCCGGCGCGCGGATAGGTCACGGCCATGGCAAAGCCGGTCGCAACCGCGGCATCGACGGCATTGCCGCCGCGCTTGAGGACATCAGCGCCGATTTGCGCCGCGGTCTTCTCCTGTGCGACCACCATGCCGTGGGTCGCCGCCACCGCATGCAGCGTGCCCGCGGCCGGCGGCGTGTAAAAGCCGCGGCGCTGCTCCTGTGCGGCGGCCGGCAGCAGAAGCATGACGATGAGCAGGAAGCTGATGCCGATGCTGCGGCGAGCGATCAAGGAACAGGTCATCAAAATTTTGCCCCGCGTTCACGCCACGAGATAAGGCAACGGCCTTTCGAATGCTATATGGGGACGGTTTCTCCAGGCAAAGACGCCTCTTCGTCATAGAGCGGGATATTTCAGGGCATGGCAATCACCATCACCGATGCAGGCGCTGCGGATGTGCCGCGAAAATACCCGCCGCGGTCGGCGGTCATCAGCTGGATCTTCTTCGACTGGGCGGCACAGCCCTATTTCACTCTGATCACGACCTTCGTGTTCGCGCCTTATTTCGCAACCCATGTCGCGGCCGATCCTGCCAGCGGGCAATCGCTGTGGGGGTTTGCGACGGCTGCGGCAGGGCTGCTGATCGCGGTGATGTCGCCGGTATTGGGCGCGATTGCAGATGCCAGCGGCCGGCGCAAGCCGTGGATCGCCGCATTCGGTGCGCTGCTGGTGATCGGCTCCTGCCTGATGTGGTTCGGCAAGCCGGGCGATCTCGGCATGATTCCGTTTTTGCTGTTCTTCTATGGCGTTGCCACCGTCGGCGTCGAATTCGCCACCGTCTTCAACAACGCGATGATGCCGACGCTGGTCCCGCCGGAGCGGATCGGGCGATTATCAGGCACCGGCTGGGCCACCGGCTACATCGGTGGCATCCTGAGCCTGATCCTGGTGCTCGGCTTCCTGGCGGCCAATCCGGAAAGCGGTCGCACGCTGTTCGGCTTCGCGCCGCTGTTTGGCCTCGATCCCGTCACCCATCAGGGCGATCGCATCACCGGGCCTTTGACCGGTATCTGGTTCGTCATCTTCGTGCTGCCGATGTTCCTGCTGACGCCGGACTATCCCGCCAAGCGGCCGGTGCGCGAAGCGCTGCGCGAAGGATTGATCGAGCTGCGCGACACGCTGCGCGATTTGCCGAAGCGGAAATCGATCGCGGCCTTCCTGCTCGCCAACATGATCTATACCGACGGGCTGGTTTCGCTGTTCGCCTTTGGCGGGATCTACGCCGCCGGCACCTTCGGCTGGAATACGATCCAGATCGGCACTTTCGGCATCATCCTTGCGATCGCGGGGACGCTCGGCGGCTGGCTTGGCGGCAAGCTCGACGATGCGTTCAGCCCGAAATATGTCATCGCCGGCAGCATGTGCATGCTGCTGTTTGCGATCGTCGCGATCCTCCTGGTGGAGAAGGACAGCATCCTGTTCTTCAAGGTGACGCCGCCGGTGCCGGGCGGGACGCTGTTCGCCTCGGCGGCGGAGCGCGCCTATCTCGTGCTCGGATGTCTGATCGGCGCCGCTGGCGCGCCGCTGCAGGCGGCCTCGCGCTCGCTCCTGATCCGGATCGCACCGAAAGATCGTATCGCGCAATATTTCGGACTGTTTGCGCTGACCGGCAAGGTCACGTCGTTCCTTGGCCCGCTATTGATCGGCCTCATCACCGCGCTGACCGCGAGCCAGAAGGCCGGCATGGCAGTGCTGGTGCTGTTTTTCGTCGCCGGACTGGTGCTGCTGGCGCGGGTGCGGGACAACTAAGATTCATCCTCGTCATTCCGGGGCATCGCATGGCGTTGGCATCGCCCCGGAATGACGGTTAGAGCGTTTTCGAGCGAAGTAGGCGCCGGTTCGCGTGAAGAAAACGCGTCAAAACAAAAACCTAGGGCCCGGCTCTGATTCCATCAGAACCGGAAAAGCTCTAGTCGATCAGTGCCTGAAATGCCTGACGCCGGTCAGCACCCTGGCGATGCCGTGATCGTCGGCCGCCTTGATGACTTCGTCATCGCGCACCGAGCCGCCGGGCTGGATCACCGCGGTGGCGCCGGCCTCGATACAGGCCAGCATGCCGTCGGCGAATGGAAAGAACGCGTCGGACGCAACGACTGAGCCTTTCGTCAGCGGCTCTGCCAGCTTCAGTTCGCTGGCCGCATCCTGCGCCTTGCGCGCGGCGATTCTCGCCGAATCCACCCGGCTCATCTGGCCGGCGCCGATCCCGACGGTCGCGAGATCCTTGGCGTAGACGATGGTGTTCGACTTCACATGCTTGGCGACACGAAACGCGAATTTGAGATCGCGCAGTTCGGCGTCGGTCGGCGCGCGCCTGGTTACGACTTTCAGCGTCATGTCGTCGACCACCGCATTGTCGCGGCTTTGCACCAGGAGCCCACCGGCAACCGTCTTGGCGGTGAGGCCAGGAGCGCGCGGATCGGGCAGGCCTCCGGCGAGCAGCAGCCGCAGGTTTTTCTTGTTCGCAATGATGGCGATCGCTTCCTCGCTTGCATCGGGCGCGATGATTACCTCGGTGAAGATTTCGGTGATGGCCCGCGCAGCGTCTGCATCCAGCATGCAATTGACCGCGACGATGCCGCCGAACGGCGATTGCGTATCGCAGGCGAACGCCCGCCGGTAGGCCGTGACGAGATCAGGCCCCTCGGCGACGCCGCAGGGATTGGCGTGCTTGACGATGACGCAGGCCGCGGTGCGCACGGGATCGAATTCCGCGACACATTCATAGGCTGCGTCGGTGTCGTTGATGTTGTTGTAAGACAGCTCCTTGCCCTGCACCTGCCGCGCGGCCGCAATGCCCAGACGCCGGACGGGCAGGCGATAGAAGGCCGCGTTCTGATGCGGATTCTCGCCGTAACGTAGCGCCTGGATCAGCCGGCCGCCGAAGGCGCGATAATCCGGCGTCTCGGTCTTGAGTTCATTGGCAAACCAGTTCGAGATCGCCGCATCATAGGCGGCGGTGCGGGCATAGGCCTTGGCGGCGAGGCGGCGGCGCAGGAACAGCGTGGTCGCGCCCTGGTTGACGGCGAGTTCTTCGAGCACGGCGGCATAGTCCTGCGGTTCGACCACCACCGCGACATCGTGATGATTTTTCGCCGCGGCGCGAATCATCGCCGGCCCGCCGATATCGATATTTTCGATGCATTCGACGAAATCTGCACCTTTCTCCACCGTCGCCTCGAACGGATAGAGATTGACCACCAACAGGTCGATCGGCGCGATGCCATGCGCCTTCATCGCCCGGTCATGCTCGGTATTGCTCCTGACCGCGAGCAATCCGCCATGCACCTTCGGATGTAGCGTCTTGACCCGGCCGTCCATCATTTCCGGAAAGCCGGTCAGGTCGGAGACATCGGTCACCTTCAATCCGGTGGCGGCGATCGCCTTGGCGGTGCCGCCGGTGGAGACGAGTTCGACGCCGTGGGCGGCGAGCGCACGGGCGAATTCGATCAGGCCGGTCTTGTCGGAAACGGAGAGTAAGGCGCGGGTGACGCGGCGCAGCTGGTTGGTCATGGGCAAGATCCTTTGTTGAAGGGAATGCTTATGCCCAGGCGCGCGGCAGATGTTCCCGCGCTTCCCGATGGTGCTCCATCCGATGTCGCCAGTTGCGCGAGCAGGTGTCCGTTAGCAGTTTTTGGCGGCGCTCACAACGGCAAGATGTAGGGAGCCAGCGCCTTGCTTTGCGCTTTCTTGACATCGGCAGTCTTTATAACGGCAGTTCCGGCTCCTGCCGGGCATTGCGCCGGGCCGTTGTTGTCGTGGCCGACGTGTTGGAGCGGACAAAGCTCCAGCGGATCGAGGCAACCTCCCGCGCCTCCTGGCGGATCACGATCTGGGCGGTGCGCCGGGGACCGTCATTGCCGGCCAGAAATACGCTGTCTTCCAGTTCGACGGTGTCGTCGGCCGCTTCGAAGGTCCAGACCTCGCGGTTCGGCATCACCAGCATCACGCCGCGTGCGTCGCTGAGCCGGCTCGCCTTCACCGACGGATGGAGATGGAACCGCAGCGCATAGTCGCTGTCGTGACCCTTGATGCGCCGACCCGGTCCTGTCGACAGCGTGTCCTCGCCGTCGAGTCTCGAGCCATCCTGTGCCGCCATCAAAATCCGGCGATGCACGACGCCGAAGCGTGAGAGATAGCCGTCATGCGAAGTGGTCAACATTTCCCCATTGGGGACCACTTCGCGATAGCTCTCGACCAGCGAGGGTCCGCTGATGATGGGAGCGCCCTGCAATAGCCGCTTCATCGCCGAAAGCTCGACGAATTGGCAGGATGAAGTGTCGTGATAGGTCAGGGTCGAATGCGCCGCGGTGCTGCGCGCGAAGACGCGCCAATTGTCACGGCCGGTGGTCGGCATGCCGCAATTGACGACGATCCGGTTCGGTCCGGAGGACAATTCGAAGGAGAGACAGCCGGCATGGGCATCCTGGCTGACGCTTGCCGGCGGCGGCGGACCGGTGTCCATGATCACGGTCATGGCGCCGGCATCGAGCCGCTGATAGCCGGTATGCGGCATGTTCGCCATCGGCACGCCATGGGTGTCGTCATAGGCGAGCAGGGTGGCCACGAGATCGGAGGGCGTGTTGCTCATGCCGTTGAACAGCGCGAAGCTGCCGTCGCCGTGACGGAAGAAACGCAGCATCGGCATCATCCGGTCGATGGCGTTCAGAAGCGCCGGTGGTGGCGGAATGTTGCGCGCGGCAAAGGTCTGCCGCAACGGCAACAGGTCGATCAACAGATCGATCAGCGCGCCCGGATTGCGCGAGATGTGGCCGCCATCCGGAAGGATCTGCCGCTGCAATTCCTCGGAGAGTTTTCGTGTCGCCGGGCGGATATGCTTGGCCTGATTGGCGAGACAGAGCGAGGCATAGCAAAGCGCGATCAGGACCTGCAGCCGCGGCACGCCGTCGGCGGTATCGAGCACGGCATAGCGCAGATAGCGAATGTCGCGCGCCAGCCCACGCAGATAGCGACGGTAAAACTTGCCGTCGGTATCGCCGAGCACCAGAGGCGCCTGCGACAGCAGCGAGATTACGCGGCGCGCCACCACGTCGGGGCGACGGGCGACCGACCGGCCGCTGGCGGGATTGGAGATCCAGTCGTCGACCAGGGCGCGGGCATTGGCGCGGGTCAGCGCGGTATCGGCCGCGCGCAAATGTCGCAGCCAGCCAAAACCGAGCAGCGCCACTTCCCAGTCTTCCGACGGCGGCTCGAGATCGAAGACCGAGCGCCCGTGGCAGGTGACGATCTTGCCGGCAAACACGAATCGCCCGGCATAGATTTCGGCGGCGCGGGTGGCGTCGGCGGTGCGCAGATCGTGCGGCGCGATCATCAGGCGATCGGTACGGCCCGGCCACAGCCGCGCCAGCGCCACAGAACCGCCGCTGGCGCGCGCTACCAGATTCCGGGCAAAGCGCCGTATGACCAGCGTCGAAATATGTCTGCGTTGAGCGACCGACACGCCTTGCCTTGATCGGGAGGATTCCTGCGAATCCTTTTAATCCGGAAACGCGATCAAGACACCATCTTGCAAGCAGGCGAATCATCCGCGTGGCCTGAAAAAGTGGTGGTAAAATCAGGTCTTAACCAGCCGCGCCGCGTAGAAGCCGTCGAGCCCGCCGAGCCTGGGCTCAGGCCGCGGCAGGTGGCAGGGCAGGGTGCGCAAATCCCCCTCGCTGGTGATGATCTCGCTGAGGCCCGCAACCTCGCCCGCCTCGATCGGCAGCCGCCGCATTGAGGGCTCAGTGGCAAGAAAGGCAGCAATCGCCTGCTCGCCTTCTTCCGGCTCCAGCGAACAGGTGCAGTAGACCAGGGTGCCGCCCGGCTTGAGCAGCGCGGTGGCCCGCTGCAGCAGCCGCTTCTGCAGCGCGGTCAGCGCGGCGATATCGGTTTCCTGGCGCAGCCAGCCGATGTCGGGATGGCGCCGGATCGTGCCGGTGGAGGTGCAGGGTGCGTCGACCAGCACACCGTCGAACGCCTCGCCGATACCCTGCCATTCCGCAGCGTCGGTCACGACGGCTTCGGCCTGCAATGACAGCCGTGCAAGATTGTCGCGCAGCCGCGCCATCCGGTTGGCCGAGCGATCGACCGCGACGACGCGGGCGCCGGCATGCGCAAGTTGCGCGGTCTTGCCGCCGGGGGCGGCACAAAGATCGGCAATGCTCTTGCCGTTGACGTCGCCGAACAGGCGCGCCGGCAATGCGGCGGCGGCGTCCTGCACCCACCACTGGCCCTCGCTGAATCCCGGCAGCATCGTCACCGAGCCCTGCAACAGCGTGCGCACCGAGCCGGTCGGCAACATCTCGCCATGCAGGCGGCTCGCCCATTGCGCCGGATCGGATTTCACGGTGAGGTCGAGCGAAGGCTCATGGCCGATGGCGTGCGCGATATCGCGGGCGAGCGCTTCGCCATAATGCGCGATCCAGCGCTGCATCAGCCATGGTGCAACGTCGAGCGTCTCCGATTTGACCTCTTCGAGCAGCGGCGCGCCCTCGCGCGCGCAGCGGCGCAGCACCGCGTTGACGAGGCCGGCATATTTCGCCGCGCGCCGATCGGACTGCACCAGCCGCACCGAAAGATCGACCGCGGCATGGTCGGGCACATCCATCCAGAGAATTTGTGCCGCCCCGATCAGAAGCGCACTCTGCGCCCGCGGCGCATCGGTCGGAATGCCGCGGTCGAGCAGGCGCGACAACAGATGACCCAGCGTGCCGAGCCGCCGCAAGGTGGTCGCTACCAGACGCCGCATCAAGGCGCGGTCGCGATCGGAGAGCGTCTTCACTCCCGGATGCGCGCCGGCGCCGTCGAGTTGATCGTCGAGCGTGCGATGCCTGTGCAGCACACCATCGACGATGTCTGCTGCGATCCGCCGCGCCGCCAGACCAGGCACTTCGGAGGGCAAAGCAAATCGTTGTGAAGGCATTTGTGCGGGAACACTTAGGGAAAGTCGGCGGATTCGAGCCGCCATCGGAAGGTAAGCATCAATGCCATGTGAATATGCCAAATGTAAGAATCGTCTCTTCCGATTTCACCCTCGGGCTATGATCTATATGCGGATCTTTGAAGTCCGACCTCTCCTTTGAAGTCTGACCCTTGAAGTCTTGGAGGTTTGTCATGGCCCAGAATCCTGCTCCGTCGGCAACGACGGCATCACTGGAACTGGAACCCAAAAAACTGTCACCTGCCGCGCAGCGCGCCTTGGCTGAAGCCGAAGCGCGCAGGAAAGCCGCCGAAGCCAATACCCATCCGATGCCGAAGGAATTCCAGGGACCGAAAGGGCCCGAGCCCACGCGCTATGGCGATTGGGAAAACAAAGGCATCGCGTCGGACTTCTGAATTCGATAAAGCCGCGGCCCGACGCGCGGCCTTATATTCTATTCCAACCGATATTCCCAACCGATCGCGCCAGCTCAGCGTGTCACCACCACCGGCGTGCCGACCGAGACGCGCCGATAGAGGTCGCTGATATCGGCGTTCAGCATGCGGATGCAGCCATAGGATACGAAGTGGCCGACCGAATGCGGCACATTGGTGCCGTGGATCGCGTATTCCCCGCCGCCGGACAGCGTCATGGCGGCAACCCCCATCGGATTGTGCGGCGAGCCGCCGGGAATGACATCCGGCATCGACGGATGATCGTGCTTCACGTCGTCGGGCGGCGACCAGGCAGGATAGCGATATTTGCCCTCGATCTGCGCGGTGCCGGCCCATTGCTTGCCGGCCTTGCCGACGCCGACCGGATAGCGCATGGCGTGATCCTGATCGATAATGAGATAGAGCCGGCGTTCGCCGGTCCGGATCACGATCGTGCCAGGCGCATAGTCCTCATGCAGGGTAACGATCTCCGGCCGCGCCTCGGCCGTGTCAGACATCAATACGCCCGTCCCAATGGTGGCCATCACCGCCACCGCAATCCTCAGCGACATTGATCTCTCCACTTCTCTGGGGCCAGCTTTTTGGCCCGCTTCTGCCTCTTCAGTTTCAAGCGCCGGCCGTTCAATCACCGGGCCGCGGGCGGCCAGCGCAGATATTCTTAACCGCTTGCATTCACCAGGCGGTTTCCGAAGCAGATGGTCGGGCTGGTTTGGCGTCGAAAAGAATGAAATGTTCGAAACAAAGTAAATGACTGGAAAACAGCATCCGCAATCGAAACGACTATTGGTCCTGACAATCGCGTGAAGCGCGAGGCTTCGTTCTTCGAGCATGATCCGGAAAGCGGGCGCCGGTTTTCCCTCGCGATAAAGGCGGAACGCGTTTGCACGGAGATCATGCTCGAACGCAGAGACGAGACTTTCAGCGTAAGCTTTTTCCAGAACTGACCGGGACGACCGGGCTGCGCGCACTTCGCGCAGCTCGATCGGCTTGGGTCGGACTTGGATCGGACTTGGGCCGGGCCTTAACCCCGCAAGCGCAGGGCGCTCATTCTCCTTCCTTCTTGTTCTGGCGATGCCGCACCAGATCGTCGACCACGGCGGGATCGGCCAGGGTCGTGGTGTCGCCGAGGCTGTTCGGATCGTCCTCGGCGATCTTGCGCAGGATGCGGCGCATGATCTTGCCGGAACGGGTCTTCGGCAGTCCCGGCGCAAACTGGATCAGGTCCGGCGAGGCGATCGGCCCGATATCCTTGCGCACCCAGGCGACCAGCTCCTTGCGCAGCTGTTCGCTCGGCTCCAGCCCGCTCATCAGCGTCACATAGGCGTAGATGCCCTGGCCCTTGATGTCGTGCGGATAGCCGACCACGGCAGCTTCCGAGACCGCCGGATGCGCCACCAGCGAACTCTCGACTTCCGCCGTACCCATGCGGTGGCCGGAGACGTTGATGACGTCGTCGACGCGGCCGGTGATCCAGTAATAGCCGTCGGCATCGCGCCGGCAGCCGTCGCCGGTGAAATATTTGCCCTTATAGGTCGAGAAATAGGTCTGCTCGAAGCGGGCATGATCGCCATAGACGGTGCGCATCTGTCCCGGCCACGACCTGACGATGCAGAGATTGCCGGTGGCCTCGCCCTCCAGCACCTTGCCGTCGGCGTCGACGATCTCCGGCAATATGCCGAAGAACGGCTGGGTGGCCGAGCCGGGCTTGAGCCTGGTCGCGCCGGGCAGCGGCGTGATCATGATGCCGCCGGTCTCGGTCTGCCACCAGGTGTCGACGATCGGGCAGCGCTCGTCGCCGACCACACGGTGATACCATTCCCAGGCTTCCGGATTGATCGGCTCGCCGACGCTGCCGAGCAGCCGCAGGCTCTTGCGCGAGGTCTTCTTGACCGGCGCATCACCGGCCTGCATCAGCGCCCGGATCGCGGTCGGCGCGGTGTAGAAGATGTTGACCTTGTGCTTGTCGATGACGTTCCAGAACCGCGAATTGTCCGGATAGTTCGGCACGCCCTCGAACATCAGCGTGGTCGCGCCGTTCGCCAGCGGCCCATAGAGGATATAGCTGTGGCCGGTGACCCAGCCGACGTCGGCGGTGCACCAGTAGATGTCGCCGTCGTGATAGTCGAACACATATTGATGTGTCATCGAGGCGAACACGAGATAGCCGCCGGTGGTGTGCAGCACGCCCTTGGGCTGGCCGGTCGAGCCTGAAGTATAGAGGATGAACAGCGGATCCTCCGCATTCATCGGCTCGCACGGGCATTCCGTGGTCACCATCTCGGCCGCCTCGTGGTACCAGAAATCGCGCGACAGCTTCATATTGACGTCGCCGCCGGTGTGCTGGACCACGACCACCCAGTCGACGCCGTCGGTCTTGGCGAGCGCGGCGTCGACATTGGCCTTCAGCGGCACCTTCCTGCCGCCGCGCAGGCCTTCGTCGGCGGTGATGACGACCTTGGACTTGCAGTCATTGATGCGCTGGGCGAGGCTGTCCGGCGAGAAGCCGGCGAACACCACCGAGTGGATCGCGCCGATCCGCGCGCAGGCCAGCATCGCATAAGCGGCCTCCGGAATCATCGGCAGGTAGATGGTGACGCGGTCGCCCTTGCCGACATTGCGGGTGCGCAGGATGTTGGCCATCTTGCAGACTTCGTCATGCAGCTCGCGATAGGTGATGTGGCGCGACTGCG
>DASZTN010000086.1:0-10041 GCA_035547995.1 Bradyrhizobium sp. | reverse complement strand
CGGAATAGCCGAACTTCTTCAGGTACTCGATGGCGTTCAGACAGGCCTGCCGGTAAGCGATATGCACATCCAGATAATGCTGCGTGCCGGATTCATCGACCGAGATGCCCTCGAAGATCAGGTAATCGTTATAGCTCGGCTTGATCGGGGATGGCTTGAAGATCGGGTTCCTGATGCCGTATTTCGCCATGCCTTCCTTGATGACGTCGACCTTTATGTGCAGCCAGCCCGCCATCTCGATGGCGCCGCAGAAGGTGATCTCGCCGTCACCCTGGCTGACGTGAAGGTCGCCCATCGATAACCCACCGCCCGGCACATAGACCGGGAAATAGATCTTCGAGCCGCGCGACAGATCCTTGATATCGCAGTTGCCGCCATGTTCGCGCGGCGGCACGGTCCGTGCGCCTTCAGCACCGATCTTGGCCTTGACGTCTCCGGTCGCGCGGCCGGCATGGGTAGTCGCTGCGAAAGGGGGATTGGCGAGCGGCGGCACGCGCGTCGGATTGCTGGCGATCAGGGCGTTCTCGCGCTCGTTCCAGGTCGACAGCAGTTTCGGATCCGGCAAGCAGCCGATCAGTCCGGGATGAATGAGGCCGGCAAAATTCACGCCCGGCACATGACGCGACGAAGTGTAAAGCCCCTTGATGTCCCAGATCGATTTCTGCGCCAGTGGAAAATGATCGGTGAGGAAGCCGCCGCCGTTCTGCTTCGAGAAGAAGCCGTTGAAACCCCACAGGCTCTCCTTCATCGGTCCAACGTCGAGCAGATCGACCACCAGGAGGTCACCGGGCTCGGCGCCCTTGACACCGATCGGCCCGGACAGGAAGTGCACGATCGAGAGATCGATATCGCGCACGTCATCGGCGGAATCGTTGTTCTTGATGAAACCGCCGGTCCAGTCATAGGTCTCAATGATGAAGTCGTCGCCGGGATTGACCCACGCCACGATCGGAACGTCGGGATGCCAGCGATTATGCACCATATCGTTTTCATAGGCCGATTTGGTGAGATCGACCTTGATCAATGTGTCTGGCATCAGAAAGCTCCCCTTGGCTGCGAGTTGAGGTACGAATTAGACCGACAGGAATTTTGATATCTGCGCAGCGTCGACATTCTCGCGCGTATCGTCGCGAACGACCTCGCCATTCTCGATGACGAGAACACGGTCGGCGATATCGAGCGCGAAGCTCAGGACCTGCTCGGAAACGACGATCGAAAGCCCGCGCTCGTCGCGGATGCGCTTCAGGGTACGCGCCATGTCCTTGATGATCGACGGCTGGATGCCCTCGGTCGGCTCATCCAGCAGAAGCACTTTCGGCTTGGTCGCCAGCGCCCGCGCGATCGCTAATTGCTGCTGCTGGCCTCCCGACAGGTTGCCGCCGCGCCGATCCTTCATTTCCAGGAGCACTGGAAACAGCTCGTAGATGTCGCCCGGCACCTCGCTCTCGCCGGAGACGACCAGCCCGGTCTCGATATTCTCCTTTACCGTCATGGTCGAGAAGATCATGCGGCCCTGCGGCACATAGGCGAGACCTTTGGCGACGCGCTCATAGCTCTTCATGCCGCTGAGTTCGGTGCCATCCATCGCGACCGAACCGCTTCTGATCGGCATGATCCCCATCAGCGACTTCATCAGCGTGGTCTTGCCCATGCCGTTTCGGCCCATGATCGCGACGATCTCGTTCGGTGCAACGGACACGTTGAGGCCATGCAGCACCTCGCTTTGGCCGTAGGCGACGTGAAGATCCGAGATTGCCAGCATCGATCTGCTCCTAGTGTCCGAGATAGACTTCGACGACCTTGGGATCGTTCTTGACATGCTCCATCGAGCCTTCCGACAGGATCTGCCCCTGGTGCAGAACCGTAACCTTATGGGCGATATCCTCGACGAATTTCATGTCGTGCTCGATCACCAGCACCGAGCGATCCTTGATGATACGGTTGAGCAGTTCGGCAGTCTTGGCGCGTTCGCTGACACTCATCCCGGCAACGGGTTCGTCAAGCATCAGCAGGTCCGGATCCTGGATCAGCAACATGCCGATCTCGAGCCACTGCTTCTGGCCATGGCTTAGCTGATCGGCATAGACGTTGAGCCGGTCTTTCAGGAAAATCATCTCGGCAACTTCCTCGACCCGCTGACGAACCGCTTCGTCGCGCTGGAAGGTCAGCGAGCCGAATACCGTGCGGCCACGCGGATAGGAGATCTCCAGATTTTCGAACACGGTGAGGTCCTCGAAAACCGAAGGCGTCTGGAATTTGCGGCCGACGCCGGCCTGAACGATTTCGTTTTCCTTCATCCGGGTCAGTTCCTTACCGCGGAACTGGATCGACCCCGACGTCGCCTTGGTCTTTCCGCAGATCAGGTCGAGCACCGTGGTCTTTCCGGCGCCGTTGGGGCCGATGATGACACGGATCTCGTTCTCCTCGACGTAGAAGGAGAGATTATTGACCGCCTTGAAGCCGTCGAAGGAAACCGTGAGCGCCTCGACTGCGAGCAGGAAATCCTTGGGCTGATGTCCAACGAGCATGATGATCTCCTCACTCCGCCGGAGCGCCGTCGGCGACCGATTTCTTGGCCCAATCACCCGATCTCGCCTTGCGCGCATCGATCCAGCGATCGATGCGCGGCTGAATATGGTCCTGCCAGATTCCTGCCAGACCGCCGGGGAAAGCCAGCACGACCGCGATGAACAACGCACCCAAGCCAAACAGCCAAAGCTGCGGGAACGATTCCGACAGGCTTGTCTTGGCGAAATTCACCAACAGCGAGCCCCATACCGCGCCGAAGATCGACATCCGGCCGCCTACTGCTGTGTAGATCACCATCTCGATCGACGGCACGATCCCGACGAAGGAAGGCGACATGAAGCCGACCTCGAGGGTAAAGAAGGCCCCCCCGATCGCCGCGAAGATCGCAGCGGCACAGAATGCGAAGATCTTGAAATTTGCGACGCTGTAGCCGGAGAAGCGGACGCGATCCTCCTGCTCGCGCATCGCCACCAAAATCCGGCCAAGCTTGGTCAGGCGAATGAATTGCGCGGCGACAATGCACGCGAACAGGAAAAAGACCTCGACGAAATAAAGGATCACCTTGGCATGGTCGGTGCGAATGTCCCAGCCGAGCAGAGTGCGCAGATCGGTAATGCCGTTGATTCCGCCGGTGTACCCCTGCTGACCGACGATCAGGATGGTGAGAATGGCGGCGATAGCCTGGGTAATGATGGCGAAGTAGACGCCGCCCACCCGCCGCTTGAACATCGCCGTGCCGATAATGAAGGCGAAGATTCCGGGCACCAGGATGATCGCGGCCAGCGTGAACGACAAGCTGTGAAACGGCCTCCAGAAAAACGGCAACGACGTGATCTGATTCCAGTCCATGAAATCGGGAATACCCGGCGTGGATTGGATCTTGGTATTGGCAACGCTGGAGGCTTCGAGCTTCAGGAACATCGCCATGCAATAGCCGCCGAGGCCGAAGAAAACGCCCTGTCCCAGGCTCAAGATGCCGCCATAGCCCCAACACATCACAAGCCCGATCGCGACAAAAGCGTATGTGAGATATTTGGCGACCAGGTTGAGGCGGAATACGTCGAGCGTCAGCGGCAGGATAATGATGAGCAGCAGCGCCAGCGCGATAAAGCCAATCAATTCGGAGCGGTTGAAAAAGCGCGAGTTGATGATCATGGCCGTGCTTTCTTCTTTTTACCTGCGGACCTTCAGCGCGAAGAGTCCCTGCGGCCTGAGCATCAGGATTCCAACGACTGCAAGGAGCGTGATGACCTGCGCCATCGATCCCGACAGAAAGAACTCCAGCGTCGAGCGGGCCTGCGATATGGTAAAAGCCGAGGCGATCGTGCCAAGCAGGGAGGCCGCACCACCGAACACCACGACCAGGAATGTATCTACGATGTAGAGCTGACCCGAGGTCGGACCGGTCGAACCGATCATAGTGAAGGCGCTGCCGGCAATACCGGCGATGCCGCAGCCGAGACCGAAGGTCAGACGGTCAACCTTCTCGGTGTTGATGCCGACTGCGCCCGCCATTACCCGGTTCTGCACGACAGCACGCACCTGCCTGCCCCAACTCGACCAGTAAAGAACATAGGCGACAGCGATCGTGATCAGGATGGTGAGCACCATCACGAACATGCCGTTGATCGGAATCTCGATAGTATCCGTGGCGTGCCAGGAACCCATCATCCACTCCGGCAGGTCGACGCCGACTTCGCGCGGACCGAACACAGAGCGGTAGGCCTGCTGCAGCATCAGGCTCAGTCCCCATGTCGCCAGCAACGTATCAAGGGGACGCTTATAGAGATGCCGGATCAGGGCCCATTCGACGAGCATGCCCAAAAGCCCGGACGCGATGAATGCGAGGATCATCGCGATAAAGAAATATCCGGCAAACAGCGACGGCAGATATGCCTGGAAGAAGTTCGACGTCAGCCAGGTCATGTAGGCACCGAGGATCATGAATTCCCCGTGCGCCATGTTGATGACGCCCATCTGGCCGAAGATGATGGCAAGACCGAGCGCCATCAGCACAAAGACAGAGAACAGGATCAGCCCTGCGAAGCCCTGCATCACAAAGATCGAGCTGAGATCACTTAAGGAATAGTCGCCGAACATTGATCCGTCCCCCGTAAGAATCTTCACTTCGCCTCGTGGTCACGAGGCTGGGTTCTGCGACACCGACCCGGCGTCGGTGTCGCAGTCGCGCGTCAGTTCAAGGACGTCGTCTCATTGATATCCCTTGGGGAATGGATTTGGCTCGATGAGATCGGGAGTCTCGTAGACCACATCATATTGGCCGTCGACGCGCGCCCGACCGACTCGGGTCCTCGACCACAAATGATGGTTTTCGTGAATACGCACGTATCCCTCGGGCGCACCCTTGAACTCGACTCCCGGAGAAGCTGCGGCGATCTTGTCGATGTCGAACGAACCGGCTTTCTCCGCGGTCAACTTCCAAAGATTGGGGCCGAGATAGGCGGCCTGCGTCACGTCGCCGATCACGGTCTTTTCGCCCCACATTTTCTTGAAGGCGGGCACGAACTTCTTGTTGTTCGGGTTATCGAGCGACTGGAAATATTTCATGCAGGCGAAAGCGCCGGCGATGTTCTCGCCGCCGATACCGTCGATTTCGTCTTCGGTCACTGAAATCGTCAGCAGAAGTTGCTTCGACAGATCGATGCCGGCAGCCTTGAGCTGCTTGTAGAATGCGACGTTGGAGCCGCCGACGATGATCGCGTAAATCACGTCGGGCTTTTTCAGCTTGATCTTGTTGATGACCGAGTTGAACTGGGTCGAACCGAGCGGGAAGTACTCCTCGCCGACCACTTTGCAGTCCTTGAGATGTTCCTCGATGTGCTTGCGCGCGATCTTGTTGGAGGTGCGCGGCCAGATGTAGTCCGAACCGAGCAGATAGAAGGATTTGGCGCCCTTGGTGCTGTTGACCCAGTTGAGGCCGGCAAGGATCTGCTGGGTGGCTTCCTGGCCGGTATAGATGACGTTCTTGGACTGCTCGAGGCCCTCATAGAAGGTTGGGTAATAGAGCATGCCATTATATTGCTCGAACACCGGCAGCACCGCCTTGCGCGAGGCCGAGGTCCAGCAGCCGAACACGGCGGCGCATTTATCGTTGACCAGGAGCTTTTTCGCCTTTTCCGCAAAGGTCGGCCAATCGCTGGCGCCATCCTCCTGGATGAACTTGATTTGACGGCCGAGCACGCCGCCGGCTTCGTTGATCTGGGAGATCGCAAGCTTCTCAGCTTCCACCGAACCGGTTTCCGAGATGGCCATCGTGCCTGTCACGGAGTGCAGGATGCCGACCGTCACGTCGGTATCGGTCACCGCAAGACCGGTGGTGTTGACCGCCGAGGTTGCCGGCACCTCCGCGAAGGAGGGACGCGGCAGCATCGATATGGCCGGCAACGCCGCCATTCCCATCAGCAGCTTGCGCCGAAGCGGCGACTTCAGGCCCGGTTTGATTTCGTCTGACATGAGCACCCCATTCCTGTTCATGGACACGCGATTGGTCAGGCCAGCATCGCTTGGATCCTGCAGCGCACGGATACGCAAGATCGCGTATGTTGCACCGCAAAACAGCGACGTAGATTCTGGAATGGGGATTGCAGGGGTGTTCTTCGCAGAGCGAGGAGTGGGCGAGTGGCAGGGCGACAGCGGATAGACCGCGTCAGGCGCCAATATAATCAATGGGTTGCCAACCAGACGCTGGAGGACTATGCGCTGCGCTTTACAGCCAAGAACGCGCGGCGCTGGTCGGCCGCCCGTGTCGCCAATACGGCGCTCGGTGCGATTTCATTCCTGGCGCTGGAGGCGATCGGCGGCACCATCACGCTGAATTATGGGGCCACCAACTCGGCCGCCGCCATCATCGTCGTCAGCGTCATCATCTTCTGCTGCGGCCTGCCTATCGCCTATCACGCCGCAAGATATGGCATCGACATCGATCTTCTGACCCGTGGCGCCGGTTTCGGTTACATCGGTTCGACCGTCACCTCGCTGATCTATGCTTCCTTCACCTTCATCTTCTTCGCGATCGAGGCGGTCATTCTCGCCACGGCGCTCGAACTGTGCTTCGGCATCCCGCGCCCGATCGGCTATCTCATCAGCGCCGTCATCATCATTCCGCTCGTGACCTATGGCATCACGCTGATCAGCCGTTTCCAATTATGGACCCAGCCGCTTTGGATCATTCTCCATATCCTGCCCTTCGTCGCGATCGCTTATGCCAATCCGCACTCCTTTGCCGAGTGGATGCAATTCCGGGGAGCGCATGGCGGTCCCGCAGGTCAGCTCAACCTCGTGTGGTTCGGTGCGGCCGCGTCTGTGGTGTTCTCGCTGGTGGCACAGATCGGCGAGCAGGTCGACTTCCTGCGATTTCTGCCCCGTGATCGCCGCACTTCGAAAACCTCCTGGTGGATTGCTCTGCTTAGCGCCGGTCCCGGCTGGATCATTCTTGGCGCGCTCAAGCTACTGGCCGGCTCTTTCCTCGCCTTCTTCGCGCTGGGCCATGGTGTTCCCTTTGAGCACGCCGCTGAACCTGCGCATATGTATCTTGAAGCGTTCCGTTACGTGCTATCGCAGCCGGGACTCGCGCTTGCATTGACAGGCACTTTCGTCGTGCTGTCTCAGCTCAAGATCAATGTCACCAACGCCTATGCCGGCTCGATCGCCTGGTCGAATTTCTTTTCGCGCCTGACTCACAGCCATCCCGGCCGCGTGGTCTGGCTGGTGTTCAACGTGCTGGTCGCGCTGCTGCTGATGGAGATCGGCGTCTACAAGGCGCTCGAACAGACGCTGGCGCTCTATTCCAATGTGGCGATCGCCTGGGTCGGCGCCCTGGTCGCCGATCTCGTCATCAACAAGCCGCTCGGCTTGCGTCCGCCGCATATGGAGTTCAAGCGCGCGCATCTCTACGACGTCAATCCGGTCGGTGTCGGCGCGATGACGATCGCCACCGTCGTGTCCATCAGTGCCTTCTACGGCCTGTTCGGTCCAACCGCGAAAGCGCTCTCCCCGTTTGTCGCACTGCTGGTAGCGTTCGCCGTCGCGCCGACAATCGCCTACATCACCGACGGCAAATATTACATCGCGCGCAAGCCGAAGCGGAGTTGGCAGAACCTGGAAGCGATCCAGTGCTGCATCTGCGAGCATTCGTTCGAGCCGGAAGACATGGCCGCCTGCCCGGCCTATGCCGGCCCGATCTGCTCGCTATGCTGTTCGCTCGACGCGCGCTGCCATGATCTTTGCAAGCCGCATGCGCGGTTCCAGGCTCAAGTCACGGAGAGCCTCGGCGATCGCCTGCCCAAACCGATCTATGCACTGATCAATTCGCAGCTCGGCCATTATCTCGGCGTGTTCGCAATTTCTGCCGGCCTGGTCGGTCTGACGCTCGGCCTGATCTATTTGCAGACAGCGGCAGCGGTTACCGCCGACAATTTGCAGCTCTCCGCCGTGCTCTGGAAAGTATTTTTCGCGCTCACGCTCATCATCGGCGTCGTCGCCTGGCTGTTCGTACTGGCGAAACAAAGCCGAAGGGCCGCCGAAGCCGAAACGCGCCGGCAGACGGCGTTGCTGATCCAGGAGATCGACGCACATAAGCGCACTGACGCGGCCTTGCAGCGGGCCAAGGAAGCGGCCGAAGCCGCCAATCTCGCCAAGAGCCGCTATGTCGTCGGTCTGAGCCACGAGCTGCGTTCGCCCCTCAATGCCATCAGCGGTTACGCCCAATTGCTGGAGCAGGATGCCAGCCTGCAATCCAAGCCGCGCGATCAGGTGCGGGTGGTCCGACGCAGCGCCGACCATTTGTCCGGCCTGATCGATGGCATTCTCGACATCTCCAAGATCGAGGCGGGCCGGCTGCACCTGTCGCGAGACGAAGTCCGCCTGCACGACTTCCTCGATCAGCTTGTCGGCATGTTCCGCCTGCAGGCAGCCGCCAAAGGCATCGACTTCGTCTTCAAACGTCCGTCATTCCTGCCGGTTGCAGTGTTCGCCGACGAGAAACGTCTGCGCCAGATCCTGATCAACCTGCTGTCGAATGCAATCAAGTTCACGCAAGCCGGCAGCGTCCAATTCATCGTCCACTACCGCAGCCCGGTCGCCGAATTTGAGGTGACCGATACCGGTCCCGGCATCCAGCCGGACGACCTTGAACGCATTTTTGCACCTTTCGAGCGCGGCGCGCTCGGCGTCTCACAGCCACAGTCCGGGACTGGCCTCGGATTGACGATCAGCCGCCTGCTCGCCGGTGTCATGGGCGGCGATATCAAGGTGAGCAGCACGGTCGGAGCCGGTAGCACCTTCCGCGTCAAGATGCTGCTGTCGGAGGTCACCAATCCGACCCGGAATGCACCGGTAAATGCCCCTGTGTTCGGCTATCATGGACCGCGCAAGACCATCCTGATCACCGACGATGATCCGGTACAACGTGACCTGCTGCGCGAAGTGCTGACGCCGCTTGGCTTCATCCTGCTCAGCGCGCCAGATGGGCCGGGCTGCCTGGCGCTGGCGCAGCACTGCCGCCCCGATCTTTTTCTGCTCGATATCTCGATGCCCGGCATGGACGGTTGGAACGTGGCGGAGGCGCTGCGCTCGACCGGCCATCATCAGGCACGTATCCTGATGGTCTCGGCGAGCGCACTGGAAGCACATGGTGCGCCGCTGGCACAGCCGTTTCACGACGGCTATTTGATGAAGCCGATCGATATTCCCCGTCTCCTCGAACTGATCCGCCAGTTGCTCAGGATCGAATGGCAATACGAGAGCCGTCCCACCGCCGTTCCGCAGTGGAGGCCCGAGACCGGATCACGCCCTTCGATGCGCGATATCGAAGAACTGCTCGATCTCGGCCATATGGGTTATATCCGCGCCATTCAGGTCAAGCTCGATGAGATAGGAAACGAAAATCCCGAGCATGCCGGCTTCGTATCGCAAATGCGGACACTGATCGATCGCTTCGACCTTGACCAATACATGGCAACCCTGAAGGTCCTGCACAGCTATGATCACTGAGGCCAGAAAACGCGACGTTGCGCTGGTCGTCGACGACTCGCCGGAAACGCTACGGCTTCTGACCGACGCGCTCGACAGCGCAGGCATGACCGTGATGGTGGCGATGGACGGCGCTGCGGCAATGCGAATCGTCGACCAGATCACGCCCGACATCATCCTGCTCGATGCCGTGATGCCTGGCATCGACGGTTTCGAGACCTGCCGGCGTCTCAAGCGTGAAGCGGGCTTGAGCAACGTGCCGGTGATCTTCATGACCGGGCTCGCCGAGACCGAGCACATTGTGCGCGGGCTGGAAGCCGGCGGTGTCGATTACGTCACCAAGCCGATCGTGATTGAGGAAATGCTGGCGCGGATCAGGGTTCATCTCGCCAATGCCAGGCTGACCCAGAGCGCTCGCGCCGCGCTCGACGTATCCGGCCGTTTTCTGCTCGCCGTCAATGGACAGGGCAGGATCCTGTGGGCGACCCCGCAGGCGCAAAAACTACTGTCGGATAACCTTGC
>DASZTN010000085.1:0-9885 GCA_035547995.1 Bradyrhizobium sp. | reverse complement strand
TCGCGACCGCGGTCCGCTCCTCGCCCTCGGTCGGAATAATCACACTCAGCATCAACAGCGGCTTCGTCGGCTCAAACGGTGAAACGGTCGAAAATTGTTATCACCTTGTCACAATCAAAACAGCCGTAGGCCTGCAGTTTTTTGCGGCCGCGCTGGTGGGGAATTCCTAAATATGTTCTTGATTTGTTCTGATCGCATGTTAGCTTCAGACCATGAGCCGAGCATCCTCTCATGCCCTCAAGCACCCGCCGGTCACGGCGCCCTCCGAGCCGGCGGGTGCACCGTCCGCCTTGTCCGATCTCGCGGTCGCGATCGACCGCGAGCGGCGGCGCGGCCGCGGCGCGCAGTCGAACGAAAGCGGCCGCTATGAAGCCGAGGCGCGCATCGCCTTCGACGACGGCTGGCAAAGCCTGGATGATCTGCCGCCGTTCAAGACCACCGTTGCGCTGGATACGGCGCGCAAGGTCATTACCCGCAACGACTCGCCCGATATCGGCTTCGACCGGTCGATCAATCCCTATCGCGGCTGCGAGCACGGTTGCGTCTACTGCTTCGCGCGGCCGACCCACGCCTATCTCGGTCTGTCGCCGGGGCTCGATTTCGAATCGAAGCTGTTCGCCAAGCCCGATGCGCCGGCGCTGCTCGAAAAGGAACTGGCGGCACCGGATTACGAGCCGCGCATGATCGCGATCGGCACCAATACCGATCCCTATCAGCCGATCGAGCGCGAACGGAAAATCATGCGGGGCATTCTCGAGGTGCTGGATCGTGTCGGCCATCCGGTCGGCATCGTCACCAAATCGGCGCTGGTCGCCCGCGACATCGATATTCTTTCGCGAATGGCCCAGCGACGCCTCGTCAAAGTCGCGATCTCGGTCACGACGCTCGATCCGAAGCTGGCGCGCACCATGGAGCCGCGCGCTTCGACGCCGCCAAAGCGGCTGGAGGCGCTGCGGCAATTATCGCAGGCCGGAATTCCGACCACCGCGATGGTGGCGCCGATCATCCCGGCGCTGAACGATTCCGAAATCGAGCGCATCCTCGACGCGGTTGCCTATGCCGGCGTCAAGGAGGCGAGCTACGTGCTGCTGCGCCTGCCGCTGGAAGTGCGTGACCTGTTCCGCGAATGGCTGCTGGCGAACTATCCCGATCGCTATCGCCACGTCTTCACACTGATCCGCGATATGCGCGGCGGCCGCGACTACGACTCGCAATGGGGAGCACGGATGAAGGGTACCGGGCCGATGGCGTGGATGATCGGACGCCGGTTCGAGATCGCCTGCGAGAAGCTCGGGCTCAACAAGCGGCGTTCGAAGCTGACGACCGATCATTTCGTCCGGCCGGAGCGCAGCGGACAGCAGCTCAGCCTGTTCTAGTTCGCGAGGCTTGGCGCGCATGGCAGGAACCATTGCAATGTCAATGGCCTGGATTGCGTTGTTGAGAACGGTGAAAGTCGTCCGGTGATTAGAGTTCCGGGTTGCGCAGCAAGCCTTGCTTGCGCACCATCCCGGCATGATTCGGGAAAAATCCTCAAAGCCGCAGGCCAAGCTGCCAAAGGGCGTCATCGCGGTGACGCCGCCGAGCTTTCGCCGCGAGCGTGCGCTGATCAAGCGCGGCGTCTGGCCGGTTGCAGGCTGCGATGAGGCGGGTCGCGGTCCGCTGGCGGGTCCGGTAGTGGCTGCGGCGGTGGTGCTCGATCCCAAGCGGATTCCGAAGGGCATCGATGATTCCAAGCGGCTGACGGCCGAGCGGCGCGAGGAACTGTTCGAGGAAATCTGCGCAACGTCATCGTTTGCCGTGGCTTTTGCCTCGCCGGCGCGAATCGATCGCGACAACATCCTGCGCGCCTCGCTCTGGGCGCTGGCCCGCGCGGTGAACGCGCTGCCGGAAAGGCCCAGTCATGTATTCGTCGACGGACGCGACAAGATCGATGCGTCGTGCGACTGCGAGGCCGTGATCGGCGGCGACGGTCTGGTGATGTCGATCGCTGCGGCATCGATCATTGCCAAGGTGACGCGCGACCGCCTGATGTGTGCGCTCGCCCTTGATTGCCCGGGCTATGGCTTCGAATCGCACAAGGGTTATGCGGTGCCGGAACATCTCGAGGCGCTCGACCGGCTCGGACCGAGCACGCATCATCGCAGCCTGTTTGCGCCGGTCCTGGCGGCACGGCGGAAACATTATCCGGAAACGGTTGATCTCAACCTGTTGGCCGCTTCAACCGAGGTTGAGGTGGAAGTTTCACCGGAACTTTAAGTTTAGTTGCTTCAAGGGCTTGCACGCTCTATCAAACGTCGGGATCGAACGGATCGGCCCACACGCCTTAAATACGTTCGAGTGGGTTAATCCGGGCGGTTCATGCGTTTCACGTCGCTGATTATCGAATTGATCCGCGCCCGGCCTCGGCTGATCGTCTGGCTGACGGTTTTGCTGCAGGCGATGGTATGGCTCGTGGTGGCGCTGTCGCTCTACCGGGCCCCTCCCGGCGATCTCGCGACCACGCTCGCCTTTGGCCGGGAATATCAGGTCGGCACCGATCTCGGGCCGCCGCTGGCGTTCTGGCTCGCCGATCTCGCATTCCGCGCCGCGGGCAATCACGTCTTCGGTGTCTATCTGCTGGCCGAGCTCTGTGCGGTCGCCAGCTTCTGGGCGCTGTTCCTGCTCGGACGTTCCATCGTCGGCGGGCAGCAGGCTGCGCTTGCGGTGCTGCTGACGATGACCGTGACCGTCTTCAGCTCGCCCACGCTCGAGTTCGGACCGGCGGTTCTGGCGCGTCCGCTCTTTGTGCTGCTGCTGCTACATTCCTGGCAATTGATCGGGCAGGGCCGTCGCAATGTGTGGTTCGCCTGGTCGATCGATGCGGGTCTGCTGCTACTGACCACGTCGGCGGCGATCGGGCTGTTGCTGCTGGTTGCAGGCTTCGCCGCCGCCACCAAGGAAGGCCGGCGCACGCTGAAATCCTTCGACGCGCTGTTCGCGCTGCTGGTCGTTGTCGTGCTGGCCTTGCCTTATCTGGTTTGGCTGATACGTGACGATGCGATCGGCCTGCCGCACGTGCCCGGCTTGGTGGAGACGATCGGTGCGAGACTGGTTCATGGCGGCGCGCTGCTCGGCCGTCTGTTGCTGGCGATATCAGCGGTCGCGCTGCTGGTCGCCATCAATTCCGGCTGGTTCAGCCGCAACGGCGAGGACGCTCCGGTCATTTTCCGCCCGCCGGTCGGGCCGCTCGCCAGCAATTTCGTTTATTTCTTTGCGCTTGCGCCGGCGATCGGCGGCAGCCTGGCCTCCGGCCTGTTCGATCTCGATCGGATCGCCGGCGGGGCCGGAATTGCGCTTTTGATGTCGGGACTGGCGGTAATCGTCGCGTCCGGCGATTTGATCGAATTGCGCCAGCAGCACATCCTGCGTGCGGTATGGTCCGGCGCCATCGTCGCTCCTGTGCTCGCGGTGCTGGCGGGCGCGATCTTCCTGCCCTGGACGATGGGCCGCGAGGTCGCGACATCGTTGCCGGCCCGTGCGATCGGACAGTTCTTCGGCGACAATTTCCAGCGGCGCACCAATCAGCGGCTGCAGGCGGTGACCGGCGACGAACAGCTGGCCAGCCTGATCGCGCTGGGATCCTCGCGGCCGCATGTGTTTTTCGACGCCACGCCAAAACGCACGCCGTGGCTCAGCCGTGAAAAATTCAACCAGACTGGCGGCGTCGTGATCTGGCGCGCCTCCGACACCGCCGGCACGCCGCCGCCCGACATCATCAAGCATTTTCCCGGACTGGTGCCGGAAGTCCCGCAGACCTTCGATCGGCTGGTGAATGGCCGCGCGCCGATATTGCGGATCGGCTGGGCCATCGTGCGGCCGAAGGCGCCGTAGCTCCTGCTTTTTTCTGACGCGTTTTCGTCACGCGAACCGGTATCCACCCCGGATCAAGTCCGGGGCAGGCTTTCGCCCGAAACGCTGCGATCATCCTATGATGATGCCAGCGCCTTGGCGATGGCGCGCAGGTCCTGCCAGCTCATCCGCTTGTAGGACGGCGAGCGCAGGAGATAGGCCGGATGGAACGTCGGCAGCGCCCGGATCGTGCGCGTGCCGGTGTCGTAGTCGAACCAGCGGCCGCGGGTGCGCATGATGCCGTCACGGGTCGACAGCAGCGTCTGGGTCGAGGGATTGCCGAGCGTCACCAGCACGTCCGGATTCACCAGTTCGATCTGGCGCTGGATGAAGGGCAGGCAGATCTGGGTTTCCTGCGGCGTCGGCGTGCGGTTGCCGGGCGGCCGCCACGGGATGACATTGGCGATGTAGGCCTTGCTGCGGTCGAGCCCGATCGCCGCCAGCATGCGGTCGAGCAGCTTGCCCGAACGCCCGACAAAGGGCAGACCCTCGATGTCCTCGTCGCGCCCCGGCGCTTCGCCGACGAACATCACGCGCGCCTGCGGGTTGCCATCGGCGAAGACGAGCCTGGTCGCGGTATGTTTCAGTGCGCAGCCGTCGAAATTCTCCATCAGCGCGCGCAGCGCTTCCAGCGTCGGCGCAGTTCGTGCAGCCTCCCGTGCCGACTGGATCGCCGCGTCCGGTGCCGGCGCGGCTTCCGCCCGTGCGATCGGAACTACCGGGGTGGCAGGAGCGGTCCTGATCGCCGGGCGCGGCTGCGCCAATTCGGCTGCCACCGGCAGGGTATCGGGATCGGCGAGGCGATTGACAGGCTCTTCCGCCAGCGTGCAATCGACGCCCGCCTCCAGATAAAAGGCGAGCAATTGCCGAATGGTGGGAGCGGGATCAGGTGTCATGGCAAGGCTTTGTGCATTCAGCCCAATCTAGGATGCATTGCGCCACGACGAAACACCCCGATTGTCATTTACAAGGTTGTTCTCGGCGTAAAAATCGGAAACAACCATCTTTTGAAGCGTTCTGAACCGGGCTGAGACCAGATTATGAGCAGCGAAGAACTACCACCGCGTGAGTCCATGGAATTCGACGTCGTGATCGTCGGCGCCGGCCCCTCGGGCCTGGCGGCCGCGATCCGGCTGAAGCAGATCAACGCCGATCTCAGCATCGTCGTGGTGGAAAAGGGCTCCGAGGTCGGTGCGCATATTCTGTCCGGCGCGGTGATCGACCCGGTCTCGCTCGACAAGCTCGTGCCGGACTGGCGCGAGGATGCCGATTGCCCGTTGAAGACGCAGGTGAAGGACGACCGCTTCTACTGGATGACGGGAAGCGGCGCGATCCGGCTGCCGAATTTCATGATGCCGCCGCTGATGAACAATCACCATTGTTATATCGGCTCGCTCGGCAATGTCTGCCGCTGGCTGGCGCCGAAGGCCGAAGCGCTGGGCGTCGAGATCTATCCCGGCTTTGCTGCGGTCGAGGTGCTGTACGACGATAACGGCGCGGTGCGCGGCATCGCCACCGGCGACATGGGGATCGCCAAGGATGGATCGCACAAATCGTCCTATACCCGTGGCATGGAATTGCTCGGCAAATACACGCTGTTTGCCGAAGGCGCGCGCGGCAGCCTGACCAAGCAGCTGATTGCGAAGTTTGGCCTCGATGCCAACAGCCAGCCGCCGAAATTCGGCATCGGGCTCAAGGAAGTCTGGGAGATCGATCCGGCCAAGCACCAGAAGGGCCTGATCCAGCATTCCTTCGGCTGGCCGCTGAACAATTCGACCGGCGGCGGCTCCTTCCTCTATCACTACGACGACAACCGCGTCGCGGTCGGCTTTGTCGTGCATCTCAATTACGACGATCCCTATCTGTCGCCGTTCGACGAGTTCCAGCGCTTCAAGACCCACCCCGCGATCCGCACCGTATTCGAAGGCGGCAAGCGGCTCGGCTATGGCGCCCGCGCCATCACCGAAGGCGGCTATCAGTCGGTGCCGAAGCTGAGCTTCCCAGGCGGGGCGCTGATCGGCTGCGCGGCCGGTTTCGTCAACGTGCCTCGCATCAAGGGCGTGCACAATGCGATGGGCAGCGGCATGCTCGCCGCCGAACATGTCGCCGCCGCGCTTGGCGCCGGACGTGCCAATGATGAATTGATCGACTATGAGAACGCCTGGCGCGGCTCGGCGGTCGGCAAGGATCTGTACCGGGTCCGCAACGTCAAGCCGCTATGGTCGAAATTCGGCACGGTGCTCGGCGTCGTGCTCGGTGGCTTCGACATGTGGTGCAACACGCTCGGCTTCTCGCTGTTCGGCACCCAGTCCCACGTCAAGCCCGACCGCAAGACGCTTGATCCGGCCAAGGCGCACGCGCCGATCCCGGTGCCGAAGCCGGACGGCAAGCTGACCTTCGACAAGCTGTCCTCGGTGTTCCTGTCCAACACCAATCATGAGGAAGACCAGCCGGTGCACCTGAAGGTCGCCGACATGAACCTGCAAAAGACATCCGAGCACGATGTCTATGCCGGTCCGTCCAACCGCTACTGCCCGGCCGGCGTCTATGAATGGGTCGAGGAGGCATCAGGGCCGCGCTACGTCATCAACGCCCAGAACTGCGTCCATTGCAAAACCTGCGACATCAAGGACCCCAATGGCAACATTACCTGGGTTCCTCCGGAAGGGGGCGGCGGACCAAATTACGAGGCGATGTAACCACGATCGCGTGAGCGGCGGCCCCTGAACGGGGCTGCCGGTCACGATAACGCCACACTGGCAGCGTTTTCAGGCGGCCTTGGCTGAATCGGCAGTTATCGGGCCTTTCCGCCGATCGATTGGCCACCCGTACCCATGGACCGGTATCCTTGCGGTTGAACCCCAAACACGGCATTGTCGTAAAGCTTGATGCTGATTGGCGGGTTCGCATTCAAGATTGCCCAAAACATCCTGCTACGAATCCTGGAGCTAGGCGAACGTGATGTTTCCCACTCGTTTCAATCGTTGGACGATTGCTGCACTCTCTTTCGCGATGCTCGCCATGCCCGGCTCGGCCTTGGCCGAGACCCGGGAACATCCGGCCGATATTTCGTCGCAGTTTCCCACCACCCATGATCTGAAATCGCTGACGATGGCGGGCAGCTATCTGGCCGCGCGTCATGCCAGCGTGGAACGGGATGCGGCCTCCGCCGCCGAATTCTACCTGTCGGCGCTTCGCAACGATCCGAAGAACAGCGAACTGCTCGACCGCGCCTTCATCTCCTCGGTCGCCGACGGCAATATCGACGAGGCCGTCAAGCTCGCCGACCGGATCCTGGCGATCGACAAGTCCAACCGCGTTGCTCATCTCGTGCTCGGCGTGCACGACCTCAAGCTGAAGAAATATACCGCTGCACAAAGCCACATCAATCAGTCGGTTCGCGGACCAATCACCGATCTGGTTGCGACCCTGCTGGCTGGCTGGGCCGCTTACGGCGCCGGCGAAACCAAACAGGCGGTTGCCAACATCGACAAGCTTGCCGGGCCGGAATGGTATCCGCTGTTCAAGGATCTGCACACCGCCATGATCCTGGAACTGGCCGGCAAGGAAAAAGACGCCGGCGTCCGTCTGGAGCGGGCCTACAAGCTCGACGATTCCACGCTGCGCGTGGCCGACGATTATGCGCGCTGGCTGTCGCGCAACAAGGACGAGGCGGCGGCGAGCGCGATCTATGAGGCGTTCGACAAGAAAATTCCGCGGCATCCGCTGGTGCTCGAGGCGCTGCGCGAAGTCAAGGCCGGCAAGAAGCTGCCGCCGCTGGTCGATTCGCCGCAGACCGGCGCCGCCGAGGCGCTGTACGGCATCGGCTCGTCGCTGGTCCGCCGCGGCGGCGAGGATCTGGCGCTGGTCTACCTGCAGCTCGCGCTCTATCTCGCGCCCAATCATCCGATGGCGCTGCTGTCGCTCGCCGACCTCTATGAATCCGTCAAGAAGCCGGAGATGGCGATCAAGGTCTATGAGCGCATGCCGGCGAGCTCGCCACTGAAGCGCAATGCGCAGATCCAGATGGCGGTCGATCTCGATGCTTCCGACCACAGCGACGAGGCCATCAAGATCCTGAAGGGCGTGATCTCCGACGATCAGAAGGATCTTGAAGCGCTGATGGCGCTCGGCAATGTCGAGCGCGGCAAGAAGAAATTCGAGGACTGCGCCGATACTTACTCGAAAGCCATCGACGCGCTGGAAGACCCCAACGATAAGGGCAATACCGTCTATTATTACTATCGCGGCATCTGCGAGGAGCGTTCGCATCAGTGGCCGAAGGCCGAGGCGGACATGAAAAAGGCGCTCGAGCTGCAGCCCGACCAGCCGCATGTGCTGAACTATCTAGGCTATTCCTGGATCGATCAGGGCATCAATCTCGACGAAGGCATGAAGATGATCAAGCGTGCCGTCGATCAGCGTCCTGACGACGGCTACATCGTGGACTCGCTCGGCTGGGCCTATTATCGCCTCGGCAATTACGACGAGGCGGTGAAGAATCTCGAACGCGCGGTCGACCTCAAGCCCGAGGATCCGACCATCAACGACCATCTCGGCGACGCCTATTGGCGCGTCGGCCGCAAGCTGGAGGCGAAATTCCAGTGGGCGCATGCCCGCGACCTCAAGCCCGAGCCGGAAGACCTGCCGAAGATCGAGGCCAAGATCCAGAATGGTCTGCCCGATGACAACAAGCCGGTGGCCGCTACCGCCGACAAGAGCTCCGGAACGGACGCTGACAAGGGTTCGGGAACCGACGGCGACAAGAAAAAGGACGACGACAAGGGCGGCTAGGGTCCAAATGCCCGAAAGCGCTGAGCGCCATAGGGCGCTGCGGGGCGAATTCCAGATTCGAAAGGGCACTGGACATCCATGATTCCAGTGTGGTTTGGAGGGCTTCCGAACCGCCACACTGGAAGGCTGATTGTCGATGTTGAGGGAAGAGGGGCGCGCGAAGGTCAACCTGACCCTGCGGGTGGTCGGCCGCCGCGTCGATGGCTATCACGAACTCGAAAGCGTGGTGGCTTTTGCCGACTGTGCCGACCGGTTGAGCTTGACGCCCGGACCTGAACTGCAGCTCAGGACGACAGGCCCGCTGGCGGAGGCCTGTGGTGAGCCCTCGGACAATCTGGTGTTCAAGGCGGCACAATTGCTGGCCGAACGTGTGCCGGACCTGAAGCTCGGCGAATTCGTCCTCGACAAGATCTTGCCGGTGGCGGCCGGAATTGGCGGCGGCTCGGCCGATGCCGCGGCGGCGCTTCGTCTGCTGGCCAAGCTCAACAACCTTCTGCTCGACGATGCGCGGTTGCGCGAGGTCGCGCTGTTGACCGGCGCCGACGTGCCGGTGTGCCTGGCCTCGCGCGCCTGCGACATGACCGGCGTCGGCGAAAACCTGCTGCCGTTGAACCTGCCGAAAATGCCCTGCGTGATGGTCAATCCGCGTGTTCCGGTCGCCACCAAGGACGTTTTTGCAGCGCTCGGCTTGCAAAAAGGCGAACTCCTGGTCGGCGCCAGCGATGTGATCGAGGCGTCCGGCTGGCCGGATGACGGCGGCTCGGTCGGCGACTGGGTCGAGGCGCTCGCCGCCGGCACCAACGATCTCGAAGCGCCGGCGCAGCGTATCCAGCCGGTGATTGGAGAGGTGCTGACGGCGCTGCGCCAGGCCGATGGGGCGCGGCTTGCGCGGATGTCGGGCTCCGGAGCCACCTGCTTCGCTATTTTTGAAGAGGCGGCGAAAGCACAAGCCGCTGCGAAGAAGATTGAACTGGCCCACCCGCAATGGTGGGTCCATGCGGGGACGCTGAGTTAGCCTTGCCTCTTCGTTGAACGAAGCCGGCGGCCCACCTCATTATTCCGGGACGCGCCTTCAGGCGCGGGCCCGGAATCGATTCATCCACGCAATCCGCGGCTCAATGGATTCCGGGCTCGCGCCGCGCATCCCGGAATGACAGTAAGTTCTGTAGATTCGTGATGAAGCCCGGCCGCTCAGTGCGACCG
>DASZTN010000084.1:0-1513 GCA_035547995.1 Bradyrhizobium sp. | reverse complement strand
CGGACATCCTCGTATCCGGCGCGGCGCAGGATCGCCATCGGCAGGAACGCGTCGGGTGTGCCATCGGTCATGGTGACGAAACCGAAGCCCTTGCTGGCGTTGAACCATTTTACTTTGGCTTCGATGCGGCGGCCTGGGGGTGCATCCTCGGGCGCCGAGGAGGTGCGGTGATCGTACATAACGCCTCTAAAGGTGCAATGGTAAGCAGTAACGAAGAGGACGAAACCCTAACGCAAAAGAGACGTGCCGACCTAGTGCCGATAGTGAGAAACGGCGTTTCTGGCCATTAGTTTTGTCAATTCACGGGTCGACCTTTAAGGTTCATGTAAGACTTGCCTGTCGCGGCTTTTTAAAGACCTGAAGCACTGCCGCCGCGAGCATCTTGCATCGCCGCGGCGATGGCCTATCATCCGGCGCTCGGCGCCCCGGAGCGCGGGTGTAGCTCAATGGCAGAGCAGAAGCTTCCCAAGCTTACGACGAGGGTTCGATTCCCTTCACCCGCTCCACCGCATGCCTGGCCGGCCCGACCGGGGATCGCGTATCGCGGCATCGGTTCGGACTTAGGTGAGCCGCCATCTTAAAAAGCGCCGCTCGATACGGCTGATCAGCCAGGCGATCGCCAGTCCCAGCACCGAGAGGATCACGACACCGGCGATAAGTTGCTCGGTTGCGAACAGGGCGCCCGCCTCCAGGATGTACGCACCGATCCCGTAGCGCGCGCCGATCATTTCCGCGGCCACCAGCAGCACGATCGAGATCGAGACCGAGATGCGGAAACCGGAGAGAATCGCCGGCAACGCACCGGGGATGATGATCTTTCGGACGATCGACAGCCAGCTCAGGTCGAAGGACTGGCCCATGCGGATAAGCCCGCGATCGACATTGTCGACGCCGCCATAGGTTGCGATCACCGTGGGGAAAAACGAGCCGAACAGGATCGTCGCGATCTTCGATCCTTCGCCGGTGCCGAACCAGATGACGAACAGCGGCAGCAGCGCGATCTTCGGGATCGGGAAGATCGCCGAGACCAGCGGCAGCAACCCCGCCCGCACCAGCGAGAACAGTCCGATCGACAGCCCGGCGCCGATCCCGAGCACGGTCCCCAGCACCCAGCCGGCCACGAGCCGTTCCAGGCTTGCACCGAGATGCTTCCACAGCGTGCCGCTTTGCACGAGGTCGACAAATGCCGCCAGGGCTTGCGACGGCGCCGGAAGCGCGATCGGGCTGATGACGCCGCTGACGCTGCCGAGTTGCCACAACGTGATCAGGGCCGCGAAGACCAGCGGCCCGATCAGCCGGAACGGGCGCGCCTGGAATCCGCCGCCGCGAAACGGCACCGGCCGCGCATCCGCTGACGCCTCGCGGGCGACGAGCCCGCCACGGCGCTCAAGCGACATGCGACAATTCCCGTTCAGCCTCGCGGGCCTCGTCGCGCATGGCGTGCCATACCCGCCGTTGCAGCGCGTCGAGCTCCGCGCCGTGCTCGGCGCGCTCGGCCAGCGGCATGTCGATC
>DASZTN010000083.1:0-26913 GCA_035547995.1 Bradyrhizobium sp. | reverse complement strand
AAACCTCCTGTTTTCCGATGCGAGTCCGCGATCGGTTGCCTGGAGATGCGATTGGGTAGACGAGCCGTTTCAAGCGAGGGGCATGCAGCCCCGCCGCACCTAGATTCCGTTTGGAGTTGCGGCCATCAGCAATTTGGCCGTGTCAAGAAGCGACTGACCCGATCGAGGTGTTACCCGGCTTAGCTTCGGCAGTACAAAAACAACTTCATCGTCGTCGTTTAAAATATGATCCTTGTCATACTCGTCTTCGGTAATCACGACTGCCGAGTTTAGATAGATGCCGCGTGCTGCAAGCGATGATTTGGCAACGTTTTTTGCAAGATCGGTTGCTGCGCCATTCGAATCCCGGTCGGTCAACTGGCTTTCGAAACCGCGATCGACCCACGCGTCGACAATCATTTGTGCAAGGGAATCATTCGGGGCGTAGGAAAAAATTGTCACTCCCTTTGTTTTTGCTTTGTCCTTGAAAATACCGGCCACAGTCACCTCCCTAAAAATAAAGCAGGTTCGATATCTGCCGTTTCGCAATGTCTGATACCTTAGTTTTAGAATTTCGTTGTGGCAAGTTCGACCGGAAGGGCCGGCTCGTCGCATCGTCGATCAATCGCGCGGACGTTGAGGACGAGCCGCACACAATCAGCTGAAGACGGGGCTGTTGTCGAAGTCAGCGGCTGTATTGGTGGATACGTCAATAAGCCTTACTCTTTATAGGCAGGCTGATAGCGAAGTGAATGCGTCTGACGGTTACTCGTTAGGCGAGCAGTGAAGCGAGCCGCTGAAATTCCATTAGCTCGATCGATCCTCTCGCGATCCTGCGGACCATCCTATATTCGGAGGCAAGCAGTCGACGGGAGAGGGGCCGTGACCTAAGGTCCGCTTACCTTTGTTGACCGGAAATGGCGGAAACGACTGCTCCGTTGCGTTTGAATCGGGCCGATGACATCCGAAACTCATCGGGATTCGACCACCTCGCCATCCTCTTTCACGAACCGGCCGACGGGATTTTCCAGGAGGTCGATGACTGCTTCGGATGGCCTGCACAGCCGGACGCCGTTCGCCGTAACCACGATCGGACGGTTGATGAGGATGGGGTGCGCGATCATGAAATCCAGCACCTCGTCGTCGGACCATTTGGGATCGTCGAGGCCAAGCTCCTTGTAGGGCGTTCCCTTCTCGCGCAGCAGGGCGCGCACCGGGATGCCCATAGCAGTGATCAGTTCCTTGAGCTTCGCGCGCGAGGGCGGTGTCTTGAGATATTCGATGATCGTTGGCTCGACACCGCTTTGCCGGATCATGGCGAGGGTGTTGCGCGATGTGCCGCAATCGGGGTTGTGATAGATCGTGACCGTCACTGCCGTGCCTCCACAGCCTCGGCCGATGCAGCGGCTCCGGCTTCATACCAGCCCTTTGTCGCCTTGACGATGCGGACGACCGAAAGCATCACGGGCACTTCGACCAGGACGCCGACGACGGTGGCGAGCGCCGCTCCGGAATCAAGACCGAAGAGGCTGATCGCGGCGGCAACCGCGAGCTCGAAGAAGTTGCTGGCTCCGATCAGTGCGGCCGGAGCAGCCACGCACCAGGCGACGCCGAAACGCCGGCTGAGCCAGTAGGCAAGTCCCGCGTTGAGGTAGACCTGAACCAGGATCGGCACGGCGAGGATTGCGATGACGACCGGCTGCCTGACGATCTGCTCGCCCTGAAACCCGAACAGGAGCACCAGGGTCGCCAGCAGCGCGACGAGCGACAGCGGCTGCAGCACGCGCATGGTCCGCGCAAAGGCTCCGCCGCCGATACGCAGCAATGCGCTCCGCCAGCCCTGCGCGACCGCGACGGGCACAACGATGTACAGGAGCACTGAAAGCAGCAGCGTCCCCCACGGTACGGTGATCGAAGCTACGCCGAGCAGAAGGCCTACCAGCGGCGCGAACAGGAACACCATGATGACGTCGTTCAGCGCGACCTGGCTCAGCGTGTAATGAGGCTCGCCCTCGCAGAGGTTGGACCAGACGAATACCATCGCCGTGCAGGGCGCGGCTGCAAGCAGGATCAGGCCGGCGATGTAGGACGGAATCTGTCCGGCCGGCAGCAGCGGTGCAAAGACGTGACCGATGAAGAACGAGCCGAGCAGCGCCATCGAGAACGGCTTGATCGCCCAGTTGATGAACAGCGTCACGCCGACCCCTCGCCAATGTTCGCGGACCTGGCCCAGCGAACTGAAGTCGATCTTGAGCAGCATCGGCACGATCATGACCCAGATGAGCACCGCGACCGGCAGATTGACGTTGGCGATTTCGGCGGCCGCAACCGCGCCGAAAAAGCCGGGCATGATGTGTCCAAGCGCGACACCGGCCACGATGCAAAGCGCGACCCAGAGGGTCAGATATCGTTCGAAAATGCTCATGTATCACGCCACGTCGTTTCGGGAGGATGTCGCGCCATCGGAATGGCCGATCTCGCGCAGCCTGGCGCCGAGCGAGAGCTTGTCGATGCTTCGCAGCGGAAGGCTGATGAAGGTGCTGATCCGGTTCTTGAGGTACCGGAATGCAGTCGTGAACGCCGCCTGCTTCTCCAGCTCTGTGCCTTGGGCCTCGGCGGGATCCTCGATGCCCCAATGTGCGGTCATCGGCTGGCCCGGCCAGACCGGGCAGGCCTCACCGGCGGCGTTGTCACAGACGGTGAAGACAAAATCCATGACCGGCGCGTTGGGAGCGGCGAACTCCAGCCAACTCTTGGAGCGCATGCCTTCGGTCGGGTAGTCGAGGCTATCGAGGGTGCGCAGCGCAAGCGGATGTACTGCGCCCTTCGGTGCACTGCCGGCGGAAAAAGCCCGGAAGCGGCCGTCTCCATCCTTTCGCAGGATCGATTCTGCCATGATCGAGCGCGCCGAGTTTCCAGTGCAGAGGAACAGGACATTGTAAGGATTGTCAGCCACGGGTTCGCTCCTTTCGCTTCGGAGAACAGCAGGACTGCAGGCTTTCGACGACCGGCGCACAGACCTCCGGTCGCCCGCCGCAGCAATCGCGAAGCAGGAACAGTGCGACGTCGCGGAATTCGGCGAGGTTGGCGCGGTAGATGATCGAACGGCTGTGCCGTTCCGATGTCACCAACTGTGCGCGGGTGAGGATCGACAGATGCGCCGACAGCGTATTCGGAGGGACCTCCAGCACGCGGGCCAAGTCGCCTGCGGCGAGACCGTCAGGCTCATGCCTGACCAGGGTCCGGAACGCTTCCAGCCGGGTCGATTGCGAGAGCGCCGCGAGGGCCAATACTGCTTCTTCAATTTCCATATATCCAGATTTATGGAAATATCAGCCAAAGTCAACCTGATTCAGCGTCCACCGGTGGCTGACGGCTGGCTGATATTTCGAATATACTAGAAATACCGTTTGACAGCGGCCTCGGTCGGGCTCATCCTCACTGGCATGAAAATCGATGATGCAGCAGCCCGCCTCGAAGCGCTGGGCAACCCCACCAGGCTGAAGATCTATCGCGCGCTGGTCCGCGCCGGGCGTGCCGGGATGCCTGTCGGGCGCCTGCAGGAGCGGCTCAAGATCCCGGCCTCGACGCTCTCGCACCACGTCAAGGGCCTGGTCTCCGTCGGCCTGATCTCCCAGCTGCGCGAGGGCACGACGCTGGTCTGCCATGCCGAATACGACACGATGCAGGATCTGGTGGATTTCCTCATCGCCGAGTGCTGCGTCGAGGAAATCCAATGCAAAGCGGCGCAGACAGCCGCCTGAATTTTTGCCTTATAGTTCGGTAATTCTAGAAAGATGGGAGAAGTCTATGGACGCAGCAAAGACAGTCGCCATCATCGGCGCCGGCCCCGTGGGCCTGGCCGCCGCGGCCCATGTGCTGGAACGAGGGATGACGCCGGTGGTGATCGAGGCCGGCCCGGAGGCAGGACATGCGATCCGCCAGTGGCGCCATGTCCAGCTTTTCTCGCCCTGGGAATATAACGTCGATCGCGCCGCCGCGCGGCTGCTGGCCCCCACGGGATGGAATTCTCCGGATCCCCAGGTCTATCCGACCGGTGGCGAACTCCTGGCGCAATATCTGACCCCGCTCGCAACCCGCACGGCGCTCAAGGACGTGATCCGCACGTCGAGCCGCGTCATCGCCGTTTCGCGTGTCGGCTTTGACAAGGCAAGGACCAAGGGCCGCGAGGCGGCTCGGTTCGAGATCCGCTACCAGAACGGCAAAGGGCCCGAGACCCTGCAGGCCGATGCCGTCATCGACGCGTCCGGCACGTGGTTCTCGCCGAATCCCGCCGGCGCCAACGGCCTTCCGGCGATCGGCGAGCAGGAGACCGGGGCGAAGATCGCCTACGGCATGCCCGACGTGCTGGGGAAAGACCGCGAACGCTACGCCGGCAAGACCGTCGCCGTGCTCGGCGCCGGACATTCGGCGATCGGAACCCTAAGCGATCTGGCGACGCTGGCCGGTCAGGTGGCGGGCACCCGTCCGATCTGGCTGCTCAGGGGCCATGATCCGGCCAAGGCCTTCGGAGGCGGCGCGAACGACAAGCTGGCTGCGCGCGGCGAACTCGGCTCGCATTTTGCCGATCTGGTCACATCGGGCCAGGTGCGGGTCGAAGCAGGATTTTCCGTCGCGGCGATCTCGCCGAACGACGGCCGGCTTCGGATCGCGACCTCGTCCGCCTGCTGCGGGCGCAGCGTCGTCGCCGACGAACTCGTGGTCGCGACCGGCTTCCGTCCGGATCTCTCTTTCCTTGGCGAAATCCGGCTCCGGCTCGATCCCGCGATCGAGGCGCCGGTCGCGCTGGCGCCGCTGATCGACCCCAACGAACATTCCTGCGGCACCGTGCGCCCGCACGGCGCACGCGAACTCCAGCAGGACGATCCCGGCTTTTACCTCGCCGGCATGAAATCCTACGGACGCGCTCCGACCTTCCTGATGATCACCGGTTACGAGCAGGTACGGTCGATCGCAGCCGATATCGCCGGCGACAAGGCCGCGGCCGAGCGTGTCGAACTCGATCTCCCCGAAACCGGCGTCTGCACGCGCGGCGGCGTGGAAGGCGGCACCGCCGCATCCGGTTGCTGCGGCGGGCCGGCGCCCGTCGGCATCGATGCCTGCTGTTCGGATGATGCCGTCGCGAAGGCGGCCGGCAAATCGGGATGCGGCTGCTCCTGATGGCCGTCGGCGTGGACCGGCATCGCTTGCGCGGTGATCGCCGCGCCAGCGGCTGCCCAGACGCCCGATTGCCCGTGACCTTGGCATCTCCAGCAACTGGTTCTTCGCAGTTGCTGCCGGGGACATGCGGGGCTGCTCGAGGGGGGACTGCATCGGTCAGATCGGATTGCAGGAGGTGTATGAAGCTTTCCGATGTTGGAAAACTATCATCGGTCAGCCGAAAAATCAGCTTGCGACCGAGGCGGTCCGGGAGCAGCATGGAATCTGCAGTCCGCAATGGCCCCTCAAGGGATTGGCGTTATGGACAATTATGTAGCGCGTGCCAACATCGACCATTTTCTCGAACTCTTGCACGACCAGAGCATTGCTGTCGAAGACAAATCGGCGATCAACAAGCTGCTGATCGCCGAGGAAGACAAGCTGAGCCACGACCTGGAGCAGGTAGAGTTTGCGGAAAGTCGTGCTGCAAAATGTCGTGAACGGATCGTCCGGCTTCAAAGCTTGCGAGATGATTTTATCGACGGTTCGGCTGACCAGATCCTGGCGGATAGATTGCTTGAAAACTTTCAGCTCACGCTCGATCTGGTCGATGGCTTCTGCCATCACATGCGCAACGAGATGGCCAGAAGGTCTATTTAGGCACCATGGCGCTCTGGTAACGCAAATTTAACTGCTAAAATCCGAGCAGGGCCAATCCGACCCACGAGATCGCAAGGATCGAAGTCAAGGAGGTCGCAAGCGCCGCGAGCGACAGCGAAACTTTGAACGCTTTTACAATCATGATTTTACGTCCCAACTCTAGACGATATGAGGCTATTTGCGCCTGAAGCCTTCCATTTGAATAAAAGCAGATTTGATGCCGTATGGACTATTTAGAGCCGGTGGCAGATGGCGTCCTTGACGAAGATCAAGATGACCGTCCGTTGCAACTGGAAATGGGATTTTCCGCAAGGCAGCACTTCGCCGAAAAAGTGCCGAACTGATCTGTTTGGACATCGTGACGTTGCCGGTCGGCAATGCTATGCACGACGGCAAGCGACGAGATTTGGCATCCCGCGAGGCGATGCCGGGGCAGTGGAGTTGCAATTCTGATGACCGCTCCGAAGGCTGGAGTTGAACCGGGAGCGGTCCCGCAGCCGGTATCGGCGCCGCTCACGCGCGCCGCGGTTTTCCTGGTGGCGACGATCAATCCCGGACCCGACAACCGCGCAGCGGTGCGCTCGTTCTGCGGCGATCTTCCGGGACTGTTTCGCGCAGTCGATTTTCGCGATCTCGAAGCCGGCCTGTCCTGCGTGATGGGCGTGGGATCGGAGGCGTGGGACCGCCTGTTCGGACAGCCGCGCCCGGCCGAGCTGCATCCATTCCGCGAGATCAAGGCCGGACCGCGCCATGCGGTGTCGACGCCGGGCGACCTCCTGTTTCACATCCGTGCCAAGCGGATGGACCTCTGCTTCGAGATGGCGACCCAGATCATGGCGCGCCTTGGCGGTGCGGTCCAGGTGGTCGACGAGGTGCACGGCTTTCGCTACTTCGACGACCGCGACCTCCTGGGCTTTGTCGACGGCACCGAGAATCCGCGCGGCGCGGCGGTGGTCGAAGCCGCCGTGATCGGCGAGGAGGATCCTGCATTCGCCGGCGGCAGTTATGTGATCGTGCAGAAATATCTGCACGACATGGAGGGCTGGAACGCACTGCCTACCGAGGCGCAGGAGCGCATCATCGGGCGCACCAAGCTGTCCGACATCGAACTGGACGATGCGATCAAGCCGACCTCGGCCCACAACGCGCTCACCACGATCACCGAGAACGGCAAGGAATTTCAGATCGTGCGCGACAACATGCCGTTCGGCCGGGTCGGGCAGGGCGAATTCGGCACCTATTTCATCGGCTATTGCCGTACGCCGCGGGTGACCGAGCAGATGATCGAGAACATGTTCGTCGGCCGCCCGGCGGGCAATTATGACCGGCTGCTCGACTTCAGCCGCGCCGTGACCGGGACATTGTTCTTCGTGCCATCGGCGACCTTCCTGGAATCCGTGAACGACGATCCGACGCCTGCAATGCCAACCGCGCCAACGGTCGAACCCACACCATCCGCGGCCTCGGTGCCGGATGGTTCGCTGGGAGTTGGCTCGCTCAAAGGAGAGAACCGTTATGAATAATCTTCACCGCGAGCTTGCCCCGATTTCCGATGCGGCGTGGGCGGATATCGAAGAGGAGGCGACGCGTACCTTGAAGCGCTATCTCGCCGCGCGGCGCGTGGTCGACGTCCACACCCCCGGCGGTGTCGGCCTTTCCGCCGTGGGCACCGGTCACATCAAGACGATCGCAGCGCCGGGCGAGGGCATCCTGGCGCGCCAGCGCGAGGTCAAGCCGCTGGTCGAATTGCGCGTCCCGTTCGAGCTCGATCGCCAGCAGATCGACGACGTCGAGCGCGGCGCCAACGATTCCGACTGGCAGCCGGTGAAGGATGCCGCCAGGAAGATCGCCTATGCCGAGGACCGCGCCATCTTCGAAGGCTATGCCGCGGCAGGCATCGGCGGCATCCGCCAGGGCACCAGCAATCCGATCATGACGCTGCCGGCCGATGTGCGGCAATATCCCGATGCCATTGCCCAGGCCTTGAACCAGTTGCGTCTGGTCGGCGTCAACGGGCCTTATTCGGTCCTGCTCGGCGCCGACGCCTATACGGCTCTGGCCGAGACCAGCGACAACGGCTACCCGGTCCTGGAGCACATCCAGAAGCTCGTCAAGGACGAGATCATCTGGGCCCCGGCGCTCAACGGCGCCTTCGTGCTGACGACGCGCGGCGGCGATTTCGATCTGCATATCGGCCAGGACATCTCGATCGGCTATCTCAGCCACACCGACAGCACCGTGCGTCTCTATCTTGAGGAGACGTTCACCTTCCTGCTGCTCACGACCGAGGCTTCGGTCGCGCTATCGCCGACCGCGAAGGCATAGAGCGCTCCGCGGTTGATCGAGCGCAAAACGCCTCTGGCGCAGCCATGCTACCCGCGTCGCGCACTGTTCGGCGCGGGAGGCGTGGATGGATTATCCGGTTGTCGAAACCCCGCAAGGCAAGTTGCGCGGCCATCGTGAGAGCGGCGTGGTCGCGTTCAAGGGCGTGCGTTTCGCAGCCCCGCCTTTTGGTGCGAACCGGCTGCAACCGCCTCAGCCGATCGAAGCGTGGGACGGTGTGCGTGATGCGCTTTCGTATGGCCCGAAGTCACCTCAGGTCCCGTACCCGCCGGGAATAGCAGAAGCGCTTGCGGAACTCGTCGGCCCGGGCGAGGACTGCCTGACGCTCAACATCTGGACCCCCGATTCCCGAAAAACCGGATGTCCGGTGATGGTTTGGATTCCCGGCGGCATGTTCGAGTTTCATGCCACCGGCGCGACAGCCTTCTACGATGGGAGCCGGTTTGCCCGCGACGGCGTGGTGTGCGTGACGATCAATTACCGCGTCGGCGCTGAAGGCTTTCTTTATCTCGGCGACGGCCTCGCCAATCTCGGCCTGCTCGATCAGATCGCCGCGCTCGAATGGGTGCGGGACAATATCGCGGCGTTTGGCGGCGATCCACGCCAGGTCACCATCTTCGGCGAATCGGCCGGCGGCATGAGCGTGGCCACGCTGCTTGCGATGCCGCGCGCCAAGGGTCTTTTCCACCGCGCCATCGTGCAAAGCGGAAACACCCCGAACGTCACTTCCGCCGCCACGGCGGAGCGGATCGGCCGTCGACTTGCGGAGGTCATGGGTGTCGAACCCAGGAGAGAGGTGATTGCGGCACTACCGCCCGAGCGCCTGCTCGAGGCGCAGGCGCAGCTTCGGGGCCAGCTCCTCGCACGTCCTGATCCGGCTCTTTGGAGCGAGGTCGCGCTCAGCTTTCTGCCGTGGGCGCCTACGGTCGACGGCCAGATCATTCCGCAGCCTCCGGTCGAGGCTATCCGCATCGGCGCGGCTCAGGATATTGATCTCCTTGTCGGCGGCAACACGGAGGAAACGCGCCTCTTTTTCCTGTCCGACGGCTCTATCGATCGGATCACCGATCAGGCCCTGTCGGCGCTGGTGATGGCCTATGGTCTGCCGCCGCAGGGCTTGAGCAGCTATCGTGCCGCCAATCCGGGAGCAAACGCCGGCGAACTGCTCTCGGCCATCCAGACCGATTGGTACTGGCGCATTCCGGCCGTTCGCCTCGCTGACGCTCACGCGTCGAGCGCGGCTCGGGCGTCTACATACATGTACGAGTTCGCCTGGCGGTCACCGCAATTGGGCGGCCGGCTTGGAGCCGCGCACGGCGTCGAGATGGCCTTCGTCTTCGATACGCTGGGATTCGGCACTGAGCCGATGCTGGGGCGAGAGCCGCCGCAATCACTTGCCACTGCGATGCACGCCGCCTGGGTCGCATTTGCCACGACAGGCGATTGCGGCTGGCCGAAATATGATCCCGCTCGCAGGATGACGATGCATTTCGACACCGCATCGCACGTCATAAGCGATCCGCTCGGCGCTGCGCTTGCCCGGTGGAAGAGTGCAGGTCAGCTCACTCAGCCCGCTCCGGGCGGAGGAGAGGGCGGCATGTCGCGCAGGAACTGATAGCGGCCATGACCCTTGATCGCATCAAGATCGTGCGAGACCAGCCCGTGCGGCCGTTCGATGCTGACCTCGACGCCGTGCTGTGAGAAATCGAGCACCGTGAGGCCGCAACGAATGTCGCCGCCATGTTGCTGCGCGCCGGCAAAGGCGACCGCAGGCACCCACAGATATCGCCGGTCGCCGATAGTGCGGTCGCGATGCTGATGCAGATGGCCGCTGACGATCAGGCGCACATCGGACCGGTCGAGCCTATGAAGCAGCCGTGCCCGGGCCGACGGCACCATGCACGATGGAGTCACGGCATCATCGGTCGGGCTTTCGACGAACAAAGGCTTATGCAGGAACAGCGCGACAGGCCGCCCATCGGCATCGAGCTGCTCGTCGAGCCACTGATCCTGCGCCTGTTCGCGCGGCAGGTTCGAACCGAACAGCTGGGCGTTGACGCCGATCAGGCGCCAGCTTCCTTCATCCAGTACCCAGCGATCGCCGCTAAAGCAGCGATCCCAGCGCGCCAGCCGATCCGCATCGATGATCTGGCGAGCGTCCTGGCCGGGCGGCTCGTCGCCGACGTCGTGGTTGCCGGGCAGGACCGCGACAGGCGGGCGCAGGCCTGCCAGCGCCGTGGCGGCGAAGGCGATCTCGGCGTCGCTGTCAGGTCCGTTGATCGCCAGATCGCCATTGACGATCACCGCATCAGCCTTTGCGGCGTTGGCAAACTCGCGCGCCAGGCACCAGTTCTCCCAGAAGAAACCGTGTGTCGGCGACAGGTGGATGTCCGAGAGGACGACGATGCGGGCCATGCTAGCTTCCTAACCAACCCCATGCCGACACGCTAGAATGCCGAAGCGACAGCAATGTGAACGCTGCTCCCCCGCGGGATGTCAGCCTGGGCCTGCCTTGACTGAATCAGAAGCGGGCATGGATTGTTGTTTTGAGGCGCTGGCTTTGCGGGAAGCCGGTCTCCGCTTCCTATGCCCAGCTCGTCATCCTTCTGTCATTGAATGCGCGTCAACAGCTTTTCAAGGCCTAGTCGAGAGGACCGCAGATGGACTATTTCCGACGCTTCACGTTTCTGTTCGCCGCGCCGGCATTTGATGCGGACGACCTGGAAGGTCTCCGCCTCAACCAGATCGTGGCCGAGATCGAACGTTCGGGCTTCGAGGTGGTCCGGGCGCGCAAGCTGGAGGATGCCGAGATTGCGGTTCAAACCGACGCCGCCATCGGATGCATGGTGGTCGACTGGGGCAAAAAGGGCCTGGAAGGCAAGACCGCAGCGCTCATCAATTTGATGCGCCGGCGCGGGCTCGACTTCCCGATCATTCTGCTGATCCGCCGCAAACGGTTCGAGGACCTGCCGGTCGAAGTGCTCGACTTCATCGACGGCTACGTTTTCCTGTCGGAAGAGACGCCGCCATTCATTGCCAAGAACCTGATCAGCCGCCTGAAGCAATACGCCGAGACCTTGAAGACGCCGTTCTTCGGTGCGCTGGTCGATTATGCCGAAATCGGCAACCAGCTCTGGACCTGCCCGGGGCACAATGGCGGCGTGTTCTACAACCGCAGCCCGATCGGCCGGGTGTTCGTCGAGCATCTTGGCGAAGCGATTTTCCGCGACGATCTCGACAATTCAGTGCTTGAGCTTGGCGATCTCCTGACCCATGAGGGCCCGGCGCTCAAGGCTCAGAAGGAAGCCGCCCAGATCTTCGGCGCGGAAAAGACCTATTTCGTCCTCAATGGCACCTCCACGTCGAACAAGGTCGTGCTTGGTGCGCTGGTGACCGACGGCGATCTGGTGCTGTTCGACCGCAATAATCACAAGGCCGCTCATCACGGCGCGCTGCTGATGGCCGGCGGCATTCCGCTCTACATTCCCACGGTGCGCAACGCCTGGGGGCTGATCGGGCCGATGCGCTGGGACGCTCTCGACGAGGAGGCGTTGCGCGAGCATATCCGCACGCATCCGCTGGTGCAGGACCCGCAAGCCTGGCGCAAGCCGCGGCCGTTTCGCATCGCGGTGATCGAGCAATGCACCTATGACGGCACCATCTACAGCGCCGAGATGATCCTGCAGCGCATCGGCCATCTCTGCGACTACATTTTGTTCGACGAAGCATGGGCCGGGTTCATGAAATTCCATCCACTCTATGCCGGGCGGTTTGCCATGGGCCTGAACAGCCTCGGCCCTGAGGCGCCGGGCATTGTTGCGACCCAGTCGATGCACAAGCAGCTGGCGAGCTTCTCGCAGGCGTCGCAGATCCACGTCAGGGACCGCCACATCCGCGGGCAGAAGCGCCGGGTCGAGCACCGCCGCTTCAACGAGAGCTTCATGCAGCATGCCTCGACCTCGCCATTCTATCCGCTATTCGCCTCGCTGGACGTTGGCGCCCAGATGATGAAGGGACGCTCGGGCGAGGTGCTGTGGGACGATACGATCCGTCTCGGCATCGAGCTGCGGAAGAAAATCCGCGCCGTCCGGCAGGAATTCGAGGAGAAGGAGGCTGATCCGCGGCGCCGCTGGTTCTTCGAGCCCTTTGTGCCGGTTCGCGTGACGATCCCCGACGTCGCCCGCGAAGGCGCGCAGCACGAGGTTGCCTGGGAGGCGGTCTCGACCGATCTTCTCGCCACCGATCCGTCCTACTGGCGGCTTTCGCCGGATGCGGCCTGGCATGGCTTCCCGGACCTGACCGACGGCTTTGCGATGACCGATCCGAACAAGCTGACGTTGCTGACGCCGGGCTTTGATCGGGCCACGGGCGGCTACGCCGAGCATGGCGTTCCGGCGCCCATCGTCGCGCAATTCCTGCGCGAAAACCGCATCGTCGCCGAGAAGAACGATCTCAACTCGCTGCTGTTTCTGCTGACTCCCGGAGTAGAGGCCAGCAAGGCCGGCACGCTCGTCAGCGGCCTCGTCGCGTTCAAGAAGCTGCACGACGACAACGCGCTGCTGGCCGATGCGATTCCGGAATTCTACCGGCGCAGGTCGTCGCGCTATGCCGGTGTGCGCTTGCGCGACCTCTGCGCCGACATGCACCGCTTCTTTCGCGCCGCCGATGTCAGCGCGCTTCAGGCCAGCCAGTTCCGGGGCGAACATCTGCCCGAGATCGCGTTGTCGCCACGTGATGCCGCTCGCCATCTGGTGAGCAACAATGTCGACTATGTGCCGATCGACGCCATTGCCGGCCGGATCGCGACCACGCCGTTCGTGGTTTATCCGCCCGGCATCGCCACCATCGTGCCCGGCGAGCGGCTTTCGCAACGGGCGCAGCCGATGATCGAATATCTCAAGATGTTCGAGAGCTGCTTCAACGCCTTCCCCGGTTTCGAGGTCGAGATCCAGGGAGTCTACAGGGAGGTCGACGAGAGCGGCCGCGTCCGGTTACACACCTACGTCGTATCCGAATGAGCGCCGCGATGCAGGAAGCAGCTCCCTCGAGCCCGAACGAACCGCCGGTCGTCATCAGGCCGACGCGCGATGGCGATGTCGAAGCGATGCTGGCGATCTATCGTCGCCATATCCGGCGCGGCATTGGCGACAATGTCGAAGACAGCGGCGTACCCGAGCCTGACGACCTCCGCGACCGGCGCAGGAATTTCCGCGATCGCCGGTTGCCGCATCTGGTGGCGGCCTGCGGTGGCGACGTGGTGGGCTATGCCTATGTCGTCCTGTTCCGCAAGCGGCCTGCCTATCGCTATACGGTCAAGCATTCGGTCTACGTCCACCACGAGCATCTCGGCCGCGGCATCGGGCGATTGCTGATGCGGGAGCTCATCGATGGCTGCGCAGCAGCCGGCTTTAGGCAGATGATCGGCTATATCGATGCCGACAATGCCGCTTCGCTGAAGATGCATGAGAAGCTTGGCTTTGCCCGCGTCGGCCTGTTGCAGGCGGTCGCCTGCCGGCACGGCCGCTGGGCCGACACCGTCATGGTGCAGCGCTCGCTCGGCGCCGGCGCGACGGCAGCGCCGTTGACGGCATGAATTTCAATTGAATCGATCTGGCCGAAGTTTTCGTTTCACCTCTCCCGGCGAGCAGGCCGGCTCACGAGCGTCGGGCGCAGCACTATGGGCTCGCCGCCGCCTGCACCGCTGATCGCGGCACCACATTGAGCTCTTCCAGGCTTCGGCCCTTTGTCTCCGGCAGCATCAGAATGGTCACGAGGAGGCCGAGGATGCTGACCATGGCTGCGGCGAGCTCGGCCGCAAAAAGTCCGCGCCAGTGCAGGAAGATCGGAAACAGGAACACGCCGATGAAGCCGCCAAGCTTGCCGGCAGCCGCGGCAATGCCATGGCCGGTGGTGCGACTTTCCACCGGGAAGATTTCGGCCGGATAGACGAATGTCGTGGCGTTCGGCCCGAATTCGGTGAAGAAATAGCTCACTCCATAGACGATCAGAAACGGAACGATGAAGCTGCCGACGTCAGGAATGAATGCCATCATGGCGAATGTTATCGCCATCATGGCAAAGCCAAGCACCTGGATCGATTTGCGCCCCAGGCGGTCCATCATGGCTGCCGCAAGCAGATAGCCCGGCGCCGCCGCGACGGTGAACACGGCGAGCTGGAGCAGTATGTGCGAGAGCAGCGACTTCTCCGGCGTCAGCGCATTGAGCACCAGCGGGCTGCTGACGGTATTGCCGTAATAGGCGAAGTCCATCAGGAACCAGGCGAGACTGGCGCCGAGGAGCCGCATGGCCATTCTCTGGTCGGCCGCAAGCCGCATGAACCCTTGCCAGAACGATGTTTCCGAAGTCGTTGGATGCTTGTCGTGATCGCCGCCGATCGCGCCTGATGTCTGGCCGAGCATCTTGCCTGCAACCTCGGTGAATGCATCGCGCCGCCCGATCGCCAGAAGATAGCGAGGCGTCTCCGCAAGGTGCCGCCGCATCTGGAACACCGCCATCGCCGGAACGGCGCCGAACGCCAGCAGCGTCCTCCAGGTGATCGACTCCGATAATCCCGAGCCGATCAGGGCGGCGGCAAGGATGGGGCCGAAGATCAGTCCCGCCGCTTGCATGGTGAAGACGAGCGTTACCATCATGCCGCGGGTTCGCCTGGACGAATACTCGGCCATGATCGTCGAGCTCACCGGATAATCTCCGCCGATTCCGATGCCGAGGATGATACGGAAGAAGATCAGCCACCATATGTCCGGCGAGAATGCCGAAGCGATGGCGCCGAATGCAAGCACCAGCACCTCGTAGCCGTAGATGCGTTTCCGTCCCAGCATGTCCGCTACCCGCCCGAACATGATGGCCCCGAGCGCGGAGGCGAGCAGGGCGGTCGAGGTGACGAGTCCTTCCGCGAGCGGAGAGATTTTCCACTCCTGCTTCAGCATCTCCATCACCACACCGATGATGAACAGGTCATAGGCGTCGGTGAAAAATCCCATTCCGGAAATGAACATGATCTTCCAATGAAGACTCGAGGTGCGCGCCTCGTCGAGGCGCGACAGAAGATCGATCGATATTTCGTCCGTGTTGCTCATGTCGCTTCGCTCGTGCCGCTGATGTCCGGACTGTCGTCCGTCAATTCAGCGCCCGCGGCGCCGTTCCGGCGTCCGATCATGAAGATTGGATGAAGCGTAGTCATCCCATCGCGCCATCTCCTCGGGTCCGTCGTTCTCGAGCGCAATTCGCCAGGGAAGCGGCGGGATATTTCAGGGTCACATCCGGCTTGGGGCTGGCATGCCGGATGTGACGAATTGTGACCCCGCCGGAGTTCCAAATTGAATTGTCACACTTTTTTAGGGGTGACACGCCCGCGCTTTGTGACACTATTGCTACGAACACGTGTCAATTCGAATACAGGCGGAGCGGCCCATGCGTATCGAGTGGCGGGCGCGGTCAAATCCCATACGGCTTTGGTGGGTCATGCTGGTCCTGGTGGGCAGCACGAATATCGCGCTCTGGTTGCTGCTGTATCGCCGGTTCGGCGACCCTACCGCCAACAGTCTTGCCGCGGCCTCCAATACGGGATTGATGCTGCTGCTGTGTGCGGCCTATGTCTTCGGCTGCGCCTTCAGGTCGTTTCTTCCGCGCGCCGACGTGCAGCGGATCTGCCTGTACGACACCTGGCTGTCGAGCGTATTCATCGGCCGGTCGGTTGCGACCGTGGCCGAGCTTTGCTTTGCGGCGCAGTGGTCGATCATCCTCGGTCAGCTCGGCGGGATAGCGGGAGCGGATACCACGCTGAACGCCGCCTGGGTGATTGTGCCGCTGATTGTCATTGCCGAATGCTTCTCCTGGTATGCGGTGCTGACCACGAACTATCTCGGCAACGCCATCGAAAACTCGATCTGGGCCGTGACCTTCCTTCTGGTCAGCATCGGCCTCTGCCGGCTGCTGCCGGAATTCAACGGCTGGGTTCGGGTGGCGCTCGGCGCCGGCATCGCCGGCATCGCGGTCTATCTGGCGTTTCTCGTTACCGTCGACGTGCCGATGTATCTTGGCCGATGGAAAGCCGGGCTTGCCGACGGCAGCAAGCTGCTCGGACTGGTCGAGGGGCTGCATGATGCGCGTACGCGCTGGGTGGTGACCCACGACCTGGCGCACTGGAAGGACGAGATCGCCTGGATGTCGCTCTATTTCAGCCTGGCGGTCTGGGCGAGCCTTGCGCTCTGCGTCTTGTATTCACTTGACCCGCAACTGCTACGCAGCGCCGTCGTCTAGGCTTGTAATCGTAAAGCAGCAGCGGCAAGGCGAAAGCCGATGTCCGCACCCCAAAGCGATCTTGGCCGCGAGGCGACGCAATGTGTAACGAAATGTCGGCAGCGGGCGTGCCGGACCCGATAGAGCATCCCGCCTGTGCCTGTGGAACTTCCGAGGCTCGTTTTACTTTCCCTCAGGAAGTGGGAGAGCGGCATGGATCGCAGCACTGAGCTTCGACGGCTTGCAGAGGCTGATCGTCATATCAGCGACGCGGAACGGGCGGTCGGCCATCAGATGATCGAGATAGAGAGGCTGCGCGAAGGCGGCCACAGTACGGCGCTTGCGGAGGAGACGCTTGAAATCTTTCAGCGCACTCTCGGAGAGATGCAAGAGCACAGGAGAATCATCGTCAGGACTATTGAGGAAATAGACGCGGGGTTGATTTGATAAACGGAGCATCCGGAACTTGCCCTCGAACTTATCTCCCACTGTTTATGGGCATGACCGAGGCGCTGCAGCCGCTGGAGCAGCTCATTGCACGCGCGAACGCCGCCGTCGCAGAAGTCCGGCGATCGGTTTGAAGCAAGCCTCGGGTTGCAAAGGATGAACGCCCGGACGCGTCGGACGCATTCCCGCGCTGCGTTTCACCCGCTAGGTTCATCCGGGCTATCTGAAACGGTATTCGCCTTTCGATTTTCCAGCACCGCAAGAACAATATCGGCCGTTTCCAGGCCAAGCCGACGCGCCTTGGCGGTATCGGTCCGCGCCTTTAGCAGCGTTCTCTTGATGCGCGCGGTCGCCGCCCGTGCTTGCATCAGGTTCCTGAGACAATCAGCCCTGATGACCCGATTTTCCCGCAATGCCTGGTCGGCGCGCTTTAGCAGGTCCTCGTTCATGGCCGTCCAAATCGGATCGGCAGAAATTGTTCCTGAATCGCCTCGCCGAGCCCGCAACCGCATCGAGCGGCTCTTCTGCCCAGCTAAGTAATACCGCGCTCGTGCAAGGCGCAGCGACAAGCTTGCCACCATTTGCATTCGTTCAACCTGATTTGATCGGGCCACGGCTGAGCGTTTCGCGGCGACGGCTTAGCCCGTGAGGCGGCCATCGCTCAGCGCCTCTATCCGCACATCTGACCGCTTGGCCGTGTAAGGATGAATGAAGCCAAGCGTGATCAACTCGGCATCGGAAGAACCGTTCCAAACCCGTCGTAATCGGACATGTAAAATATTCGATGCCTTTAACCGAAGTGCGCATCAGCAACGCGCAAGCTGCTATCGATGCACTATCTTTTTCGTTATTTGCGTTCGCGATTGCGCGCGCTCGAGATGCTTGCTGTTACTACCAACAGAGCGGTTGGAATTAGAAGTTTTGTCGTGATAGCCTCACGCAACAGCAAGCCGGGATTGTCGAGCAGATGAACATCCTCGATCCGCAAGGTCCGATTGCCGCCGCTGAAAAGACGATCCTGATCGATTCCATCGGAATCATGCTGGCGATCGTCATTCCGACGATCATTGCGATCTTCGCTTTTGCCTACTGGTTTCGCCAATCCAACACTCGCGCGCACTATCTGCCCAACTGGGAATATTCCGGGCGCATCGAGCTCGTGGTCTGGTCGATCCCGGCGCTTACCATCATCCTGCTCGGCGGCGTCGCCTGGATCGGCTCCCACCAGCTCGATCCGGCGCATCCGGTGGAAGGGACGGGGAGCCCGGTCCGGATTCAGGTGGTCTCGCTCGACTGGAAATGGCTCTTCATCTATCCCGACCAGCGCATCGCGACGGTCAACACCATGACCGTGCCCGTCGGCTCGCCGCTGCACCTGGAGCTGACCTCTGCAAGCGTGATGAACGCGTTCTTCGTGCCGCAGCTCGGCAGCCTGATCTACACCATGAACGGCATGGTGACGCATCTCGAGCTCCGTGCCGACAACGAAGGTACGATCCAGGGATTATCGGGACATTTCAGTGGCGATGGTTTTCCCGCCATGCTGTTCGACGTCAACATGGTGTCGCAGCTGGCGTTCGGGGACTGGGTCGAGAACACCGCGCGGAACAGCAGCGAGGTGTTGAATGCCGAGACCTACCAGAAGCTCGCGCAGCAATCGGTCCCGAAGGACAAAATGACCTTTCGGCTCGGCGACCCACTGCTGTTCGATGCGATCGCGAGCCAGAAGATTCCGCCAGGGCCGGGGCCGCGATTGACCGACAATCTGGCGAAACCGGAAAGTGGGGCGGCCGATGTTCGGTAAGCTTAGCTGGGCGGCGATCCCGATCGGGCAGCCGATTCCGCTGGTGGCGGGTGCGGTGGTGCTGGTCGCGATCCTCGCGGTACTCATCTGGGTCGTCATCAAGGGCCATCTGCCTTATCTTTGGCACGAATGGATCACCAGCGTCGATCACAAGCGGATCGGCGTGATGTACGTGCTGCTGGCCCTGGTGATGCTGCTGCGCGGCGGCTTCGACGCCATCATGATGCGGGCGCAGCTGGCGGTTGCCTATCAATCGTCAGGCTATCTGCCGCCGGAGCACTACAACCAGATCTTCTCTGCGCACGGCACCATCATGATCTTCTTCGTCGGGATGCCGATCGTCATCGGGCTGATGAATTTCGTGGTGCCATTGCAGCTCGGGGTTCGCGACGTGGCGTTCCCGACGTTGAACTCGGTCGGCTTCTGGTTGACCGCCACCGGCGCGCTGCTCGTCAATGTCTCGCTCGTGGTCGGCGAATTCGCCCGCACCGGTTGGCTGCCTTATCCGCCGCTGTCGGAACTGACCTATTCGCCCGGGGTCGGCGTCGACTATTATTTGTGGTCGCTGGAGATTTCGGGCGTCGGCACCCTGGTCGCCGGCATCAATCTGGTGACGACGGTGCTCAAGATCCGCACCAAGGGCATGAACTATCTGCGCATGCCGATGTTCTGCTGGACCACGCTGGCTTCCAACCTCCTGATCATCGCCGCGTTTCCGATCCTGACCGCGACGCTCGCGATGCTGATCCTCGACCGCTATCTCGGCTTCCATTTCTTCACCAACGAGGCCGGCGGCAACGTGATGATGTTCATGAACCTGATCTGGGCCTGGGGACATCCGGAGGTCTACATCCTGGTTCTGCCGGCGTTCGGGATTTTTTCCGAAGTGGTCTCGACCTTTTCCGGCAAGCCGCTGTTCGGCTATCGATCGATGGTGATGGCGACGATGGCGATCTGCATCATCTCCTTCATGGTCTGGCTGCATCATTTCTTCACCATGGGCGCAGGCCCCAACGTCAATGCGATCTTCGGCATTGCCAGCATGATCATCGCGGTGCCGACCGGGGTGAAGATCTACAACTGGCTGTTCACGATGTATGGCGGCCGCATCCGTTTCGCCACGCCGATGATGTGGTCGGTCGCCTTCATGGTGACCTTCATCCTCGGCGGGCTGACCGGCGTCCTGGTCGCGGTGCCGCCGGCCGATTTCCTGCTGCACAACAGCCTGTTCCTGGTGGCTCACTTCCACAATACCATTATCGGCGGGGTGCTGTTCGGGGCCTTTGCCGGCTACACCTACTGGTTTCCCAAGGCGTTCGGCTTCCGCCTGCATGAGGGCTGGGGCAAGGCGGCGTTCTGGTTCACCACCGCCGGCTTTTACGTGACCTTCATCCCGCTCTACGCCGCGGGCATGTTGGGCATGACGCGCCGCCTGCAGCATTACGACGTCGCCGAATGGCGGCCCTGGATGATCGCCGCAGGCGTCGGCACCATTCTGATGGCCATCGGAGTCATTTGTCAGGTGATTCAGCTTGCCGTCAGCATCCGCCACCGCGAGGAATTGCGCGACCGCACCGGCGATCCCTGGGACGGCAGGTCGCTGGAATGGGCTACCGCATCGCCGCCGCCGGTGTTCAATTTTGCGGTGCTGCCCTATGTCACCGGCGAGGACGCCTATTGGGCGCTGAAGGCCAAGGCCAGTCAGCTTGCCGAGCCCGAGGATGAGCCCGACTACAAGCCGATCGAGATGCCGCGCAACTCGCCGACCGGGTTCGTGTCCGCCTTCTTTGCGACCGTCATGGGATTTGCGCTGATCTGGCACATCTGGTGGATGGTGATTGCCGGTTTCATCGGCGCCTTCGCCACTTTCGTCGCCTTCGCCTGGCGGGATCATGACGAATACGAAATTCCCGCCGAGGAGGTGGCGCGGATCGATCGCGTCAACCTTGCCGAACGGCGCAATCTCGTCACCGCAGCGGGGAGCGTGGGATGATCGCAACGACCCTGACGCAAGGTGGCGAGCACGACCGTCCCGGCCTGCAGATCATGGAGCATCCGGGTCCGGCGCCGAAGCGGGTCGTGACGGCGTACGGCTTCTGGATCTTCATCCTCAGCGACATGGTGATGTTCTCGGCGTTTTTCGCCACCTTCGCGGTGCTGTCGAGGCAGACCGCAGGCGGGCCGAGCGGCGCCGAGCTGTTCGATCTCAGGAATGTCGCGCTCGAGACCATCCTGCTGTTGCTGTCGAGCTTCGCCTGCGGCATGGCGAGCATCGCCGCCGACGTCCGCAACCGGTTCTGGTTTCAGATCGCGATGGCGGTGACCGGCGTGCTGGGCCTCGGGTTCCTCTTCATCGAGGGCCGGGAATTTGCCTCACTCATCGCACGCGGCGCAGGCCCCACCCGCAGCGCGTTCCTGTCGGCGTTCTTCACGCTGGTCGGCTGCCACGGCCTGCACGTCTCGCTCGGCATCCTCTGGCTTCTCACCATGATGGCGCAGGTCTTCACCAAGGGATTCCGCGCCGACATCCAGCGCCGCATCATCTGCTTCGCGCTGTTCTGGCACGCGCTCGACATCATCTGGGTTGCGGTGTTCTCGATCGTCTATCTGCTTGGGAGTGCGGCATGAGTGATCAGTCCCACGATCTGCATCAGGCCGATCTGGCGCCGGGCGAAGAAAGCGAAGGCGGCGTCGGCATTCGCGTGCTCGGCTATGTCGTCGGCCTCGGGCTGGCGCTGCTGCTGACCGCGACCTCGTTCTTTGTCGCCGGCACCAATCTGGTCTGGGAACCTTCCATTCCTGTCGCCATCGTCGTGCTCGCGATCGCGCAGATGGGCGTGCATGTGGTGTTCTTCCTGCACATCACGACGGGACCCGACAACACCAACAACGTGATGGCGCTGTTCTTCGGCATCCTGATCGTGGTGCTCGTGGTCGGCGGCTCGCTGTGGATCATGGACAACCTCAACCACAACATGGCGCCGATGAACCAGATCATGCAGATGCAGCAATAGCTGCATGATGTATCTGGATTAAATCAAACGACGTCATTGCTGCGAGCCAAGCGAAGCAATCAAAGAATCTTTTGCGCGCGAGCAGATATGGATTGCTTCGTCGCGGAGCCTGTCATCGCGCGGCGCTTCGCGCCGGCCCGGTGGTTTCTCGCAAAACCGGCTCCATGTTCGACCAGTAGCGATGGCGCTCTACCCGCAGACGCGTTTTATTTCCGCGCGCGGCAGTTATAGGCGCGGCGGAAGCCTTCGGCCCTTGCATCGTCCTCCGAGCAGAACCAGCGGTCGGGCCGCGTCGTCGCCGGATAGCTCGGGCATCCCTGCAAGTGATAGATGCCGACATTGCCGGTCAGGCGGGCGCGGAGTGCAAACCGCGCCTTGATCGGACAGCCCGGCGGCATCGCCGGATGCCGGGGAAACAGCACGGCGCGGATTTCGCGATCCTTGTCGGCGCGGCATGCTGCGCCGAGCAGGGTGCCGTCCTTCTTGCCATGGCGGAATTGCTGCGGACTGACGAAGCAGCCCTTCCACAGGCCACGGCGGGCGTCCCTGGCGCTCGACTGATCCTTGGCGAACGGGTCCCTGGCGGACGATGCCAGTTCGAGCGCAAAACCTGCGGCGATCATCTGCTGGTTCAGGCTCGCCGTCTCCCCGGTCACGGTGCAGACGCCGAGATGCCGCTTGCTGAAATTCCGGGCGGGACCGTGGTCGTCGCAATGCACAGGGCGGCCGCTGATCAGCTTTGTGAGCTGGTCGCGGGCGTCGATACCGCAGCTCCAGGGATCGGCATGGTCGTCGATGCAGTTCTGGTCGAGCTCGGGGGCATCGATGCCGTCGAGCCGGTAGGTGATGTTGCCGAGCTGGATGGTATTGCCGTCCCTGACCACGGGGCTTGCGGCAAACACGGGGGCGAATGAGAGCGCCATTGCAAGGATGAGCCCGAGGGCGGGGAGGGCGAGTGCGCGGGCCGGAGCAATCGGATTTCGGAATCGCATGCGTTCGCTTAAATCGCTTGAGAGAGCTGGAACTCCTTAGCATGTTCCGCCGTCAGAGAACCAACTTTGCCATCAAGCCATGGTGGACGGTTCACCGCCACCGGGTGGGCTTTGTTGTCAGCGGCAGCCCCGCTCGCTATAGCGGGGCATGATCGAACGGGCCAGGCGTCCGCTTTTGGGCGCCCGCGTTTCGGGGAAAAATCCAATGATGGTTCAAGCGGTTCTGCTGCCCGTCTTCGTCCAGGTCGGGCTGACCTTCGCGCTGATGTTCGGGATGATCGCGACCCGCAGCGGCGCGCTTCAATCGGGCGAGACCAGGTTCAAGGACATCGCGCTGGGCCAGCCGAATTGGCCGGTTCGTGCCACCCAGTTCGGCAACTGCTTCCGCAACCAGTTCGAACTGCCGGTGTTGTTCTACACCCTGATCGCGCTGGCGCTGCCGCTGCGGCATGCCGATCTGGTGATCGTGATGCTGTCCTGGGTATTCGTGGTGACGCGCTTTGCCCATGCCGGAATCTTCGTTACATCCAACAATGTCCGCAATCGCTCGCTGGCCTGGTTCGCCGGTGTACTGGTGCTGTTTGCGATGTGGCTTTATTTCGCGCTGAAGATCCTGCTTGCGATCTGAACGCGGCTCAAACCTGAAAGGCTGATATGACACCCGCTGCGCGGATTTCCGCGGCCATCGAACTGATCGGCACCATCGAGACCCAACGCATTCCCGCGGCGCAGGCGCTGAAGGAATGGGGCACCTCGCACCGCTTTGCCGGCTCCGGCGATCGCGCCGCGATTTCCGGCCTGATCTGGGACGTGCTGCGCCGCTATGCCTCGAGCGCCTGGCTCATGGATGACGACAGCCCCCGCGCGCATGTCCTCGGCATGCTCCGGCTCGAGCGCGGCATGGATGCCGAGACCATCGCCGCGCTCTGCGACGCCAGCCGGTTCGCGCCGGAGCCGCTGACCGACGCCGAGCGCAAGGCGCTGTCCGAACGTGCGCTGGATGAGGCGCCCGCGCATATCGCCGGCGACTACCCGGAATGGCTCGACGGCTATCTCGCCCAGGCATTCGGCGAGGACCGCGTCGCCGAGGCGGCGGCGATGGCGAGCCGCGCACCGCTGGATCTGCGCGTCAACACGCTCAAAGCCAAGCGCGAGAAGGTGCAGGCGTCGCTGGCGCATCTCGGCGCGAGGCCGACGCCGTGGTCGCCGATCGGCCTGCGCATCGTGCTTGGCGCGGATGCGCGCAATCCCGGGATCCATGCCGAGGAGGCCTTCATCAAGGGCGCCATTGAGGTGCAGGACGAGGGCTCGCAGCTTGCCGCGCTGTTCTCGGCTGCCAGGCCCGGCGAGCAGGTGATCGATCTTTGCGCCGGCGCCGGCGGCAAGACGTTGGCGCTGGCGGCGATGATGCAGGGCAAGGGCCGGCTGATCGCCACCGATGCCGACAAGCGCCAGCTCGCGCCGATCCACGAACGGCTGTCACGCGCCGGCGTGCATAACGCCGAGATACGCACGCCAAAGGGCGAGGGCGATCCGCTGTCGGATATCCGCGCCTCCGCCGACCTGGTGCTGATCGATGCGCCCTGCACGGGAACCGGAACCTGGCGCCGTAACCCCGACGCCAAATGGCGGATGCGCCCCGGCGCGCTGGAGGTGCGGCTGAAGGACCAGGCCGAGGTGCTCGACCGCGCCGCCGCGCTGGTCAAGCCGGGCGGCCGGATCGCCTACGTCACCTGCTCGGTGCTGCCGCCGGAAAATAGCGACCAGGTCCGCGCTTTCATTGGCCGGCATCCGGAATTCGCGGTGGTGCCGCCGGAGCAGGTCGCTTCCGTGCTCTGGGACAAAGCCGAGGACTTTGCCAAAGCCGCACTCGGCTCGCCCGAGGGCTGGCTGATGACCCCGCGCCGCACCGGCACCGACGGGTTTTTCGTTTCGGTGATGAAGAAGGGGGCGTGATCCGCCAACCTCGTCATTCCGGGTTCGCGTCTGCGACGCGCCCCGGAATGACGCGAGGGACCTCGGAGGCCCCGGAATGACAGTGTGGGGTTGCGGGTCGCCGCCCATAAAAGCACGTGGATGGCCAGGACAAGCCCGGCCATGAAGCCGTGGCGGGGTTGCGGGCCCGCCCCCCGTCGCGTATCTGCTAGCCATGACCCCAGCCAAAACAGCCCGCGAGCAGACGCCATCCGTGGCGGCGGCGCATGACAAGATTCTGATCGTCGATTTCGGCAGTCAGGTGACGCAACTGATCGCCCGCCGCGTCCGCGAGGAGGGCGTCTATTCCGAGATCGTCCCGTTCCAGAAGGCCGAAGCCGCCTTCAAGGAGATGAAGCCCAAGGCGGTGATCCTCTCGGGCGGCCCGGCCTCGGTGCTCGACGACAATGCGCCATCGGCGCCGATGTCGATCCTCACCGCCGGCGTGCCGGTGCTCGGCATCTGCTATGGCGAGCAGACCATGGCCCAGCAGCTCGGCGGCACCGTCGAGGGCGGCCACCACCGCGAATTCGGCCGCGCCACCATCGAGGTCACCGATGACTGCGCGCTGTTCGACGGCGTCTGGCTGAAGGGCGGCCGCTACGACGTCTGGATGAGCCATGGCGACCGCGTCACCAAATTGCCGGAAGGTTTCCGCGGCGTCGCCCGCGCGCCGGGCTCGCCGATCTCGGTGATCGCCGATGACAAGCGCAAATTCTACGCGATGCAGTTCCATCCCGAAGTGGCGCATACGCCTGATGGCGCCAAGCTCTTGCACAATTTCGTCCGCAAGGTCGCCGGCTTTACCGGGGACTGGACCATGCGCGCCTTTCGCGAGGAGGCGATCGAGAAGATCCGCGCGCAGGTAGGAAAGAGCAAGGTGATCTGCGGCCTGTCCGGCGGCGTCGATTCCGCTGTTGCCGCAGTGCTGATCCATGAGGCGATCGGCGACCAGCTCACCTGCGTGTTCGTCGATCACGGCCTCTTGCGCCTCAACGAGGCCGAGACGGTGGTCGATTTGTTCCGGCATCACTACAACATCCCGCTGGTTCACGTTGATGCCTCGAAGCAATTCCTCGCCGAGCTCGAAGGCATCACCGATCCCGAATTGAAGCGCAAGACCATCGGCCGCCTGTTCATCGACGTGTTCGACGCGGAGGCCAAGAAGATCGCAAACAAGGGGGAAGGACCGGCGGAATTTTTGGCGCAGGGCACGCTCTATCCCGACGTGATCGAGAGCGTGTCGTTCACCGGCGGCCCGTCGGTGACGATCAAGTCGCACCACAATGTCGGCGGCCTGCCCGAGCGCATGCACATGAAGCTGGTCGAGCCCTTGCGCGAATTGTTCAAGGACGAAGTGCGTGCATTGGGCCGCGAGCTCGGCCTGCCCGAAATCTTCGTCGGCCGCCATCCGTTCCCGGGCCCGGGCCTTGCGATCCGCTGCCCCGGCGAGATCACCCGCGACAAGCTCGACATCCTGCGCAACGCGGATGCCGTCTATATCGACCAGATACGCAAGGCGGGTCTCTACGACCAGATCTGGCAAGCCTTCGCGGTGCTGCTGCCGGTGAAGACCGTCGGCGTGATGGGCGATGGCCGCACCTATGAGTACGTGGTGGGCCTGCGCGCCGTCACCTCGACCGACGGCATGACCGCCGATTTCTATCCGTTCGAGATGTCCTTCCTCGGCGCCACCGCAACGCGCATCATCAATGAGGTCAAGGGCGTCAACCGCGTGGTCTATGACGTGACGTCAAAGCCGCCGGGCACGATCGAGTGGGAGTAGGGGGCAATCGGCGGCAATAACGTAGCTTTGGCGGAGAATTTTCGCCGCGCAACACTATGCCCGTCTGCTCATCACCTTTTCTGGGCCGCTTGATCTCCTTAGAAAACTCGCGCAGCCGATCTGCATCCAATCCCGAGGACATGTAAAGCGCGTTCAGCAGACGGGAGGCCCTGGCGTAGAATGGGATAAACATAGGCGGGTCTGCCTGCGGCTTTGATAAGCGATTTTCCTACAGCACGTGCTCGATCCGAATCGGCAATTCGCGAATGCGCTTGCCCGTCGCGTGATAGACAGCATTGGCAACAGCAGGCGCCATCCCCACGAGCGCGATCTCGCCCAGGCCTTTGACGCCGAGCGGGTTCACATGAGGATCATCCTCTTGGACAAAATGCGCTTCGACGCGACCTACGTCGAGGTTCACAGGTACGAGATAGTCTCCCATGTGAGCGTTGACTGGGCGGCCATCGCGCGAGTCGAGAGCGGTGCGCTCCA